>NZ_BAAAKE010000020.1:0-176249 GCF_039527585.1 Saccharothrix xinjiangensis | reverse complement strand
TCCAGACCGAGATCGAGAAGTCGATCCCCTACATCCCGATCCTCACCGGCGGCACCACCAGCGAGTACAACGCCAAGAAGTTCACCGGCTGGCCCACGAAGGAAGACCTGTACTCGTTCCCGGCCGTCTGGGCGCGGCCCGAGCACTCGGAGATCTTCCTGAAGCTCAAGCCCGCCGGCCGGTGAGTTCGGCCGGGGGCCGACGCCCGACATCCCGGCGACCGTTCACGGGCGGCGCTCTTCGTGCCGCCCGCGAACGGTCGCCCGTCGCCAGGACGTGGCGGCGGGTGGCGCCGGCACGGGGAGGTATCTTCGGGAGGTGTCCCGGGGGAGTCGTGTCCGCACCGCACCGCCTTGGCCACGCCTGTCCGAGGCGGGGCGTGGTGTGCTGCTGGAACTGCTCGTCCACGGCACCAGGTCGCGCAGCGAGCTGGCCGACCGGCTGCGGCTGTCCCGGCCCACGCTGTCCCGCGTGACCAAGTCCCTGGTCGCGCAAGGGCTGCTGGTGGAGGGCGCCACGGAGCTGCGCTCCACCACCGGCAGGCCCTCGGAGCTGCTCCACGTGCACGGCTGGGTGTGATCCTCGGCGGTGTCGTGCGCGCCGGGCACATCGCCCGGCGGGTTTCCTGGGCTGGACCGACGTGCCGCCGGGCCCGCGGCTGACCGAGGCGACGGGCGTGCCCACCGCGGTGGACAACGACGTGCAGGCGCTCACCGCGGCCGAGCACTGGTTCGGCGCCGGCACCGGGACGACGTCCATGGTGGTCATCACCATCGGCGCGGGGTCGGCACGGGCCTGGTCGTCGACGGCAAGCTGGTCGAGGGCTCCCACGGCCTGCCACCCCGCCTCAGCCACATCCTCGTCGACCCCACCGGTCCGCACTGCGGCTACGGCCACCGGGGCTGCGCCTCCAGCTTCCTCATGACGCACGTGATCCTCCGGCAGCTCGACGGCTCCCCGACCTACGACGAGGCGGCCGCCCTCGCCATCAGGAAGACGATCACCGGAGCGGTGTGACGGCAGGCGGCCGCGAAGCGCATCGCCGTAGCCGGGCGCACCGACCGCCTTCCTCGCCCCACCGGGACCGAGCGCCGCCAAGCGGGTGAGCAGGGTGGCGACGGCGATCGGAAGCTCGAATTTGTTTCATCATGAACCTAACAATCTTCGTGCTGCTCCTGCCTCCTCCTCTTCCGCGATGATCAAAGGAGATCAGATGCGTGCTCCGTCACGCCTCGGCAGAGCTCTGCTCGCCGTGGCGCTGACCGCCCCTGCGCTGCTGTTGGCGACCACACCGGCGCAGGCCGCTCCCGCCCCGCTGGTGGGCGTCGGATCCGGCCGCTGCCTGGACGTCACGGGCAATGCGAGCGCCAACGGCGCCCAGTTGCAGATCTGGGACTGCACCGGCGGCGCGAACCAGAGGTTCCGCGCGGGCACCGGCGGCGGCACGCCCCAGTGCCCGGTCAACCCGGTCAACCCGAACGCCTCGACCCAGGCGCGCAAGCTGCTGTGCTACGTGTACTCGCAGTACGGCAACCACATCATCTCCGGTCAGCAGGAGTCGACGTGGATCGGCGGCCCGGACCACGAGATCAACCACATCCGCAACAACACGGGCAAGTGCCCGGCGATCCGGGCGCTGGACTTCGGCGACTCGAAGGACCTCGCGCCGCGTGCCATCGCGTGGTGGAACGCGGGCGGCATCCCGATGATCGGCTACCACATGGGCGCGCCGACCAAGCCCGACACGTACGAGGGCACCCAGATGCAGGTAAGGCGGCGGTGATCTGGCGGCCGTTCCACGAGGCGGGCGGCACGTGGTTCTGGTGGTCGAAGGAGGGCGGCGGCCAGTACAACCGGCTGTGGAACTTCACGTAAGACTACTTCACCAACACCAAGGGCCTGAACAAGCTCGTGTGGCTGCACGGGTACAACGGCCAGCCGCAGTCGTCGTTCTACCCGGGCAAGTCGGTCGTGGACATCGGCGGGGCCGACACCTGCGCGGGCAACGGCAACTACGACCCGCAGAACGCCATGTACAACGCCGTGCGCAACATCGTCGGCTCGTCCGTGCCGATCGCGCTGCACGAGAACGGCCCCATTCCGGACCCCGACCGGTTGCAGTCCACCGGCACCCGCTGGGTCCTGTAACGCCTCCGGTTCGACAAGTCGGCGGGGTGCGCCCCGGTGGCAGCCGAGTGCCACCGGGGCGGGTGCGGGGGAGCCTCACCGCGACGGTGGCGACGGAGACGGGCCCCGTCGCCCCGGCCGGTCGGCTACTCGAAGAACTTCAGGCTCCAGCCGGTGTCCGTGGTCGCGCCCGGGACGTTGGCGCGGCGGTAGGTCGTGTTGCCCCACCAGACGAACGTGCCGGTGTACCAGTAGCGGTTGTCCCAGTGGTAGGGCGTGCCCTTGGCCACCGCGTGGTACACCACCGGGGCCCTCGGGCCGGCCGGCGGGCTGGCGGCGACGTCGCCGTCGGGCAGCGCGAACGTGTGGTGGCCGGGCCCGTTGACGTGCAGGGTGGGGTCCCAACCGGTCATCATGGTGGCGCGGTCGGAACCGAACAGGCAGCCGTTGGACTTGTACCAGTCCCACACGTGGGTGGGGTCGCCGCCGGCGCGCAGCCGCAGGTCCGCGACGCAGTACTGCTCGCTCCAACTGCCGTTGGCCGAGTAGACGACGTGCAGTTGGCCGCTGGGGTCCTTGACGACCTGGGGCGCCTCGTTGATGAACGGGTTGCCGACCACCCGCTCCCACGGCTCGCGCGGCTGCGAGATGACGTGGCGGTCGCCGACCGGGGTGAGCGGGTCGGACATCCCGGCGATGTAGAGGTTCTGCTCGACGTTGGTCGTGCACTCCCAACCCGACCAGATGAAGTAGCGCCGGCCGTTGAACGTCACCGGGACCCCGTCGATGGCCCACCGCTCCCCGGGCAGGGAGAGCAGGACCTCGCGGGTGTAGCCCGAAGCCGGCGAGGCCGAGTGGATCGCGTACATGCGGTGCGCCGCGTCGTTGCCCGCGGTGAAGTAGATGTAGTACCGGCCGCCGTCGCGGACGATCTCCGGCGCCCACACCGAGCCGAGGGCGCGCGAGTCCCGCCAGACCAGGACCGCGGGCGCGGAGCCCAGGCCGTCGAGGGAGGACGCCTGGCGAACCTGGATGCCGCCACCGCCCACCTGCGCCGAGACGTAGGCGCCGCCGACGCGGATCACGCTCGGGTCGGCGGCGCGCAGCGTGGTCCGACCCAGCGCCGAGAGCCCGCAGGCGTCGGGTCCGGCGGGTTCGGCGGGTTCGGCGAACGCCTGCTGCCCGGAGAGGAGGAACGCGACCACGGCCACGATCGCGGTGAGCCGTTCGGGTAAGACGCGTGTGGTGCCGGAGGAGGGGTTCACGTGACTCCTTAGCGGTGCAGGGGATCACTCGCGCGATCACACGCCCTCCGGCGGCTGTGGATCGTGTCGACGCACGCAGTGTGAAAATAACACGCAGAACCGGCTTCGGCAGTGGAGTTCCCCCTGCGGCACCACCCGGGTCACAGGGCCCGGTAGCGGTTGAGGTTCAGCGCGCGGCGGCGGATGGAGGCGGCCAGTTCGATGCCGAAGCGCGTGCGCCGCGGGCCGGTGGTCTCGGTGTAGGCGCGGCCGTCGAGGGAGAACATGGTCAGCTCCGACAGACCGCCGAGGTCGATCTCCGACCCGAACGGCGGCAGCGGGGCGAGCCTGACCGGCAACGCGTCCCGGTCCGCGCCCGGTCCGGCGAACCGCGACAGCTCGTGCTCGCGGATGAACGGGCTGACCAGGTAGTCGGTGGTCACCAGCAGCAACCCGAAGTCGGCCTCGGCCACGCGGTCGAGGATCGCCGGGGCGAACTTCTCACCACAGGTCAGGTGGCTGTCCTCCCACCACTCCACCCGCAGGTCCGTGAACAGCCCCAACGCGGGCAGCAACCGGGTCAGCAGCGCGGTCTTGGCGTCGGCGTCGCGGTGGCACCAGCTCAGAAAGACCCGGACCGTGGTGGCTGCCATCCCTGCTCCCTGAATCATCCCGGACCCACTGTGCGCTCCGGATCGTCAACCGTGTTCGAACTGCGCGCGCCCGGCGCGATCACCGCGTCGTGCGTGGCAGGCGGCGCCATCTGCGCAGGGCGACCCCGCCGGCTGCCTGCCCGAGGTGGCAGCCGGGCGAGGAACCCCTCAGGGAAACCCCTCAGCGGGGGCTCACCACCACCGTCACGGTCCGGTTCCGCGCCCGGCCCTCCGTCGTCGCGTTGCTGAACGGCGGGTTCGCCGCGCCCGAGCTGGACAGCGAGAAGGTCGTCAGCGGCAGCCCGCTCGCCTCCGACATCCGCTCGGCGGCGAGCGTCGCACGAGCCGTGCCGAGTTCCGCGTTGGTCGTGTAGCCGGTGCTGCCGGACACCTGCGCGTCCTCGGTGTGGCCCACCACGGTGATCGACACGTCCGCGGCGAAGGGGCGAAGTCGCCGGGCGAGGTCGGACAGCGCCACGCCGCCGTCGTCGGCGAACCGGACGCCCGCGCTGAACACGCCGGTCGGGAACGCGACGACCACCGCGCCCGACTCCACTCCCGTGGTCAGCGCGGGGTTGCCCGCGAGGGCGGTGAGGAGGTCGTCGAGCACCCGCTGCTGCCGCAACGCGGTCTGTCCGAGGCGATCGTCGATGCCGTCGAGGCGTTCCGCCTGCGCGCGCTGGTCGTCCTGGACCTCGTCCAGCTCCGCGAGCACGACCGGGTCGGGGCCGGGCGGTTCCGCGGACCGCGAACCGACGGCCACGCCGGCGCCGGCGACCGCCACCGCGACCCAGGCCACGGCGAGCAGGACCCGGCCGGTGCGCGGGCGCAGCCGACGGGCCAGCAGCGCCGCGATCCGCCGGCGGCCCGCACGGGCCGGGGCGAAGCCGGCGTCGAGCCGCAGTGCCAGCGCCCAGCACTCGTCCGCGTCGAACAGCTCACCGCGCTGGGCGTGGATGCGCGCGAGCAGGTCCAGGACCGCGGGATCGGCGCTGTCGCGGCCGCCCAACTCCCGCAGCACCTCTTCCGCCTCGCCGAACTCGCCGCTCCTGGCCAGGTCCGCGGCGCGGGCGACGGACGGGGACGTGGTCACCAGTTCCCCGCTCACAGGTCACCCGCCCGGACCGTGCTGCCGAGCCCGCCCGAGGCGTCGGCGTGCCCGACGGCGTCCGGCGCGGCCCTCTCCAGCTGGGCGTTGACCGCGGTGAGCCGGGCGACGTCACCTTCGTCCAGTGCGCGCCTGCCGTTCTGGAGCAGCTCCTGCACGTGGGGGTCCGGGTTGTCGCGCAGGCGCGGCTCGCGCCCGGCGAAGATCACCGCGGCGAGTTGCCCGCTGTCCCGCAGCACCTCCCGGATGATGTCGCGCACGACGTCGATCTGGCGTTTCAGCACCGTGCGGTCCTGGGAGGCGATGGCGGCCTCCATGGCCCGCTCGGCGTTGTGGAGAGCGGTCCGGTGCCGGGAGGCGCCGAAGTCCGCGATGAGCTCCTGGGTCTGCGCCACGGCCGTCCGCCCGCTCGTGACCAGCTCCGGGAACACCAGCGCCGCCTCGACGTCGTCCAGCGCCGCCTGCGCGTCCCGCAACCGGTTCTCGCACGTCGACGCGGCATCCGGGTCGACGGCGGCCGCGTCCGCCAGGCGCCGGACGTCGGCCAGGACGTCGTCGGCGCGGAACCGGTCGACCAACTCGGCCGCCTCGCCCGGGTGGACGTCGCCGAACCGCAGTGCGTCGAGCCGGTCGGCCAGCTCGGTGAACCGGTCGGCGAGGTCTTCGACGGCTCCGCCGAAGTCGGTGCCCGCACCGGTCCGGCCCAGCTCCACCTGGATCTGGAACTCCTCGTCGACCAGCGGCACGTACGCGTCGGCGCGCGGGGTGAAGCTGGTGTCGATCTTGAGCGTGACCTCGACCTCGCTGCCGGCGGGCACGTCGCGGTCGACCTGGTTCGGCACGATGTCCAGCCGGCCGATCAGCATGTTGCGATCGGCCTTCGACCGCTCGCCTTCCACGATGGGCACCCGGATCAGCCCCGTGCGCTCGTTGCGCCGCACGGTCAGCGTCGAGTACAGGATGGCCCTGGCCGTGGCGGGGAGCTCGGCCCCCTTGCGGACCAGCCACAGCACCTCGTTGTTGTCCAGCGCGACGCCGATGGAGTGGCTGAGCGTCGGCGCGGTGCCCATCTTCGACGTGTGCCGGTAGGAGATGCGTTCCGGGTCCGTCGGCGTCACGGTGCCCTGCGCGTCGCGCAGCTCGATGTCGTAGGTGTTGACGGTGTGCTCGTCGGCGCGCAGCCGGGTGGAGAACGTGCCCTCCGGCGTGAGCGGGATCTGCCCGCTGCGCCACGGCGGCGTGCCGTCCGGGTGCGCGAACTCGATGGTCGAGCCGGTCCAGTCCCGCTGCTGGGCGGTGCGCGGCGGCAGGCCGCCGACCAGCGGCTCGGTGTCCGAACCCGCGGCCGGGTACTTGAGGTTCAGCACCACCTTGCCCTCGCCCAGCGCCTGCTCGGCGCGTTCCGGTCGACTCGGCATCCGCTGGGTGCCCGCGAAGATCGCCGCGCCCCTGGCGACCACCGTGACGGGGTCGAGGCTGTAGTCGAGCGGGATGCCGAGGCCCTCCGCGGGGTCGGCCAGCAGCTCGCGCAGCGCCGGCGCGATCGTGGTGCCGCCGACGAGGAGCACCCGCTCGATGTCGCCGCCGCCCAGGCCGGCGTCGGCGACCGCCTTGCGGCACAACGTCACCGACCGCTGGTAGAGCGGCATCGCGACCCGCTCGACGTCCGCCCTGGTCAGCTCGAAGTCGAAGTCGAACACCGGTGTGCCGTCGGCGTCGTTGAGCCGCAGGTTGATCTCGGCGCTGTCCGCGCGCGACAGCTCGATCTTGGCGTACTCCGCCGCCGCCTTGAGCTTCGCGATGTTGCCGGCCGACTTCCGGTGGCCACGGGCCAGGTCCGGCAGGGGGAACTCCTTGCGCGCCGCGGGGATCAGGAGCCCTTCCACCAACGCCCAGTCGATCAGCTTGCCGCCGAGGAAGTTGTCGCCGGCGTGGTTGATGGTGCTGAACTCGCCGTCGGCCACCTTCACGATGGCGGCGTCGAAGGTGCCGCCGCCGAAGTCGTACACGAGCCAGAACCCGCGGTCGGTCGCGAGGTGCGTGCTGTAGGCCCACGCGGCCGCGCTCGGCTCCTGGATCAGCGGCGCGAAGTCGAGCCCGGCCAGCTCGGCGGCCTTGCGGGTGGCGTCGCACTGGTCGAGCTCGAAGGCGGCCGGCACGGTGATGACCGCGGCGCCGATGCTCTCGCGCACCGCCTGCTGGACGTCACCGCGCAGGGACTTGAGCACCTCGGCCGACAGTTCCTCCGGGGACATGGACCGGCCGGACGCCTTGAAGTGCTTGTGCGCGTCCCGCTTGCCCATCTGGAGCTTGAACTCCGCGGTGGCGTTGTCGTGGTCCTCGACCAGCCTGCCCTTCGCGGACTCGCCGACGAGGACCTTGTTCGAGCCGCTGACGTACACCGCGGAAGGCGTGTACTCCGCTTGCCGGTTGTTGCGGACCACGGTCGCGTCGTCGGCGGTGGCCACGGCGATGATGCTGGTCGTGGTACCGAGGTCGATACCGAAGTCAATGTTCTCCCGTGCCACTGTCCTGTCCCTTCTCCGGTACTCCGACGATCACGTGGCCGAACTGGATGCACCGCCCACCGCGGTAGACGGTCGGCCGCACGGTCTCCACCACGGTTTCCCGCTCGACGTTCGGCCGGGGCTCGTAGGCGATGGCCTTCAGCGACATGCCGGGGTCCCACGGGGCGCCGTCGTGGTCCTGCACGCGGATCCCGGCCTCGCGCAGCCGTTCCGACATGGCGGTGAGGTTCCTCGTGGCCATGCGTTGCGCCTTCGGCACCTCGCCGTCGCCGTCGTCGCCGAACCTCTTCAGCACGCGCCACATGTTGGTGGCGACGTCCGCGACGGTCCGGTCGTCCAGGTCGGCGCGCGCCGGTCCGGGTGGCGGCTCCGGCGACGGGTCCGGTCCGGGTGGCGGCTCCGGCAGCGGATCCGGTTCGGGTGGTGGCTTCGGCAAGGGATCCGGTTCGGGTGGTGGCTCGTGCGCGGCTGCGGCAGGCGGGGCCTGCGGCGCCGGGATGCGGAACTCCGGCGGAAAACGCCGCTGCCTGACCCGCTGGCGGAAGCTGGACAACTACTCGTTCCTTTCCGGGCCGGAGTGCGCCTGCGCGGCTGCCCACTTGTCCAGCCGGTACCGGCGCAACCCGAGGGCGACGGCCAACCCGGCCGCGATGGTGAGGAAGGTGATCAACTGGTTCGAGCCCTGGAACGGGTTCGCGACGAACGCGACGGCCAGCAGGAGCACGACCAGCCGCCATCGCCTGGCCGCCACGCTCAACGGCACCTTCCCGTAGATGTACTCCTGATCCCGGAGGTAGTTGGCCATCGGGATGACGGGGATGAAGAACGCGGTGAAGTAGTGGGTCGCGACGAACTTCTGCGGGTCGCCGGTCGCCCTCCAGCCCCACAGGTAGGCGCCCCAGCCGAAGAACGAACTCCTGGTCGGCACGCCGTTCGGCGGGGTGATCAACGCCGTCGGGTCGTTCAGCACCACCTCGATCGCCGCGCGCACCCGCTCGTCGTCGGTGTGCCGGTGCCACGCGAGGAGCCGGTCGGACGCCTTGTTCACCCTCCCGGCCTTGCGGAGGTCCTCGACCCGGCTCAGCACCGACTGCCTGGTGATGGCCACCGTGTTCCGGCTGATCAGGTCGATCGTCGTGGACTCCCTCGCGAGCCGCCGCGCCGCGGGGAGCAGCCCCAGCGCCGGACCGCCGGCTTCGGTCTCGTTGTCGTGGGCCACCGCGCACAGGTTCACCGACCTGGCCACCTCGTCGTGGATGGCGGCGGTGACCGGGTCGGACGCGCCGAGCATCCCCGCGATCACCCGCAGCGGCGCCGCGGTCTGCTCCACCAGCGCGTGGCCGGCGTCGATCGCGTCCAGCGGCGCGGTCGCCGCCACCCGGTCGGCCGCCTCGCAGGCGACGTGCACCCGGTCCTCCGCGGGGCGCACCGCGTCCCGCAGCGCCGCGTCGACCAGGTCGTCGTCGAACGACGACTCGTCCAGCACCCACAGGTGTCGGTCCGCGGCCTCCGGGCCGAGTTCCTCGGCCGCCTTCGCCGCGAGCGCGAGGTGCACGTCGACGATGTGCCTCGGCAGCCGGTCCTGGAGGCGCCGGACGGTGCCGGTGGTCAGGCGCGGGTCGGCCACCTCCTTCACCCGCCGCCGCGCCCAGTCCCAGATCCGGTCGCCGGACAGCACCTCCGCCCACGCCTGGACCGCCGCGCACCACTGCTGCCCGAGCGGGTCGTCCGCGATGGCCGGCCGGTTCGGCGCGGTGAGCGACGAGCCCTCGATGACGCCGCAGTGCTGCCGCACGGCGCGGTCGTGGTCGTCGTCCTGACCGGCGCCCCACAGCCACAACAGCTCGTGCACCAGCCGCAGCACGGGGTTGCGCATCGCCTCGAAGGCGGCGTTGACCACGTCCCAGTCGGGCGCGGGGGTGAGCGGCAGTTCGCCCGCAGTCGGCGGCGGCGTGCCCAGTTGCGCCATCAGCGCGGCCTCCTCCCGGCGTCGGCGGACCTGCGTCACGGACGCGGTGACCGGCAGCCCGGTCAGCCGGAACACGTTGTTGCGGTACAACCGGGCGCCGGTCAGGTCGCGCAGGACCCCCTCCAGCTCCTCGTCCCTCGGCCGCACCGGGCTTCGGCTCTCCATCAGGTCACCACCCCCTTGCGCCACAACCGAAGCCGGTGCTCGTGCGCGGCGCGCAGCTTCGGTGACTTGTTGAACGCCTCCTCCATCAGGTCGGCGGCCTCCGGGAGCGTGACGGCCTGCTTCGCCAGCGCCCTCGCCTGCTCGACCAGCCGCGCCGCTTCCTTCTCGTCGGCGGAGGAGGCGTTGCCCAGCACGCGCTTCGACGTCTGCGGCAGGTTGACCGCCTGCTTGGCGCGCTGCCGGCGCCGTTGCGCCCGCCACCGCCCCAGCTCGGCGGCGAGCGCCCCGGCGTCCGGCGTCCTGGTGACGGGGTCCGGGTCCAGCGCGCGCAGCACGATCCGCTCCAGTTCCTCGTCGACCTCGGCGTTGAACTCGTGCGGCGGGCGCGGCGGCGTCCGGCGGTCCGTGCCGAAGTACGACGTCGGCCCGCCCTCCTCGTAGGGCAGCGTGTCCGTTAGCAGCAGGTAGGCGATGGTCCCGAGCGCCCACACGTCACTCGCCCGCGAGTCGCCCTGCTGGTTGAGCAGCGACTCCGGCGCCTTGAACGCCAGCGTCCCCTTCGTGCTGGCCAGCATGGTCATCGGGTTGACGCTCTTGGCCAGGCCGAAGTCGGAGAGCTTCGCCCGCAGCCCGTCGGTGTCGTAGCCGATCAGGATGTTCTGCGGCGTGATGTCCCGGTGGATGATGGCGGGCTGGGCCCAGTGGGCGACCGTGAGGCCTTCGGAGACCTGGTGCAGGATGCGCGCGGAGTCCTCGACCGGGACGAACCGCTCGCGGTGCGAGGCCCAGAACCTCTGGAGGTTGCCGCCCGCGACGTACTCCATCGTGAAGTAGCCGCTCATGCCGTGCGGGGTGGACACCGTGGCCGCGTGGAACACCCGGATGATGTTCGGGTGGCCGATGCGCGACAACATGATGGCCTCGCCGAGCATGGTCTTGGTCTCCTCGGCGGTGCCGGTGCGCTTGAACACCTTCATCGCCTGGCGCCCGAAGATGTCGTGGCGGACGCGGTAGACCTCCGCGAACGCGCCCTCGCCGAGGTAGCGCTCGACCTCGTAGGTGTCGCCGACGCGTCGGCCTTCCTCCAGCAGCTTCATCGGCCGGCCGCCGGGTCCACCCGGATCAGCAGCCGGTAGCCGATGTTGCGCTCGGTCTGCAACAACACCGGGTTCGCCGGGTCGCGCTCGATCCGCTTGCGGACCGCCGTGACGACGTTGCGCAGGTTGGTCTCGTCGTAGCTCCGGCTCGGCGGCCACTCCTCCGGCCGTCCCCACAGCATGTGGATCAACTCCGCGTGCGTGCAGGCCACCGGCGAGCCGTTGTTGACGCGGCTCAGCTCGGCGAGGTACCGGATCAGGCGGTGGGACTGCGGCGAGAGCCCGGTGATCTCCGACCGGGCGCCGCCCTCGACCCTGAACACCTTCATCTGGAGCCAGTCGTAGGTCAGGTGCGCCCTCGCGTCGTCGGTCGCGGGCGGGGGCGCCACCGGCGCCACCTCGGTGCGGAACGGGTCGTCGAAGGTCAACTTCCAGTACCGCGGGTCGCCGGCGGGGGTGATGTCGCCGATGACGAGGAGGGCGTCGCCGTGGCGCAGCCCGGTCATGCCCAGGACCCGGGTCAGCTCGCCACCGCGCCGCAGGACGGTCCCGTTGTCCGAGCCGTTGTCGGTGACCGTCCACACCCCGTCGGCGTGCTCGACGATGCAGTGCACCCGGCTGACCAGGCGGTGCGGGTCGGGATCGAGCACGAGCTCCGGCGCCCCGTCGAGCGTCGCCCGACCGATCCTGGTCCGTCCGGGGCCCAGTTCGTGCGTCGACCGGTACCCGTCTGGTGAGGTGACGCGGAAGCAGGTGACCCGTGATTTCACCGTTGCGCCTCGCTCTCCGAAACCGGCCTTCGTCGTCATACCCAGATCATCGGGGTCGACAGCGCGCGGTTCCATCATGGATGCATATCGTTCGCGTACTCTAGGAGACCGCCGTCGGGACCGTTCCCGGATTGAACTTCTTACCAGCTCCGGTTCTGCTCGCCCGGGTCCGCGAAGTCCAAGCGACGTGGCATCACCGGCCGTTGTCGAATGGCGGAATCTCGGGCGAATCCACGGACTCGCCGCGCCCGACCTGGTGGAACGGGCCCGACGGCCCATCGGTTCCGAAGTGAACCAGCCCCGTCGATATGCACCGCAAAAATGCGGCCGCACGGCAAGCAAAAGTGAGCACAACTCGACACCGGTCGCCTCGGTTCCACCGAGCACCCCCGACTCGGTGGCGCGCGGTGGCACGGGCACAGGGCGAAAACCCGGTCGGTGGGAAATCGAGTGCCACCGCTCGACCGGCCACGTCCGATCCTCGCGGGCCGCGCCCCAACCTGTCGCGGATTCCGTCGGATCGGTCTGTTCCGAGAGCGGCAGTTGGGCGACGACGGGTCGCCTCGACCCTCCGGCAGATCGGAAGACCATCCGCCCACCGTAGAGCCGGGAGGCGCACCGGCGGCTCCGGTGACCTGATGCTGCCAGGTCCGGCCGGCGGAACGACCGGCACAACCGTCACCACGGGCCGTGGAGCCGGGGTGTTCCAACCGGGCGGTGAGCGCGCGCCGGCGTCGGGCGGTCGCTACCGCGCACCCTTCGCCGCCGGCGAGTCGGGGCGGAGCAGGAAGTTCCGCAGCTCCTCGTCCCTGGCGCGTTGCGGGTACAGCAGGGACAGCAGGGGCGCGGCCATGGCGGTGGTGACCAGGGCCATGATCACCATCAGGGTGTAGACCTGCTGGTTCAGCAGTCCCAGCTGGAGGCCGATGCTCAGCACGACCAGTTCGGTCAGGCCCCTGGTGTTCATCAGCGTGCCGAGCACCGCCGCTTGGCGCGGAGGGGCGCCGCAGCAGCGGGCGGCGGTGTAGGCGCCGATGAACTTGCCCGCGATGGCGGCGGCGAGGATCAGGGCGAGTGCGCCGAGCCCGCCCGCGCCGAGCGTGGAGAGGTCGATGTCCAAGCCCGCGACGATGAAGAAGACGGGCAGCAGCAGGACCGAGTTCAGCTCGGCGACCCGGTCGTGCACGAGCTCGCGGACGCCGTTGCGCGGCATCACCGCGCCGAGGAGGAACGCGCCGAAGACGAGGTGCAGGCCGATCCACTCGGTCGCCGCGGCGGACAGCAGCAGGCTCGCCATGACGACGGCCAGCCGGCCGGGGCTCAGCGCGCGGTCGTGGGGCATGATCCTGGCCAGCAGCGGCCGGACCACCCACCACATGACCGCCAGGTAGGGGATCGACAGCGCGAGCAGCCACGGTGACTGGCCGCCCCGGTCGCTGAGCGCCACCGCCACGGCGAGCAGCACCCAGGCCAGCACGTCGTTGATCGCGGCGGAGACGAGCGCCAGCGACCCCACCGGGGTCCGGTGCATGTCCCGGTCGGTCAGGATGCGCGCCAGCACCGGGAACGCCGTGATCGCCATGGCGACGGCCAGGAACACCAGGAACCCGGCCCGCATCCCGGGTGGCGCGTGCCGGTCCGCCAGGGCGGTCGCGACCAGCAGGCCGAGGCCGAAGGGCAGGGCGACCGACGCCAGCGCCACCCACGTCGCCATGCGGCCGCCTCGGCGCGCGGTGCCGGTGTCCAACTCCATGCCGACCAGGAACATGAACAGCGCCACGCCGATGTTGGCCAGCACCGACAGGTCGGCGCGGACGGCGGACGGGAACAGCGCCGCGCCCGGGGCCGTGGTGATGATCAGCGGCAGGACCAGCACGCCCGCGACGACCTCGCCGATGACGGGGGGTTGCCCGAGGCGCAGCGCGGCCGCGCCGAGCAACCTCGCGAGTGCGATGATCAGCGACAGGTCGACGAGCAGGGTCACGATGTGCGTCATCTGCGGTCCTTCCGCTCGCTTCCTGGTCCGCCTGCCGCCGTGGGCGGCGCCGGCGCGGGAGGGTGGTCCGGAGGAGCCGCGCCGGTGGTCGCCGCGCTCAGCAGTAGACCGTCTTCAGCTGGCCCGACGGCAGTCGCCACACCTCGTAGGGCAGGCCCAGCGGTGGTTGCACCCGCTTGACGAACACGGCGCCCTCGGGCGCCTTCTCCGGGCACTGCGAACCGCCCGGCGCGGAACCGGACGCCGCCCGGCCCTCGGACGGCGCGGCCAACGCCACCGGGGCGGCCAACGCCAGCGCCGAGCCCAGTGCCGCGGCGACGAGCGACTTCACCATGTGCAACGTCCCTCCGCCTTTTTCGGTGAGGTTTCACGAGGTCGGGGATCCCGCGTCCCGGAGGGGGCGCGGACCCGGCTACTCCGCGCCGCGCCCGGCGCCGCTCCCCGACGCGAGCTGCGGCCACGGGTGGTAGTCCCGCAGGCCGTAGAGCAGCGGGGGCGCGGTGGAGCGCCGGACGATGGCCAGCGGGCGCCCGAGGACGATGAGGTGCCCGCCGGTCGGGATGGTCCGCGAGACGGCGCAGTCGGCCACCGTGTGCGCGTGGTCGACCAGGTGCGGGCCCGCCTCCGACGCCGGGCGGTCCCAGGGCACCCGGCTGAACCGCTGGGGGAAGCCCGAGGCGAACAGCTCCGCCGCGGCACGACCCCGGGAGTGCAGGAGGTTGACCGCGAACATGCCGCTCCCCGACACCGCCGCCGCCGTCGGGCTGCCGGTCCGCAGGCAGACGAGCAGCGTCGGGGGGTCGAGCGTGGCGCTGCACAGCGAGGAGCACGTCATGCCGCGCGGCGTGCCGTCCGGGTCGAAGGCGGTGATCACGGCGACCCCGCTCGGGAAGCGGGACATCATCTCCCGCAGCTCCACGTCCGGCCCTGTCATCCGACCTCCGTCTCCGGTTCCCGGCGGGACCGGGCCTCAGCGGAACTGGGCGAAGTACTCGTACTGGTTCGGCAGCGTGCGGGCGAGTTCGTCGGCGCGGTCGCGGATCTGCTCGAACTGCTTGCGCGCGGCCGTGTCGTCGATGAGGTCCAGGGCGGGGGAGTGCCGCAGCGGCAGGCCGCCCATGCCGAGCAGGACGCACGCGTACGAGTACGGCGGCAGCCCGTGGTAGTACGGGTAGATCGTCTCCGAGTCCGGCAGGTGCGTGAGCCACCGCTCCAGGCGCTCCTCCATGCCGTCCGGCAGCGCCCGCACCTTGGCGTCGCGCCAGTACTGGGTGTCGTTCCGCGCGGCGGCCCGGTAGTGCAGCGCCAGGAACTCGCGCACCCCGTCCATGACGTGCCCGACCGCTTCGTTGTAGAGGTCGCGCAGCGAGAGGTCCCAGTCGTCGCCGGGGAAGAACTTGACCAGCTGCTCGATGGCGTGGTGGATGAAGAAGATCCCGGTGGATTCGAGCGGTTCGACGAAGCCGCTCGACAGGCCGACCGCGACGCAGTTGTTCACCCAGGACCGCCTGCTGCGGCCGATGCGCATCCTGATGTGGTTCGCCTCGACGTGCTCGGCCTCGAGGCCGACGAACTCGCGCAGCGCCCGTTCGGCGTCCTCGGGCGACAGGTAGTCCCTGGCGTAGACGTACCCCGTGCCGATCCGGCCGAACAGCGGGATCGTCCAGATCCAGCCCGCCTCGCGCGCGGTCGCCGTGGTGCACGGCCGGATGCCGCGGGCCTCCATGTCCAGCGGCACCTGGAGGGCGACGGCGCTGTCGTTGGGCAGGGTGTCCTGGAAGGACTGGAACGGCTCGCCCAGCGCCTGGTTGATCAGCACCCCGCGGAAGCCGGTGCAGTCGACGAACAGGTCGCCGTGCAGCTCGCCGTGCTCCTTCGTCACCACGTGGTCGACCCAGCCCCGGGAGTCGAGCGCCACGTGGACGACGTCGTCGACGACGTGGCGCACGCCGCGGTCGACCGCGTACCCGCAGAGGTACTGGGCCAGCTTGGCGGCCTCGAAGTGGTAGGCGTAGGGGAACTGCGTCTTGCCCTGGTGCTCGGACATCGTGAGCGCGTTCGACTCCGCCACGCCCTCCGGCACGTCCCGGCCGAGCAGGCTGCCGTCGAGCCGGCGCGGGCTGCGCTCGGCGTCGCACAGGGAGGCCATGAGGAAGCAGTCGCGGTCGAACCGGTCCGTCGGTCCGCCGCGCAGCCACCAGTCCGTGAGCGGGAAGCCCTCGACCGAGCGCATCTGCTCGAACGGGTGGTAGAAGTGGTGGCCCGGCTCGCGCCAGTCCTGGAACCGCACGGCGAGCTTGTAGGTGGCGTTGCACGCCGGCATCCAGTCCGACTCCTCAAGGCCCAGGTAGGCGAAGAAGTGCCGGATGTCGCTGAACGTCGCCTCCCCGACGCCGATGGTGCCGATGCGGTCGGACTCGACGACCGTGACCTGCACGCGATCGTCGAAGGCGGCCTTGAGGTAGGAGGCAGTCATCCACCCCGCGGTGCCGCCGCCGACGATGACGATCCTGTCTGGCATGGGCGCTCCATCACGTGTCCGTCGCGGGGGGAGCGGCGTGCGCCGGAAGGCGCGGGACGTCCTGCGCGTACGCCGCGGCGGGCCGCTTTCCCTGTCGTGGTCCCGATACTAGGAACGGCGCGACAGCGCGTGCCAGGTGCTTAAGCACAGCGCGAAAGACCGCTCCTAGCCCAACCACCCCGGGAGGAGACCGGGAGCGGTGGCCAGCACGGCGAAGCGCGCCAACCGCAGCGGCAGGCAGATCGCGAGGTAGGTGACCAGCCGCACGCCGGCCAACCCCGCCAGCACGGTGGTCAGCATGATCGGCGGCAGCCCGGCCAGCGCGCTCACCGCGAGCGTCGCGAGCAGCACGCGGCGGTTGTCCTCGCACCGGGTCCGCAGCCGCTGCCACCGGCCCGCGAGCGCGGTCCTGGGCGTGGCCCCGGGTTCGGTCGGCCCGAGCGCGCCGCCGATCCGCTCGCGCAGCGCCCGCGGCAGCCGGATCCTCGAACCGGCGGCGAGGAGGTACAGGGACTTGCCGGCGACCTGGCCCACGGCGGCGGCGGCGACCGCGGCCCACACGTGGTCGGGCAGCTTCGCCGACACGGCGACGACCACCAGCTCGATGCTCACCAGCGGCACCACGGCAGAGCCGAACGCGATCCCCGCGACCGCCAGCAGCGTCCCCAGCACGAGTCCTCCGACCACCGGGGCGCCCCGCGGCCCCGGTCCTCCCAGCCTGCTCGGGGTCGGGTGGTCCACGCCTCTGCGGAACGTCGTCCTCCGACCACGTCGGAAGTCGTCCACCACCCGGGCCGGACCCTGACCTTCGACAGAGGCCATTCGGCGAACGGGCAGGTGGCGGTGTGAACGGGCGGACGTTCAGCCGCAGCTTAAACGCCGGGGGAAGCGTTGACCCCCCGATGCGCCCGCTTGTTTCATCGCTGCACCGGGGGCGGTCCGGACCCCGGGTCCTGAACGACTGGAGGACGTCACGGTGACCGTGGTCGGGCTTGCTGATGTGCTGCCGCTGACACCGCTGCAGGAAGGCCTCCTGTTCCACAACCTCTACGCCCCCGAGGCCGAGGACGTCTACCTGTCGCAGCTCGTGCTGGAGGGCGAGGGGCCGCTGTCACCGGACGCGCTGCGCGCCGCGCTCGACGCGTTGCTGGCCCGGCACGGCACGCTGCGCATCGGCATCCGGCACGAGGGGCTGAGCCGGCCGGTCCAGGTCGTGCCCGCCGAGGCCGCGGGCCGGTTGCGCGAGGTCGACCTCGCCGGCGAGCCGGACGCGGACGGCGCGCTGGACCGCCTGCTGGACGAGGACCGGGCCGAGGGCGTCGACCTGGCCGACCCCCCCTTGCTGCGGCTCCTCGTCGTGCGCATGCCCGGGTCGGGGTGGCGCCTGGTGCTGACCTACCACCACCTGCTGCTGGACGGCTGGTCGGTGCCCGTGCTGCTCAACGAGCTGTTCACCCTCTACACCCGCGGACCCCGCCACCCGCTGCCGCCGGTCACCCCGTACCGCGCCTACCTGGGCTGGTTGGCGGGGCGCGACCAGGAGGCGGCGCGCGCGGCGTGGCGGACCGCGCTCGGGGACGTCACCCGCCCGACGCTGCTCGCCGCGCCGGGCGTGACGAGGGTCCCGGTGCGCCCCCGGCGCGTGGAGTTCGCCCTCGACGAGGACCGGACCGAGGCGTTGCGCGGCTTGGCGCGGGCGCGGGGGCTGACCGCGGCCACCGTCGTGCGGGCCGCGTGGGCCGTGGTGCTGGGAGGCCTGCTGGACCGCGACGACGTCGTGTTCGGCACGACGGTGTCCGGCCGCCCGCCCGAGGTGCCCGGCGTGGACCGGATGATCGGGCTGTTCATCAACTCGGTGCCGGTGCGCGTGCGCCTCGACCCCGCCGAGCCGGTGGGCGCGCTGCTCGACCGCGTGCACCGGGAGCACGGCGCGCTGATCCCGCACGAGCACCTCGGGCTCGCCGAGGTGCAGCGGGTCGTCGGCGCGGGCGAGCTGTTCGACACCATGACCGTCTTCGAGAACTACCCGCACGACGGCGGCGGCGCGGTCGTGCCGGGCGGCTCGGGGACGCGGGTCCTCGGGATCAGCGGGCGCGACAGCACCCACTACCCGCTCGGGCTCGTCGCCGTGCCCGGCCCGCGCCTGCGCCTGCGGCTCGACCACCGCCCCGACGTCGTCGACGAGGCCACCGCGGACTCCGTGGCCAGGCGGCTGGCGCGGGTCCTGGAGGGGCTGCTCGACGACCCGGGGCGGCCGGTCGGCGACCTCGACCTGGCCGACCGCGAGGTGGTCGCCCACGACGCGGCGGGCGCGCCCGCCGCGAGCGTGCCCGCGGTGTTCGCCCGGGTCGCCGCCACCGCGCCGGACGCGATCGCGCTGCGCGCCGACGGCCTCGACCTGACCTACGCCGAGCTCGACGCCAGGGCGGACCGGCTGGCGCGCAGGCTGGTCGCGGCGGGTGTGGGGCCGGAGGACCCGGTGGCGCTGCTCATGCGGCGCGGGCCGGACGTCGTCGTGGCCGAACTCGCCGTGCTCAAGGCCGGCGGCGCGTACCTGCCGCTGCACCAGGCCCACCCCGACGACCGGCTCCGCCACGTGCTCGCCGGGGCCGGCGTGCGCCTGGTCCTGTCCGACGACGCCTCCGCCGGGCGCGCGGGCGCGCTCGGCGTCGCCGTCCTGGGCCCCGACGACGGCGCGCCGCTGCCCGAGCCGGACGCCCGTCCGCTGCCCGACCAGCTCGCCTGCCTCATGCAGACCTCCGGATCGTCCGGCGGACCCAAGGGCGTGGCCGTCACCCACCGCGCCGTCGTCGACCTGGCGCGCGACCACTCGTGGGTCGACGGCGCCCGCGAGCGCGTCCTGGCGCAGTCGCCGCACGCCTTCGACGCCGCCACCAACGAGGTGTGGCCCACCCTGCTCACCGGCGGCGCCGTCGTGTTCGCGCCGCCCGACGAGCTGTCGCCGGCCGCGCTGGTGCGCCTCCTGGAGACCGAGCGCGTCACCGGCGCGTGCCTGACCGCGGCCATGCTGCCGGTGCTGGTCGAGGCGGGCCCGGCCCTGCCGCGCTCCCTGCGGCAGCTGTGGGTCGGAGGGGAGCAGGTGGCGCGCCCGGCGGTGCTGGCCGTGCTCGACGCGTGCCCCGGCCTGGTGCTCACCAACGCTTACGGCCCCACCGAGGCCACGTCGTACGCCACGACCTACACCGCGCGCGCCGGCACGGCCGTGCCCGAGGTCGTGCCGATCGGCAAGCCCGCGGCGCACGCCCGCGCGTACACGCTCGACTCGGCGCTGCGCCCGGTGCCGCCCGGCGGGACCGGGCACCTGTACCTCGCGGGCACCGGGCTCGCGCGCGGGTACCCGGGCCGACCGGGGCTGAGCGCCGAGCGGTTCGTCGCCGACCCGTTCGGCCCGCCCGGTGGGCGGATGTACCGCACCGGGGACGTGGTGCGGGTGGCCGGCGACGGCGAGCTGACCTGGGTCGGCCGGGCCGACGACCAGGTCAAGGTGCGGGGGTTCCGGGTGGAGCCGGGCGAGGTCGAGGCCGCGCTGGCCGCGCGGCCCGGTGTCGCCGCGGCCGTGGTGGTCGCCGTCCGGGACACCGGCGGCGTGCGCCTGGTCGGCCACGTGCTGCCCGCCCCGGGCGCGGCGCCCGCGCCGCGGGAGCTGCGGGACGCGCTGGCCGCCGTGCTGCCGGACTACATGATCCCCGCGACGATCGAGCTCGTCGACGCGTTCCCGCTGACCCCGAACGGGAAGGTCGACCGCCGCGCCCTGGCGGAGGCCCGGCCCGGCGGACACGCGCCGGTGACGGGCCGGTCGCCCCGCGGGCCTCGCGAGGAGGTCCTGTGCGGGCTGTTCGCCGACCTGCTCAACCTGCCCGCGGTCGGCGTGGACGACAGCTTCTTCGACCTCGGCGGGCACTCCCTGTCCGCCACCAGGCTGATCAGCCGGATCCGGTCGGTGCTCGGCGTCGAGGTCGAGCTCCGCCGCCTCTTCGACTCGCCGACGCCCGCCGGCCTGGCGGCGGCCCTGGACACCGCGGCCGGGCACAGGCCGGAGGTCCGGCCGCGGGGCCACGACCGGCCCGTCCCGCTGTCGTCGACGCAGCGCAGGCTGTGGTTCCTCGACCGGATGGAAGGACCCTCGTCCACCTACAACATCCCGGTCGCCCTGCGCCTGCGCGGCGAACCGGACCTCGCGGCGCTCCGCTCCGCGCTGGCGGACCTGGTCGAGCGGCACGAGTCGCTGCGCACCACCCTGGTCGGCGACGGCGGCGAACCGCGGCAGGTGGTCCTGGCGCCCCACGAGGCCGTGCCGCGGCTGCCCGTCACCGCCACGTCGGCCGAGCGGCTGGCCGAGGACCTCGCCACCGCCGCGGCCGTCCCCTTCGACCTGGCCGCCGAACCACCGCTGCGCGCCGGCCTGTTCTCCCTCGGCCCGGCGGACGGCGTCCTGCTGCTCGTGGTGCACCACACCGCGGCCGACGGGTGGTCCCGCAGGCCGCTGCTGACCGACCTCGGCCGGGCCTACGCGGCCAGGCGGGCGGGCCGGGCCCCGGACTGGGCGCCGCTGCCCGTCCAGTACGCGGACTGGGCGCAGTGGCAGCACGACCTGCTCCACGGCGCGGACGACCCCGCCGGCCCCCTCGCCCGCCAGCTCGACCACTGGCGCACGGCCCTGCGGGACCTGCCCGAGCACCTCGACCTGCCGCTGGACCACGCACGGCCGGCCATCGGGTCGCCGCGCGGCGACGCGGTCGGCTTCACCGTGCCCGCCGAGCTGCACGCGCGGATCGCGGCCGTGGCCCGCGACCACCGGGCGACCACCTTCATGGTGCTCCAGGCCGCGCTGGCCGTCGTGCTCCGCCGGATGGGCGCGGGCGAGGACATCCCGCTCGGGACGCCGATCGCCGGCCGCACCGACGACGCCCTCGACGACCTGATCGGGTTCTTCGCCAACACGCTCGTGCTGCGCACGGACCTGCGGGGCGACCCCACCTTCGCCGAGCTGCTGGCCAGGGTCCGGGCGGTCGACCTCGCCGCCTACGACAACCAGGACGTGCCCTTCGAACGGCTGGTGGAGCTGCTCAACCCGACCCGCTCGACCGCCGCGCACCCGCTGTTCCAGGTGCTGCTCACGCTCGACAACACCACCGGGCCCGACGCGGGCGCCGAGTTCCTCGACGGGCTCTCCGCCGAGGCCGTGCCGGTGGACACCGGGGTGTCCAAGTTCGACCTCGCGTTCGGCTTCTCCCCGCACCGGGGCACCGGCGCCCAGCACCCGCCGTTGCACGGCGTCGTCGAGTACCGCGCGGACCTGTTCCGGCCGGACACCGCCGAGCTGCTCGGCCGCCGCCTGCTGCTGGCGCTCGACCGGCTCACCCGCTCGCCCGGACTGCGCGTCGGCGAGGTCGACCTGCTCAAACCCGGTGAGGCGGACGTCATCCTCACCACCTGGAACCCGGTCGACCCGACCACCTCGCCCGCCACCGTCCCCGCGCTGTTCGCCGCCACCGCCTCCCGCGTGCCCGACCGGGTCGCCCTGGTCCACGACGACGGCGAGGGCGGCGACCCGGTGGAGCTGACCTACCGGGAGCTGTCCGGCGCGGTCAACCGGCTGGCCCGGCTGCTGGTGGAGCGCGGCGCCGAGCCGGAACGACCCGTCGCGGTGGCCCTGCCGCACTCCCCGGACTGGGTGGTGGCGCTGCTCGCGGTGTTCGCCTCCGGGGCCACCTACCTGCCCGTCGACCCGGGCTACCCGCCCGACCGGGTGGCCTTCATGCTCGCCGACGCGGACCCCGTGCTCGTGCTGACCACCACCGGGTGGGCCCGGGGCGGGGCGCACGGCGCCGTGCCCGTCGTGGCGCTCGACGACCCCGCGGTCGTCGCGGACCTGGCCGGGCGGTCCGGTGAGCCGCTGACCGACGCGGACGTGCCGGCGCCGCCGCGGGTGGACAACGCGGCGTACACCATCTACACGTCGGGGTCCACGGGCAGGCCCAAGGGCGTGGTGCTGACCCACACCGGCGTGGTCGACCTGGTCAAGGAGCAGACCGAGCACTTCGGCGTGTCCGAGCGCAGCCGGTTGCTCCAACTGGTGTCCTCCAGCTTCGACGCCTCGCTGTGGAACGTCTTCGGTGGCCTGCTCAGCGGCGCCGCGGTCGTGCTGGCGCCCGACGAGCGCCCGACCGGGGCCGCGCTGGCCGCGTTCGCGGCGCGGCACCGGGTCACGCAGGTCGCGCTGCCGACCGCGGTGGTGGCCGGGTTGCCCGACGGCGGGCTCGCGCCCGGGGTCACGCTCATCGTCAGCGGTGACGTGTGCCCGCCCGAGCTGGTCTCCCGCTGGGCCGCGGACCGGCGGATGGTCAACGGCTACGGCCCCACCGAGGCCACCATCGGCGTCACCTGGTGGCGGTGCGACCCCGCCGACACCGGCCGGGTGCCGATCGGCAGGCCGTTCCGCAACTCCCGCCTCTACGTGCTGGACCCGGCGCTGCGGCCGGCGCCGCCCGGCGTCACGGGCGAGCTGTTCATCGCGGGACCCGCGCTGGCCCGCGGCTACCACGGCGCGCGTGCGCTCACCGCCGAGCGGTTCGTCCCCGACCCGCACGGCGCGCCCGGGACCCGGATGTACCGCACCGGCGACCTGGCCCGGTGGCGGCCCGACGGGGTGCTGGAGTTCGTCGGCAGGGTGGACGAGCAGGTCAAGATCCGCGGCTTCCGGGTCGAACCGGCCGAGGTCGAGGCGGCGCTGGCGGCGCACCCGGACGTCGCCGAGGCGGCGGTCGCGGTGTGGCAGCGCACGCCCACCGACCGGCGGCTGGCCGCGTACGCGGTGCCGGCACCGGGTTCCGCCGCCACCGCGCCCGCCCTGCGGGCCCACCTGCTCGCCACGCTGCCCCGCTACCTGGTCCCGGACCGGGTCGTGCTGGTGGACGGCCTCCCGCTGACCCCCAACGGGAAGGTCGACCGGGCGGCGCTGCCCGCACCCGCGCCCGCGCCGCGGGCGGACCGGCGGAGCCGCACCCCGGTGGAGGAGGCGCTGTGCGCGTGCTTCGCCGCCGTGCTCGACCTGCCCGACGTCGGCGTGCACGACGACTTCTTCGAGCTGGGCGGCCACTCGCTGCTGGTCACCGACCTGGTGGGCCGGGTGCGCGAGGCGCTGGGGCGCGAGGTGTCCATCCGCGACCTGTTCGTCGCGCCGACACCGGCGGCGCTCGCCGAGCGCGCGGGCGGCCCGGCCGACCCGCTGGAGGTCCTGCTGCCGCTGCGCGCCGAGGGCGCCGGGCCGCCGCTGTTCTGCCTGCACCCGGGCCTGGGGCTCGGCTGGTGCTACGGCCCGCTGGCCCGCCGGTCGACCGGCCCGGTGCACGCCGTGCAGGCGAGGGGGCTGCGCGTCGGCGAGGAACCCGCCACCACCGTCGAGGAAATGGTGGCCGACTACGTCGAGGTGATCCGCTCCGCCCACCCGAGCGGGCCGTACCGCCTGCTCGGCTGGTCGTCCGGCGGCCTCCTGGCGCACCGCGTCGCGACCGCGCTGCGCGCCGCCGGGGCGCGGGTCGAGCTGCTCGCCCTCGTCGACGCCTACCCGCCCGACCCGGGCGGGGCGGGGGAGTGGTCGGAGGACGAGGCGTACGCGCAGCTCGCCGGCGACCTGGGCGTGGACCCCCGGACCCTCGACGACCGCGGCGCGGCGGACCTCGCCGCCCGGTTGGCCGACCTCGGGCACCCGATGGGGCACCTGCCCGGCGGGGATCCCCGGACCGCGTCCGCGGTGTTCGTCAACACCAGCCGGCTCACCCGCGACGTGCGGCTCGACCCGTTCGACGGCGACGTCGTGGTGTTCACCGCCGAGGGCACCGCCCGACGCGGCGACCCGAGGTGGTCGGCGGCGGCGTGGCGCGGCCTCACGGGCGGGCGGCTCGCCGAGCACGTCGTGCCCGGCGGGCACGAGGACCTGATGACCGTCGAACGGGCGGTCGACGAGATCAGCCGTGTCCTGGCCGCCGGGGCCGGGACGGACAGGGAGGGATGACAGCGGTGAGCAACCCGTTCGAGGACCCCGATGGCCGGTACGCCGTGCTCGTCAACGACGAGGGGCAGTACTCGCTGTGGCCGACCTTCGCCGAGGTGCCCGCAGGGTGGTCGGTGGCGCTCCAGGAAACCGACCGGCAGACCTGCCTGGACTTCGTCGAGCGCACCTGGACCGACATGCGCCCGCGCAGCCTGGTCGAGGCGATGGAGAAGACGGCGGCCGACTGAACGCCCCGCTCAGGAGGCCGCGACGGCCCCGACGGCACCGCGCCGTCGGGGCCGTCGGCGTTGTTGATCACCCGAACGGTCTCTGTCGAAAGTGCCGGTCGCCTGCTGCTTACGACCGATGGACCGGCCGTCGGCAGTCCCTAACCTCGATCACGACACCACCGACGGAGGGCTTCCTTGATCACGCTGAGCGGGCTGACGAAGCGCTACGGGGACACCGTGGCAGTAGACGACCTGAACCTGGAGATCGCCCCGGGACGGGTCACCGGCTTCCTGGGACCCAACGGTTCCGGCAAGTCCACCACCATGCGCATGATCCTCGGGCTCGACAGCCCGTCCGGGGGCCGGGCGTTGATCGACGGGAAGCCCTACGCGGCGCTGAGCCACCCGCTGCGGCGCGTGGGCGCCCTGCTCGACGCGAAGTCGCTGCACCCCGGCCGCCGGGCCCGCAGCCACCTGATCGCGATGGCCCGCAGCAACGGCATCCCCCTGTCCCGGGTCGACGAGGTGCTGGAGATCGTCGGCCTGGAGAAGGTGGCGCGCAAGAGGGCGGGCGCGTTCTCCCTCGGCATGGGGCAGCGGCTGGGCATCGCCGGCGCGCTGCTGGGCGACCCGGACATCCTCATCCTCGACGAGCCGGTCAACGGCCTCGACCCGGACGGCGTGCGCTGGGTCCGCGAGCTGGTGCGCGAGCTGGCCGGCGAGGGCCGGACGGTCTTCGTGTCCAGCCACCTGATGAGCGAGATGCAGCTGACCGCCGACCACCTGGTCGTCATCGGCAAGGGCAAGCTCATCGCCGAGGGGCCGATCGAGTCGATCATCGGCAACAGCTCCGCCACCGCCGTGCGGGTGCGGGTGCCCGATCCCGCCCACCTCGACCGGCTGCGCGAGCAGCTGCTGCGCCACTCGTTCACCGTCACCGCAGAGACCGCCGACAGCGTCACCGTCGCGGGCAGCGCCGTCGCCGAGATCGGCGACCTCGCCTTCCAGGAGGGCGTGCGGCTGCACGAGCTGCGGGTCGTCGAAGCCTCGTTGGAGGAGGCCTACATGGAGATCACCGGCGCCAGCGTCGAGTACGGCGCGCCGTCCAGGGGCGCCGCGAACACGGAAGCGCAGGTCTGAACATGACGGACAACCTCGTTCCCCTGGCGGGGCGCGCGCGGCCCAGGGCGTCGAACGCCGAGCTGCCCACCCCGCGCGGCGGTGGGTTCCCCGGCGCGGTGTCGTCGGAGTGGAGCAAGTTCTGGACGCTGCGGTCGACGTGGTGGACCCTGATCGCCTCCACGCTGCTGCTGGCGGCCTTCACCGCCGTGATCGCGCTGGCCACCCGGCTCCAGGTCCAGGCCGAGAACGGCCAACCCGGCTCGGTCCCGGTGGGCAGCGTGGGCGTCTCCGGGTTGCAGCTGGTGCAGTTCGCCATCATCGCGCTGGCGATCATCGCCGTGTGCTCGGAGTACCAGACCGGCAGCATCCGCTCGACCCTCCAGTGGGTGCCGAAGCGGGTTCGGATGATCGCGGCCAAGACGACGGTGGTCACCGTCGTGTGCGCGGCGACCGGGATCGTGTTCGGCCTGCTCGGGGACGGCATCGCCTGGATCGCGCTCGGCCCGTACCGCAGCGGCGGCGTCGACGACGTCGTGCGCGACGTCCTCGCGGTCACCGTCTACCTGACCTCGCTCGGCGTGTTCAGCATGGGGCTCGGCTTCATGATCCGCAGCACCGCGGGCACCTTCGCGATCGCCCTGCTGGCGGTGTTCGGCCTGCCCGCCGCGTTCCAGGCCGTGGACAGCGCCATCCTCAACACCATGGGCCAGTACCTGCCGCTGTCGGCGGGCGGGTACCTGATCGACCGGGCCGTGGAACCGTACGGACCGGGCACCGCGGTCGCGGTGCTCGTGGCGTGGGCGGTCGTCGCCGTAGTCGCGGGCGGGGTGCTCCTCAAGCGCCGCGACGCCTGACCGGGATCCGGGGCGGCCGGTGAACCCGGGCGGCGGTCGGGACGCCCGGGAAATGCCCGCGCCCGATCGGGGTCTTCCCCTGCCGGGCACCGGCGGCAGGGGAAGAACTCCGCGCCTTCGGGGATCGCATCGGCCGATTCGGCGCGGGTCCGCCCGCGCCGACCGTTCCGGGACGCGGTCGCACCCGGAATGCGCCTCCCGACCGGTTCCCGTCGTCCCGGTGGCCGATTCGCGGGTGGGTGACCAGGGCCTCGTTCTCCGGAATTCGCGTCGACCCGGTCGGGGGAACGGCGCCGGTTCGTGATCGACCGGTGGTCACCACGGCGGTCTCGGTCGATCCGCTCATCCGCTCGGCGGAGTCGTGATCCGCGCCCGGTGCGATGTGCCGGCGGCACGGCCTTTCCGCTCATGGGCGGGTGTTGTGACGGCTGCTGCCGTTGTGCGGCGATCCGGGTCCGGATCCCTCCGGTTCTCGCGGGGAAGAAGACCTGGTTCCCCGGTCCGCACGCGACCGAACGGGACGATCCGGGGCGGGGTGTTCCACCATCGCCCGAACGAGGGATCCGCCTTGTCGGCGGTCCTGCGCGGGAGCGGATCACAGGATGGCCGGGAGTTCGAATCGGCGCCGTGGTCGAGTGGAATACGGTCTTGCCGGAAAGGCGGCCGCGGCTCGTCCGCGGAGCAATCGGGTGCGGCACCCGGCGTCGACCGGCTCCGCTAAAGGACGTGAGACCGCGGCGCGTTCGCACGTGATCGGCGACCGCGCCGAGGAGTTCGCGAGCGGCTGTCGCCACCGATCCGGCGAACACCGCCCTCCGGGTCGACTCCACCGCCGTTTCGTCGTCGCGCGGGAGGCACGCGCGCACCCTCCCGCCCTCCCCGTTCCGCCACTCCGCCCGACTGCTCCGGGCCGCTGGGAAAAAGCCCCTCGGAATTCCGCCGGCGGTCGCCGGGCCCACCGCCTCGTCGGTCGACCCGGGAAGTGCGGTCCGGACGCCGGGGTCGCGATTCGAACGGCTGCGGGTCCGGCGGTTGTCGACGATGCCGGGGCGAACGCGGTCGTCCACCGCGCCGGCCGCGACCGCAAAGATCAAGATTCAGCCCACCAACCGCGGTCAAGTCGCCCATTCGCGTCAGAAGATGGCTCGACAGTGGTGTTGACGGGGCAAGGTGACGCGGAAGAACCCCAATTGGGGTAGTGCGACGAGACCTGCGGTCAACTCAACGTGAGCGTCGCCGACCCTACGTCCGGGGGTTGACTCCGAAGGCGGCCCGTGTGGTCGAGGTCGAGGGGGCGGTGTCGACCCCTGCCCGCTGCGCCCCGGCCGGACCGGAGTCGCGGTCGGAGCGGTGAACGGGGCGCCCGTCGACGGCGCTGCGCCCCGGTCGATCGGGTCCGGGCCGCGGTGCGGCGGATCCGGTCCCGTCCGCGCTCGTGTGCCGGCGAGCGGATTCGCCGGCCGGCGGGGAGCGTGAACGCGAAACGGAACGAGGATCCCGGGAGGCAGTTCCGAGCCGACCACGTTCCTGTGTCGAATGGCGGTGAGGGGGCGTGGGTCGACTTGCGCGCGTGGTGACCCGGTCCGGGATCGGTGTATCACCGCGGTGGTGGGAATGGGCCCCCGGGTTCCGTGATCCCGTGATGTGCCGGCCGGGGACCACGAGTGCGGCGGCGGGCCGCGGGCGGCAGCGCGCCCCGATGGCGAGAATCGGCGTTCACCCTGGCGGTCGGGTTCCGGGGTGAGGTCGGTGTTTCTTCCCCTGGTCGTCGTGCCGCACGTAGTTCACGTTCTCCCGATTCCGGTCTTTCGGCGGGATCAGGGGAACGCGTCGACGGGGCGAGGCCGGGATTCGCCGGTGCGGAAAACGGCCGGCCGTCGCTCCGGGATCGCGCCGCCGGGGTGCGGGGCCGCGTTCGGCGGGCATTCGCTTCCTCCCGGGGAAGGCGAAGACCCGTGATCCGCTCGACTGCGGGGCTTCGCCTTTCCGGTGGTGCGACTACCGGTGCCAGGGTGTCCTGGCTCTTGTGCGTGGATCGCACGCGCTTTCGCCGGAATCCCACCCGGTGTCTCGACGTGCCGACCGCCGCGGTGTCGGCCGGGTGCCCGGGGCGCAACGCGTTGCATTGGTGTCCGATGTTCTCCTCTGGTCCTTTTTCCGGGGCCGGGTGACCGCCTTCGCTTTATTGAGTCCCTGGGTCCGGAGGAGGTGGGAGCGGTCGGAGCCGATTCGAGGGGCACTTCGGCCGGTGCGCGGCAAACTCGGTCGGTAGACGGTGGTTTCCCGCCTCCTCCGCTTGTCGGAGGCGTTGGACGTCCCTGGGCGACTTCACGGGCGAGGTGCCGGTTGAACCACCTCGGATACGCCATACGGCCGATACTTCGGGTTGCTTGACACCTTCGCGGAAGCTCTTGCAAGATGGGCCCGGTCAATGGAGGCCAGGTCGTGGTTCGCACCGGTCGGGAAGCCGGCGTGTGAGGGCCATTAACATTCTTGTGGTCGGTGATTGTCGATCCTCTTCGGCCCGCTCGTGGGGCAAGGCCGCGATGTGGCTAATGCCTGTGATTGCGGATACCGGGAATTGAGGGAGCATGGCGGGCGGAGACCGGGAAGAGAATTTCGACGTCGTCGTCGTGGGCGGTGGGCCCAGCGGGTCGACGACCGCCGCGCTGGTCGCGAGGCAGGGCCACCGGGTGCTGCTCCTGGAACGGGACCACCACCCCCGGTACCAGATCGGGGAGTCCCTCCTGCCCGCCACGGTGCACGGCGTCTGCCGCATCCTCGGCGTCGCCGACGAACTGGCGGACGCGGGTTTCCCGCGCAAGCGCGGCGGCACGTTCAAGTGGGGCGCCTCCCCGGAACCCTGGGACTTCTCGTTCGCCCTCTCCCCGCGCATGGCGGGCCCCACCTCCTACGCCTACCAGGTCGAGCGCGCGCGGTTCGACGAAATCCTGCTGCGCAACGCCGCGGCGGAAGGCGCCGAGGTCCGCGAGGGGTGCGCGGTCCGCCGCGTGCTGACCGAGGGCGACCGGGTGGTGGGTGTCGAGTACACCGATCCGGGCGGCGCCGACGTCGTGGTGCGCGCGCGGCACACGATCGACGCCTCCGGGAACACGAGCAGGCTGCACCGCGAAGTCGGGGGACCGCGGCAGTACTCGCCGCACTTCCGCAACATCGCCGTGTTCGGCTACTTCGCGGGTGGGCGACGGCTGCCCAGCCCCAACAGCGGCAACATCTTCTCCGTCGCCTTCGACGAGGGCTGGATCTGGTACATCCCGCTGCGCGACGACCTGACCAGCGTCGGCGTCGTGCTCGCCGCCGACCGCGCGGGCGACGTCCAGGCCGACCCGGAGCGCGGCTGGCTGGCGGCCATCGACCGCTGCCCGATCGTCGCCGAGATGCTCGCCGGGACGCCGCGCGCCACCGAGGCGCCCTATGACCGGATCCGCGTGCGGAAGGACTACTCCTACGACAAGGAGGCGTTCTGGCGACCGGGCATGGCCCTGGTCGGCGACGCGGCGTGCTTCATCGACCCGGTGTTCTCCTCCGGCGTCCACCTCGCGACCTACAGCGGTCTGCTCGCCGCCCGGTCCCTCAACAGCGCGCTCGCGGGCGACCTGCCCGAGGACCTCGCGTTCGGCGAGTTCGAGGCCCGCTACCGCCGCGAGTTCGGCCTGTTCCACGAGTTCCTGGTGGCCTTCTACGACCTGCACCAGGAACGCGACTCCTACTTCTGGAACGCCAAGCGGATCACCGGGGCCCAGGCGTCCGAGAGCGAGGCGTTCGTCGAGCTGGTCGGGGGGATCGCCTCCGGCGACAGCGGGGTCCGCGTCCCGGCCGGCGGCCTGGCCGAGGCGGTCGCCGCCGCGGCCGACGGCGGCGAGGACGCCAACCCGCTGCTGCGCGCCAAGGTCGTGAGCGCGTCCCTCCAGGAAGGCGCCCAGTTGCAGGCGCTGGCCGAACTCGGGGAGGACAGCGGTCCGCAGACCCCGTTGTTCCAGGGGGGCCTGGTGCCCTCGGCGGACGGCCTCCGCTGGGCGCGGCCCGCCGGCTGACGCCCCCGACAACCCTCCGGTGACGCGCCGTGCGGCGCCACCGCCCATCGCTGTGCCGGATCGGGGAGGTAACGTGCAGCGGATCCACTTCAACGCCGAGGACCTGGCCAGGATCCACGTCGTCAGCACCCTCGGGCACGAGGCCGAGGCGGTCTTCGCGCTGGGCATGATCGCCAGGGGGGCTGCCGCCCACTTCGGGCCGTGGCACCACCGGCTCGCCGTGCACCTGGGCGCGCACCACGACGCCGTGCAGGGCGCGGCCAGGTCGGTGCGCATCGCCGACCTGGTGCGGCTGGTGGGCGACGCCGCGGGCACCGCCCGCACCGGCGCGGCCCGCGACGTGCTGCCCGCCGTGGTGCGCGAACTCGACCGGCGGGCGATCCAGCCGTACTGGCCGGGCATCAGCGCCTACCTCGCGGGCGAGCGCGACGCGCACGGGCGCACGCTCCTCGCGGGGGGCGTGGCGAGCCTGCTCGCCACGCTGCACCCGGCGATCCGCTGGTGCCCGCCGGTGCTGGAGGTGCCCTCCGACGACGACGAGGACGTCGAACTCGGGGGCGCGGGCATCGTGCTCGCGCCGTCGCTGTTCCTCACCGGCAGGCCCGCCGTGCTGGTCGGCCCCCTGTCCTGCGACGGGCAGGTGGCGCTCGCGTTCTCCGCGACGCCCACCGCCGACGCCGCCGCGGGCCTGTGGGGCACCCGCGCGCTCGTGCGCGAGTCCCTGGGGCCGCTGGTCGGCCGCACCAGGGCGCGCCTGCTGCGCGAGACCAGGACCGGCTGCACGACCGGCGAGCTGGCCCAGCTCCTCGGCATCTCACCGGCCTGCGTCAGCCAGCACACCGGTGTGCTGCGCGAGGCCCGGCTGATCACCACCCGCAGGCACCGCAACACCGTCGTGCACTGCATCACCACGCTCGGCATCGCGCTGCTGGGGGAGGACTTCGCGTCACCCCCGCCGGTGCCGGTCGGGCAGCGAGTTTCGCAGCTGCCTTAAAGGCGTGGTGCGCGACCGCGGGGTGCGCTGGGATGAGACCGGCGGGGGCAGACACCGAGCACTGCTGGCGGTTCGGCGAACCGCCGGGACGGAGGGCCGAGTGAGCGGCAACAACGAGTGCCAGCCCAGGAGGATCGCGGTCTTCGACGCCACCCTGCGCGACGGCGAACAGGCGCCGGGCAACGCGATGTCCCCGGAGGACAAGCTGCGCTACGCGTTGGAGTCCGAGGCCTTCGGCGCGGACGTGATCGAGGTGGGGTTCCCCGCGTCGTCCCCGGCGGACTTCGTGGCCGCGGGACTGGTCGCCAACGCCTTGACCACCGCCCGGTTCTCCACCTTCAACCGGTGCTCGCGCCAGGACATCGACGCGTCGGCGGCCGCCGCGGGCATCCACCCCCGCCACCAGGTCGCCGTCTGCGGCACCGGCAGCGACCTGCACCTGGAGCACAAGCGCGGCATCACCCGCGAGCAGGCGCGCGCCGAGGGCCGCGACGCCGTGGGGTACGCGAAGTCGCTGGGCGCGACCGACATCGCCTTCTGCGTGGAGGACGCCAGCCGCGCCGACCGCGACTTCGTCAAGGCCCTGGTCTGCGACGCGGTCGAGGCGGGGGCCACCACCATCGGCATGGCGGACACGACCGGGTCGGCGACCCCCGACGAGTACGCGTCGCTCTTCGCCGCGGCGCGCCGGTGGCTGCCCGCCGACATCACGCTCTCCACGCACTGCCACGACGACCTCGGCCTGTCGCTGGCCAACGCCCTGGCGGCCGTGCTCGCGGGCGCGGACGAGGTGCAGACCACCCTCGCGGGCATCGGCGAGCGCTCCGGCAACACCCCGCTGGAGGAGGTGGCGGCGGTGCTCGCGGTCAAGGGCGACGGCCTCGGTCTCTCCACCGGCATCGCCCTCGACCGGCTCTACGACTCGTACCTGCGGCTCGCGGAGACCATCGGCCTCCGGACGCCGAGGAACAAGGCCGTCTTCGGGGACAACGCCTTCGCCACCCAGGCGGGCATCCACCAGCACGGCATCCTCCAGAACCCGGCCACCTACGAACTCGTCGACCCGGCCCGGTTCGGCAGGCGGCGGCGGCTGCTGGTCGGCAGGCACTCCGGCCGCGCGATCGTGCGCCACCTCCTCGTCGACCTCGGCCGGGCCGACGACGACGAGCTGGTCGAACGGCTGTACCAGGAGCTGGTCGCGGCCCGCGCGGGCGCCGAGTGCGACGAACTCGACGCGCTGCGCGCGCGGGTGGCCGCCGAGCTGGAGGCGGTGACGCGCTCGTGACGCCGCGGACGATGGCGCAGAAGGTCTGGGACGCCCACGTCGTCACGACCGCGGGCGACGGCGCCGACCTGATCTACATCGACCTGCACCTGGTGCACGAGGCCAGTTCCTCGCAGGCCTTCGACGGGCTGCGGACCGCGGGGCGCCGGGTGCGCGCGCCGGGGCTGACCCTGGCCGTCGAGGACCACAACGTCCCCACGCACACCCTGCGGATCACCGACCCGATCAGCGTCGAGCAGCTGGAGACCCTGCGCCGCAACTGCGCCGAGCACGGCATCGAGCTCTTCCGCCACGGCGACCGCGCCCAGGGCGTGGTGCACGTGATCGCCCCGGAGCTGGGGGTGGTGCACCCCGGCATGACCGTGGTGTGCGGCGACAGCCACACCTCCACGCACGGCGCGTTCGGCGCGCTCGCCTTCGGCATCGGCACCACCGACCTCGAACACGTGCTGGCCACCCAGACGCTGGCGCTGCGCAGGCCGAGGACGATGGCCGTCGAGTTCACCGGGCGGGCGCCCGCCGGCGTCACCGCGAAGGACATGATGCTGGCGCTGCTGGCCGAGGTCGGCGCCAACGACGCGGCGGGGCACGTCATCGAGTACCGCGGCGACCCGGTGCGCGAGCTGTCCATGGAAGCCCGCATGACCATGTGCAACCTCAGCGTCGAGGCGGGCGCGCGGGCCGGGATGATCGCCCCGGACGACACGACCTTCGCCTACCTGGAGCGCGCCGAACGCGCGCCGACCGGGACCGCCTGGGAGGACGCGCTGGCGCACTGGCGCGCGCACACCACCGACGAGGGCGCGGTGTTCGACCGCACCGTCCGCCTGGACGTCTCCGGGCTGACCCCGTTCGTCACCTGGGGCACCAACCCGGGTCAGGCCGTCCCTCTGTCCGAGGTGGTGCCCGAGCCGGACTCGTTCTCCTCCGAACCCGAGCGCGACAGCGCCCGGCGCGCCCTGCGCTACATGGACCTGCGCCCCGGGACGCCCATGCGCGACATCCCCATCGACATGGTGTTCCTGGGTTCCTGCACCAACGGCAGGGTCGAGGACCTGCGCGCGGCGGCCGACGTCCTGCGGGGCCGCAAGCTCGCGCCCGGCACCGAGATGCTGGTGGTGCCCGGCTCGATGGCGGTGCGCGCGCAGGCGGAGGCCGAGGGCCTGCACGAGGTGTTCACCGCCGCGGGCGCCTCCTGGCGGTTCTCCGGGTGCTCGATGTGCCTGGGCATGAACGCCGACCGGGTGCGCGGCGAACGGCGGTGCGCGTCGACGTCCAACCGCAACTACGAGGGCAGGCAGGGACCCCGGGCGCGCACGCACCTGGTGTCGCCCGCCACGGCGGCGGCCACCGCCGTGCTCGGCCGCCTGGCCGCGCCCGCCGACCTGGAGGAACCGTGCTCCCGCTGACCGAGCACACCGGCACCGCCGTCCCGCTGGCCCGCAGCGACGTCGACACCGACCAGATCATCCCCAGCGACTACTGCCGGAGGCTGACCAAGACCGGGTTCGCGCCCGGGTTGTTCGCGCAGTGGCGGCAGGACGAGGACTTCGTCCTGAACCAGTCCCGCTACGCCGGGGCCACCGTCCTGGTCGCCGAGCGCAACTTCGGCACCGGCAGCTCGCGCGAGCCCGCGGTGTGGGCCTTGCGCGACTGGGGTTTCGCCGTGGTCGTCGCCGAGGGGTTCGGCGACATCTTCGAGCGCAACGCCCTCAAGAACGGCCTGCTCACGGTCCGACTGCCCACCGCAGCGGTCACCGAGGTGCGCTCGGCCGTCGAGGCCGACCCGGCGCTGTTGGTCACCGTCGACCTCGTCGGGCTGGAGGTCCGGCTGGGCGAGCGGCGGTGGTCGTTCGACGTGGACGGGCACGCCCGGTGGCTGCTGCTCAACGGCCTCGACGAGATCGACCTGACGCTGTCCCACGAGGACGCCATCGCCGCGTACGAGCGAGGACGGCCCCACTGGCTGGCGCCGGGCACGGCAGGGGTCCGGTGACGACCGTCGCGGTCGTCCCCGGCGACGGCATCGGACCCGAGGTCGTCGCCGAGGCGGTGGCCGCCGTCGACGAGCTCGGGTTGGGGATCGACTTCGACGTGCTGGACGGGATCAACGCGCGGACCTACCGCGAGCGCGGCGCCGCGATGACCGACGCCGACTTCGACCGGGTGCGCGCGGCCGACGGCGTGCTGGTGGGCGCGATCGGCCACCCGTCGGTGCCCGACCCGGCGTACGGGCGCGGTGTCCTGCTGCGGATGCGCTTCGAACTCGACCTCTACGCCAACTACCGCCCGGTGCGGCTGCTGCACGACAGGCTCAGCCCGCTGCGCGACCCGACCCGCCGGGGCATCGACTGCGCGATCGTGCGGGAGAACACCGAGGGCCTCTACGCCGGGATCGGCGGCGCCCTGCGCCCCGGGACCGACGCCGAGGTCGCGGTCGACACCGAGGTCAGCACGCACTCGGGCGTCACGCGGGTGCTGAGGTTCGCGCTGTCGGCGGCGACCCGCTCGGTGTGCATGGTGGACAAGGCCAACGCCGTGGAGAGCGGGGGAGGCCTCTGGCAGCGCTGCTGGGACAGGGAGCGGCGGACCCGGCCCGACCTGGAGACCCGCCACCTGTACGTGGACGTGGCGGCGATGCGGCTGGTGCGCGACCCCGACTCGTTCGACGTGATCGTCACCAACAACTCCTACGGCGACATCCTCAGCGACCTCGCCGCCGAGGTCGGCGGGGGACTGGGCTGCGCCGCGTCCGCCAACCTCAACCCCGAGACCGGCGCCGGCCTGTACGAGCCGGTGCACGGCAGCGCGCCGGACATCGCGGGCACCGGGCTGGCCAACCCGGTGGGCGCGGTGCTCAGCGCGGCGCTGCTGCTCGACCGGCTCGGGCACGCCGGGCCCGCGCGGTCGCTGCGCGCGGCGGTCCGGGAGACCGTGGAGGCGGCGCGCTGCACCCCGGACCTCGGGGGCGACCTCGACACCCGGGCGGCGGGCGCGGCCATCCGCGCCGCGTGCCGGTGAACCACCCGCTCGACCCGATGCCACCCGCTCGACCCGCTTGACCCGATTCACCCGCTCGACCCGCTCGACCCGCTCGACCCGCTCGACCCGAGACTTGGAGGGGCGCACGTGACGATCCCGGAAGCTGTGCTGGTCGAGGACCCGGCCGTGCAGGCGGTGTGGAAGCCCGTCGTCGGCGAGGGCGTCCCGGACCTGGCGGCCCAGCACGTGCTCGCCTCGACCCTGGTCGGCCTGGGCCGGGCCGGCATCGCGCAGCGGCTGTCCGAAGAGGACTGGACCGGGCTGGCCGACCTGGTGCCGGCCGGCGGGGTGCCGCACCTGGTGCGCAACGTCCTGCGCTACCTGGAGATCCGCGGCGTCGTCGAGTCCGACGGGATCCGGTGGGTGGGCGCCGAACCCGCGCCGGGGTGCGAGGACGGCGGCCGGTGGAGGCTCACCGGCCGCGGGGCGGTGCTGCTGTCGCGGGTGGGCGAATCACTGCTCGGCTTCTACGTGGAGGCCTACGGCCCGGTCCTGGCGCGGATCGGCGGGCTGCTGGACGGCACGGTCGACTACGGCGTCGACGTCGAGCGCGACACCGAGGCCCTCGGCCGCCGCTGCGAGCCGATGACGATCAGCTTCCTGGCCCGGCTGCTCGGGGACCTGATGGCTCGCCGAGGCGCGCGCTCGGTGCTCGAACTCGGCTGCGGCACCGGCGGCCTCGCCCTGCACATGGCGCGGACCGACCCGGAGTTCCGCGCCATCGGCCTGGACATCGCCGAGGACGCCATCGCGCTGGCCGAGCGCCGCCTCGCCGAGGTCGACCTCGGCGGTCGCGTCCGGTTCGTCGTCGGGGACGCCTTCCAGCCCGACACCTGGCCCGCCGCCGCGGCCGACTGCGACTTCTACCTGGCCGTGGGCGCGCTGCACGAGCAGTTCCGCGACGGCGAGGACGCGGTGGTCGAACTGCTGTCGCGGTACCGGTCATTGCTGGCGGCCAAACCCGGCCGCGTGCTCCTGCTGGCCGAACCCGAGCTCCAGATCAACGCGGGCGACGCCGAGTACTACCTGGCGCACGTGCTCACCAAGCAGGGCTTCCCGCAGGGCAGGCAGGCCTGGCTGGACGTCATCGCCGCCGCGGGCCTGCGCTGCGAGCGGGTGTACGCCCAGCCCAACGTGGAGTTCCGCTTCGCCTTCTACGAGGTCACCGCCGGGGACCCGGCATGATCTCCCGGCGGGCGGCGGTCCTGCCCGCCCCCGTCCTGCCCGACCTGCTGGCCAGGGCCGCCGGCGCCGACGTGGTCGACCTGGCCCTCGGCATCCCGCCCAGCGGCCCCGCGCCCGACCTGTCGGACGCGGCCCACGAGGCGCTGCGCTCGGGCGCCCACCAGTACACCGACCCGGCGGGCCTGCCCGCGCTGCGCGAGGTGGTCGCGGCCGAACTCGCGCGCGAGCGCGGCGTGCCGGTCGACCCGGACCGCGAGGTGACGATCACCTGCGGCGCGACCGAGGGCGTGCTGGCCGCGCTGCTGGCGGTGACCGACGCCGGCGACGAGGTGCTGGTGCCGGACCCCGCCTTCGAGAACCACCCCGGCGCCGTGGTGCTGGCGGGCGCGGTGGTCCGGCCGGTGCCGCTGGTCGGTCGCCGCTGGGCGCTCGACCCGGACGCGCTGGCCGCCGCGTGCACCGCGCGCACCCGGGCGGTCCTGCTGAACACGCCGCACAACCCCACGGGGCGCTCGTTCACCCGGGCCGAGGTCGAGGGCGTGCTGCGGCTGTGCGAGGAACGGGACCTGGTGTGCGTGACGGACGAGGTCTACCACCGGTACACGTTCGACGGCAGGGAGCACGTCTCACCGCTGGGGCTGACCGGCCCGGGTGAGCGCGCCGTCGTGGTCGGCAGCTTCTCGAAGGTGCGCGGTGTCCCGGGGTGGCGGCTGGGGTACGCGGTCGCGGGCGAGCGGCTGACGGCCGCCCTGCGCGGCGTCCACGCCAGGCTCACCCTGGGCGCCGCCACGCCGCTCCAGCAGGCGCTCGCCACCGCCGGACCGGGCGGCGAGCCGTGCGGGACCGCGGAGTCCCGGGCGCGGCGGGCGCAGCTGGTCGCCGGGTTGGGCGAACTCGGGCTCCGGGTGGTCGAACCCGAGGGCGGCTGGTTCCTGCTCGCGGGTGTCGACGGGCTCGGCTGGGCCTCCGACGAGCTGGCGGGGAAGCTCGCGGCCGAAGCGGGCCTGCTCGTCGCGCCCGGCACGGTGTTCTTCGCCGACCCCGCGGAGGGCAGGCGGTGGCTGCGCTTCAACCTGGTGCGCGACGAGGCCACGACGGCCGAGGGGCTGCGCAGGCTCCGGCGATTCCTGAACGGGTCGTGATGCGCGCGTCACCGGTCCCCGTCGACCAGCTGGGCCTCGTAGCCCAGGATCGCGGCCTCCACCCGGTTGCGCACCCCCAGCCGGTTCAGGATGGAACTCACGTGCGTCTTCACCGTGCCCTCGACCAGGGACAGCGCCTTGGCGATCTCGGCGTTGGACCGGCCGGCGGCCAGCAGCGCCAGCACCTCCCGCTCCCGGGCGGTGAGCTGGTCGGTGAGCTTGCGGGCGACGACCGACCTGGAGAGCCGGTCACCGCTGAGCCTGGTGATGACCCGCCTCGCCACGCGGGGCGACAGGAACGCCGCGCCGTCGGCGACCGCGCGCACCGCGGCCAGCAGCTCGCGCGGGTCGCCCGCCTTGAGCAGGAAACCGCTGGCGCCGTCGCCGAGGGCGCGGGAGATGTAGTCGTCCTCGCCGAAGGTGGTGAGGATGACGACGGCGGTGGCGGAGGCGCTGCGGCGGATCTCCGCCGCGGCCGACAGCCCGTCCAGCTCGGGCATCCGCACGTCGAGCAGCACCACGTCGGGCCGGTGGCGCAGCACGAGGTCCACCGCGGCGCGGCCGTCGGCCGCCTCGGCCAGCACCTCGACACCGGGGTCCGTCTCCAGGATCGCCCGCACGGTGGCGCGCACGCTCGCCTCGTCGTCCGCCAGGACCACCCTGATCACGGCCACCCCCCGATTCCCCGCACTGACCCGGTGCGCCTGCATGGTCGCACAGCGTGCGCGGATCCCGGACCGGGGGCCGGTAGGGTCGGGCCCGTGATCGGAGTCGCCGCGCGGTACCGGGATCGACGGGCAGTGGTCGCCGACCTGGTGCTCTGGGCGCTGCTGTCGGCCCTCGTGCTGCTCGGCTCGCCGATCGGCCCCGTGGCGCTGCCCTGGGAGTGGCGGGTCGCGGCCCTGGCGCCGTTGGCCGCCGCCGTCGTGCTGGCCCGCGCGCTGCCGCCGGTGGCGCTGGGCGCGGTCGCCGCGCTGAGCGTGCTCGACGCCTGGTTCTTCCCCGCCCTGTTCGCACTGTCCTACCTGGTCGGCAGGAACGACGCCCGTGAGCGGCAGGCGCTCTACACCTTCGCCGGGATCGTCGTGGCGGGCACCGCGACGCTGATCGTCCTGCCCGACGCCGGGACCGCGCTGCGCACCGTGCCGCTGCTGACGCTGTCGATCACCCCCTGGCTGATCGGCCGCCACCGGCGGGTGCAGGGCGACCTGGCCGCCGCGGGCTGGCAGCGGGCGATGGACCTGGAGCGCAGGCAGCGCGAGGTCGCCGAGCGCGCCCGGCTGCGCGAGCGGTGGCGCATCGCCCAGGACATGCACGACCAGCTCGGCCACGACCTGAGCCTGCTCGCCATGCGCGTGGGCCTGCTGGAGGTGGCGGGTTCCCAGGACGACCGGGTGCGCGAGCTGGCGCGCGAACTGCGCGAGGTGGCGCAGGGCGCGGTCGAGCGCCTGCACGACGTGATCGGCGTGCTGCGCGCCGACGGCGGGACCGACGACGTGACGGCTCGCGCGCCGGTGCCCGACGACGCGGCGGCCATGGTCGACGCCGCGCGCCGGGCGGGCATGGCGGTCGAGCTGCGCCGGGACGGCGCGGAGGACCTGCCCGAACCGGTGGAGCAGGCCGTGCGCCTGGTGGTCCGCGAAGCGCTCACCAACGCCGGCAAGCACGCGCCCGGCGCCCGGGTGCGGGTGCGCCTGCGCACCGCGGCCGACGGCACGGACGTCACCGTCCACACCGGCGCGCCGCCCGCGGGGCGACCGGACCGCGTGCGCGGCAGCGGCAGCGGGTTGACCGCGCTCGCCGAGCACACCGCCGAACTCGGCGGCGTCTTCGACTCCGGCGCCCGGGACGGCGGGTTCGTCGTGCACGCCTGGTTCCCCCGCACCGGGGGGACCAGGCGCGACCTGCCGAAGGCGCCGCCGGTGAGCGACGTCCCGGCCCGCCGGAGCCGTGGTCTGACGGCGGCCATGGCGCCGCCGCTGGCCGCCGTCGTGGTGCTGCTCAGCCTGATGATGGCCTACTTCGCCGACACCACCGACGACACGGTCCTCGGCCCGGGCGCCTTCAACAGCCTCGCGCTCGGCCAGTCGCGCGCGGACGTCGCCGGGCTCCTGCCCGCGCGCCAGGTGGCCGTGACCGAGGTGGCCGGTCCCGCCGCGCCACCCGGTTCCCGGTGCGAGCACTACCGCACGCGCAACGGCGACCTCTTCGAGTCGGACATCCCGGTGCACCGGCTCTGCTTCACGGACGGGCGGCTCGTCCTGAAGGACGCTGTCTCGGCCCGCCTGACCTGACTCTTCACACGGACGGGGATAGGCAGACATGTCCGACGCACCGCACACCGACCAGGCGTACGGCGACATCCTCCGGCTGGAGCCGTTGCTGGCGTCCGCGCACGTGCACGAGGGCTCGCCGGAACGGATGTTCTTCCTGGTGACCCACCAGGCCTGCGAGCTGTGGTTCGCCCTGGTGCTGGGCCACCTCGACGCCGCGGCGCGCGCCCTGCGCGACGACGAGGCGGACGCGGCGGCCGGGTGGCTGGAGCGGCTGCCCTCGGTGGTGCGGGTCCTGGTGGCGCAGTTCGACGCGCTCACCACGCTCGCGCCCGCCGACTTCGAGGGCATCCGCACCGCGCTCGGCTCGGCCAGCGGCATCCAGTCCGCGCAGTTCCGCGAGATCGAGTACGCCTGCGGCCTGCGCGACACCCGGGCCCTGTCCACCCGGGGCTTCAGCGAGGCCGAGCGCGACCGGTTGCGGCGGCGGCTGACGGAGCAGTCGGTCGCCGACGCCTACGAGCGGTTGGTGAAGCGCCGCGGGCACGCGGACGCCGGCGTCATCCGGGTCCGCGCGGCGCTGCTGGACTTCGACGAGGCCTTCGTGGTGTGGCGGGCCAGGCACGCCGGGCTCGCCGAGCGCTTCCTGGGCGGGCGGCGGGGCACCGGCGGGTCCGAAGGCCCCGCCTACCTGTGGCGCGCCGCGGGGAAGCGGCTGTTCCCCGACGTGTGGGGCGCGGCCTGACGCCGGGCCGGCGGTCGGCTCGGCCGCCCTGGCGCCGGGCGGGCGGCTCAGCCGCCCCTGATGCCGGGGCCGTCGGCTCAGTCGTCGGACCGGAACGGGCAGCGCCAGTCCGGTCCGACGGCGCGGCCGGAGTACTGCCCGGCCTCGGAGGCCGTGCCGTGCTCGCTCAGCATGGGGTTGACCCCGCCCTGCAACGCGGTCTCCAGCGCGCGGATGCGCCGCTGGAAACCCGCATACGCGCCGGTCTCCCTGAGCCTGCGGAACTGCCGGTGCGAGTTGAACACCAGGGCCGGGTAGGCGAAGCGGCGGGAGATCCGGGACGCGCCGGGGTGCAGGCCCGCGACGAAGAACGGGTGCCCGGCGACGCTGAAGCCGAAGTGCGGCGAGCCCGGGTCGGAGGACACGTCGCCCGCCCAGGCGAACTCGCGCGCGTCGACCCGCCGCAGGGCGGTCAGCCGGTCCCACAGGTCCCGCTCGAACGCCTCCTCCGAGCCGCGCCCCGGCGCGCGGAACACCGCGCAGAACGCGGCCAGGGCCGTCCGCTCGTCCGGGATGACCGCGGCGAAGTCGACCAGGTCGGCGTGCAGCCGCTCGTCGTCGGCCGCCGACGTCAGGTCCCGGTACACCCGCAGGGTCAGGGTGCCGCGGCGCAGCGCGGACCTGGCGGCCAGGCAGGTGAAACCGGGGCCCGAGACCCAGGTGGCGAACTGCCGCCCGATGTCGTCAGCCGGCTCTTCGACTCGCACGGCCCACTCCCGGCTCGGGGCGCGCGGGGCGGATGGCGTCGAACTCCACGTCGAGCGCGCGCGGCCCGCGGAGGGTGACGTTCGGCTTGTACTCCACCGTGTCGCGGGCCGGCCGGGGACCCACGACGCGGTCCGCGAACAGCTCGAACGCGATCGCCGCCTCCAGCCGGGCCAGGCCCGCGCCCAGGCAGAAGTGCGGGCCCGCGGCGAACGCGAGGGACGGCGTTGACCGGTCCCGGTGGAGGTCGAACCGGTCCGGGTCCGGGTACGCCGCCGGGTCCCGGTTGGCCGCGGCGAGGAGCACCAGCACCAGGTCGCCGGTCTCGACGGGGGCGCCGCCGACCGACAGCGGCGCGGTCGCGACCCTGGTGACCAGCTGCACCGGCGCGTCGTGCCGCAGCACCTCCTCCACCGCGGCCCAGGCCAGCTCCGGGTCCTCGCGCACCTCGGCCAGCTGCGCGGGGTGGCGCAGCAGGGCCAGGACGCCGTTGGCGATGAGGTTGACGGTCGTCTCGTGGCCCGCGTTGACCAGCATCACGCAGGTGGCCAGCAGCTCGCTCTCGCTGAGGCGGTCGCTCTCCTGCTCCACCCGCAGCAGGCCGGACACCAGGTCGTCGCCCGGGTCGTCGCGGCGGCGGCGCAGCAGGTCGCGGAAGTAGGCCACGAACGCCGCCCGCGCCCGAGCCGCCTCCGCGCCGACCTCAGGTGTGCGCAGGCCGGGCAGCGGCGGTTCCAGCGCGGCGGACAGGTGGGCCGACCACCGGAGGAAGTCGCGGCGGTCGGCGTAGGGCACGCCCAGCAGCTCGCAGATCACCCGCACCGGCAACGGGTGCGCGAAATCGGCCACCACGTCGAAGCTGCCGCGGTCGGCGGCCTCGTCGAGCAGGCCGTGGGCCAGTTCCCTGATCCGCGGCCCCAGGGCCTGCACGACCCTGGGGGAGAACGCCTTGGCGACCAGCCCGCGCAACCGGGTGTGGTCCGGCGGGTCCAGGTGGAGGAAGTTGCGCGTGCGCGGGCCGCGGCGCGTGGGCGACTGGCGGGCGCGCTCGCGCTCGCTGCTCATGGCCGGGTGGCGCAGCAGCGTCCGGCAGTCGTGGTAGCCGCTGACGGGGACCACACCGTCACCGGTGGTGAACGGACCCGCTTCCCGCAGGCGTCGCAGCACCGGGTACGGATCCGGCCTGCTCTCCCAGCTGACCAACCGGGCCAAGTCCTGCGATGGACTGGACATGGGTGCCACTGTCGGGTCGTGGCATTGTGGCGGTCAAGCGCGCCAGCGGATTTTCAGCGACGGCTTAATGTTCGAACTAATGTGCGCCGGTCTTTTTATCGCATGGACGTTGAGCTGCGGGTTCGCTGTTTTCCTGGCTTGTTAAGCCCTCCTCGAAAGGCCTGGGCCGGCACTTTTCCGGGTGGGTTTTCCGCCTAAGCTCGGCAACTCTGGGTCCGGCTGGAAGGCGGTGCGCGGGTGCGCGAGTGGATCAGGGGAGGCACCGGGGTGGCGGAGGTGGTGCTCGGGCACGTCGAGCGCACCCCCGAGGCCCTCGCCGTGGTGGACGTGCTCGGCAGCGGCCCCGACGGGCCGTCCGCCTCGTGGACTTACGGGGACCTGCACCGGCGGGCCGCCACCGTCGCGGCCCACCTGCGCGAGCGGTGCGCGCCCGGCGACCGGGTGATGCTGCTGTACCCGGTCAACCGGCACTTCGTCGCGGCGTTCCTCGGCTGCCTCTACGCCGGCGTCGCCGCGGTGGTCGTCCCCCCGCCCGGGGGCTCGCAGGTCCAACGCCGCCGGGCCGGGGCCGTGGTGGCCGACGCCGGGGTCCGCCTCGCGCTGACCGACTCGGAGAGCTCCCGTGCGGTGCGCGACTGGGTCGCCGAGCTGCGACTGTCCGAAGTGGACGTCACGGTCACGGACGCCCGGGACTACGCGGATCCCGCGGACTGGCGGTTGGTGCGCACGGACGAGGACTCCCTGGCGCTGCTCCAGTACACCTCCGGCTCGACCGGCTCGCCCAAGGGCGTCGTGGTGCGCCACGGCCACCTGGCGGCGAACGCGCGCGCGTTCGGCGCCGCGCTGGGCTGGAGCACCCCGCCCCGCTTCGGCGGCTGGATTCCCATGTTCCACGACATGGGCCTGATCATGCAGCTCGTCCCGGCCCTGCTGGCGGGGACCGCGGACGTGCTGATGACCCCGACCGCGTTCATCCGGGACCCGTGGTCCTGGCTCGACGCCATCGGCCGCTACGGCATCACCTGCTCCGCGGCGCCGAACTTCGCCTACGACCTGTGCGTGCGCCGCGTGGACCCGGAGCGGGTGGCCGAACTGGACCTGTCCGGCTGGGAGTACGCGATCAACGCCTCCGAGCCGGTGCGCATGGCCACCATGACCGACTTCGCCAAGCGCTTCGCCGCCGCCGGCTTCCGCGAGCGGTCGTTCGTCCCGCTCTACGGCCTGGCCGAGTCGACGGTGTTCACCTCGGCGACCGCCGACCGCGCGCCGCAGGTCGTCCGCGTGGACGACGTCGCCCTGGGCCGGGGCGAGTTCACCGCCGCCCGGCCCGGCGCGCCCGCGCGGTCCGTGGTCAGCTGCGGCGCCCCGGTCTCCGCGGCCGAGGTGCGCGTGGTCGACCCCGACACCGGCGCGCCGCTCCCGCCGAACCGGGTGGGCGAGATCTGGCTGCGCGGCGACAGCGTCGCGGGCGGCTACTGGCTCAACGAGGCGGAGACCGCCCGCGTCTTCCGCGCCAGCAGCCCGGGCGACCCGACCGAGTTCCTGCGGACCGGGGACCTCGGCGTGCACCACGACGGCGAGCTGTACGTCATCGGGCGGCTCAAGGAGGTGCTGATCGTGCGTGGCCGCAACCTCTACCCGCAGGACGTCGAGCACGAGCTGCGGGCGCGCCACCCCGAGCTGGGCAACGTGGGCGCGGCGTTCTGCGTGCCGGCGGGCGGGACCACCGAGGGCGAACCGGGGCCGGACGAGCTGGTCGTCGCCCACGAGGTCCGGGAGACGGACCCGGAGCGGCTGGCCGCGCTCGCCGTCGCCATGAAGGTGACGGTCGCGCGGGAGTTCGGGGTGTCCGCCGCGGACGTCGTGCTGGTGCCGCCCGGCGGCGTCCCGCGCACCAGCAGCGGCAAGATCCAGCGCTCGCTCATGCGGGAGCGGTACCTGGCCCGCGGGAACGCCGGGGAGGGGGAATGACGACCACCGGCGCCCGACGGCCGTCCGACGCGACCTCGGCGGAGCAGCTGCTGGACCGGCTCACCGCCGTCGTGTCCCCCCACGTGAAGGTCCCCCCCACCGGGCTCGACCCGGCCGTGCCGCTGGCCGAGTACGGCCTGGACTCGGTGACCGCCATCGCCCTGGCCGCCGAGGTGGAGGACGAGCTGGGCGTCGTGCTCGCGGACGACGCGCTGTGGGAGCACCCCACCCTCGACGAACTGGCCGCACTGCTGGAGCGGGAGCTGTCCGGCCCCGCGTCCGACTGAGCGACGGGAGCGGGATGACCGGCACCGGCACGCCTCGGCACGCCCTGACCGCGGCCCAGTCGGAGGTGTGGGCCGCCCAGCAGTTGGCGCCCGCCGACACCGCCTACACCATCGGCTTCTACCTCGACATCGACGGCCCGGTCGACCCGGAGCTGTTCCGGCGGGCGGTCACCGCGACCGTCGCGGAGTGCCCGGCGCTGCGCGCCAGGTTCGTCGCCGACGCCGACGGCGTGTGGCAGGAGGAGGCGCCCGCGGGACCGGTGCCCGTCCCGGTCGTCCACGCCGCCGACGAGGCCGCGGCCGTCGCGCACATGCGGGCCGACCTGGACCGGGTGGTGGACCTGGCGCGCGGGCCGGTCGCCGCGCACGCGCTGCTGCGCCTCACCGCCGACCGGCACCTGTACTACTTCCGCTGCCACCACATCGCCGTCGACGGCTTCGGGCAGGCCCTGTACTGGCGCAGGCTCGCCGAGGTCTACACCGCGCTGGTCGGGAAGACCTCGCCGCCGCCCGCGCCGTTCCCCTCGCCCGCCGCCCTCGTGGCGGAGGAGCGGGCCTACCGCGAGTCGGCCCGCGCCGAGCGCGACCGGCGGTACTGGGCGACGGCCCTGGCGGGCGAACTCGCGCCCACGGGTCTCAGTGGCCGCACCGCCGCGCCGTCGTCGCGCCCGGTGCGCCATCGCGCCCGGCTCGCCGCCGAGGAGGAGTCGCGGCTGGCGGAGGTGGCGGCGCGGCACGGCGCCCGCGCCTCCGCCGTGCTCACCGCCGCCGTGGCCGCCTACGTCCACCGCCTCACCGGCGCGCACGACGTCTCCCTGGCCGTGCCGTTCACCGGCAGGCTCACCCGGACCGCGCTGAGCACGCCCGGCATGCTGGCCAACGAGCTGCCGGTGCGAACCGCGGTGCACCCGTCCGACCCGTTCGCCGACGTCGTCACCCGCACCGCCGCGGCCCTCGCCTCGGCCGCGCGCCACCAGCGCCACCGCGGTGAGGACCTGCGGCGCGAGCTCGGCGGCGGCTCGTCGGCCCGGGTGCTCGTCAACATCCTGTCGTTCGACCTGGCGCCCCGGTTCGCCGGGCACGAGGCCCGGCCGGTGCAGCTGTCCGCACCGCCGGTCGCGGACGTCGCCCTCACCTTCTTCGGCTCTCCCGGCGCGCCCGGCGGCGTGCGGGTCGTGCTCGACGCCAACCACCGGCTCCACAGCCCCGCCGAGGCCGCCGCCCACCTGGACCGCTTCCTCGCGTTCCTACGCGCGCTGCTCGCGGCGCCCACCGCCCCGGTCGGCCGGGTGGAACCACTCCTCCCCGGTGAGCGGGAACGCCTGCTCGCACTCGGCAGCGGCCCGCCGGCGCCGTCCGGGCGCGCGGACCTGCCGGACCACTTCCGCGCGGTGGCCCGCCGCCTGCCGGGCGCGACCGCGGTCGCCTGGTCGGGCGGGTCGCTGACCTACGCCGAACTCGACGCCGCCTCCGACCGCCTCGCCGCCCGGCTGCGCGCCGCGGGCGCGGGCCCGGAGCGCTCGGTGGCGCTGCTGGTCGACCGGTCGGCCCACCTGGTCGTCGCGACCCTCGCGGTGGCCAAGTCGGGCGCGGCGTACCTGCCGCTGCGCGCGGGCAGCCCGGCCGCGTACCAGCGGCGGCTCGCCGGGGACGTCGTGGCGGTGGTCGCCGACGCGACCACCGCGGCGGAGGCCGCGGACCTCGGCGCGCCGGTGATCGCCGCGGACGACCCGCGCGAGGACGCCGGAGACCCGGTTCCCCGCTCCGCCGGCGGTCATCCCGACCGGCTCGCCTACGTCATCCACACCTCCGGGTCGACCGGCGAGCCCAAGGGCGTCGCCGTCACCCACGCCGACGTGGTCGCCCTGGCCCTGGACGGCGCGTTCCGCGGTGGCGCGCACGACCGCGTCCTGCTGCACTCCCCGCACACCTTCGACGCGGCCACCTACGAGCTGTGGGTCCCGCTGCTCAACGGCGGCCGGGTCGTGCTCGCCCCGCCGGGGCAGCTCACGGCCGCGGGTCTGGCCGGGGCCGTCGCCGAGCACCGGGTGACCGGGATGTTCCTCACCAGCTCCCTGTTCCAGCTGATCGCCGAGCAGGACCCGGCCGCGTTCGCCGGCGCCCGCGAGGTGTGGGCGGGCGGCGAGGCGGTCCCGGTCCAGGCGGTCCGGCGCGTCCAACTGGCCTGTCCGGGCTTGACCGTCGTCAACGGCTACGGCCCGACCGAGGCCACGACGTTCGCGCTGAAGCACACCGCGCCCGCCGGCGGGCCCTCGGACACCGTCCCCATCGGCCTGCCCCTGGACGGCGTGCGCGTCCGCGTCCTCGACCGCCGGCTGGGGCTGGTCCCGCCCGGCGCGCCCGGCGAGCTGTACCTCGCGGGGGAGGGCCTCGCGCGCGGCTACCGGGGACGGCCGGGGCGCACCGCCGAGCGCTTCGTCCCGGATCCGCACGGCCCCGCCGGGAGCCGGGCGTACCGGACCGGCGACCTGGTGCGGTGGACCGACGCGGGAGTGCTGGAGTTCCTCGGCCGCATCGACGACCAGGTCAAGCTGCGCGGCTTCCGCATCGAGCCGGGCGAGGTGGCCGCCGTGCTGGCCGGGCACCCCGCCGTGGGCGCCGCGCACGTGGTGGTGCGCGAGGACCGGCCCGGCGACCGGCGCCTGGTCGGCTACTTCACCACGACCGCGCCGGTGTCCGCCGCGGAGGTGCGCGCGCACGTCGCCGCCGCCCTGCCGGACTACCTGGTGCCCACCGCGCTGGTGGTGCTCGACGCGTTCCCCCTCACCCCCAACGGGAAGGTGGACCGGGCCGCGCTGCCCGCGCCCGAGCGCGCCACGGGGGCGGGCCGCGTGCCGGGCACACCGCGCGAGGAGGCGCTGGCCGGCCTGTTCCGCGAGGTGCTCGGCGTGCCCTCGGTGTCCGCGGACGACGACTTCTTCGCCGCCGGCGGGCACTCCCTGCTGGCCCTGCGGCTCGTCGGCCGGGTGCGCGCGGTGTTCGGGGCGGAGCTGGGGCTGCGGGAGGTGTTCGACGCGCCGACGGTGGCCGCGCTGGCCGCGCGCCTCGCACCGGCCGCCGCCGCCAGGCCGCCGATCACCCCGCGCGGCCCGGGGGCACGGGTGCCGCTGTCCTCGGCACAACGCAGGTTGTGGGTCCTCGACCGCCTCGTCGCCGACCGGGCCGCCTACCACGTCCCGGTGGCCGTGCGGCTGGTCGGCGACCTCGACCGCGCCGCGCTGGACACCGCCCTGCGGCTGGTCCTCGACCGCCACGAGGCGCTGCGCACCGTCATCGCGGAAGACGCCGACGGGCCGCACCAGGTGGTGCTCGCGGAGCCCCGGTTCGCCGTGGCGGCGGCGGGGCCGGGAGAAGCGCCCGCCGACCTGGTCCGGCGACCGTTCGACCTCGCCGCGGACCTGCCGCTGCGCGCCTGGCTGCTGCCCGAGCCCGGTGGCGCGCACGTGCTCCTGCTGGTCCTGCACCACATCGCGGGCGACGAGCGGTCGCTGGCCGTGCTGACCCGGGAACTGGTGGCCGCCTACACCGCGACCACCGAGGGGCGGGCGCCCGACTGGCGACCCCTGCCCGTGCAGTACGCCGACTACGCGCTCTGGCAGCACGAGGTGGCGGCGCGGGGCTCGGACGGCGGCCTGGAGTGGTGGCGGGACCGCCTCGCCGGACTGCCCGCCGAACTCGCCCTGCCCGCCGACCGGGCCCGCCCGGCCGTGGCCTCGCACCGCGGTGGCGAGGTCACCGCCACCGTGCCCGCCCCGCTGCGGGACGGGCTGGCCGCGCTCGCGTCGGACCGGGGCGCGACGCTGTTCATGGTCCTGCACGCGGCGCTGGCCGCGGTGCTGGGCCGGACCGGCGCCGGCGACGACATCCCGATCGGGTCGCCGATGGAGGGCAGGCCCGACCCCGCGGTCGACGACGTCGTCGGGGTCTTCCTCACCATGCTGGTGCTGCGCCTGGACACCTCGGGCGACCCGACGTTCGCCGAGCTGGTGGACCGCGCCAGGGCCGTGGACCTCGACGCCTACGACCACGCGGACGTGCCGTTCGAGCGCGTCGTGGAGGAGGTGGCCCCGGAGCGGTCGCCGGCCAGGCACCCGCTGTTCCAGGTGATGCTCGCCCTCAACGCCGAGCAGGACGCCGCGCTGCGCGCCTTCGACGCGCTGCCCGGCCTGTCCGCCTCGGCCGCCACCGTCGGCACGGGCACCGCCAAGTTCGACCTGACCGCGACCTTCGTGGACCGGGGCGAGGAGGGGATGGCGCTCACCCTGGAGTTCGCGCGCGACCTCTTCGACGACGGGACCGCCCGGCGCCTGGCGCGGTGGCTGGTGCGCGTGCTGGAGCAGGGCGCCGCCCACCCGGACCGGCCGATCGGCGAGCTGGACCTGCTCGACGCCGACGAGGCCCACCTCGTGCGGGTGGCGTGGAACGACACCGCCGTCCCCGGCACGCCGCCCGACGTCCTGGACTCGGTGTTCGCGCAGGACCCCGCCGCCGTGGCCGTGGTGTGCGGTGGAGCGGAGGTCACGTACGGGGACCTGCGCGGACGGGTGGAGCGGGTGGCGTCCGGGCTGCGGGCCCGGGGCGTCGGCGCCGAGTCCGTGGTCGGGGTGGTGCTGCCCCGGTCGGTGGACCTCGTCGTGGCGCTCCTCGCGGTCTGGCGGGCCGGTGGCGCCTACCTGCCGCTCGACGCGGGGTTGCCCGCGGAACGCCTGTCGTTCCTGCGCTCCGACGCCGCCCCCGCGCTCGTGGTCACCGAGGGCGTCATGGCGGAGCTGTCCCGGGGGAGCGGTGCGCCGGCCGCCGGTGGCGCCGCGCTGCCGGACCAGGCCGCGTACGTGATCTACACGTCGGGGTCGACGGGTCGGCCCAAGGGTGTGGTGGTGTCGCGGGGCAATGTGGCGAACCTGTTGGGGGACATGCGGGTTCGGTTGGGGTTGTCGTCGTCGGACCGGTGGTTGGCGGTGACGACGGTGGGGTTCGACATCTCGGTGCTGGAGCTGTTCGGTCCGCTGACCTCCGGCGGCCGGGTCGTGCTCGCGGAGGAGCGCGACGTCCGCGACCCGGCGGCCCTGCGCGCCCTCGTCGAGCGCCGGGGTGTCACGGTCGCGCAGGCGACGCCCACCCTGTGGGACGTGGTGCTGGCGAGCGAGCCCACGGCGGTCGACGGGCTGCGCGTGCTCGTGGGCGGCGAGGCGCTGCCCGCCGGCGTCGCGGACGGGCTGGCCGCGCGGGCCGCGTCGGTGCTCAACGTGTACGGGCCCACCGAGACCACCGTGTGGTCCACCAGCGCACCCGTGCGCGGCGGGGAGCTGCCCTCCATCGGCGGCCCGGTGGCGCGGACCCGGGTGCACGTGCTCGACGAGCGGTTGCGCCCGGTGCCGGTCGGCGTGCCCGGTGAGCTGTACGTCGCCGGGGCCGGCGTCACCCGCGGCTACCTGGCGCGCGGCGCGCTGACGTCGACGAGGTTCGTCGCGGACCCGTTCGACCGGTCCGGGCGGCGGATGTACCGCACGGGCGACCGGGTGCGGTGGCTGCCGACCGGTGAGCTGGCCTTCCTCGGCCGGGTCGACGACCAGGTGAAGCTGCGCGGGTTCCGCATCGAGCCGGGCGAGGTCGAGGCGGTCCTGCGGGCGCACCCGGCGGTCGGCGCGGCGGCCGTCATCGTCCGCGAGGACGCACCCGGCGCGCCCCGGCTCGTCGCCTACACCACCGGCGCCGCCGAGCCCGCGGACCTGGCGGCCCACGCCGCCGCCCGGCTGCCCGGCCACGCGGTGCCCGCCGCGTTCGTCGTGCTCGACACCCTGCCCACCACGCCGAACGGCAAGCTGGACCGGCGGGCACTGCCCGCGCCGGACCTGCCCGCCCCCGGTCCCGGCCGCGCACCGGCCACGCCGCGGGAGGCGCGGCTGCTCGCCCTGGTCGCGGAGGTCCTGGGCGTGCCGGACGCGGGCGTGGACGACGGCTTCTTCGCCCTGGGCGGCGACAGCGTCCTGGCCATGCGCCTGGTCGCCGCGGCCCGGGACCGCGGGCTGGTCCTGTCCGAGCGGGACGTGTTCAGCCGCGCGACCGTCGCCGACCTGGCGCAGCCGACCATCGCCGAGATCGCCGCCGCCGACACCGCCGCCGACACCGCCGGGTCGACCGGGCGCGACGACTCGGCGCTGCGGGCCGAACCCGGTGTCGAGGACGTCCTGCCCCTCACGCCGTTGCAGGAGGGGTTGCTGTTCCACCACCTCTACGAGGGCGCGGGCGCCGACGTCTACACCGTGCAGGTCCACGTCGACGTCGAAGGCGCGGTGGACGCCGCCCGGCTGCGCTCCGCGCTGGACGGGCTGTCGCGCCGGCACCCGGCCCTGCGGGCGGAGTTCCGCCACGTCGGGCGCGGCGAGCCCGTGCAGGTGATCCGCGACGACGTCCGGATCCCGCTGCGGGAGGTCGTCTCCGCCGGGTTCGACCGGGTCGCCGAGCGGGAGCGCGCCACCGGGTTCGCGGCGGACACCGCGCCGCTGGTCCGCTGCGCCCTGGTGCGCGGCGACGGCGACCGGTGCCGGCTGCTGCTCACCCTGCACCACCTCCTCGTGGACGGCTGGTCGCTGTCGGTCCTGCTGCGGGACCTGCTCGCCGCCTACGCGGGCCGCGCGCTGCCGCCCGCCCGGACCCACGCCGACCACCTGCGCTGGCTGGGCGCCCGCGACCACGCCGCCGCGCTCGCCGCGTGGCGGCCGGTGCTGGCCGCCGCGGGCGAACCCGCGCTGCTGGCGGCGCCCGGGGGCCGGTCCGCCGAGCCGCCCCGCGCCGTCCGCTTCGGCCTGACCGAGGCCGAGTCCGCCGAGGTGGCGGCCTTCGCCCGCGCCCGCGGGTTCACCGTGAACACCGTCGTGCAGGGCGCCTGGGCGCTCGCGCTCGGGCACCTGCTGGGCCGGGTGGACGTGGCGTTCGGCGTCACGGTGGCGGGGCGGCCGCCGGAGCTGGCCGGCGTCGAGGACGTCGTGGGCCTGCTCGCGAACACCGTCCCGGTGCCCGTCCACGCGCACCCGGCGCGCACCGCCGCCGACCTGCTCACCACCCTCCAGCGGCAGCAGGCGGACCGCTCGTCGGCCACCCACGTCGGGCTGGCCGACCTCCAGCGCCTGTCCGGCGGCGACCTGTTCGACACCGTGCTCGTGTTCGAGAACTACCCGTACGACCGCGGGGCGCTCGACGACCTGGCCGCCGCCTCGGGCCTGGCGATCACCGGTGTGGGCGGGCACGACGCCACGCACTACCCGGCCGCCCTGGTCGTCGTGCCCGGCCCGGCGATGTCGTTCCGCCTCGACCACCGCCCGGACCTGGTGCCGCCGGCGCGCGCCGGCGAACTGGCCGCCCTGCTGCTGCGGGCGTTGCGCCTGGTCCTCTCCGCGCCCGACCGCCCGCTGGCCCGCGGCGACCTCCTCGCCCCCGAGGACAGGCGGCGCCTCGCCGCGCTGGACGGCCCGACCGCGCCGCTCCCGCCGACGACGCTCACCGCGCTCCTGGACGACCGGTGCGCCCGGACACCGGACGCGCCCGCCGTCCGCTACGCCGGCGCCACCCTGACCTACCGCGAGCTGCACGACCGCGCCGCGGTCGTCGCGGCCCGGGTGGTCGCGGCGGGCGGCGGCCCCGGCCGGTTCGTCGCCGTGGCGCTGCCGCGCGGGCTGGACCTCGTGGTCGCCCTCGTCGGCGTGCTCAAGGCCGGCGCCGCCTACGTGCCGGTCGACCCGGAACTCCCGGCCGAGCGCGTGGCGCTCCTGCTCGACGACGCCCGGCCGGCGGTGGTGGTCACGACGCCGGCGGTCGCCCTGCCGCCGGCGCCCGCGCCGGTGGTCGGACCGGGCGGCGGCGAACCGGCGCCGGACGTGGCCCTGCCCGTCCCCGCGCCGGGCGACCCGGCGTACATGATCTACACCTCCGGGTCGACCGGCCGCCCGAAGGGCGTGGTCGTCCCGCACTCGGCCATCGTCAACCGGCTCCTGTGGATGCAGGACGAGTACCGGCTGGAGGCCGACGACCGGGTCCTCCAGAAGACGCCCGCGAGCTTCGACGTGTCGGTCTGGGAGTTCTTCTGGCCGCTGGTCCAGGGCGCCCTGCTCGTCGTGGCCCGGCCCGGCGGTCACCGGGACCCGGACCACCTGGCGGAGCTGATCCGCGCCGAGGGGATCACGACCGCGCACTTCGTGCCGTCGATGCTGCGCGCCTTCCTCGACGCGCCCGGCGCGCGGCGCTGCGCCGGCCTGCGCCGGGTCGTGTGCAGCGGCGAGGAGCTGACCGCCGACCTGCGCGCGCGGTGGCACGCCCTGCTGCCCGTGCCGCTGCACAACCTCTACGGCCCCACCGAGGCCGCGGTGGACGTCACCGCGCACACCTGCGACCCGGCCGACACCGGGCCGGTGCCGATCGGGCGCCCCATCCGGAACACCACCGCGCGCGTCCTCGACGCCGCCCTGCGGCCCGTGCCCGTCGGGACGCCCGGTGAGCTGTACCTGGCGGGCGCCTGCCTGGCCACGGGGTACCACGGCCGCGCCGCGCTCACCGCGCAGCGGTTCGTCGCCGACCCGGCGGGCCCGCCCGGGTCCCGGCTCTACCGCACCGGCGACATCGCCCGCCTGCGCCCGGACGGGGAACTGGACTTCCTCGGGCGCGCGGACGACCAGGTCAAGATCCGCGGCGTCCGCGTCGAACCGGGCGAGGCCCAGGCGGTGCTCGCCGCGCACCCCGACGTCGCCGCCTGCGCGGTGGTGGTCCGCGAGGACCACCCGGGCAGCCCGCGCCTGGTCGGGTACGTCGTGCCGGCCCCGGGCGCCGCTCCCGATCCCGCCGACCTGGTCGCGCACGCCGCCGCACGGCTGCCCGAGCACGCCGCGCCGACGGCGGTGGTGCTGCTCGACGCGCTGCCCACCACCCCGAACGGCAAGCTCGACCGGCGTGCGCTCCCCGCGCCCGTCGCGTCCCGCGCGTCGGGCCGGGCGCCCGCCACGCCGGTCGAGGCGACGATCGCCGACCTGTTCTCCGAGGTGCTCCGGGTGCCGGGGGTGTCGGCCGAGGACAGCTTCTTCGCGCTCGGCGGCGACAGCATCCTGTCGCTGCAACTGGTCGGCCTGGCCCGCGGCGCCGGGCTGGCGCTGACCCCGCGCGAGGTCTTCGAGGCGCGCACCGTGGAGGCGCTCGCGGCGCTGGCCAGGACCGCGGAGCCCGCACCGCGCGCCGCCCCGGCCCCGTCCGGCCCGCTCGCGCCGTTCCCCATGCAGCGCTGGCTGTCGGCGCTCGGCGGTCCGGTGGACGGGTTCGCCCAGGTCCTGGTGGTCCGGGCGCCCGCGGGGACCCGGACCGCCGACCTGGCCGGCGCGGTGCAGCGCCTGGCCGACCACCACGAGGCGCTGCGCCTGGCGGGCTCGCCCGAAGAGCTGCACGTGCGACCGCCGGGCGTGCCCGTCCCCTCGCCGGTCACCGTGGACAGCTCCGCCCTCACCGGCGCCGCGTTCGCCGACGCGGTCGAGGAGCAGGCGGACCGGGCCCGACGCGCGCTGGACCCGTCCGAGGGGCGCGTGGTCGCGGCGGTCCACTTCGACCGCGGCCCCGACCGGCCCGGCGCCCTCCTGCTCGCGATCCACCACTACGCCGTGGACGGGGTGTCCTGGCGCATCCTGCTGCCCGACCTGGCCGCCACCCTCGACCGCCCGGGTGAACCGCTGCCCCCGGCCCGGACGGCGCTGCGCCAGTGGGCCGAGCACCTGCGCGACGGGGCCGCCGCCCACCGGGCGGAACTGGCCCACTGGGTCGACGCGCTCCGCGACGCGCCCCCGCGACGCCTCGACCCCGCGCTCGACCGGCACGCCACCGCGGGGCGCAGGCGCGACCGGCTGCCCACCGCCACCACGGCCGCGGTGGTGGGTGACGTCGCCACCGCTTTCCACGCGGGCGTCGACGAGGTGCTGCTCACCGCGTTCGCCGTCGCGGTGCGGCTCTGGCGCGGCGCCCCCGACCCGGTGCTGGTCGACGTCGAGGGGCACGGCAGGCACGACGGCGACCTGGACCGCACCGTCGGCTGGCTGACCTCGCTGCACCCGGTGCGGCTGGACGCCGGACCGGTGCGCGCCGGCGACCTCGCGGGCGGGCACGCGCTCGACCGCGCGCTCAAGCGCGTCAAGGAGCAACTGCGCGCGGTGCCCGGCCGGGGCCTCGGCCACGGCGTGCTGCGCCACCTCGACGACGAGGGGCGGGCGGCGCTGGCGCCGCTGGGCGCACCTCCGCTGGGCGTGAACTACCTCGGCAGGCTGGCGGCCGACGGCGGCCGGGACTGGGACGTGCTGCCCGAGCTGGCGGGCGTCGGCGGCCGCGCGCACGAGGACCTGCCGCTCGCGCACGAGATCGACCTCGACGTGGTGGTCTTCGACGGACCGGGCGGCCCCGAGCTGGACAGCACGTGGACCTGGGCCGCGCGGCTGGTGACCGAAGCCGACGTCGCCGCGCTCTCCGCGCTGTTCCACGCGGTGCTCGACGGGTTCGCCGCCCTGGTGCGGCTGCCCGGCGCGGGCGGGCGCACCCCGTCCGACCTGCCGCTGGTCCGGCTGACCCAGGCCGACGTCGACCGGCTCGCCGACGCGCAGGACGTGCTGCCCCTGACCCCGATGCAGGAGGGGCTGCTGTTCCACCGCGCGTCCGTGGGCGCCGACGCCGACGTCTACACGACCCAGGTCCACCTGGACCTGGTCGGGGAGCTGGACGCCGGGCGGCCGGGCGCCGCGCTCGCCCGCCTGCTCGACCAGCACCCCAACCTGCGGGCGGGACTGCGGCACGCCGACCTGTCCACGCCCGTGGCCGCCGTGCCCGCGGCGGTCGGGGCGAGGTGGCGGGTGGTCGACCTGACCGCGACGCCCGAACCCCGCCGCGCGAGCGCCGTGGAGGCGGTGACCGAGGAGGAGCGGACCGTGCCGTTCGACCTGGCCGACCCGCCGCTGCTGCGCGGCGCCCTGATCAGGTCGGGCGCCGACCGGCACCGGCTGGTGCTCACCGCCCACCACGCCGTGCTCGACGGCTGGTCCACGGCGCTGGTCGTGCGGGCGCTGCTCGCCGCGTGCGCCGGGCGGGAACCCGATCCCGCGCCGCCCTACCGGGCCTACCTGCGGTGGCGGGCCGGGCAGGACGCCGAGGCCGCCACCGCCGCGTGGCGGCACGCGCTCGCGGACCTCGACGGGCCGACGCTCGTCGGCGAGCCGGGCGTGGTCGGCGCGGAACCGCCCCGGCCCCTGCGGTTCGCGCTCGACGAGGGGACGACCGCCGCGCTGACCGACCTCGCGCGCGCCGAGGGCGTCACCGTCAGCACCGCGGTCCAGCTCGCCTGGGCGCTGGTGCTCGGCGCGCTCACCGGCCGGACCGACGTCGTGTTCGGCGCCGTCGTGTCCGGCAGGCCCGCCGACGTGCCCGGCGTGCGGGACATGATCGGCCTGTTCGTCGAGACCGTGCCGGTGAGGTTCCGGTTGCGCCCCGGCGCCCGCGCCGCCGACCTGCTCGCCGAGGCGCACCGCGACCAGGCCGCGCTGCTGGACCACCACCACCTGGGCACGGCCGGGATCCAGCGGATCGCGGGCCTCGGCGAGCTGTTCGACACGTCCGTGGTGTTCGAGAACTACCCGGTCGACGCCGAGGGCGCCGCCGGGGCCGCCGGGTTGCGGGTCGAAGCGGTCGGCGGGCACGACGCGACGCACCACGCGCTGGGCCTCGCGGTCACGCCCGGTCCCCGGTTGCGGTTCCGCCTCGACGCCCGGCCGGACGCCGTCGACGACGAGCGGGCGCACGCCGTGGCCGGGCTGCTGCTGCGGACCCTGCGCGCGATCGCCGGGCGGGCGCGCGTCCGGCCGTCCGAGCTCGTGCTCGTGCCGGCGGCGGCCCCCGTGCCGTCCCCGCCCCGCGCCGGCGGCACCGTGCTCGACCTGTTCGCGGAGCGGGTGGCCGTCGCGCCCCGCGCCCCGGCGGTGTTCTCCGACTCCGGCGTCCTCTCCTACGCGGACCTCGACGGGCGCGCCAACCACCTCGCGGTCGAGCTGGCGCGACGGGGCGTGGGCGCGGAAGACGTCGTCGCGCTCGTCCTCCCGCGCGGCGAGCTGTTCCCCGTCGCGGTGCTGGCGGTCCTCAAGGCGGGCGCCGCCTACCTGCCCGTCGATCCCGACCACCCCACCGCGCGCGTCGTCCAGTCGCTCGCCGACGCCGAGCCCGCGCTCGTGCTCAGCACCACCGGGCTCGCGACCGGGCTGCCCGACGACCGGCTCGTCCTGCTCGACGCCGAACCGCCGGGGCGCCGCGACCGCGGTCCCGCCGTGGAGGTCCGGCCGGACGCGGCGGCCTACGTCATCCGCACCTCCGGGTCGACCGGCGCGCCCAAGGGCGTGGTGGTACCGCACCGGGGCGTCCCGAACCTGGCGCTGGCGCAGGCCGACCGGCTCGGGATCGGGCCGTCGTCGCGGGTGCTCCAGGTGGCGTCCCCCGGGTTCGACGCGGCGGTGGCCGAGCTGTGGACCACCCTGGCGACCGGGGCCGCGGCGGTGTTCCTCGACCGGGACCAGGTGGCGCCCGGCGCGCCGCTGGCCCGCGCGCTGGCCGGGTTCGCCGTCACCCACGTCACGCTGACCCCGTCGGTGCTCGCCGCGGTGTCCGAGGGCGAGGTGCCCGCCGGGGTCGTGCTGGTGGTCGCGGGTGAGGAGTGCCCGGCGGCGCTGGTCGAGCGGTGGTCGGCCGACCACGTGGTGGTCAACGCGTACGGCCCCGCCGAGGCCACCGTGTGCGCCACCATGAGCGAGCCGTTGCGCGGCGCGCTCGTGCCACCGCTGGGCGAGCCGATCGACGGTGTCGGTGTGCGGGTCCTGGACGCCTGGCTGCGCCCGGTGCCGCCCGGCGCCGCGGGCGAGCTGTACGTGTCGGGAGCGGGCCTGGCCCGCGGCTACTCGCGTCGCCCGGACCTGACCGCGCAGCGCTTCGTCGCCTGCCCCGACGGACCGCCCGGCGCCCGCATGTACCGCACGGGCGACGTGGTCCGGGTCGGGCGCGACGGCGCGCTGCGCTACGTCGGCCGCGCCGACCGCCAGGTCAAGGTCCGCGGCGCGCGGGTGGAGCCCGCCGAGGTCGAAGCCGCGCTCGCCGCGCTGCCCGGTGTGCGGCGGGCCGTCGTGGTGGTGCGACCCGACCGCGCCGGCGCGCCCTCGCTGGTGGGGTACGTCGTGCGCGACGCCGACGCGGTCGGCGACCCCCGCGGCGCGCTGGCGGCGGCGCTGCCCGCCCACCTCGTGCCCGCGGCGGTGGTCGACGTGGCCGCGTTCCCGGTCACGCCGAACGGCAAGCTCGACACCGCCGCGCTGCCGGTCCCGGCCGAGCACGTCCCGACGGGCAGGGCGCCGCGCACCCCCGGCGAGGCGGCGCTCTGCGACCTGTTCGCCGAGGTGCTCGGGGTTCCCGGCGTCGGCCCGGACGACGGGTTCTTCGCCCTGGGCGGCCACTCGCTGCTCGCCACCCGGCTGGTCGGCCGCGTGCGCACCGTGCTCGGGGTCGACCTGGGCGTGCGGCAGCTGTTCGACGCGCCGACACCGGCGGCGCTCGCGGCGCTCCTGCCCGGGGCGGCGGACGCGCGACCCCCGCTCACCCGTCGACCCCGCCCCGATCGCGTCCCCGCCTCGCCCGCGCAGCAGCGCCTGTGGTTCCTCGACCGCCTCGACGCGGGCGGCGCGTACCACCTGTCCGCCGCGCTGCGGCTGTCCGGTGCGCTCGACGCCACCGCGGTGGAGGCCGCGCTCGCCGACGTGGCCGGTCGCCACGAGGCGCTGCGCACGCTCCTCGACCACGACGTCGACGGCCCGCGCCAGAGGGTGCTCGCCGAGGCCCGACCGGAACTCGCGGTGCGGGCGTGCGACCCGGAGGGCCTCGGCGACCTGCTCGCGGACCTGGTGGCCAGGCCGTTCGACCTGGCCGCGGACCTCCCGCTGCGCGCCGCCCTCGTCGACGCGGGCGACGGGGACCACGTCCTGCTGCTGGTGCTCCACCACGCCGCCGCCGACGGGTGGTCGCTGCGCCCCCTGCTGCGCGACCTCGACACCGCCTACACCGCCCGCCTCGCCGGGCGGGCCCCCGGCTGGGCGCCGCTGCCGGTGCAGTACGCCGACCACACCCTGTGGCAGCTCGACGCGCTCGGGGACGAGGACGACCCCGGCAGCCCGATCGCGGTCCAGCTCGCGCACTGGCGCTCGGTGCTGGCCGGGCTGCCGCCCGAGCTGCCGCTGCCGACCGACCGCCCCCGGCCCGCCACCCCGTCCCACCGCGGCGGCGTCGTCCCGTTCTCCCTGGACCGCGCGGACCACGAGGCGATGCGCGCGGTGGCCCGCGACCACGGCGCCACCGTGTTCATGGTCGCGCACGCCGCCCTGGCCGCCCTGCTCACCAGGGTCGGCGCGGGCGCGGACATCCCCGTCGGGACCCCGGTGGCCGGGCGCGCGGACCCCGCTGTCGAAGACCTGGTCGGGTTCTTCGTCAACACCCTGGTGCTGCGCGTCGACACCGGCGGCGACCCGACGTTCGCGGACCTCCTGGCCCGCGTGCGGGAGACCGACCTGGACGCCTACGCCCACCAGGACGTGCCCTTCGAGCGGCTGGTCGAGGTGCTGAACCCGCCGAGGTCCACCGCCCGCCACCCCCTGTGCCAGGTGGTGCTGACCGTCAACGACCCCGCGCACGTCGGCCCGCCCGCCCGCTTCGGCGGGCACGCGGCGGTGGCCGAACCGGTCCGGTCCGACTCGGCGAAGTTCGACCTGGTGCTCACCCTGGCCGAGCGGCCCGGCGGCGGGGTCGACGGCGAGCTGGAGTTCGCCCACGACCTGTTCGACCCGGGCTCGGCGCGGCGGCTCGTGGAGCGCTTCCTCCTGCTGCTGCGGGATGTTTGCGCCGACCCGCACCGCCGCATCGGCGCCGTGGACCTGCTGTCCGCGGCCGAGCGCCGTGCCCTGCTCGCCCCGCCCGCGCGGATCGCCGAGCCCGACGTGCTGCCCGCGCTGTTCGCCCGGCAGGCCGCCCGCCGCGGCGACGCCACCTCGATCACCGACGGCGCCGCCCGGCTGTCCTACGCCGAGCTGGACCGCCGCTCCGACCGGTTGGCCCGGCGGCTCGCGGCCCGCGGCGCCCGCCCGGAGGCCGTGGTGGCGGTGGCCCTGCCCCGGTCGGCCGACCTGGTGGTGGCGCTGCTCGCGGTGCTCAAGGCGGGCGCGGCCTACCTGCCGCTCGACCTGGACCACCCGCCCGCCCGGCTGGCGGCCGTGCTCGACCAGGCCGACCCGCTCCTGGTGGTCACCGACGCGGCGTCCCGCCCCCTGCTGCCGGGCGACCTGCCGGCGCTGCTGGTCGACGAGCCGGGAGGGGCGGAGCGGGAGCCGGTGCGCCCCCACCCCGACCACCCCGCCTACGTGATCTTCACCTCCGGCTCGACCGGGACGCCCAAGGGCGTCGTCGTGCCGCACGCCAACGTGGTCCGGCTGCTCCGCGCCACCGCCGACGACTTCGGCCTCGCCGACACCGACGTGTGGACCTGGTTCCACTCGGCCGCGTTCGACTTCTCGGTGTGGGAGGTCTGGGGCGCGCTGCTCACCGGCGGCAGGCTCGTCGTCGTGCCGCGCGGCACGAGCCGCTCGCCCGGCGACTTCCGGCGGCTCGTCGCCGAGGAGGGCGTGACGGTGCTGAGCCAGACGCCCTCCGCCTTCGACCAGTTCGCGGCCGAGCCCGGGTCCCCGCTCGCGGTCAGGCTGGTCGTCCTCGGCGGTGAGGCGCTGGCCTTCGACCGGCTCGCCACCTGGTGGCGGGCTCACGGCGACGCGGCCCGCCTGGTCAACATGTACGGGATCACCGAGACCACCGTGCACGTCACCGCCCGGGACCTCGCGCCGACCGACGTCGGACCGGCCAGCCTGGTCGGCCGCCCCCTGCCGCACCTGGGGACCGCCGTGCTCGACCCCGCGCTCGAACCGGCGCCGCCGGGGACGACGGGCGAGCTGTACGTGACCGGGGCCGGGGTCGCCCGCGGCTACCTCGGGCGCCCGGACCTCACCGCCCACCGCTTCGTGGCGGACCCGCACGGGTCGCCGGGCGCCCGCATGTACCGCACCGGCGACCTGGCCCGCTGGACCGCCGACGGCGAGCTGGAGTACCTCGGCCGCGTCGACGACCAGGTGCAGCTGAGGGGCTTCCGGGTCGAGCCCGGCGAGGTCGCCGCCGCGCTGGGCGCGCACCCGGGCGTGGCCGCGGCGACGGCCGTGGTCCGGGAGGACCGGCCGGGCGATCCCCGGCTGGTCGCCTACGCGGTGCCGCGCGGACCCGCGCCGCACCCGGCCGACCTGCGCGCGCACCTGGCCGCCGCGCTGCCGGAGCACATGGTGCCCTCCGCCGTGGTGGTCCTCGACGCGCTGCCGCTCACCGCCAACGGCAAGCTGGACCGCGCCGCGCTGCCCGCGCCCGCCCGCACCACCGCGCCCGCCGACCGGGGGTCGAGGGACCCGCGCGAGCAGATCCTTCGCGGCCTGTTCGCCGAGGTGCTGGGCCTGGACGAGGTCGGGGCCCACGGCGGTTTCTTCGAGCTGGGCGGCCACTCGCTGCTGGCGACCCGGCTGGTCAACCGGGCGCGCGCCACCCTGGGCGTCGACCTGTCGGTGCGCGACCTGTTCGACGCGCCCACCCCCGCCGGGCTCACCGCGCGCCTGGCCGGCGCGGGCGGAGCCCGGCCCGCCCTGTCCGCCGGCCCCCGCCCGGAACGGCTCCCGCTGTCCGCGGCCCAGCGGCGGATGTGGTTCCTGCACCAGTTCGGCGGACCCGCCGCGAGCTACCACGTGCCGGTCGCCGTCCGCCTGACCGGCGCCCTGGACCTGCCCGCCCTGCGCGCCGCGCTGGCCGACGTCGCGGCCAGGCACGAGGTGCTGCGCACGACCTTCCCCGAGGACGCGGACGGGCCGCACCAGCTCGTGTCGGACACCGGCGCGCCCGTGCTGACCGTCCTCGGCGCCACGCCCGACCGGCTCGACCACGACCTGACCCGGGAGGCGCTCGTCCCGTTCGACCTGGCGCGCGACCTGCCGCTGCGGGCGACGCTCCTCCGGCTGTCCGAAGTGGACGGCGTGCTGCTGCTGGTGCTGCACCACATCGCCGTCGACGGCTGGTCCCTCGGTCCGCTCTCCCGGGACCTCGTCGCGGCTTACCGCGCCCGGCGGGACGGCGGCGCGCCGGAGTGGGGAGCGCTGCCCGTGCAGTACGCCGACCACGCCCTCCGGGAGGCCGCCCTCCTGGGCGAGGAGGACGACCCGACGTCGCCGTTGGCCCAGCAGGTCGAGCACTGGCGGGCACGGCTGGCGGACATGCCGGAGGAGACCGCGCTGCCGCTGGACCGGTCCCGCGCCGCCGTCCGGTCACCCGAGGCCGACACGGTCGGGTTCGCGCTCGACCCCGGGGTGCACGCCCGCGTCGAGGCCTTGGCCCGCGCCCGCGGCGTGACCGCGTTCATGGTCGTGCACGCCGCCGTCGCCGCGCTGCTCTCCCGCCACGGCGCGGGGACCGACGTCGCGATCGCGGTCCCGGTGGCCGGCCGGTCGGAGGCGGTGGTCGAGGACCTGGTGGGGCTCTTCGCCAACACCCTGGTCCTGCGCGCCGACCTGTCGGGCGACCCGGGGTTCGGGGCGTTGCTCGACCGGGTCCGCGCGACCGACCTGGAGGCCTACGACCACCAGGACGTGCCGTTCGAGCGCCTGGTGGACCTGCTGGCGCCGCAGCGGTCCACCGCCCGCCACCCGCTGTGCCAGGTGGTGCTGACCGTGGAGGAGGACGGCGAGCACCACGCTGCCGCGGACGCGTTCGGCGAGGTGCCGGGCCTCACGGCGTCGCCCGTGGTCGTGCGGGCCGGCACCGCGGTGTTCGACCTGGCCTTCGCCCTCGCCCGCAGGTCGGGGGAGGACGGGGGACCCGCCGGGTACGACGGGGTGCTGCGCTACGCCACGGACCTGTTCGACCGGTCCACCGCCACCGCCCTGGCCGGGCGGCTGGTCCGCCTGATCACCGCCGCCACCGCCGACCCCGACCTCCCGATCACCGACCTGGACCTGCGCACGGACGAGGACCGCGCGCTGCTCGCGGCCTGGGCGGGCGCGCACCGCCCCGGCGCCGAGGTGGCCCGCTCCCTGCCGGCCGCCTTCGACGCGCGGGCCCGGCTCCACCCGGGCCGGGTCGCGCTGCGGGCCGGGTCGCGGGTGGTCACCTACGGCGACCTGGCCGCGAGGGCCGCGGCCGTGGCGCACGCGCTGCGCGCCGCGGGCGTCGGCGTGGAGGACCGGGTGCTGCTGGCCGTGGACCGCTCGCCGGAGGCCGTCGTCGCCCTCCTCGGCGTGCTGGCCGCGGGGGCCGCCTACGTCCCCCTGCACGAAGGCGCGCCGCCGGCGGCGGTGCGGTTCCTGGCGGGGTCGACCGGCGCCGCGGCCGTGGTGGTCGACCACGCCCACGCGGGGGTCGCGGACCTCCTCGGGCTGCCCTCGGTCACCGTCGCCGCGGACGACAGCGCGCACGCGCCCGCCCGCGTCGACCTCACCGCCGGACCGGACGCCCTGGCCTACGTGATGCACACCTCGGGGTCGACCGGCGTGCCCAAGGGGGTCGCGGTCACCCACCGCGCGGTCCTGGAGCTGGCCGCCGACAGCCGCTGGCGCGGCGAGGCGCACCGCAGGGTCCTGCTGCACTCGCCGTTGGCCTTCGACGCCTCCACGTACGAGCTCTGGGTGCCGCTGCTGTCGGGTGGCGAGGTCGTCGTGGCGCCGCCCGGGGAGCTGGACGTCGCGACGCTGCGGGCGGTCGTCGCCGAGCACCGGGTGACCGCCCTGTGGCTCACCGCCGCCGTGTTCCAGCTCGTCGCCGACGAGGAGCCGGAGTGCCTCGCGGGGGTGGCCGAGCTGTGGACCGGGGGCGACGTGGTCCCCGCCGAAGCGGTGCGGCGGGTGCGCGACCGCTTCCCCGCCCTGACCGTCGTCGACGGCTACGGACCCACCGAGACCACCACCTTCGCCAGCTCGCACGCGCTCCGGCCCGGCGACCCGGACCCGGCCGCGGTGCCGATCGGCGCCCCGCTCGACGGTGTCGCGCTGCGGGTCCTCGACGCCCGGCTGCGGCCCGTGCCGCCCGGTGTGGTCGGCGAGCTGCACATCGCGGGCTCGGGACTGGCCCGGGGCTACCTCGGGCTGCCGGGTCTCACCGCGGAGCGGTTCGTCGCCGACCCCGGCGGGCCGCCCGGCTCGCGCGCGTACCGCACCGGCGACCTGGTGCGCCTGCGGGACGGGGTGCTGCACTACGTCCGGCGCGCCGACGACCAGGTGAAGCTGCGCGGGTTCCGGGTGGAGCCCGGCGAGGTCGAGGCCGTCCTCGGCGGGTTCCCGGGCGTGGGCCGCGCGGCGGTCGTGGTGCGCGCGGACGCGTCGGGGCGGGGCAGGCTCGTCGCCTACCTCGTGCCGTCGGCGGGCGCGACCCCCGACCGCGACCAGGTCCGCGCGTTCCTCGTGGACCGGTTGCCCGACTACCTGGTGCCGTCGGCGTTCGTCGTCCTCGACGCGCTGCCCCTGTCGGCCAACGGGAAGCTGGACCGCGCCGCGCTGCCGGAGCCCGAGGTCGCCGCGCGACCGGGGCGCGAGCCGCGCACCCACCGCGAGGCGGTGCTGTGCGGGTTGTTCGCCGAGGTGCTGCGGCTGCCGCGACCGGTGGGCGCCGAGGACGGGTTCTTCGAACTCGGCGGCGACAGCATCCACTCGATCCAGCTGGTCAGCCGCGCCCGCCGCGCCGGGCTGGTCCTGACCGTGCGCGACGTGTTCGAGCAGCCCACCCCGGCCCGGCTGGCCGAGGTCTCCGGCGCGGTCGCCGTCGCGGCGGAGGAACCGGGCGCCGGTGTGGGCGAGGTGCCGCTGACGCCGATCGTGGCCTGGCAGGCCGCGCGCGGCGGCCCGATCGCGGGCTTCACCCAGTCGATGGCCGTGCGCGCCCCCGCCGGCCTGCGCCGGGGCGAACTGGTGGCCGCCGTGGGCGCGCTCCTCGACCACCACGACGCGTTGCGGCTGCGGGTGGACGTGGACCCGGGCGGCGCCTGGCGCCTCCACGTGCGCCCGCTCGGCGCGGTGCGCGCCGAGGACGTGGTGCGCCGGCTGGACGTGGCGGGGCTGGACCCGGCGGCCCGGGACCGCCTCCTGCGCGACCACGCCGACCGCGTCCGCCGCTCGCTGGACCCCACCACCGGACCGGTCCTGGGGGTCGTGTGGTGCGACGCGGGCCCGGCGGCCCCGGGCACCGTGCTCCTGGTCGCGCACCACCTGGCCGTGGACGGCGTCTCCTGGGGCATCCTGCTCGGCGACCTGGCCCGCGCGGCCGAGCGGGTCCGCGCCGGCCGGCCGGTCGGGCTGGACCCGGCGACCACCTCGCTGCGCCGCTGGGCGCGGCTGCTGGACGACGACGCCCGCGGCCCGGTCCGCGCCGCCGAACTCCCGTGGTGGCAACGGGTCGTGCGCAGCCCGGACCCCCTGCTCGGCACCCGCGCCCCGGACGCCCGCGACACCTACGCCACCGCAGGCACCATCCAGCTGACCCTGCCCGCGGAGATCACCTCGCCGCTGCTGACCGCGGTGCCCGCCGCGTACCGGGCCGGCGTGGACGAGGTGCTGCTGACCGCTTTCGCCGCCGCGGTCCGCGGGTGGCGCCGCGCCCGGGGCGTCGTGTCGACCGAGGTCCTCGTCGACGTCGAGGGCCACGGGCGGCACGACGAGGCCTACCCGGGGGTCGACCTGTCCCGCACGGTCGGCTGGTTCACCACCGTCCACCCGGTGGCGCTCCGCCTCGACGCCGCGCCCGGAGCGGCGGACGGCGACGCGGGAATGCTGCTCAAACAGGTCAAGGAGCAGTTGCGGGCGGTGCCGGGGCGCGGCTTGGGCTACGGCCTGCTCCGCCACCTCGACCCGGAGGAGGGGTTGGCCGGCGCCGCGACGCCGCAGCTGGGCTTCAACTACCTGGGACGCCTGCTCGCGGAGGAGCCGGGGGACTGGGGCATGGTGCCCGACGTCGCCGGCGCGGGTGGTGGCGCGCCGCCGGAGCTGCCGCTGGCGCACGCCGTGGAGCTCAACGCGCTCACCCGCGACGGCGCGGACGGGCCCCGGCTCGTCGCGGCCTGGACGTGGGGGCGCGAGCTGCTGGGCGAACCCGAGGTGCGCGAGCTGGCCGAGCTGTGGTTCGCGGCGTTGCGCGACCTGGTCGCCCACGTCGCGGGACCGGGCGCGGGCGGCCTCACCCCGTCCGACGTGGTGCTGCCCGGGGTGACGCAGGACGAGATCGACGACTGGGAACAGGAACTGGAAGCCGAGTGGGGGACGCGCGCGTGAGTCGAGCCAGCCAGGACCGCCGGGTCATCGAGGACATCCTGCCGCTGACGCCGGTGCAGCAGGGCATGGTGTTCCACCACGCCTACGAGGGGCCGTCGGGCGCCGACGTCTACATCGCCCAGCTGGTCGTCGACCTCGAAGGCGACCTCGACGCACGCGCGCTGCGGGCCGCGGCGCAGGCGCTGGTCGACCGGCACGCGACCCTGCGCACCGCCTTCCGCCGCCGGCGCACCGGCGACTGGGCCCAGGTGGTGGCCCGCACGGCGGTCCTGCCGTGGCGGGAACTGGACCTGCGCGGCGAGGACGACCCCTCCGCCGCCGCCGAGCGGGAGGTCCTGGCCGATCGCGGGCGCCGGTTCGACCTCGGCGCGCCGCCGCTCGTGCGCTGCGCCCTGCTGCGCACCGGCGAGCGCGCCCACAGGTTCGTGCTGACCAACCACCACATCGTGCTCGACGGCTGGTCGATGCCGGTGCTGTTGCGCGACCTCGTCGCGCTCTACCGCTCGGGCGGCGACGCGAGCGGCCTGCCCCCGGTGCGCCCGCACCGGGACTACTCGCGGTGGCTGGCCTCCCGCGACACCGCGGCGGCGAAGGCGGCGTGGGCGCGGGCCTTCGCCGGCTTCGCCGAGCCCACGCTGGTCGCCGACCCGGACGCCACCCGCGCGTCCGCCCCGCCCCGGCAGCTGGGCTTCACCCCCGAGCCGGGGGTGGCCGCCGGCCTGGCCGCCCTGGCCCGCGACCACGGGCTGACGACCAACACCGTGCTCCAGGTCTGCTGGGCGCTGGTCCTCGCCGAGCGCACCGGCCGCTCGGACGTGGCCTTCGGCGCCACGGTCGCGGGCCGCCCGCCGGAGCTGGCCGGCGTCGAGGACATGGTGGGGCTGTTCGTCAACACGCTGCCGGTGCGGGTGCGGCTGGACCCGCGCGAGCGGGTGGCCGCGCTGCTGTCCAGGGTGCAGGCCGAGCAGGCCGCGCTGCTGGCGCACCAGCACCTGGGCCCGGCCGACGTCGCGGCGGTCACCGGGCTGCCGACGCTGTTCGACACCTCGTTCGTGTTCGAGAACTACCCCACCGACCCGGCCGCCGACGGCACCTTCGCGGACCTGGTCGTCACGGCCGCCCGCGGCCACGACGCCACCCACTACCCGCTGGGCCTGGTCGCCGTGGCGGACCCGGACCTGCGGTTCCTCCTCGACCACCGGCCCGACCTCGTCGACCGGGCCGAGGCCGAGGACGTCGCCGCCCACCTGCTGCGCGTGCTGGGCGCGGTCGTGGCGAACCCCGGCGCGCCGGTGGGCCGCCTGGACACCCTCGACCCGGCCGTGCGCCGGCAGGTCCTGGTGACGTGGAACGACACGGCGCGCGAGCACCCCGCCGACGTGCTGCCGGACCTGTTCGCCGCCCAGGTCCGCCGCACCCCGAACGCGGTGGCCCTGGTGCACCGGGACGAGTCGCTGACCTACGCCGAGCTGGACGCGCGGGCCAACAGGCTGGCCCGGTCGCTCATCGCGCGGGGCGCGGGAGCGGAGGTCGTGGTGGCCGTGCTGGTCCCGCGGTCGGTCGACTCCGTGGTGGCGCTGCTGGCGGTGCACAAGGCGGGCGCGGTGCACCTGCCGGTGGACCCCGGGTACCCGGCCGAGCGGACCGCGTTCATGCTGGCCGACGCCGACCCCGCGCTGGTGGTCACCACCGGCGCGGTCGCGCACCGGGCGGCCGCCGTCCACCCGGACCGCGTCGTCGCCGTCGACGCGCCGGAGGTCCGCGCCGAACTGGGGCGCAGGCCCGCCACCGACCCGCCGCGCGCGACCACCCCGGCCCACGGCGCCTACGTCCTCTACACGTCGGGGTCGACGGGCAGGCCCAAGGGCGCCCTGGTGACCCACGCCAGCCTGACCAACCTCCTGCACCACCACCGCGGCCAGGTGCTCGACCCCGCCGTGCGGGCGGTCGGCGGCCGGCGGCTGCGGATGGACCACACGGCGTCGTTCTCGTTCGACGCCTCGTGGGGGATCTTCCTGTGGATGGCCGCGCACGGGCACGAGATGCACCTCGTCGACGACGAGACCCGGCTCGACCCGGCGGCCTTCGCGGCGCAGGTCGCCCGGGAGCGGGTGGACGTGGTCGACCTGACCCCCAGCGAGTGCCTGCACCTCGTGGCCGCCGGCCTGCTCGACGAGGGCCGGCACCGGCCGTCCGTGGTGGTCCTGGGCGGCGAGACCATCGGCGCCGGGCTGCGGGCCGACCTGAACTCGGTGCCCGGTCTGCGCGCATACAACCTCTACGGCCCGACCGAGTGCACCGCCGACACGACCATCGGGGAGGTCCGCGCCGACCGGCCGGCGGAACTGGGCCCGCCGATCGACAACGTCCGCTGCTACGTGCTCGACCCCTGGCTGCGGCCGGTGCCGCCGGGCATCGCGGGTGAGCTGTACGTGGCCGGCGCGGGCCTGGCCCGGGGCTACCAGGGCAGGCCCGGCTTGACCGCGCAGCGGTTCGTGGCCAACCCGTTCGAGGCGGGCGGCGCGCGCCTCTACCGCACCGGCGACCGCGTCCGGTGGTCGGCCGCCGGGCTGGTCGAGTACGTCGGCCGGACCGACGACCAGGTGAAGCTGCGCGGGTTCCGCGTCGAACCCGGCGAGGTGGAGGCCGTCCTCGGCGAGCACCCGTCGGTGCTCCAGTGCGCGGTCGTGCTCCGCGAGGACCGCCCCGGCGACCAGAGGCTGGTCGCCTACGCGACCGCGGCCGGCCCGATCGACCTCACGGCCGTGCGCGCGCACCTCGCGGAGCGGTTGCCGGAGCACATGGTGCCGTCGGTGGTCGTCGTGCTCGACGCGCTGCCGGTGACGCCCACCGGCAAGCTGGACCGCCTGGCGCTGCCCGTGCCCGACCACGCCGGCGCCGAGGGGCGGGCGCCCGCGACACCGCGCGAGGAAGTCCTGTGCGGGCTGTTCGCGGAGGTGCTCGGCGTCGAGCGGATCAGCCCCGACACCGGGTTCTTCGACCTCGGCGGGCACTCGCTGCTGGCGATGCGCCTCGTGGGCCTGGTGCGCGTCGCCCTCGGCGTGGAGCTGCCCGTGCGCGCGCTGTTCGACGCGCCGACCCCCGCCGGGCTCGCCCGCGCCCTCGTCGACGCCGACGAGGCGCGGACCCCACTGGCCGCCCGCCCCCGACCCGGGCGGATCCCGCTCTCGCCCGCCCAGCGCAGGCTGTGGTTCCTCAACGCCTACGAACCCGACGGCTCCACCTACCACACGCCCACCGCCCTCCGGCTGCGCGGCGAGGTCGACCGGGACGCCCTCGCGGCCGCGCTCGTCGACGTCGCCGACCGGCACGAGGCGCTGCGCACCACCTTCCCGGAGGACGCCGAAGGGCCCCACCAGTGGATCCTCCCCCCGGGTTCGGCACCCGAGCTGACCGAGCGGGACACCACGCCCGACCGGCTCGACGAGGTGCTCCGGGCCGAGGTCGAACGCCCGATCAGGCTGGCCACCGAGGCCCCGTTCCGGGCCCACCTCGCGCACGTCGGCCACGACGACCACGTCCTCCTGCTGGTGGCGCACCACGTGGCGGTGGACGAGTGGTCGATCGGCGTCCTCCTGCGCGACCTGACCACCGCCTACGCGGCCCGCCGGGCCGGGACCGCCCCGGACTGGGCGCCGCTGCCCGTCCAGTACGCGGACTACGCGCTGTGGCGGCGGGACGTGCTCGGCGACGACGCCGAGGACGGCGAGGTCGCCCGCCAGGCCGCGAGCAGGCTGCGGCGCCTGGCCGGGCTGCCCGGGGAGCTGGCGCTGCCCGTGGACCGGCCGCGCCCGGCCGACCCGGACCACCGCGGCGGCGCGGTGGCGTTCACCGTGCCCGCGGACGTGCACGCGGGCCTCGTCGCGCTCGCCCGTGCTCACCACGCCACGGTGTTCATGGTCCTGCACACCGCGCTCGCGGTCCTGCTGACCCGGCTCGGCGCGGGCACGGACATCCCGATCGGGACCCCGGTCGCGGGCCGGTCCGACCCGGCGGTGGCGGACGTGGTCGGCCTGTTCCTCAACACCCTCGTGCTGCGCGCCGACACGGCGGGCGACCCGGCCTTCACCACCCTGCTCGGCCAGGTCCGCGACGGCGACCTGGCCGCGCACGACGAGCAGGACGTGCCGTTCGAGCGGCTGGTGGAGCTGCTCAACCCGGCCCGGTCGACCGGCAGGCACCCGCTGTTCCAGGTCCTGCTGTCGATGCACGCCGCCGCGCCGGCCCCGGCCCCCTGGCCCGGCGCCGAGGTCTCCGGTGTGCCGCTCGGCGCCGGCAGCGCGCGGTTCGACCTCGCGTTCGAGGTCGGGGAGCTGCCGGGGGGCGGGCTCGACGCGGTCCTGGAGTACCGGGTCGACCTGTTCGACGAGGCCACGGCCCGGGCGCTGGCAACGTGGTTCGGGCGGGTGCTGGAACAGGCGGTGGCCGACCCCGGTCGGCGGCTGGGCCGGTTCGAGCTGCTGGAGGCGGCCGAGGCGCGCCGGGTCGTCGTGGACTGGAACAGGTCGGACGTGGCCGGCTCCGCGGACGACGTGTGGGACCTGGTCGCCGCGCAGGACCCGGCGGCGGTCGCGGTGGTGTGCGGCGACGCCGAGCTGACCTACGGCGAACTGGTCGCCCGCGCGGAGCGGGTGGCGTCCGGGCTGGGCGCGCGGGGCGTCGGTCCCGAGGACCTGGTCGGCGTGCTGCTGCCCCGGTCGGTGGACCTGGTCGTGGTGCTGCTGGCGGTGTGGCGGGTGGGCGCCGCGTACCTGCCGCTCGACGGGGGCTGGCCCGGCCGGCGGTTGACCTCGGTGATCGAGGACGCCCGACCCGCGCTGGTCGTCACGGAGGACGTGGCGGCGGAGCCGGCGGCCGGCGGCGGCACGCTTCCCGGGGGCCTCGTGTCGCCCGGACAGGCCGCGTACGCGATGTACACGTCGGGGTCGACGGGTCGGCCCAAGGGTGTGGTGGTGTCGCGGGGGAACGTGGCGAACCTGTTGGGGGACATGCGGGTTCGGTTGGGGTTGTCGTCGTCGGACCGGTGGTTGGCGGTGACGACGGTGGGGTTCGACATCTCGGTGCTGGAGCTGTTCGGTCCGCTGACCTCCGGCGGCCGGGTCGTGCTCGCCACGGCGGACGAGGTGCGGGAACCGTCCGCGCTGCACCGGTTGATCACCCGGTGCGGGATCACGGTCGCCCAGGCGACCCCCGGCCTGTGGCGCGCGCTCCTCGACGCCCGCCCGGACGCGGTGCGCGGCCTGCGGGTGCTCGTCGGCGGCGAGGCCCTGCCCGCGCCGCTGGCGCGCGACCTGCGCGCGTCGGCCGCGTCCGTCCTGAACGTGTACGGGCCGACCGAGACGACGGTGTGGTCGACGGCGTCCGTCGTGGACGGCGGAGCGCCGTCGATCGGCTCGCCGCTGGCGGGCGTGCGGTGCTTCGTGCTGGACGAGGGGCTGCGCGTGGCCCCGCCGGGCGTGGTGGGCGAGCTGTACGTCGGCGGCGTCGGCGTCGGTCGCGGCTACGTCGGCTCGGCGGGGCTGACCGCGTCGCGGTTCGTCGCGGACCCGTTCGGCACGGGGGAGCGGGTGTACCGCACGGGTGACCGCGCGCGGTGGTCGAGGGAGGGCCGGCTGGAGTTCGTCGGCCGGACCGACGACCAGGTCAAGGTCCGGGGTTTCCGGGTCGAGCTCGGCGAGGTCGAAGCCGTCCTGCGCGCCCAGCCCGGCGTGGTCGCCGCGGCCGCCGCCGTGCGGGGGGACCAGCCGGGCGACAGCCGCCTCGTCGGGTACGTCGTCGGCGCGGTCGACCGGGCCGCGCTCGCGGCCGGCGTCGCCGAGGTGCTGCCCGAGTACATGGTCCCGTCGGTCCTCGTCGTCCTGGACGAGCTGCCCCTCAACGCGAACGGCAAGGTGGACCGCCGCGCGCTGCCCGCCCCGGTGATCCGGTCGGGCGCCGGGAGGGCGCCCTCGTCGCAGCGCGAGGAGGTCCTGTGCGGGTTGTTCGCCGACGTGCTGGGCGTCGACCGCGTCGACCCGGACGACGGCTTCTTCGCCCTCGGCGGGCACTCGCTCCTGGTGACGCGCCTGGTCGGTCGGGTGCGGGCCGCGCTGGGCGTCGAGGTGGCGGTGCGCCAGGTGTTCGACTCGCCGACCCCGGCGGGCCTCGCCCGCGCGCTCTCGACCGCCGGCCGGGCGCGGGCCGGCGTGGTGGCCGGGCCGCGACCCGACCGCGTCCCGCTGTCCTCGGCGCAGCTCGGGCTGTGGTTCCTCCAGCGCCTCGACGGGGGCGGCGCGTACCACCTGCCCGTGTCGCTTCGACTGACCGGCGAACCGGACGCCGCCGCGGTCGCCGCAGCCCTCGGCGACGTCGTGGCCAGGCACGAGGTCCTCCGCACCCTGGTGGTCGAGGACGCGGCGGGCCCGCACCAGGTCGTGCTGCCCCCCGCCCCCTTCCCGGTGGAGGTCACCGGGCACGACGCCGCCGCGGTGGCCGCCGCGGTGGCCCGACCGTTCGACCTGGCCGCCGACCTCCCGGTGCGCGCCACCCTGTTCCGGGTGGCGCGGGACGAGCACCTGCTCCTGCTCGTCCTGCACCACATCGCCGTCGACGAGTGGTCCGTGGCCACCCTGGTGCGCGACTTCGCCACCGCCTACGCGGCGCGCCTCGACGGTCGCGCCCCGGCGTGGGAGCCGCTGCCCGTGCAGTACGCCGACCACGCGTTGTGGCAGCTCGCGGCGCTCGGCGCGGACGACGAACCGGGCTCGCCGATGGCCCTCCAGCTCGACCACTGGCGGGCCGTCCTCGCCGACGTGCCCGAGGAGGTGCGGCTGCCGCTCGACCGGCCGCGCACCGCCGCCGAACCCGGCGCGGCGGGCACCGTCGAGTTCCAGCTGACGCCGGAGCTGAAGCGCGGTGTCGCCCGGCTCGCCAGGGACCGCGGCGCGACCGTGTTCATGGTCGTGCACGCCGCGCTGGCGGCGCTCCTGACCCGGTTCGGCGCGGGCCACGACATCGTCGTCGGCTCGCCGATCACCGGGCGCACCGACCCGGCGGTGGCGGACCTCGTCGGCCTCTTCCTCAACTCGCTCGTGCTGCGCGTCGACACCTCCGGCGACCCGGCCTTCACCGAGCTGCTGGACCGCGTGCGCGCCGCCGACCTCACCGCCTACGACCACCAGGACGTCCCGTTCGAGCGCCTGGTGGCAGCGCTGAGCCCGACCCGGTCACCGGGCAGGCACCCGCTGTTCCAGGTCCGCCTGGTCGTGCAGAACGCCGACCCGGCCGCGGCGCCGGTCGAGCTGCCCGGCCTGACCGCCGTCCTGGAACCGCTGCCACCGGACACCGCCAAGTTCGACCTGCTGTTCCGGCTGTTCGACCGCGCGGACGGCGGGATGGGCGCGGTGCTCGAACACCGGGCGGACCTGTTCGACGACGCCACCGCCGAAGCCCTGGCCGACGGGTTGCTGCGGGTGCTGGGGGCCGCGGTCGCCGACCCGGACCGCCGCCTCGGCGACCTGGACGTGCTCGGCGACGCCGCCCGGGTGCCGGCGGCGTGGAACGACACCGCGGCCGACCTCGGTGACGAGGACGTCGTGGAGATGTTCGAGGCCCGCGCCGCCGAGCACCCCGGCCGACCCGCCGTGCGCGACTCCTCGACGGCGCTGGACTACGGCGCCCTCAACGCCGGGGCCAACCGGCTCGCCCACCGCCTCATCGCGCTCGGCGTGGGTCCCGAGCGCCTGGTCGCGGTGTCGGCGACGAGGCGCGTCGAGACGGTCGTCGCGCTGCTCGCCGTGCTCAAGGCGGGCGGGGCGTACGTGCCCGTCGACCCGGAGCTGCCCGCCGAGCGCGTGCGCGCCCTGCTCGACGACACCCGGCCCGTGCTCGTCCTGGGCGGCCCGGAACTGCCCGGCGCGACCTGGCCGGACACCGCGGCCGAGAGCGACGCGGACCCGAGGGTCCCGGCGCACCCCCGGCGCGCCGCCTACGTCATCCACACCTCGGGCTCCACCGGCCGCCCCAAGGGCGTCGTGGTCGAGCACCGCTCCCTGGGCGCCTACCTGCGGCGCGCCCGCGCCGCCTACCCGGACGCCGCGGGCACGGCGCTGGTGTCCTCCCGGCTGTCGTTCGACCTGACCGTCACCGGCCTCTACACCCCGCTGGTCTCCGGTGGTTCGGTGGTGCTGGCGGACCTGGCCGAGGACACCGCGGTCGCCCCGCCCCGCCCGGACTTCGCCAAGCTCACCCCGAGCCACCTCGCGCTCCTCGACGGCCTGCCCGACGACGCGTCGCCGCGCGGCACCCTCGTGCTCGGCGGGGAGGCCCTGCACGGCGCCGCGCTCGCCCGGTGGCGCGAGCGCAACCCGCACGCGCGCGTGGTCAACGCGTACGGGCCGACCGAGACCACGGTCAACTGCACCGACTTCGCCGTGGCCCCCGGAACGCCCCTGCCCGACGGGCCGGTGCCGATCGGCACACCGTTCCCGAACACCCGCGTCCACGTGCTCGACGACCGGCTGCGCCCGGTCCCGGTGGGCGTCGTGGGCGAACTCCACGTCGCGGGCGACCTGGTCACCAGGGGCTACCTGGACCGGCCCGAGCTGACCGCGCAGCGCTTCGTGGCCGACCCGTTCGGCCCGCCGGGTTCCCGCCTGTACCGCACCGGCGACCTCGTCCGGTGGCGCCGCGACGGCCTGCTGGAGCACCACGGCCGCGCCGACGACCAGGTCAAGCTGCGCGGTTTCCGGATCGAGCCAGGCGAGGTCGAAGCCGCCCTGCTGGCCTGCGGGGGAGTGGACCGCGCGGCGGTCGTGGCGGCCGGCGACGGCGCCGACCGGCGGCTCGTCGCGTTCGTCGTGCCGTCCCCCGGCGCGGCCCCGGACCCCGCGCGGTTGCGGTCGCGGCTGGCCGAGGCGCTGCCCGAGCACATGGTCCCGGCCGCCATCGGCCTCCTCGACGCGCTGCCCACCACGCCGCACGGCAAGCTCGACCGCCGCGCGTTGGCGGACATCGGGATCTCCTCCGGGTCGAACCCGGCGCGGGAGGTCGCGGAGACGCCGTGGACGCGGATCGTCCGCGAGCTGTTCGCCGACGTGCTCGGCCTGCCCGAGGTCGGCCCCGACGACGACTTCTTCGCCCGCGGCGGGCACTCGCTGCTGGCGATCCGGCTCGCCGCCCGCGTCCGCGCGGCGCTGGGCACGCCGGTCCCGGTGCGGGCGATGTTCGAGGCGCCGACCCCGGCCGCGCTCGTGTCCCGCCTCGTCGGCGAGGAGCGCGACCCCGCGCCGATCCCCGCGGTCGCCCGGCCCGCGCGGCTGCCCCTGTCGTCGGCCCAGCGCAGGTTGTGGTTCCTCAACCGCTTCGACGACGGCGGCGCGGGCTACGCGCTGCCGGTGGCGCTGCGGCTCACCGGCAGGCTGGACCGCGCGGCCCTGGAAGCCGCCCTGGGCGACCTCGTCGAGCGGCACGAGGTGCTGCGGACGGTGTTCCCCGAGGACGCGGACGGCCCGCACCAGGTCGTGCTCCCCGCGACCCGACCGGACCTCGTGGCCGAACCGGTGGCGGAGGACGACCTCGGCCCCCGCCTGGACCGGGCCGTGCGGGAGGGGTTCGACCTGCGCCGCGAACCGCCGCTGCGGCCGGTGCTGCTGCGGCTCCGCCAGGACGAGCACGTCCTGCTGCTGCTCCTGCACCACATCGCCGCCGACGGCGGGTCCCTGCGCCCGCTAGGGGACGACCTCGCCGCCGCCTACGCGGCGCGCCTCGCCGGTCGCGCCCCCGAGTGGGAGCCGCTGGCCGTCCAGTACGCCGATTACGCGCTGTGGCAGCAGCGGGAGCTGGGTGACGAGGACGACCCGGAGAGCCTCGCCGCGCGCCAACTCGCGTTCTGGCGCGAGCGCCTGGCCGACCTGCCGGACGAGGTGGCGCTGCCCGTCGACCGACCCCGGTCGGCCACGCCGTCCCACCGGGGCGGCACGGTCGAGCTGACCGTGCCCGCCGCGCTGCACGCCGACCTGGTCGACCTGGCCAGGTCCGAGGGCACGACCGTGTTCATGGTGTTGCAGGCGGCGCTGGCCGTGCTGCTCACCCGGCTCGGCGCGGGCGCGGACATCCCCCTCGGCACGCCCGTCACCGCCCGCTCCCACGCCGCCGTCGAGGACCTGGTGGGCGTGCTGATCAACACGCTGGTGCTGCGCACCGACACCTCGGGCAACCCCCGCTTCACCGAGCTCCTGCGCCGCGTGCGCACCGCCAACCTGGCCGCCTACGCCCACCGCGACGTGCCGTTCGAGCGGCTGGTCGAGGTCCTCGCCCCCCGTCGCTCCGCCGCCAGGCACCCGCTGTTCCAGGTGATGCTGTCCGTGCACGGGCACGAGCCGGACTCCGCCGCCCCCGCCCTGCCCGGCCTCACCGCCACGCCGGTGGACGCGGACCCGGGCACCGCGAAGTTCGACCTGATGGTGGCGCTCGCGGAGCACCGCGACGACGACCGGCGGCCCGCGGGCCTGCGCGGCGTGGTCGAGTTCGCCCGCGACCTGTTCGACGACGACACGGCGCGGGCGCTGGCCGGGTGGTTCGTGCGCGTGCTGGAGCAGGTGGTCGCGGACCCGGGCGGTCGCGTGGGCGGGTTCGACCTGGTGGACGAGGCCGAGGTGCGGCGCGTGGTGGGGGAGTGGAACGCGTCCTCGCCGTCCGGTGCGCCCGGCGACGCGTGGGACCTGGTCGCCGCGCAGGACCCCGGTGCGGTCGCCGTCGCCTGCGGCGGGGACGAGCTGACGTACGGCGAGCTGACCCGCCGCGCCGAGCTGCTGGCGCGCGGCCTCCGCGACCGCGGGGTGTCCGCCGAGTCCGTGGTGCCGGTGGTGCTGCCCCGCTCGGTCGACCTCGTGGTGGCGTTGCTGGCGGTGTGGCGGGCGGGCGCCGCGTACCTGCCCGTCGACCCCCGGCTGCCCGAGGAGCGGATCCGGTTGCTGCTCGACGACGCCGACCCGTCGGCGGCCATCACCGAGCGCACGTTCGCCGACTGGTCGTCGGCCTCGGGCGCGGACCCGATCCCGCCCGCGTCGCCGCGCGACGCGGCGTACCTGATCCACACCTCGGGGTCGACCGGCCGGCCCAAGGGCGTGCTGGTGACCAGGGGCAACGTGGCCGCCCTGCTGGCGGACATGCGCGAGCGGACCGGCCTGTCCCGCGCCGACCGCTGGCTGGCGGTGACGACCGTCGGGTTCGACATCTCCGTGCTGGAGCTGTTCGCGCCGCTGACCTCCGGCGGACGCGTGGTGCTGGCCGGCGCCGAGGACGTCCGGGACCCCCGGGCGCTGACCGCGTTGATCGCCGCGTCGGGGACCACCGTCATGCAGGCGACCCCGGCCCTGTGGCGGACCGTCCTCGACCACGACCCGGGCGTCCTCGCCGGGGTCCGGGTCCTCGTCGGCGGCGAGGCCCTGCCCGCCGACCTCGCCGCGGGACTGGCCTCGGCCGCCTCGTCGGTCCTCAACGTCTACGGGCCGACGGAGACCACGGTGTGGTCGACGGCGTCCGTCGTGGACGGGGGCGCGCCGACCATCGGGCGGCCGCTGACCGACGAGCGGTGCTTCGTGCTCGACGAGTTCCTCCGGCCGACGCCCCCCGGCGTGACCGGGGAGCTGTACATCGGCGGCGCCGGGGTCGCCCGCGGGTACGCGGCGCTGCCCGGCCTGACCGCGACGCGGTTCGTGGCGAGCCCCTTCGACCCCGGGAGCAGGGTCTACCGCACGGGGGACCGGGTGCGGTGGTCGCGCTCGGGGGAGCTGGAGTTCGTGGGCAGGGTCGACGACCAGGTCAAGGTCCGCGGGTTCCGGATCGAGCCCGGCGAGGTCGAGGCGGTGCTGCGCGCCTGTCCCGGCGTCCTGGCGGCCGTCGTGGTCGCCCGCGAGGACCGGCCGGGTGACCGCAGGCTCGTCGCGTACACCACCGGCGGTGTCCCCGCGCGGGTCCTGCGCGCCCACGCCGCGTCCACCCTGCCCGAGCACATGGTGCCGTCGGTGTTCGTCGAGCTGGGCGAGCTGCCGTTGAACGCCAACGGGAAGGTGGACCGCCGCGCCCTGCCCCGCCCCTCGGTCGAGGCGGGTCCCGGCCGGGCCGCGACCTCGGTGCGGGAGGAGGTCCTGTGCGGCCTGTTCGCCGACGTGCTGGGCGTCGACCGGGTCGGGCCGGACGACGGGTTCTTCGACCTGGGCGGGCACTCGCTGCTGGTGACCCGGCTGGTCGGGGTGGTCCGGGCGGCGCTCGGCGCGGAACTGGCCGTCCGGGAGGTGTTCGACTCGCCCACGCCCGCCCGCCTGGCACGGGTGCTCGACGGCGCCGCACCCGCCCGCCCCGGCGCCGTCCGCGGGCCGCGCCCGCCCCGCGTGCCCCTGTCGGCGGCGCAGCGGCGGCTGTGGTTCCTGAACCAGTTCGACGGCACACCCGCCTACACCGTCCCCGTCGTCCTGCGGCTGCGCGGCGCCCTCGACGCCGACGCGCTCGACGACGCGCTCGCGCTCGTCATCGAGCGGCACGAACCCCTGCGCACCGTCGTCGCGGACGACCTCGACGGCCCCCACCAGGTCCTGCTGCCACCGCCGGGCCGCGTGCTCCGGCGCGTCGACCGCACCGAGGCCGAGCTGCCGGACCTGCTCGCCGCCGAGGCGTCGCACGAGTTCCGGCTCACCACCGACCTCCCGCTGCGCGCGACGCTCGTCACGCTCGGGCCCGACGAGCACGTGCTGTCCCTCGTCGCCCACCACATCGCCCTGGACGGGTGGTCGGTGGGGCCGCTGCTGCGCGACCTGTCCGCCGCCTACACCGCGGTCCGGACCGGCGCGCGGCCCGACTGGCCCGACCTGCCGCTCACCTACACCGACCACGTCCTGCACCAGCGGGACGCCTTCGACGGGGGTGTGCCGGACCCGCACCTCCACCACCGGCTGGCCGCGCTCGCCGGCCTGCCCGCCGAGCTGGTCCTGCCCGCCGACCGACCGCGCCCCGCCGTGCCCACCCACCGCGGTGGCCGGGTCGCGTTCGACGTCGAACCCGCCCTGCACGCCGCGCTCACCCGGCTGGCCAGGGCCGAGGGCGCCACGTTCTTCATGGTCGTGCAAGCCGCGCTCGCCACCCTGCTCACCCGGCTCGGCGCGGGCACGGACATCCCCGTCGGCACCCCCGCCGCCGGTCGTGACGACCCCGCCGTGAGCGACCTCGTCGGGCTGTTCCTCAACACGCTCGTGCTGCGCACCGACACCTCCGGCGTGCCCGCGTTCCGCGAGCTGCTGCGCCGGGTGCGCGAGACCGACCTGGCCGCCCACGACCACCGGGACGTGCCGTTCGAACGCCTCGTCGAGCTCCTCAACCCGCCCCGCGCCACCGGTCGCCACCCGCTGTTCCAGGTGATGCTCAACCCCAACGTCGCCGCGCCCGCCGCCCTGGCGCTCGACGGCCTGACCACCACCGAGGAACCGGTGACGGGCGGTGCGGCGCGCCTGGACCTCACCCTCTCCTACACCGAGCTGCCGGAGGGGGTGCGGGCGGCCTTCGAGTACGACCGCGACCGGTTCGACGACACCACCGCCGCCCGGCTGGCGGACCGGTTCCTCCGCGTGCTCGGCCAGGTCGCCGCCGACCCCGACGTCTCGATCCGGGACATCGAGGTCGCCGACCCGGCGGAGCTGCGGCAGGTGACGCTGGAGTGGAACGACACGGCCGTCCCCGGCGAGCCGGACGACGTCCTGACCTCGGTGTTCGCCCAGGACCCCGCGGCGGTCGCGCTGGTGTCCCGGGACGGGGAGGTGACCTACGGCGACCTGCTCGGGCGCGTGGAGCGGCTGGCGGGCGGGTTGCGCGCCAAGGGGGTGGGGACCGAGTCGCTGGTCGGCGTGGTGCTGCCCCGGTCGGTGGAGCTGGTGGTGGCGTTGCTGGCGGTGTGGCGCGTCGGCGCGGCCTACGTGCCGCTCGACCCGGACCTGCCCGCCGAGCGGGTGCGGGTCATGACGGCGGACGCCCGACCGGCCCTGGTGCTGACCGGGACCTCCTCGGCGGAACTCGCGGCGGCGGGGTTCGGCGCGCCGGCCGGCGGTGTCGCCTCGGGCGAGCAGGCCGCCTACGTGATCCACACGTCCGGGTCGACCGGCGTGCCCAAGGGCGTGGTCGTGTCGCGGCGCAACGTGGCCAACCTCCTGGCCGACATGCGCGCGCGGCTGGGCCTGACACCCCGGGACCGCTGGCTGGCGGTGACGACCGCGGCCTTCGACATCTCCGTCCTGGAGCTGTTCGGGCCGTTGACGTCGGGGGGTCGCGTGGTGCTCGCGACCGCGGACGAGGTCCGGGACCCCGCCGCGCTGCACGGGTTGATCGACGCGCACGGCATCACGATCATGCAGGCGACGCCGACGCACTGGCGCGCGGTCGTGGCCCACCGGGCCGACGGGCTGCGCGGCGTCCGGGTGGTGTCCGGCGGCGAGGCCCTGCCCGCCGACCTCGCCCACGACCTGGTCTCCGCCGCCGCGGGCGTGACGAACGTCTACGGCCCCACCGAGACGACCGTGTGGTCCACGGCCACGCCCGTCACCCCCGCCACGGCCTCGTCACCGCCGATCGGCCGCCCGATCGCCAACACGCGGTGCCACGTCCTCGACCACCTGCTGCGGCCGGTGCCGCCCGGTGTCGTCGGGGAGCTGTACCTGGCGGGCGCCGGTGTCGCCCGCGGCTACCTGAACCGACCCGGCCTCACCGCGGAGCGGTTCGTGGCCGACCCGGCGGGCCCGCCCGGGAGCAGGCTCTACCGCACCGGCGACTCCGCCCGCCGGCTGCCGAACGGCGAGCTGGACTTCCTCGGCAGGACCGACGCGCAGCTCAAGGTGCGCGGCCACCGGGTCGAGCCGGGTGAGGTCGAAGCCGCCCTGCTGGCGCACCCCGGCGTCACGGGCAGCGCGGTGGCGCTGCACGACGGCCGCCTGGTCGCCTACACCACCGGCGACGCCGACCCCGCCGCGCTGCGCGAGCACCTCGCCGCGCACCTGCCCGGTCACCTCGTGCCCTCCGCGATCGAGGTGCTCGACGCCCTGCCGACGACACCCGGCGGCAAGCTCGACCGCGGCGCCCTGCCCGCTCCGCGGCGGATCGCCACCGCCGGCGGCAGGGAGCCGGCGAACCCGCGCGAGGCGTTGATCCGCGACCTGTTCGTCGAGGTCCTGGGTGCGGACCGGGTGGGGGTGGACGACGGGTTCTTCGAACTCGGCGGCGACAGCATCCTGTCCCTGCGCCTGGTGGCGCGGGCGAGGGCGGCGGGACTCGGGTTCGGGGTGCGCGACGTCTTCGAGCACCGGTCGCCGGCTGCCCTGGCCGAGCTGTCGGCCGAAGTGACCGCGGACGCCCCGGTGCCGACCGAGTTCACCCTCACCGCGCTGAGCTCCACCGAACTGGACCGGCTGCGCGCGGAGTGGTCCTGACCGGCCCCGGCGCCCGCCGGGCACGCACGACCGCACCACGGCTCTTCGCACGACCGCACCACGGCTTTTCCCAGAACCGCGCCGCGGGGACCCGTCCCCGCGGCGCGACCACCGATGAGGAGGACCGACCGTGCCCACTGACCTGTGGCAGCCCCACGAGATCTCCGGCCGCGACGTCGGCCCGGTCGAGGACCTGCTGTCCGACCACGACCACGTCGACCGCCTGCTCGCGGAGCACGGGACCCTCGTGTTCCGCGGGTTCGGCGTCACCGAGCCGGCCCTGACCCCGGTCCTGGACCACCTGCTGCCGGACCGGTTGGCCTACGTGCACGGCAACTCGCCGCGCACGAAGGTCGGCGGCAACGTCTACACCTCCACCGAGTACCCGCCCGAGTTCACCATCTCGATGCACAGCGAGCTGTCCTACGCCCACACCTGGCCCAGCCGCCTGCTGTTCTACTGCGCGCGTGCGCCGGAATCCGGTGGCGCGACCCCCGTGGTGGACTGCGCCGGGTGGCTGGCGGCGCTCGACCCGGACGTCCGCGAGGCCTTCCGCGGCGGGATCCGCTACACCCAGAACCTCCACGACGGGTTCGGCCTCGGCAAGAGCTGGCAGGACACGTTCGAGACCGGGGAACGCGCGGACGTCGACTCGTTCCTGGCCACGACGGGGGCGGACTGGTCCTGGCAGGACGACGGCGGGCTGCGCGTCAGCCAGGTCCGACCCGCCACCACCGTCCACCCGGTGACGGGGGAGGAGGTGTGGTTCAACCAGGTCGACCAGTGGCACCCCGCCGCCCTCGGCGACGACGTCGCCGCCGAACTGGCGCAGCTCCTGCCGCCGGAGGAGCTCCCGCAGTCGGTCACCTTCGCCGACGGCGAGCCCATCCCGGCCGAGCACGTGCTCCACGTCCGGGAGCGGGGCCTCGCCCTCGCGATCGACGTCGAGTGGGCCGCCGGCGACTTCATGCTGGTCGACAACGTCCGCGCCGCGCACGGTCGACGGCCGTACACGGGCGCCCGCCGCGTCCTCGTCGCGATGTCGAGCTGATCGGCGGGGCTCAGCGCGCGGAGGCCAGTCCGGTCGCGGTGGCGGTGATCATGCGTCGCAGCGTCGGGCGGAACGGCGGGAACACCCGTGCGATCTCCGGTTCGCGGTCGTAGAGCTGCCGCAGCGCCCGGGGGGGACGGGTCTGCGGGAACAGCTTCGCGACGAACGCGCCGGCCGCCATGACCAGGGCAGCCCCGTCGGTGTCGGTCAGCTCCGGGCAGGCGGTGGCGATCTGCCGGCCGACGGTGAAGTAGGTGTCGATGGCCCACAGCTTGTAGGCCCGCAGGGCCTCGATCGAGACGTTGTGCTCGAACATCGTCTCGGTGTGGATGGTGAGGTCGCAGTACAGCGGGCGGTCGGCGTAGGCGTCGGCGAGCGCGGTCGCCACGGCGGAGGAGCCGTTCGCCCCGTGCAGCCCGGCGCCCGCGGCGGCCGCCCAGTCCGCGCCTTCCCGCATCGTGAGCTGGAGGTAGATCTCCTCCCGGGTGCCGAAGTAGCGCAGCACGTTGGACTTGGCCTGCCCGACCGCGGTGGCGATGTCGCCCAGGCTGACCCTGGCCACGCCCGAGTCCCGCGCGAGTTCGGCGGCGGTCGCGAGGATCGTCTCGCGCCGCTGGGTCTTCTGCTCCGGGCGCCTGGCCCGCTGGAACGCCTCTCCCATGACGGCCATCACCCTAGTCGCGCGCTTAGCGGAACGCCGTTCCCTTGTTAGAAGAACACCGTTCCTCTAACATCGGGGCCGATTCCGCCCCACCACCGCTCCGAACGGCAGGTTCATGACCACCGGCACCGACCTCGGCCAGATCATCGACGCCTTCGTGTCCGCCTTCAACGACCCGGAGCCCGACCTCGACCGGGTCATGTCCTTCTTCGCCGAGGACGCCCGCTACCTGCCCGGTCACGGCCCCGAGCTGCGCGGCCTCGCGGCGATCCGGGCGGAGTTCGCGCCGCAGTTCGCCGGCCGCTACGGCGCGATGACCTTCGACGTGTACGACCAGGTGATCGACGAGTCCCGCGGCCGGGCCACGATCCGCTGGGCGTGCCGACTGGACCTGACCGGCGAGCGCGGTCGGCGCGCGATCGCACCGCTGCGGTGGTTCGCCCGGATCCGCTACGGCGGCCGCGTGCAGTGGCACGGCCTGGACGTCTTCCACTTCGACACCGCGGGGCGGATCACCGGCAAGTTCACCTACGCGACGTTCCGCCTCCCCCTCTGGGAACGGGGGCGCTGACGAATCCGCCGCGACGCCGCCGGCTCGCCGGCCGCGCCCCGCCGCCGGCAGGGCGCGGCCCCGTGCCTCAGGCGAGGTCGGCGTAGGCGATGACGTTGTCCCGGTAGTCGCCGGTGGCGGGGTCGAAGGCGCCGCCGCAGGTGATCAGGCGCAGTTGCGGGGTGGTGGTCTCGCCGTAGACGGCGTCGGTGGGGAAGTGGTCCTTGGCGACGCGGTCGACCCGGCTGACGGTGAAGGTGGCGGTGGTGTCGTCGTGGCGGGTGACCTCGACGCGGTCGCCGCTCTTCAGCTCCGCGAGGTCGTGGAAGATGCCGGGTCGGCCGTGGCCGTCGACGTGGCCGAGCAGGACGGCGGGGCCGGGGTCGCCGGGTGCGGGGCCGTGCTTGTACCAGCCGGCCTGGAGGGGTTGCTCCAGCGGCGGGACCTCGGCGGTGCCGTCGGTGTTGAGCCCGAGCGGGATGAGGCTGGAGCGGGCGCCGAGGGCGGGGATGCGCACCTCGACCGGTGCGGCGGCGGACACCGCCGGTGGTTCCGCGGCGGTGGGGTGCCCGGCGGCCTGCCCGGTCGGGCCGTCGTCGCCCGGTGACAGGAGCAGGCCCGTGGTGAGCAGGCCGGCGATCAGCAGCGCGGCCGCGGCGGCGGCGATGATCGCGCGCTTGCGGGCGGTCACGGCGCCGCCGTCCCGTCACCGGTGTCCACGCCGCCGCGCGGGATGACGCTGACCTGGCGGTTGCCGGGCAGCGCCGCCGCAGGTGGCGGGTTGCCGGGGCTGGTCGGGGTGGCACTCGTGGACGGGCTGGTGGTCGTGGTGGTCGGGGTGGTGCCGGTGGTGGGTTCGAGGATGATCACGTTGGTGCAGTCGGTGACCTTCCCCGCCCCGACGTGGTCGGTGCCGTGGGCGGTGACGCACAAGGGGTGGTCGCCCACGTCCAACGGCGGGGTCTCGACGGTGTAGCGGACCTGGCGGGGGCCGGGCTGGGGCAGGGCCGGGGTGATGTCGGTGATCGGCAGCTCCGGGCCGCCGTCCACGGTCAGCGTCAGGCGTTGCAGCTCGGAGGGGAACAGCGTCCCCAACGCGGCCGGCAGGTCACGGATGTCGGGGGCCTGGACGCAGGCCCCGCCGGTGACGTCCGACATGCGCTTGAGGCTGCGCGCGCCGCCGCTGCAAGTGGCGTCCGGGCCGAAGGCCACGGTGTGGACGTCCACCCGCTCGGGCACCTCGGCCAGCGCGCCCTCGAAGTCCTCCAGGGTGTGGTTGTCGCGCCCGTCGGACAGGAAGATCATGATCGATCGCGGTTCGGGCATCGCGCTCGCGACCTCGTTGCCCGCCCTGAGCCCCGCGGTGAAGTTGGTGCTGCCGTCCTGCCACGGCAGGGCCGCCAGCGCGTCGTGGAACCGAGGACCCGCCGCGGGCCCGGTCCAGGCGGCCCGCGCCCCGGTGGAGAACGCGACCAGGCCGACGGTGCCCACCCCCGGGTACGGCTGCTGCGCCACCTGCCGGTGGAAGTCGCCGACGGCCTGCTTCTCGGCGTCCCACCCCCTCTGGGTGAGGCTGCCGGAGCTGTCCAGCACGTACACCAGCGACGTCGGCGTCGCCGCCGCCTTCGTGCCGATCGACGCCGTGCCGACCACCGTGGTGGCGCCCTTGGGGATCACCGTGTCGGGTAACGGCGTCTCGATGTCCACCGCGATCCCGATCCCGCCGGGCAGGGCGCCGTCCACGGCGCCCGCCGGCGCACCGCCGGCCAGCACCAGCGCAGCGGCGGCCAGCCCCGCTCCGAGCCTTCTCATCCGTCATGTCCTCACGTCGTGGGAGTTGCCCTCCCCCAACGAGCCCCAGGAGTACGCGGATATCGTCCGAACGGGTGCAATCACCAGCCACCGCACGGAGAAGTGACCACCGCTCACGCTTGTCGAACGGTGCGGCCGCGGTATCCGGCAGGGCCCCGGGCCACCGAGGTCCGGGGCGGTGCGGCACGGCCTGTCAGCCGGCGATCCTGCCGAACAGGTGCGCGGCGGGGGCGTCCGGGTCGTCGCCGTAGAAGAACTCCGCGAGAGCCTGGTGGAACTCGGCGCGGTTCAGCCCGCCCGAGCCGTCCAGGTCCAACGCGTGGAAGACCGCGGCGCAGTCCTCCCCGGGCACGTTGCCCGCCCGGCCGAAGATCTCCCCGAACTCCGCCTGGTCGATCCTGTCGTCCCCGTCGAGGTCGACCAGGTCGAAGTAGCAGTCGGCCACCGGCCCGACCTGCTGCGGGTACAGGTCGGGATCGGCCAGCGCCCGCCGGAAGCCCTCGGTCATCTCCCGCAGGTCGACCTCCCCGTCACCGTCCTGGTCCATCGGCGCGATCACGCCGGCCCAGAACGCGTCCAACCCCTCGGTCAGCCGGCGGGCGGTCTCCGACCCCGACGCGGCGCCACGGGCCGCGATGTAGCGCTCGCCCATCAACCGGACGTCCTGACGGGTGATCACCCCGTCGCCGTCGACGTCCGCGCCCTTGAACCACTGGCGGTACTTGAGATCCCGAACTCCAGTCATGGTCGCGCAACGTAATGAGGCATTCGCGGGACACCCGGGTGACGCGACCACAGGGGAGATCGAATCACTCGTTCGGGTGATGCCGCCGTCGTGCCCGCAGACGGCGGCATCACGCGTCAGCCGGGTGGCACGAGGTCTGGTGGTGCGAAGGCGAGCACGTCGGGAAGGGGGCCGTCGTAGGGCTCGACGTCGACCAGCGCGCTGTTGGCGCTGGGTCCTTGGGACAGGCGTGAGCACGGTCGGTCCGCGGTGAGGGCGTTCGGGTTGCCGTGGCGGTCCAGCGTTCCGCTCAGGCCCGGCTGGACCGGGTCCCACCACGCGCCCGTGGACAGTTGCACGACGCCGGGCATGACGTCGTCCGACAGGACCGCGCCCGCGAGGCAGCTGCCCCGGTCGTTGTGGACGCGCACGACCATGCCGTTCTCGATGCCGCGCGCCGCGGCGTCCGACGGGTTGATCGCCACCGGCTCGCGGCCGCGGATCTTCGAGGCGAGGCTGTGGCCGCCGTTGTCGTACTGGCTGTGCAGGCGTGAGGCGGGCTGGTTCGAGATCAGGTGCAGCGGGAACCGGTCCGACAGGTCGGCGCCGAGCCACTCCGCCGGTTCGTACCACTTCGGGTGCCCGGCGCAGTCGTCGTAGCCGAACGAGTCGATCTCCTCCGAGAAGACCTCGATCCGCCCAGACGGCGTGGACAGGGGGAAGCGCCCCGGGTCCGAGCGGAGGTCCTCGAAACTGCCGGGGAACGGTCCGGTCAACGCCGGCAGCTCGGCGGTGGAGTTCCGCCAGAAGTCGTCGAAGCCCGGCAAGGCGGCATCGTCGCCGAGCGCGGCCTTCGTCCGCTCGTAGAGGTGCCGGACCCAGTCGACCTCCGAGCGCGACTCCGTGAACTCCCGCTCGAACCCGAGCCGGGAGGCCAGGGCGGCGAAGATGTGGTGATCGGTGCGCGACTCGCCCGCCGGCTCGCGGACCTTGGGCATCGCGACGAGGTGGGGGTCGGAGAAGCCGGCGGCGAAGTCGTCGCGCTCCAGGCTGGTGGCGACCGGGAGCACGACGTCCGCGAACTTGGCCGACGTGTTCCACCAGGCTTCGTGGACCACCACCGTGTCGGGGACCTGCCAGGCGCGGGTCAACCGGTGGAGGTCCTGGTGGTGGTGGAACGGGTTCCCCCCGCACCAGTAGATCAAGCGGAGCTCGGGCAACGTGAGGCGCCTGCCGTCGTAGTCGATGACCTCGCCCGGGTGCAGCAGGGCATCGGCGATCCTCGCGACGGGGATGAAATCCGGGACCGGGTTGGGGACCTCGGGCATCGCCGCCACGAAAGGACGGCCCGGGGCGACACCCGTCGCGTCCATCGTCGCGTACCCCGCGCCCCAGCCGCCGCCGGGCCGGCCCATCGAGCCCGCCATGGCGGCCAGCACGACGGACATCCAGATCGGTTGTTCGCCGTGGTCCGCCCGTTGCACCGCGTAGTTGACCATGATGAGGGAACGCCGGGTGGTGAGGCGGCGGGCGAGGTCGGTGATCGCGTCACGACCGATGCCCGTGATCCCCGCCGCCCAGGCGGCGTCCTTCCGGATGCCGTCGAGGTCGCCGACCAGGTAGGAGGCGAAGCGGTCGAACCCGACGCAGCACCGGCGGAGGAAGTCCTCGTCGTGCCACCCGTTGACCAGCATCGTGTGCGCGATGCCGAGCATCGCGGCGGTGTCGGTGTTGGGGACGACGGGCAGCCACTCGGCGTCGAGGAAGCCGGCGACGTCACCGCGGATGGGGCTGATGTTCACGAACCCCACCCCGGCCTCGCGGCACCGCCGTTGCAGGTCCTGCGTCTGGTGCCTGGCCAGCCCGCCGGGGTTGATCTGGCTGTTCTTGAGGGCCAGCCCCCCGAACGCCACCACGAGCTCGCAGTTCTCGGCTATCTCGCCCCACATCGGCATCCGGCTCTGGTAGCTCCACGGATGACCGCCGATCACCCGGGGGAGGATGACCTCCAACGCCGCGGTGCTGTAGGTGTTGCGGGAGTCGGTGTACCCGCCGTCCAGCGCCAGGAACCGGTGGAGCTGTCCCTGCGCGTTGTGGAACCTGCCCGCGCTCGCCCAACCGTAGGACCCGCCGAACACCGCGCTGTCCCCGTGCCGTGAACGAACTCGACGGAGTTCATCGCTCACCAGCGTGAGCGCCTGGTCCCAGCTCACCTCCACGAAGGCGTCCGCGCCCCTGGCCGCGCCGTGAGCGCGAGGCTCGCCGTTCAGCCAGCCCCTGCGCACCGCGGGGCGCAAGACCCGGGCGCTGTCGTCGGCGGCGGTCACCATCCCGGGACCGATGGGCGAGGGAGCGGGGTCGTCGCGCCGCGGCTCGATCCGCACTAATCGGCCGGAATCGACCACGGCGACGAAACTGCCCCAGTGCGTCGCGATCGACCTGCGTTGTTCCATGGTGCACCAACTCCGCCTCTGGATTTCCCCGGAGTCGCCGTCCCGCCCTCCGGCCTGCCGCACGGTGCGGTTCTCGGCCGGCGACGTGGCACCCACGGTAGCCCCGACCAGGCGGCAACGCCGACAGGTTCGGGGCGTGACATGTCGGGCCGGAGTGGCGGCGCGATGGGCCGCCCGCGTCCCGGCGGTCCGTACCGCCACGGGAGATCGCCGAAGCCCTGAGCACGGCATCCAGCTCGGCCAAGTGGACCCTGCTCCGCCCCCCCCGGGGGCACGGTGCGGCTCGCGCGCAGCTCGCGCAACACGACACCGCGGCGGCTGCTGCTCCAGGTCCGACCTGCTCACCCCCGCGTGGACGAGGCGCCGGGGCGAGGGGCGATTCCGCGTGTGAAGGGTCGGGTAGCCGGGCGGAACGGACGCGGATCGGCCGGAAGGCCTATTCCGGGCAGCCGAATCCCGAAATGGCCAGGGCTGTCCGGCTGCGCCCGTGAGGCCGGTTGTCAATGCCGGTGTGCGGTCATTGCGTGATGGCGGAGGCGGCCGAACGAGTGAGAGTGTTGTCGCAGGTCAGAGCTGTTCTGATAGATTTCTCCGGCATAATTTTCCGGTCGGCGGCATCGATTCAGGTGTCGTTCGGTGCAGTGCGTGCAACGCATCTGTCGGTATTTCGGGGGATTTTCTTCTTCGAGGGGGAATCGTGTCGGCGCAACAGGGGAGACCGCTCGGGTCCCGGGTGTTGCCGATGCGCGCCCTCGTGGTGCTCGTCCTGACGGCGGCGTCCGTCGTGGCGGTCGGCGACGTCCGGCCGGAGCCCGTGCACGCGCGGCCCGCCGCGGCGGCGGTGTGCGACGCGCCGGTGGTCAACGAGGTGGCGTGCGAGAACACCAAGGCCGGTGCGGCCGACTGGCAGGTGGACTACCGCGACCCGTCCATCGTCGGCTTCACCACGGACATCAGCGCGACCCCCGGCAGCCGGGTCGACTTCAAGGTGAAGACCGGCGCGACGGCCTACCGCGTGGACGTCCACCGGCTCGGTTGGTACGGGGGCGCGGGGGCGCGGCTGATCGGCTCGACCTCGCGCAGCGGCGGCTCGACCCAGCCGGCGTGCCTGCGCGGCACGGACGGCAGCGCGCTGATCGACTGCGGCAACTGGGCGGTGTCGGTCGGCTGGACCGTGCCGCTCGACGCGGTGTCGGGCATCTACTACGCGCGGCTGCGGCGCGACGACACCGGCGCGGAGAACGAGGTCGTGTTCGTGGTGCGCGACGACAGCAGCACGTCGAAGGTCCTGTTCCAGACCTCCGACTCGACGTGGGTGGCGTACAACCGCTACGGCGGCAACAGCCTGTACTTCGGCGACGGCCCGGGTCAGGGCGGGCAGGCGTACGAGGTGAGCTACAACCGGCCCTACACCGGCGGCGACGGCGAGGAGAACTTCATCTTCAACGCCGAGTACCCGATGCTGCGGTTCCTGGAGCGCAACGGCTACGACCTGAGCTACACCACCGACGTGGACTCGGCCCGTCGCGGTCACCTGATCAGGAACCACCGGGTGTTCATGGCGGTCGGTCACGACGAGTACTGGTCGGAGGAGCAGCGCGCGAACGTGGAGGCGGCCCGGGACGCGGGTGTGCACCTGGCGTTCCTGACCGGCAACGAGGTCTTCTGGAAGACCCGGTGGGAGGAGTCCATCGACCCCTCGCGCACCGACTGGCGCACCCTGGCCTCCTACAAGGAGACCAAGGGCACGCAGAGCGACGGCCTGGACGACTGGACCGGCACCTGGCGCGACCCGCGCCACAGCCCGCCCCAGGACGGCGGACGACCCGAGAACGCCCTGCTGGGCAACATCTTCATGGTCAACGGCCGCCGCGACGACCGACTCCAGGTGCCCGCAGCGCACGGCAGGATGCGGCTGTGGCGGCACACCGACCTCCAGGGCATGGCGGCCGGCAGCACCTACGCCTTCCGGCCCGGCACCCTCGGCTACGAGTGGAACGCGGTGCCGGACAACGGCTTCCAGCCCGCCGGCGTGGCGAAGATGTCGTCGACGACCGTGGCCCTGGACGGCGCGTACCTCCTGAAGAACCACGGTGACCTCTACGCCTCGGGGACGGCGACCCACTCGATCACCTACTACCGGCACCCCGGCGGCTCGCTGGTGTTCGGCGCGGGCACGGTCCAGTGGGCGTGGGGCGTGGACGACGAGCACGCCTTCCTGACCAACACGCCGACGTCGGACGTGCGGATGCAGCAGGCCACCGTCAACTTCCTGGCGGACATGGGCGCGCAGCCCGCGACGCTCCAGCCCACCCTCAGGGCGGCCACCGCGAGCACCGACACCGCGCCGCCCGCCGTGGCGCTCACCACCGTGCCCGCCCTCTCCACCGTCGGCGCCGCCCACACCTTCTCCGGCACGGTCGCCGACGCGGCCGGCCAGGTCGCGGGCGTCGAGGTCTCCACCGACGGCGAGGCCTGGCACCCGGCGGTGTGGCAGCCGGGGCGCGGCACGTGGAGCTACACCTACACCCCCGCCCGGTCCGGCCCGGCGAGCCTGCGCGTGCGCGCGGTCGACGACTCGCTCAACCTCTCCGCGCCCGTCACGGCCACGCCCGCCACGTCGGCGCGGACCTGCCCGTGCGGCATGTGGACCAACGACGACCGGCCCGCGGAACTCGAACTCTCCGACGGCACCGCGCTGGAGCTGGGCGTCAAGTGGCGTGCCGACCGGAGCGGCTACGTGCGCGGCGTGCGGTTCTACAAGAGCTCCGGCAACACCGGCAAGCACACCGGCAGCCTGTGGACCCCGACCGGTCAGCGCCTGGCCACCGGCACGTTCGCCAACGAGACCGCGAGCGGTTGGCAGACCCTGCTGTTCGCGACCCCGGTCGCGGTCGCGGCGAACACCACCTACGTCGTGTCCTACCTGACCCCGACCGGCCGCTACTCCACCGACGTCGAGTACTTCAGCCACTTCAGCCGCCGGCGGACCCACCTCGAACCGCTCACCGCGCCGCCGAGCGGCGTCGACGGCCCCAACGGCCTGTACCGCTACGGCGCCGGGTTCCCCGACCGGAGCGCGGAGGACGCCCACTACTGGGTGGACGTGGTGTGGGCCCCGACGGCGAGCGGCTGAGCCGGCCGGCTCGACCGGCCGGCCGCTCCCGGCCCTGGCGGGTGGTCGGGGTGGTCAGGCGGGTCTGCCGCACGGGCCGCTCATCCGGCTGCGACGCCCTCGATGATCGACAACCGGGTGTCGGTCGGGATCACCCGGGTCAGCCGGAGGCCGGCCTCGGCGAACAGGGACTCGAACTCGGCCCGGGTGCGCTCCCGCCCGGAGAACGAGCTCATCATGAGCAGGTCGAAGACCTTGCCCGGGTCGGGGTCGTTGCCGAGCGGGACCACCGCGTCGACCACCAGGACCCGGCCGCGGTCGGAGGCGGCCCGCCGGCAGTGCCGGAGGATGCGCACGCAGTGCTCGTCGTCCCAGTCGTGCAGGACGCGCTTGATCAGGTAGACGTCACCGGGCGGCGCCTCGGCGAAGAAGTCGCCGGCGACGAGGCTCCAGCGGTGGTCCGCGCCGAGTTCGCCGAGGTGGTGCCCTTGGAGCACGTGCGGCTGGTCGAAGAGCACCCCGCGCACTTCGGGCTGTTCGCGCAGCACGGCCAGCAGCAGGCCACCGTGACCGCCGCCGTGGTCCACGACCACGGCGCCCGGCGGGAAGTCATAGGACCGCGCGATGACGGGGTTCTCCGGGTCTGACGTCGACGCCATGCCGGCGTGGAAGACCGCCGCGGTCTCGGCGTCGCGGGCGAAGTGGTCGAAGAAGGGCATCCCGAACAGCCGCTCGAACGCCGGGGCGCCGGTGCGCACGGCCTCCTCCAGCTCGCCGGCGGGCAGCCAGAACGACCTGTCGGTGATCATCAGGACCGCTGGGGCGAACGACGACGGCACGTCGGTGCGCAGCAGCTCCGCCGAAGGGGTGAGCGCGAACCGACCGCCGTCGTCCTCGACGAAGATCCCCTGGGTGGCCAGCAGCCGCAGCACCCGGCGGAGGTTGAGCGGATCGGCGCCGACCGACTCGGCCAGTTCGGCGATCGGCCGCGCCCCACCGGTGAGGTGGTCGGCCACGCCCAACGCCGCGACGGCGCGCAAGGCGGCCGGGAACAGGTAGCCCAGCGCGTGGTCCATCAGGGCGAGGCGCGGATCGGTGTGCGCCGGCTGTTCGACAGGACCCGGGGAACTCGCCGCGTTAGCCACTCACCGCACGGTACTGACGACTGAGAGTGATCACCAGTGCCGGTTCCCGCACTCCGCCGAACCACGGGGAGTCCCGTCGACTGCGGCTGGATCGTCAACGAGCACGGACATGCCGCTTGACCGGCAGCGATGACTTTTCGAGCGGCACAGGAGTCTTGGTCGTCCGACCTGATGGCCGGTCGCCTCGGCGGGAAGGTCGAGGCATGCCGTTCTTCCGCGTGCGTACGATCCCGTCGTGGGGAAACCTCGCGGCCCGTGGTGGGCACGGACACGGACGCTGGTCGTCGTGACGGTCGTGGTGTGCGCCGGCGTCTTCCTCAGGACCGGGCTGCTCGGCGGCTTCGATCGGGCGGTGCTGCTGGACGGGCCCGGTGTCGGTGCGAGTCCGTTCGGCCATCCCGTGCTGACCGCGGCCGAGGTGGTCGCGGGGATGGCATTGCTGGTGGCGTCGGGGTGGAGGGCGCCGGTGCTCGTCGCATCGTCGTCCGTCGTCGCCGTGGTGTTCGTCGGTGCGCACGCGGCTTGGGTCCGGGAACACGGACCGGTGTCGCGCGCGGGAGCGGTCGGCCTGGTCCTGGCGTTGGGCGTGGTCGCGGTTTTCACCGGGGTGTTGCTCCGGATGCGCGAACGGTCGCGGGTGCTGCTCGCCGCGGCGGCGGAGGACCGGGCCCGGCGCGATGAGCGGCTCGACATGGCCAGGGAACTCCACGACGTGGTGGCGCACCACGTCACGGGAATGCTGGTGCGGGCGCGGGCGGCGCTGCTGGTGGCGGAGCGCGACGAGGCTGCCGCGTGCGGGATGCTGCCGGGCGTCATCGACGGGGGCGTCGACGCGATGGAGGCCATGCGCGCGATGGTCAGGACGCTGCGGGACGACGGTGTCCCCGCCGCGACCAGTGATCTCACCGCCGACCTGCACCGGCTCGTCGAGTCGTCGGAGCTGCCGGTGCGGACCACCATCGAGCTGGCCGCGGTGGTGCGGCCCGAGCTCGGGCGGTCGGTGTTGCGCATCGTGCAGGAGGCGTTGACCAACACGCGCAAGCACGCCCCGGACGCGACGGGCGTGGAGGTGGACGTGCGGCTCTCCGGGTCGGCGGTGCTGTTGTCCGTTGTGGACAACGGGACGGGCAGGCCCGGGCACTCGGGCGGGTTCGGGCTGGTCGGGATGGAGGAACGGGTGCGCGAGTTGGGTGGGCGGTTCTTCGCGGGGGCCACGGGGGAGGGCTGGCTGGTCACGGCCGAGCTGCCGCTGGAGGCGCGCGCGTGATCTCCGTGCTCATCGCCGAGGACCAGGCCATGGTCCGCGCCGGCTTCCGCCTCATCCTGGAGGCGCAACCCGACGTGACCGTGGTCGCCGACGTCGCGGACGGGCTCGGCGCGGTGCAGCGCGCTCGTGAGTTGCTGCCGCGGGTCTGCCTGGTCGACGTGCGGATGCCGGGGCTGGACGGCCTGGAGGTCACTCGGCGGCTCGCGCCGCACACCCATGTCGTGGTGGTGACGACGTTCGACGACGACGAGGTGCTGGACAGGGCGCTGGACCTGGGCGCGTGCGGGTTCCTCACCAAGGACGCGAGTCCCGGTCTGCTGGTCGAGGCGGTCAGGTCGGCGGCGCGGGGTGAGGTCCTCGTGTCACCGCGGGTCGTGTCGCGGGTGCTCCGGCGGTCGGTGCCGCCGGTCCCGGGCACCGACGCCGACGTGCTGACCCCGCGGGAGCTGGAGGTCGTGCGCCACGTCGCGCGGGGGCTGGGCAACAACGAGATCGCCGCCGCGATGGGGGTCTCGGTGTCGTCGGTGAAGGCGCACCTGGCATCGGTGCAGGGCAAGGTCGGCGCGCGCAACCGCGTCGGGATCGTCACCTGGGCGTTCCGCGCGCACGTGGTGGCCGGCTGAGGATCGGCGTGGCGGCGTGATGAGCCATCGGCGTTCCGGCAGGCTGTACCGCCATGGGAACGTTGACCTACGGCATGAACGTCTCGGTGGACGGCTACACCGCCGACGCGAACGGCGACCTCGGCTGGGGCGTGCCGGACGACGAGTTGCACCGGTACTGGAACGACCGGACCGGGCAGGTCGCCCTGTCGCTGTACGGGCGCAAGCTGTACGAGCTGATGGCGGCCCACTGGCCGACCGCCGGCCAGGCGCCCGACGTGCCCCCGGTGGAGGCCGAGTACGCCCGGCTCTGGCTCGAGATGCCGAAGGTGGTCTTCTCCCGGACCCTGGAATCGGTCGAGTGGAACTCCAGGTTGGAACGGGGTGACGTGGTCGAGACCGCCAGGAAGCTCAAGGCCGAGACCGACGGCCTGATGGAGGTGGGCGGCGCCACCCTCGCCGCGCCCCTGGTCCGAGCCGGACTCGTGGACGAGTTCCACGTGCTGGTCACGCCGGTCGTGATCGGTGGCGGCACGCCGTTCTTCCCGTCACTGACCAGGTGGTCGCAGCTGGAACTGGTGGAGAACCGCACCTTCAAATCGGGTGCGGTCCTGCTGCGCTACAAGACCGTCCGCGACTAGCGGACGTCAACAGCCGGGAACCTCGGCCCCCGCGACGAAACGTCCGCACATGCCGATGTGCGGACGTTTCGTTCGCGGTTGCCGGGCCGCTCGGGCTTCGCGCGGTCGCGGGCGACCTCGACACTGCGCTGGAGCGGTGGCCTACGGCCTGACCGGCGAACTGATCGGCGGTGCGGCTGTCGCCCCCGAGTCCGGCACCCCTGCGTAGTCGGGCAGTGCGACACCGTTGATCGCGCGCTCGACCAGCGCGGTCAGCGCCTCCACGTCGGGCTCCGGGCTCGGCTCCGCGTCCGGCCCGGCGGCGAGGCTGTCCACGTGCATCCGGCCGATCTCCTGGTTGGCCTCGACGAACGAGCGCATCCGAGCCTCGTAGCCCGCGAACCCGGCTTCGGGGTCCCACCCGGCGGCGGCCAGCTCCCCGGCCAGCAGGTAGGCGCCGACCAGGGCCAGCCCGGTGCCCCCGCCGGACATCGGCGACGGGCTGAATGCCGCGTCCCCGATCAGCCCTACCCGTCCGTCCGACCAGCGGTCCATCACGACCTGGGCGACCTGGTCGAGGTAGAAGTCCGGGCTGTCGTCGACGTGGGTGAGGATGCGCGGCGCCAACCAACCCAGCCCGGCCACCTGCTCGCGCAGCAGGCGCTTCTGCCCCTCGACGTCGCGGTGGTCGACGTCGAAGTCGGCTGCGGGGAAGGAGAACACCGCCATCGCCCGGGTGGCGTCCTTGAGCGGTCGAAGGCCGGCGGAGCGCCCGGACGCCCGGTCCTGGTAGTCGATCATCCAGCCGTCGATCCCGAACTCGTTGGGCACGGTGCAGAAGGCCAGCACGAGCCCGAGGTGGCGGAGGAACCGCTCGCGCGGTCCGAAGACCATCGCGCGCAACGCCGAGTGCAACCCGTCTGCCCCGACCACCAGGTCGAAGCGCCGCCGCTCGCCGCTCGCGAAGGTTGCGTCGACCCCGTCCGCGTCCTGGGCGAGCTCGGCGATCCGGTCGCCGAAGACGTACTCGACACCGTCGCGGGTGTCGTCGTAGAGCACTCGGGACAGGTCCCCGCGCAGGATCTCGACGTCCGCGATGGGCCCGTCGCCGCCGTCGTCGTCAGCGCGGTAGGTCTCCAGCACGTTCCCGTCGACGTCCACCGTGTGCGCGCCGACGGTGTCGGTGCAGGCCGCGCGCACCGCCGCGTCCAGCCCCATCCGCCGGATGACCTCCTTGGCCACCCCGCGCGCGTCCACCGCCTGACCGCCGGGGCGCAACCCCGGAGCCCGCTCCACCACGGTCACCTCGGCTCCCCGCCGCCGCAACCAATGGGCCAGTGCCGGCCCCGCGATGCTCGCCCCCGCCACCAACACCCTGGCACCGCTCACCGCGCCCCCCGCTCGCCCGTCCGGATCACGGTCCGAATTGTACGGTCGCCTACGACGCCGGGCGGTTGCGGCCCGGGACCGGTGGCGGGGTGCGGGGGCAGGTGACCTGCCCGATCAGGGGTGAGGTCTCGGGCGCCGACCGGCCGCTGGAAGCGGTGGGTCCGTCGTGGACTCGTCAGCGGGACTCGGCCCGACGTCCGGTCAAGGCGGCCACCAGGTCGGACAGGGACGTGGTCGCCAGCCCGATGGTCGAGTCGCTCGCGCCGTAGGGGATCACCAGCGTGTCGCCGTGCAGCAGGCCGCCGCAGGAGTAGACGACGTTGGGCACGTAGCCGTCGCGTTCGTCGTCGGCGGGCAGCAGCAGCGGTTCGGGCAGGGTCGCCAACACCCGTTCCGGGTGGTCCAGGTCGAGCAGCATCGCGCCCATCGAGTAGACCCGCATCGGACCGACCCCGTGGGTCAGCACGAGCCAGCCCTCGGGGGTCTCGACGGGCGAGCCGCAGTTGCCGACCTGGACGAGGTCCCAGTCCTTGCCGGGCGCCTCCACGGGCCGCGGCTCGTTCCAGTCGCCGATGCGGTCGGTGGTCACCACGGCCGTGCTCTCCCCGTCGCCGCGCGACAGCGCCGCGAACCGGCCCCCGATCTTCCTGGGGAACAGCGCCACGCCCTTGTTGCGCGCCGCCGAGCCGGTCATCTGCGTGACCCGGAAGGTGCGGAAGTCGTCGGTCTGCAACAGCTGCGGTGCGACGTCGACACCGTCGAACGCCGTGTAGGTGGCGTAGTAGGTCTGGCCACCGTCCTCGTCGGTGAAGCGCACGAACCTGGCGTCCTCCATCCCCTGGCGCTCGGACGGGCCGGTCGGCCAGAGCACCCGGCCGCCGACTTCGGTGTCGCCGGGGAACTCCGAGGTGTAGTTGCACGCGGCGATCCACCGGATCAGCTCGACGGTCCGGTGCGCCTCCTGGCGGGCGACCAACCGCGGGTGGAGGTCGGCCAGCACCCGGTCCAGTTCGACGTCGGTGAACCGCGCGGGCAGCCACCGGTTCAGCACGGCGGAGACCTCGTCGTCGTGGCCGAGCTCGGCGAGCTTGGCCAGGAAGGGGGTTTTCCCGTACACCGAGTCCCTGAGCAGCCCCGTGGTGGTGACGTCCGGGAGCGGCTCGACGGTGAGCGCGCCCCCGGGGCCGATCACACCGGTCCGGAAACCGATCGACGACAGGTGGCCCTCGCCGATCCCGCGGACGCTCAGCACGAATCTCAAGTGCCCCGGCGCCAACCCGCCCTGGTCCGGGTGCGCGACCATGGACGGGTTGCACAGCGCGGCGCCCTCGACGGCGTACTCGTGCGTGAAGTACGCGCCGATGAGCAGCCGGCGGGACTCGGACAGCTCGACGCCGGCCGGGAGGCGGTGGCTGACGCTGGCGAAGTGGTCGGCGAAGGTCGCCCGGACGTCGCGGTGCCGACCCTCGAACAGGCGGAGCGTGCGGGTCAGTGCCGCGCACGCGGTCCCCTCGTCGAGCGCCATCACCCGCCGGATCACGGCCGCGGACCGCGACTCGTGCTCGGGCCGTTCCTCGCCCGGGACGAACAGCTTGGTGATGACCCGACGGGGGTCCGGGCGCAGCCGCAGCGGGGTGCGGGTGACGATGGCGTTCACGCGGCGCTCCCCAGCAGGGTGCGGCCGTGTTGCACCGTGGAGATCAGCGCCAGGGTCGACTCGGCGCCCTGGTTGCGGTTGCGACCGCCGGGCACCAGCGCGTCGTGGCCGCCGCCGGTTTCCGGGTCGTGCAGGGGCACGTGGACGTCGTTGTCGCCGTCGAACCAGGCGACCGCGCGGCGAACGCCCGTGAGCCACGCCCGGTCACCGGTCACCCGGTGGGCGCGTGCGCAGGCGTCGGCGAGCGCCGCGACCTCGATGGGTTGCTGGTCGAACGCCGGGCGGGGTTCGCCGGTGCGCCAACCGCCGGTCGGGGTCGGGGAGATGCGGCCGTCGCGTGACTCGACGGTCAGCAGCCAGTCCAGCAGCCGCAGTCCGTGGTCGCGGACCGTGCCGTCCCCGAGGAGGTGGCCCGCGGCGATCAGGGCCTCGGGCAGCACGGCGTTGGCGTAGAAGAGCCGGTGCTCGGGCCACGGCCAGTCCGGCGCGTCGCCGGGTTCGCCGACGTACGAGGCGATGTCGCCGAGCAGCTTGGCCGCGAGGGGGTGGTCGGGGTGGGCGCCGAGCACCTCGGCGGCGCCGAGCGCGGCGAAGGCCGTCGAGCGCACCGACGGCGGCCGGTGGTGGGCGCTCGCCTCGAAGCGGGTCAGGGCGGCCGTGCGGATCCAGGGCACCGGGCACCGGGCGGCCGCGGTGCCCAGCCCCCACAGCGCGCGTCCCCACCAGTCGCCCAATCCCGGCTCGTCCCGCCACCCGCGGTCGGGGCCGAGCCGGTTGTGGAAGCGCCCGTCGGCGGTCTGCGCGTGCGCGGTGAAGGCGAGGTACCGCTCCACGAGGACGACCAGGTCGGCGGGCAGCTCCGGCTCGCGGCACAGGACGACCAGGCCGCGGGCGACGTCGTCGAGGCAGTAGCCGTGCTCCCTGCGCGGCAGCGGCCCGTCGGCGTGCTCGTACAAGCCCGTGTCGTCGCTGAGCCGGACCAGGTGGGCGAAGCTCGGGTCGGTCACGTGGTCACGACGACGCGGGCGGCGAGCAGGTCTTCCACCAGGTCCCGGTACCGGTTCGCGACCGCGGTCCAGCTCAGCGCCGGGGCGAGGCCGGCCGAACGGGTGCTCATCCCGGCCGCGAGTCCCGGTTCGGTCAGCACCCGCCGCAGCGCCGCGCCGATGGCGGCCGGGTCCCGGTGGGGCACCAGCAGCCCGGCCCCGTCCGCCAGCATCTCGACGGCGTGCGGGAACCCGGTCGCGACCACCGGTCTGCGAGCGGCCAGCGCTTCGACGAGGACGCCGGAGGTGACCTGCTCGGACGAGTCGTAGGGGAGCAGGACGACATCGGCGCGGCCGACCAGCTCCGCCAGCGCGTCCACCTCCAGGTAGGTCGGGTCGAACTCGATCAGGTCCGCGACCCCGCACGCGATGGCGCGGTTGCGCAGGTTCCTGCGGTAGTCCTCGCCCTCGTGCGCCAGCACCTTGGGGTGGGTCTGGCCGGCCACCAGGTAACGCGGCTTCAGGTCGCGCAGCGCGCCCAGCGCCGAGATGGCCCACTCGATGCCCTTGCCGCGCCCCAGCAGGCCCCAGGTCAGGATCAGCGGCCTGTCGGTGGACGGTTCGCGGGCGGGCGGCTCGACGGGGAGCGCGCCGTGCGGGATCACGGCCACCTCACCGGGTCGCTCGACGGTGTAGCCGTCCACGAGTCGGCGGCGCGCGGCCTCGGACATGGTCACCACGGTGTCGGCGTGCCCGACTACCTCGTCGAGCACCTGCCGCTGGCCGGGTGTGGGCTCGGTGAGCACGGTGTGCAGCACGACGATCACCGGCACCCTCAGCCGGGCGAGCACGCCGAGCACGTCCTCGCCGTCGCGGCCGGCGTAGATCCCGTACTCGTGCTGGACCACGACCACGTCGCAGTCGTTGAGCACCTCGGCCGCGGCCTCGACCGCGCCGGGAGCCATCCGGTGCACCACCGCCGCCCCTTCCGCGACGGCGGGTTCGCGGTCCGGCTCCGCGAGGACGCGGACCACCCGGCCCTCGCTGCCCGGCGTCACCGCGGTCAGGTGGTGCAGCAAGGCGGCGGCGAACGTCGCCAGGCCGCACTGCGTGGGCGGGTACGTGCTCAGGAAACCGTACGTGCGAAGCACGAAATACCCTTCGGGTGGGGGTGGGGTTGGGCACGGGAAACGTCGACAGCGGCGCCGGTGAGGACCGCGCCGCGTGCGCGGGACGGGATCGCCGGGTGCTCGTGCACGCCCTTCGACAGCGGGTGCGCTCGGGCAGTCCGAGCGCACCCGGTCGACGATCAGCGAACCTTCTCCGGGATGTGGTCCAGCGCGCCCAGGACGTGCACGGCGAGAGCCCGGGCTTCCTCCAGGCTGATCTCGGAGTGCGCCGACAGCGTTTCCCGGACCAGTTCGACCCTGCGCTCGTACGAGGACAGGTAGGGCGATGTCGTCATGAGGTGCTCCTGCTCGTCTGCTCCGGAACCCGGCCGCCGTCTGCTGCCCGGCCGGCGGGGGTGATGTGGGTCGGGTCGGTCGTGCGTCGTGTCGACACGGTGGTGCCGAGCGCGGTGGCAGGGTCGGTGTTCGACGGCACGACGAGCAGCGTGAGGCGGTGCCTGTCCGCCGCGACCAGGTCCGCGGTGTGCGCGGGCCGCGAGGTGAACCCGTCGAGCCGGACCTGGCGGCTGTCGGTGTCGACGCGACGCGGTGCGGGGTTCCACTCGGAGAGGTCGTAGCTCACCCGCAGGACGTCGCGCAGCCGAACCGCCGGTGCCGCGAGCAACGCGGGGAGTTCGGCGACGAGGTTCCGGGAGCGCGGCCACCAGGTGCCGTGGACGTGCCCCGCGGTGGTCGCCTTCGGCCGCAACCGCAGTCGCCGGGGAGGTCGTTCGATGACCGCCGCGGCCGGTGGGACCGCGGGGAAGTGGGGCGCCGACGTCATGTCGGAACTCCCGTCTCCGGCCGTGGAACGAGGCCGGTTCCACATTTCGCCGAGTACGACGTGGGCTTGACCGCCCAGGTGCGGGATGTTCTCGACAACTCGATCCTACAGCAATGAGGTCATGATCAACCGGAATGCGGTCGAAACAGTTCTCCTGCTGCCGCCGTTCGCGGTTGAGCCGGTAAACCGCAGGGTACCCCCGGGATGCCGGGCGCCACAATTCACAGCCGACCCCCGGGAAGCGGATTGCGGATTCAACCCGGGATTTGATCCGAACGGGCGTGCGGTGCGTGTAGCCTCGAAGTGGGGGTGGCGTTTCTCCGAAAAACCGTCGACCCACCAAAACGGCCCGGCGTTCCGTCTCGGGTGATGTGATCACATGTCACCCGGTCGGATGGCGCGGCCGGAGGACTGGAGTGCCGACATGAGCACGTCGACGTGCTCGACCCTGGCGTTGACCACCGAGCGACCGGCCTTGCGGCCCTGGGCGGTCGACGACGCGCAGGCCGCGGTGGACGTTCACGGGCACGCCGAGGTGACCCGCTGGCTCAGCCCCGACATGGACCGGGTGCCGGACCTGGCGGCGCCCACCGCGCTCCGGCCACCCGGCTCCGGCCACGACTGACATCTCCCGTCGCACCGCCGTCCCGTCCGGCGGCAGCGCCGACCCGCACCCCGCGAGCGCGGTCGCCACACCGACGAACAGGACACACGTGGACCAGCTCAGCCTCGGGGTCATCGCGACTTCCCGCAAGGAGAACGAACTCCGGCTCCCCCTGCACCCGCTGCACCTGGACCGGATCGACGCGGACCTCCGTGATCGCATCTACCTCGAACACGGCTACGGAGAGCGCTTCGGCGTCTCCGACGAGCAACTCGCGGCATCCGTGGCGGGGTTGCTCCCGCGCGAGCAGCTCATCGCCCGGTGCGACGTCGTCCTGCTGCCCAAGCCGCTCGCCGAGGACGTCGCGGAGCTGCGGGAAGGACAGGTGCTGTGGGGCTGGCCGCACTGCGTCCAGGACGAGGAGCTCACCCAGCTCGCCGTTGAACGGCGGCTGACCCTCATCGCCTTCGAGGCGATGAACCACTGGAAGCCCGACGGCTCGTTCGGCCTGCACGTCTTCCACAAGAACAACGAGCTCGCCGGCTACTGCTCGGTGCTGCACGCCTTGCAGCGGATCGGTTCGACCGGCGACTACGGCCGTCGGCTGCGCGCCGCCGTGATCGGCTTCGGCGCGACCGCACGGGGCGCCGTGACCGCCCTCAACGCGCACGGCGTGCACGACGTCGACGTCCTCACCAACCGCGCGGTCGCCGAGGTCGGCTCGCCGATCCACTCCGCGCGGATCGTCCACTTCGGGCACGACGACGCCGATCCGCGGCGCAGCCAGGTCTCCGCGGACTCCGGCCGCGTCCCGCTGGCGGGGTTCCTCGCGGAGCACGACATCATCGTCAACTGCGTCCTCCAAGACCCCGACGCGCCGCTGGTGTTCCTCGTCGACGACGACCTGCCCGCCCTGGCCCCGGGAACCCTGATCGTCGACGTCTCCTGCGACGCGGGCATGGGCTTCGAGTGGGCGCGCCCCACCTCGTTCGCGCAGCCGGACTTCGAGGTGGGCGACCACGTGCGCTACTACGGCGTGGACCACAGCCCGTCCTACCTGTGGAACTCGGCGACCTGGGAGATCAGCGAAGCGCTGCTCCCGCACCTGCGCCCCGTCCTCACCGGGGCCTGGGACTCCAGCGAGGTCGTCCGGCGCGCGGTCGAGATCCGCGAGGGGACCATCCTGAACCCCGGCATCCTCTCGTTCCAGCACCGTTCACCGGAGTACCCGCATGCCCGCGTGTGAGCCCGACCGCACGGCCGGGGAGGGCAACGCGGACGCGGCGGTGTTCCACCGGGTGTTCGCCACACCGTGCTCCTGCCAGTTGACGCGAGCCGACACCGACACCGACCACGAAGGACGGAAAGCTCATGCGCGACACCACCGAAGGTGAAACGGTCATCGCCCAGCGGCTTCGGCTCGCGACCGGGTTCCACGTATCGGAACGCCACTGGGTCGTGGAACACCTGGACGCCCTCGGCACGCGGTTGCGGTCGTTCCGAGCCGACCAGATCGACCTGGAGATCAGCCTGAAGGACCGCGAGGGCGTCGAGCAACGGGTCACCCTGGAGTGCTGGATCAACCGGCACCCCCGCCTGCACCTCGTCGCCACGTCCTCGCGGCGCGATCTGTCAGCGGCGCTGGGCGAGGTCCGCGACGACCTGGTCCGCCAGGTCGACGAGGCCAAGACGCGCACCGAACCGCGCAGCAACCGCGCCCTGAGGGTGGTGCCCGAGCTGCCCGAGCAGGGATAGGCGACGGACCTGGACGACACGACCCCCGCCGGGGTCGTGTCGTCCAGGTCCGGTGTCCGGTGCGGCTCGGGGAGAACCGGTGCGCGTCGCCGGAGAGCGGTCAGCCGGTGCAGTTGGGGACGGCGGGGGTGCTGCCGACGCAGTTGTTGGCGGTGTTGCCGGTCAAGGTGCTGCCGGTGAGGGTGACCGCGCCGCGGTTGAGGATGCCGCCGCCGTGGCCGAGGACGTTGCCTCGGGTGAACGCGACGCCGGTGGTGAGGGTGAGGCTGCCGGTCGGGCCGACCTCGGCGATCCGGAACAGCCCCAGGCGCAGCAGCGAGGCGTTGGTGACGGTGGCGGGGCCGATCATCTCGATCGGGGTGGTGATCACCGGCAGCGCGTTCGACGCGCCACCGTGGGCGGCGGTGCGGATGTGTCGCAACGACAACCGTCCCAGCCGGTAGTAGACGTTGGACGCCGGCGACGTGTGCTCACCCCGTGCCGCGATGATCAGCGCCGTGCGGAAGTGCCGCGCCGCCGCGTCCGGCGACCCCGTGTCGAAGCGGGACCAGCCCGCCGGGTCGTGCAGGTCGGCGGCGCGCAGCGGCCCGGAGACGTCGTCGGCGCGGGGGTCGTCGAACGGCCGCGTCACGCGCCGGTAACGCCCCCTGGAACACGCTGTGGTCATCCGAATTCCCGGAGATGAGACGGAGGACGAAGTGCGAACTCGACAGCTCTACCCGATCCTGGCGGCAGGCGCCCTGGTACTGGGCGGTTTCACGGGGGCCGGTGTCGCCTCGGCGGCGGTCCCGTGCACCATCGGTCCCAACGTGACGCAGAACGACACCACGGTGTTCGGTTCCGGTGGGAACGACACGATCGACTGCACCAGCGCCAATCCCGGCAAGACCATCTACGGTGGCGATGGCAACGACACCGTCACCGGCACCGCCTACATCGACACGATCCACGGCGGCGCCGGCGACGACACGCTCACCGGCCAGGTGGGCAACGACTTCCTCAACGGCGACCTCGGCACGGACACGTTGAACGGCTCCGCGGGCGACGACACGCTCAGCGGCCCCGGCACCGACGTCGCCCAGGACACCCTCAACGGTGGCGACAACACCGATTCCTGCGGTCCTGTCGGCGTGCCGCCGGACCTCCGCAGCAGCTGCGAGTCGTAGCACTCGGGCGAGCGCCGAGATGACCCGCGGACACGGCGGACCGACGACGACCCGGCCCTGGAAGGGACCGGGTCGCTCCGCGTGTCGGGCGGGCTCCGGGAGCGAACCCCTGAACGGGTGGTTTGAGCGGTGGCGCACCCGGGCTCGCGCACGACGGTTCCCGAGCGGTGGCAAGGGACCTGAAGACCCGGGCCGCTCGCCGTGCTCGCGCTGGTAGCGTGACTCGCAGGACGTCAGTCGACGGTTCCACCGCAGCCGGCTCCGATTCGGTCGTGAGTGCGCGGATTCGGCGCACGACGACGTGCAAGGCGAAGCCGAAAGGTCATCTCGTGATCATTTGTCCGGGTCTCTTCGACACGACGCCGACACCAGGCTCATGACCCCGCTCGCGGTGCCGGAAGCGCGATCGGCGCCCCCCGCGAACCAAGGGGGTTTGCGCGTCGCGCTGCTCGACGGGTTCCGGCTCACCGGGAGAGCCGGCACCGTCCCGGTCTCCGGCGGGGCCGAGCGCCTGCTGGCGTTCATGGCCCTGCGTCCCCGGGCGGTGGGGCGACTGCTCGTGGCGGGCTCCCTGTGGGCGGACGCGACCGAGGGACACGCCTACGCGGCCCTGAGGTCGACGTTGATCCGCATGAACCGCGCCTGCCGGGACGCCCTGCTGGTCACGCCGTCGAGCCTGGAGCTCGCGCCCGGTGTCCCGGTCGACCTGCGCGACGCCCAGGCGCTCGCCCACCGCCTGCTGGGAGCCGGTCCGCACGCCGCGGAGGACCTGAGCGTGGAGGCGGTCTCCACCCTGTCCTCGGAACTGCTGCCGCTCTGGTACGACGACTGGCTCGCCTTCGAGGTCGAGGACTGGCGCCAACTCCGGCTCCACGCGCTGGAGGCGGTGGTGGACGGCCTGGTCGAAGCACGGCGTTTCGGCGACGCCACGGCGGCGGCGGGCGTGGTCGTCCGCGCCGACCCGCTGCGGGAGACCGCCCAGACCGCCCTCATCCGCGTCCACCTGGCCGAGGGCAACCGGTCCGAGGCGGTGCACGCGTTCGACCGGTTCAGCCGCCTCCTCCACGGGGACCTGGGACTGGCGCCCACCCCCGAACTCCGAGACCTGGTCGGACGCCGCACGAGGCCGCTGAGCGGCTGACCGGCCGGTCAGCTCCGGAGTGGCTTGGTCCTGCCCGGTGCGCCGAGGAACTCCGAGGTGTCGACGTCGCCCGTGATGACGTCGTGGGCGACGCGGCTCAGCTTGAGGTTGTGCCCGCGTGCGTAGCCGCGCAGCGCGGCGAACGCGGTGTCCATGTCGATCCCGAGGCGTTCGGCGATCAGGCCCTTGGCCTGTTCGACGATCACCCGGCTGGTCAGCGCGGCTTGGAGCTGTTCGGTCAGCACCTGGTGGTGGTGGATCGAACGTTGTTGCAGCAGGCCGATGGTGGCGACGTCGACCAGCGCGGTGGCGGTGCGCAGCGCGGTGGCGTCCAGCTCTCCGGACCGGTTGCGGAAGAGGTTGAGCGCGCCGATCACCTCGCTGCGCAGGCGCATGGGCACCGCGTCCACGGCGGCGAACCCCGCCTCGGTGGCCGCCGCGGTGAACCTCGGCCACCGCTCACCCGCGTCCGACAGGTCGGGGTGGCCGACCCTGGTGCCGGTGGCGAACGCGTCCAGGGAGGGCCCGTCGTCGTTCTGGAGCTGGAAGAGCTCCAGCAACCGGGTCTGCTCGTCGGACGACGCGATCAGCCGCAGCCTGCCCTGCTGGTCGGCCAGCAGCAGTCCCGCGGCGTCGACGTCGAGGAGTTCGACGCACCGGTCCACGAGCATGTGCAGGAAGTCGATGACGTCGAAGTCGTCGACCAGGGTGTCGGCCAACTCGACGAACGTCTCAACGAGACGGTCACCGTCCATCGCAGCCACCTCCGCTGGTGTGCTCAGAGCGCGGTCGTGTTCCGTGCGTGTTCACGGTCGCCTCCCGTCGCGGTCGAATCGCCGTCGGCGGCCCACGACGTCGGCGGCCAGCCCGCTGAGCGGCACCTGTTCGGCGAACGCCCGTGCGCGCAGGTGGGCGAACGCGTCGGCCATGTCCAGGCCCAGCTGCGCCGCGACCATCCCGGTGGCCTGGTGCACGTGGGGGCTGTGCAGGGGCAGGCCGTCCTCGACGACGCCCACCGCGTCCAGGCCGGCCTGCTCGTCCAGCAGCAGCCGCAGGGCCAGTTCCGCGAACGCCAGCGAGTCGGTGAGCGTCGCGGCGTCGAGGTGGCCCACGTCGAGCCGGTGCAGCGACAGCACCCCGGCCCGGATCGCGCCGACGCACAGCGGCAGCGCGAACAGCGCGGCCGCTCCGGTCTCGACCGCCAGCGGTGCGAACATCGGCCACCGGGCCTGGCTGGACGGGGCGTCGAGATCGGCGACGAGCACCGGACCGCCTCCGCGCCAGACGTCCACGGCCGGTCCTTCGCCCACCGTCACCTGCGACTCGACCAGGCGTTCACCCACCGCGTCCGTGGCGCACCTGATCTCCGGCCAGCCGGAGGTGTCCAGGGTGAGCACGGCGCCGCTCACGCCCAACCGCACCACGGCCGTGTGACAGAGGGCGTCGACCGACACGGGCACGCCCAGTTCGGTGGCCTTCTCCGCGATCCAGCGGCTCACCTGCGCCAACCGACTGGGGGTGTACCCGGCCATCCGGAGACCTCCCAGTCACCTGGTCGGGCGAACCACCCGAACTTTCCACATCGTGGAAATGCGATCTTCCCACTTTACCCGCCGTGACCCGGTGGCCGTCGAAGGATGATCGACGCCGGGGCTCTCGCCCGGGTGCGCGCCGAGTCGCCGGCCCCCCGGGCGCCGTCGCCGCGGACCGTTGCGGACGCGCCTTCGGCACCCGCTTCGCGCCGGCGAACGCGGCGGGACGACTTCCCCCGGTTCGTCGACGCGGGGCGTGGAGAGGTCTCGAAGTCCTGAAAACCGTTCGGATCGGGTTTGTGAGGCGGCCCGGGGTCAAGCCCGATCGCTGATGTTCCCCGCGCCCGACTTGCCGTAGGTCGCGCTGCTCGACCCACCGGGGCACAGGCAGCCCCGGCGCAGTTCGCCGGCCAGGGTCGCGGCGCAGAACCGCCGTGCGAGCGAGTCGTGGGTATCCGCCGGGTGGGGGCATGCGGGGCAGGACTGCTCGGCCCGCCTCGCGGTGTCGGGTGCCAGGGGGTCGATCAGCACGTCGGTCGTCGACATCGGTTCGTCCTTCGCGTGGTGGTGTGCGGTGTCCGATGCGGTGTCGAGTCGCGTGCGGGAAATCCCGACTCGCCCGGTGGAAGCGCATCCGGTCCGATCAGCTTCGCCGGGGGCCGGGGCGACAACCCCAGGGTACTCCGAATACCTCAACCGGTCTCGCCGGGCTGCGGTCGGGTTGCGGGGACGTCCGGTGGGTGCGACCGTAGAGGTCACCGCGGTGGCGCCCATCGGGATTCGACGGCGCCGTCGCAGTGGTAATGCCGCCCCGGACCCCGGCGGCCTGTGGTCACACCAGGCGCGATCGGGAGGTCTGCGGTGGATGGGCGGGCACGTGCCGTGCGGCACACGCGGGCGAAAACGGGAACAAGCCGGTCATCGGCCGCGTTCAACTCGATGACGGGCGAATGCGCTTCACGGCCACTCGGCCCACCAGAACCACTAGAACCTCCAGGGCGTCCAACGGGCCGCGCTTCCGCGGCCCCCCTGCTCCTCGCAGCGGGTCGTGCCGGCCGATCGGCCGGATCCCCCGTCCCACGGTCCCCCTTCCGCTCCTCAGGTCGCGGACACCGCGGTGACCGGGAAAACAGCTCGGGTGGATCCGTTCATCCGGAAAGCAGACCTTCATGACTCCACGCACCGCCACGGCACAACCCACCGATGCGAGACAAGGCAGTGACTTCGCCCGCTTGACGCGAGAAATCAAGGACGCCGGCCTGCTGGACAGGCGGCGCGGGTACTACGCGACGCGGATGACGGTCAACGTCCTGCTGCTCGCGGTGGCCGGGGCGATGATGGTGTTGCTGGGCGACTCGTGGTGGCAGGTGCTGACCGCGGTGCTCCTCGCGGTCGTCCTCACCCAGTTCGCGTTCATCGGCCACGACGCCGGGCACCGGCAGATCTTCCGCTCCCACCGCTACAACGACCTCGTGGGTCAGCTGCACGGCGGCGTGACCGGGATCAGCTACCAGTGGTGGGTGGGCAAGCACACCCGCCACCACGCCAACCCCAACCACGAGGACGAGGATCCCGACATCGAGATCCACGCCATCGCCTTCAGCCGCGAGCAGGCGGGCGCCAAGCAGGGCCTGTACCGGTGGATCACCAAGTACCAGGCGTTCCTGTTCTTCCCGCTCCTGCTGGCCGAGGCGGTCGTGCTGCGGATCTCCGGTCTCCAGGCCCTGTGGCAGGGGGAGCTCAAGCGCCCCTGGCGGGAGGCCGCGCTGCAACTCCTCCCGGCCGCCGCGTACCTGACCGCGGTGTTCCTGGTGCTGTCCCCGCTGAAGGCGATCGTGTTCATCGCCGTCCACCAGGGCCTCATGGGGGTCTACCTGGGCTGCTCCTTCGCCCCCAACCACAAGGGGATGCCCATCATCGCGAAGGGGCAGCGGCTGGACCACCTGCGCAAGCAGGTCCTCACCTCTCGCAACGTCACCGGCGGCCGGTGGGTCGACGCGCTGCTGGGCGGCCTCAACCACCAGGTGGAGCACCACCTCTACCCGCACATGCCCCGCCCCAACCTCCGCCGCGCGCAGCCCGTGGTCGAGGCCTTCTGCGCCCGCAACGGCATCCCCTACAGCAAAGCCGGCCTGCGTTCCTCCTACGCCCAGGTCCTGCGCCACCTGCACGACGCCGGCGCACCCCTGCGCGCCGGACACCGCGCCCCGACGGGCTGAGCCCTCCGGTCCGACGACCGGTCCCGCCCGGGGGAACGGGCGGGACCGGGATCAACCCGCAGCGGCGTCGAGCACGGCTCCGGCTCGTGCGAGGTCCGCCGATCGAAGAGGCACGACGGCCGCGACGGTGGAACGGGGAGCGGCACTGCTGGTGCCGACCTCGTCCAGCAACCGCCCGGACCCGCGGTCTCGTCACACTTGGTGAGGAGAACCACCGTGAGCGGCACCTCGCAGCGCACCTCGTCGAACGCACCCGCACCGACCACCGGGACCGCCGACACCGTTCCCGCCTTGACCGTCGTCGTCCACCCCGTCGATCCGGGCACCGAGGTGGTCGAGGTGGGCGGGGACATCGACATGTCCACCGCTCCGACCCTCCTGGAACACATCCTGGAAAGGGTCCACGGCGGTGCCCGCTACCTGATCGTCGACCTCACCGCCGTCGGCTTCCTCAGCGCGGCGGGGCTCAGTGCCCTGGTCACGGCCAGGGCGGAGGGGAGCGCGGCGGGGAGCGGCGGCTTGTGCGTGGTCGCTCGGCACCACGCCGTTGTCGCTCCGCTGGTCGCGACCGGCCTGGACGTCGTCCTGGACCTGAGGCCCGATCTGTCCCACGCCTACGCCCTGGCCATCGGGGTGGCCGACCGCGGGAGGCACGGGCTTCCCGATCACATCGCGGACGGACCTCACCGGTCGCCGCGCGCCGCCGACGCCCCATGACCTCCCGCGTGCGCCGACGGACGCGGGTCCGAGCCGGAGGAAGACCATGCCCAAGCGCGACACCCTGGTCCACGCCATGCACGACATCGGGCTCGCCGCCTGGTTCGGCGGTTCCCTCGCGGGGGCGGTCGCCGTCAACGGGGCCGCCGCCGACGTCCCCGACCCCGCGATGCGGCCGGAGGCGGCCAACGACCCCTGGTCGCGCTGGGGACCGGTGAGCGCCCTCGCCATCGGGGTGCACCTGGTGGGCGGTGCGGTGCTGCTGCGGGCGAACCGGGACCTGGTCGCCGGTCAGCGCTGGGTGGCCCTGCAAGCCGCCGCGAAGCTCGTCCTGACCGGAGCGGCGCTGGCGGTCACCGGCTACAGCGGGGCGTTGGGCAGGAAGCTGCACGCCGCCGACGGCGCCGCGGTCGAGGGCGGCGCCACCGCGTCGGTGTCCACCTCGTCGGAGGTCGCCCACATCCAGCGGCAACTGGGCGCCTGCCGGTGGCTCATCCCGACCCTCACCGGCGCGATCTCGGTGCTCGCGGCCCTGGACGCGGAGCAGCAGCGGCCCGTCCGGCGGTTGAGCGGGATGTTCGGCAAGCAGGTGCGGTGGCTCCGCGCCGGGAGGTGAACCGACCCCGTTCCGCCTCCTCGGCCTTCACGACAGGGCACCTCGCCCCGCCGCACCGAAAGCACTTCCGCGGGTCCTCACCCGAATGCGCCGCCGGTGGCGGCGCGGACGTGATTGTCGCGTGGAATCAGTGTGGAACCGGCCCGGGTGGTGTTCTCGATAAATCCGGTCGGGGTTCACCGAAAATCGGGGAAAAGGATTTTCGGGTGTAGTGTGAGGACTACCGAGGGAGCATTGAGCGCCGGCGTTCGAGCCGGTGTCGCCCTGGGCGCACCACGAGGTCCGGCCCGTCCGGCCGGAGGCGGGAACGCCGAGATGACCTTGAACCAGCCCAGTCCCACCACCAGCCCGACCACGGGGCCCGGGTGCCGGTTGACCACGAAATCGCGCGCCGGGGCACAGGGGTCCGTCGACGGGGGCTGGTGGCCGCGGTCCACCGACCCCATGACGGAGTTCCCCCTGCTGATCACCGCCATGGCCGAGCTGGGGAGGCCGGTGCTGCGGATCTCCTACAACCTCGACACGTGGGGCCCGTGCGAGCGCAAGCTCGTCGTCCGGGACGCGGTGGTGCGCATGGAGGGCTTCCACACCGGGCAGCCCCACTCGGTCACCGCGATCGGGCCGGGCCACACCCGGACCCTGCTGCTGGTGGTCCCGCCGACCACACCGGGCGGCGCCGCGAGGGCAGCGTTGCGCGCCGCCGCCGACGTCGACTCGACCACCACCACCATCGAGGACATCCTGAACTGGAACGACGTTCGCATACCCGCTGCGCGGGCAGGCACCGCCACTGCGCCGGGGCTGCGGGCGGCCGGCCCCGGGAGGGCGGGGCGCCGGGAAGCCGACGACGAGCTCGACCCGCGGGAGGTGCCGCACGGGCTGCGGCGGGAGATGCGCCCCACCGGGGACAAGGCCGCGTCGTGACGTCCCCGGACCGACCGGACGCGCCCGCGCCCGAGGGCGCGCCCCGAGCACCCGACGTGCCGGACGGCCCAGCCGCGGCTCGCGGCCCGCTGTGGCGCAGGCGCGTCAGGGTCAACGCCGGCCGACGCCGGCGACCTCGTTCCACCGGTCGCTGACCCCGCGGCCTCGGAAGTCCACGGCGGGATCCCGCTCGCCCCGCACCGGTCGTCGGCAATGACTTTTCGCCGAATTTCCACGGACGATATTTCGCCGGGAAATCCGGAATCAGTCGGTTTCTGGTGTAACGTGAGCCACGTCGAGGAAGTCCTGTTCCCGTGATCGGACGCGGGTCTTTTTCGACGAAAGTGCCCGAAACGGCCGGACCTCGCGACCAGGACGGGAGTGCAGGCGTGACGTCGGGACCGCCCGTCGCCACCCCCGCCCGGCCAAGATGGCCGCAGAGCAGCCTCGACCCCAAGTGGGGGAGAGGCGCTCGACCGGGGGGTGTCGCGGAGCGCGGTGGTCCCGGTCGCGCGCCCCGTCCACCCGGACTGCCCACGCCCACCGGGTGTGGGCAGTCCGGTTTTCCGGCCGGCGCCGGGTCGGGTCTTCCGGCGGCCTCGCGGAAATGCGCGAGGCGCGGCCGTGGTCCGCCGGCTGGCGCCGCCGGCGGATTTCCGCGCCGGTGGGGGATCCCCGCGGAGCCGCCGGCCGGGTGCGGCGGGGAACGGGTGATCCGGCGCAGGGTGGGACGACCGAGGGCCTGTCGAGCGCCGGTGGTCAAGCCGGTGCCGCCTCGGGGCAGGACGACATCCGGCGGGGCGACCCGCCGGAGGCGGGAACCACGGGGACGACCTCGAACGCGCTCACCACAGATCCCGTCGACGCCCCGCGCGGAGCGCCGCGGCTGACGGTGAAACCCGCGTCCGGCTGCTCGTGGTGCCGCCGCGCGCGCCGGACGACACCGCGCACGCGGTGCTCCGGTCCACGGCGACCGCGGACGCCACCGAGACCGTGGAGGACATCCTGGCCCGGAACGGCCTGGTGGCCTGCACGAACCCCGTGCACGCGGCGGCAGCCGCCCGGGAACGGCCGCTCGCGGCCGACCGGCACCTGTGGAACGCCCGTGTTCGCGCCGCCCCGCAACGGCCGGTGCTCGGACCGACCCGGCCCAGGGGGAACACCCCCACGCGGTGACCTCCCCGGTCCGGGCCACCTCCGAGGGACCCGCTGTCGGAGGTGGTCGGGGCTCCTACCTGTTCCGGTACCTGTTCCGGGACGTGGCGCGGATACCCGCGGTGGCGAGGATGGCCGCAGGCAGGTGGTCGTTGTCCGGTGACGCCGCGCCCGCCATCGCGCGGTCGGCCGCGGCGCCGGAGGCTTCCGGGGGGATCACCAGCAGGTCGATCCGCCGCTGGTCGCCACCGGTGATGTGCACGGTGTCGGTGTCCAACGCGGCGAGCCCCTCCAGCGCCACGACGCGACCACCCAGTTCGAGCCGGTTCGGGGCGGAACCCCAGAAGGTCGAGGCGTACACGACGCGGTCGACGGAACCGAGCCGATCGGCCACCGCGTCGAGCAGGCCGGGCAGTTCGGCCGGCAGTTCGCGCGAACTCGGCCACCAGGCGCCGTCGACGTGTCCCCGGTGCGGCGCCACCGGCTTGAGGCGCAGGCGCAGCACAGCGCGTGACAGGCCCTCCACCCGCGTCGCGGACGCGGTCGTGGCCGGGTGGTGCGGTTCCGACGTCATGTCGGTGCTCCGATCTCCGGCTCGCGCCGGCGTGCGGTGGGTCGACCGGACAGTCCGATGTGGACGAGCTCCTGGCGGCGAGAGGTGGGTTCGGCTCCCGTGACGGGGAACGATGAGGCTCGATCTCGCGGCGGCCCGTCGTGCCCGCGACAGGACGACCCGGTGGGACGGGTCGTTCACGGGGGCGCGGGCGCTCCGTCGACAGGGATCGACCGCGGGCGCCGGACCTCGTCGTGCGCCCAAGGCGGCGACGGCTCGACCACCAGCGCTCGACATGCCCTCGGTCACCTCAGGCTACACCGGTGGACGGCCGCCGAAACGCCGGTGTCGAGGTGGATCGCGGTGGTCGTGGGTGGAACCGGTGGTGAACCGGCGACCGGGCGTCGGTGGCCTCCCGGGCAGGTCGCGATCCGGTGCGGGGTTCCGGCATCCCGCACGTCCGCAGTCCCGTTTTCTTACCCGCGGCCCGTAACGGGTATACCCGCAGGGACACCGCAGGTACGGCCGGTGACGACGTCACCACGGCGACCCGGCAGCGATTCGACAGGAGGAGGCAATCTGGTGGAGCAGTTCCCGCGTCCCCGACGACCTTTACCCGACCCCGGCGTGTACGGGGCGGAGGAAGTGCGGGAGTTCCTCGACCCGTGGCACCCCCGGGCCAGCGTCGAGACCGGCCGCCCCGGGCAGGTGTTCGTCGATCCCGAACGCGTGCTGGACAACATCACCCTGGCCCTGCACCGGCTCGACGTCGACATCGACTCGCCGCCGGCGTTCGAACCCGACACGGTGACGGTGAACGAGCTGTCGGTCATGCTCGACGACCTCGACCGGGCGGCGGCGCTGGTGGCGCGCCTGGTCAACACCGCCGTGCAGCTCATGGCGACCCGCTACCCCGAGGAACTCGTCCGGTTCCCGCTGCCCGACACCTACGACCTGTGCGAGGCCGACCGCCTGGTCATCGGCGCCCGCGAGCACGACCTCGCCCGCGACATCCTCAACCAGCGCCTGGGCACCGAGGTGGACCTGCACCCCGACGACCTCGTCGAGCGGCTGCGCCCGCTGGGCCCCGGTGAGCAGGTCCACCTCCTGGTCGCCCTGTGCCGCATGTACCGCCACAAGCTCGTGGTCCTCAAACGCCACACCGGCACCTGCTGACGCCACCGGGCGAACGCCGGGCAGTTCGCAAACTCACCGGGACGGGCAGCGGCACGGCGAGTGCCGCGTGCCCGCCGGCGGGGCGGTCCCCGCTCGGCGAGGTCGACCCGGGCGGCCGGCGGCCACGGCACCGGTGACACCGGCCGCTTCGCCGGCGCACCGGGGTGCGGGTCGGGGGTGACCCGCACCCCGCCGGTCAGGCGCGGAAGGCCAGGCCCACGACGTTGCCGAGTGCCAGGCCGACGAGCCGCGCGCGTCCGGTCCCCAGGTCCACCCGGTAGACCGCCGAGCCGGAGGCGGCGAGGGCGGTGCCGTCGGGTGAGATGTCGAAGCCGTTGCCGGCGTCGATGCGGGCGCCGAGCCGGCCCACGGTGAACAGCTGCCCCGTGTTGGGTGACACGACCGGGGTGACGCCGGCCCGGGTGCCCTGGGTGACCAGGGTGCCGCGCGCGGAGTCGATGGCGTAGAGGGTGGTGCTGGTGGCGCCGGCGACGCTGTTGGTGTAGCCGGCCGCGGCGACCTTCGGCGTCGTGCGGGCGTCCGGGTAGGCCAGGGCGCCGTCCACGGCCGCCACCGCGCCCGTGTCGGGGTGCAGCCGCAGGTTCTGCCCGGTGGAGGTGACCAGGCGGATGCGGTCCACGGTGGGGTTGAAGTCGAAACCGACCGCGCGACCTTCCAGCACGACCGGCGCGCCGATCCCGGTGGCCTGGCCGGTGCGCGGATCGACGGTGTAGAGGCGGCCGGACCTGCCGATGCCGTAGAGCGCGCCGCCGGCGGGCCGCACGTCGATGCCGACGAGGCGGTCGTGCTGGTCGAGGCCCCGGACGCGGACGCGGCGCCCGAGCAGGGGCAGGGCCGACGAGCCGGTGGTGAGCGTGCCGTCCTCGGTGAGCAGGTGCACGTCGGCGGTTCGGCCACCGGTGGCGTTCGCGGTGCCCGGCGCGACGACGACCGCCGCGAGGGCGGCAGCCACGACCAGCGCGGCTGTGCGGGTGGAGTGCATGGGTCCTCCTGGGTGCGTGGATTGCCCGTGTATACGCACCCCGGTGCAGTTGTGTTGAAAGCCGGCTCAAACCCTTCGGCTTCCTGCCGCGTACGTCCAGTGAGCGGAGGGGAGGGCGCGGGGATGATCGAACGACAGCGGTTCGACCTGGCTGCCGAGGACGGGGTCCGGGCGGCGTACGCCGCGCACGGCCCGGAGCTGTACCGGTACGCCTACCGGCAGCTCGGCGACGACGGCGCGGCGCAGGAGGTGGTGCAGGAGGTGTTCCTGCGGGCGTGGCGGGCGGCGGACCGGTTCGACCCCGAGCTGGCGAGCCTGCGGGTGTGGTTGTTCGCCATCGCCCGCAACGCGGTGCTGGACCAACTGCGGCGGGTCCGCCCGGCGGGCTCGGAGCGGGCGCCGGAACAGGCCGACGCGGGGTTCGCGGACGCGGCGTTGGACCGGTGGCTGGTGGAGGAGGCGCTGACGCGGATCAGCGCGGACCACCGGATCGCCTTGGTGGAGACCTACTTGCGCGGCAGGTCCTACCGGGAGGTGGCCGCCGAGCTGGTCATCCCGCAGGCCACGCTGCGCAGCAGGGTGTTCTTCGGCCTCAAGGCGTTGCGCCTGGCCCTGGAGGAGATGGGGGTGCGACCGTGAGCCCGGATCCGTTCCGCGAGCAGTTGGGCGCGTTCGTGCTGGGGCAGTTGCCGCCGGAGCAGGAGCCGGCCGTGCGGGCGCACGTGGACGGCTGCCTGGCGTGCCGAACGGAGGTGGTCGAGCTGCGACCGGTCGCCGAGCTGCTGCGCCTGGTCGACCCGGACCGGGTCACCGGGGAGGCGCCCGTGCCGCCGCACCTCGGGGAGCTGGTGGTGTCGCGGGTGCGTGCCGAACGCCGTCGCCGGGTGCCCCGGTGGGGCGCCACGGCCGCGGCGGCGGTCCTGGTCTCGCTGGTGTCGGGCGGGATCGGCTGGTACGCGGGACAACCCTCGCTCCCGCTGGAGCCGGTCGCGGTCCAGGCGGGGGCCGGGGTGCGGGCACGGGCGGCGCTCGTGCCGCACACGTGGGGCGTGGAGATCAAGCTGACGGCGTCGGGGTTCACCGCGGGACGGGCCTACCGCGTCGTGGTCACCGACCGCGAGGGGAGGGAAGCGTCCGCCGGCGCCTTCGTCGGCACGGGCGACGCGCCGATGACCTGCAACCTCAACAGCTCGGTGCTGCGCGGTGACGCGACGCGGTTCGCCGTCCTCGGCGACGACGGCGAGGTGGTGCTCACCGCGAGCCTCTGATCCGCACCGGGGGCCTCCGGCAGACTCGCCGGAGGCCCCCGCCACCGTGTCGTACCGCGGCACCAAGCGCTCAGCCGACCGCGCCGCCGACGGCGGCCCGCTCGACCACCCGGGCGGATCGGGAGCGCTCCGGTGCCCTGGCGTCCGTTCCGGTGCCGCGAAGGGTCAGGCGGTCGTGTGGACGGCGCGGCGGCCGGTGAGGACACCCAGTGCGATCATGCCGAGGCCCAGGGCCAGGTGCAGCAGGTTGTCCGCGGTGTTGACCGGTACGAAGTTCGCGGCGCTGTCGTGGTCGATGACCAACCCGTAGAGGAACAGCACCAGGTAGATCACCCCACCACCGATCAGGAACACCCGCGCTCCGCCGGCCGAACGCGCCAGCACCAGTCCTGCGACGCCGAACAGCAGGTGGACGACGTTGTGCAGGACCGATACCTGGAACAGGCCCAGCAGCATGGCCTCGGAGTGGTGGCTGGCGAAGCTGAGCTGCCCGTAGTCGGTCGTGACGCCCGGGATGAACCCCAGAACGCCGACCAGCAGGAAGACCGCCCCCACGGTGGCGGCCAACTTCTGCACAAGGCTCTTCTCCGCACTGGTGTTGCCGGTGGCGCGCGTCGTCATCGATCCTCTTCTCCCAGGTCGTGCCCTCGCCGTGCGGGTCGGACCGACCGTGCTGGATTGCCGGTTTCCCCTGTGGTTCGGTCGGTGCGCCCCGCCGGATTGGCGATGGAGGTGAACGCCGCCGGCTCGTCATCGATTCGTGTCGAAGTCGCGATGTGCGATCCCGCCGCCGGCACGCCGCGCACGAGGACGACCCGCGGCCCGAAGGCCGCGGGTCGTCACCTGACCGCGGGAGGTCAGCCCGTGGGCATCATGACCTTGTCGATGACGAAGACGGTGGCGTTGGCGGTGGGGATGTTGCCGCAGAGCACCTTGGCGTCGTTGACGGTGAGGTCGTCGCCCGAACCGGCGACCTTGAGCGAGCCGCCCTGGACGGTGGTCAGCGTGGCGGCGTCGAGGATGCCGTCCTTGTCCATGCGCTGGGGCACGACGTGGTAGGTCAGGATCGACGTCAGCTTCGGCTTGTCGGCCAGCACGGCGTTGAGGGTGTCGGCGCCGAGGGCGTCGAAGGCCGGGTCGTAGGGCGCGAACACGGTGTAGCCGGCGTCGGTCTTGTTGAGCGTGTCGACCAGGTCCGCGGCCGTCACGGCGGCCACCAGCTTGGTGAGCAACGGGTTGTTGCTCGCCGCGGTGGCCACCGGGTCGTCGACCATGCCGTCGAGCGAGCCCTCGTTGGTCGTCTCCGCGGGCAGGCTCGCGCAGCCGGCGCCGAACACGTCGTCGGTCTTGGTCACGCCGTCGCTCATCGCCATGGACGACGAGGTGGTCGTGGTGGCCGCGGCGGCGGTGCTCGACGCGGTGTCACCGGAACCGGTGGGGGGCTGTTCGCCGTTGCCGCAGGCCGCCAGCGAGAGGGCCAGGCCAGCGAGGGCGCCGACGGCGGCCAGTCGCGGGGTCTTGCGCATGGGGGATCACTCCTTGTTGATGTCCCGGTGTCGTGCTTCCGGGTTCTTCATGAGAAGTTCGGCGCCGCGACGGCTGCGGATCGCGACCGCGCGGTCACGGTTGGATCACGCCGGGGGCCGAGCTGTCAGGCCTGGGCGGTGAAGACGATGGACTGCCAGCCGCTGGCGCCGTCCGGGATCGGTTCGGCGCGCTCGTCGGTCTGCGTGTAGCCGGAGCGGTCGGTGGCGCGGCACTGGATGGTGTGGCTGCCGGGCGGGAGGTCGAGCTCCACCCGCCACATCCGCCACGTGTCGATGTTGACCTCGGTGCTCAACTCGGCCTGCTGCCACGGGCCCTCGTCGAGGCGGACCTCGACCTTGTCGACCCCGGTGTGCTGGGCCCACGCGATGCCGGCGGCGACGAACCTGCCCACGGGCACTTCCTCGAAGCCCTTCGGGCGGTCGACGCGGGACATGGTCTTGATCGGCGCCCGCTGCGCCCACCCGCGCCGCACCCAGTAGGGGTCGAAGGCCTCGAAGGTGGTCAACTCCGCGTCCACCAGCCACTTGGTGGCCGACACGAAGCCGTACAGCCCCGGCACCACCATCCGCACGGGGAACCCGTGCTCGACGGGCAGCGGTTCGCCGTTCATGCCCACGGCCAGCAACGCGTCGCTGTTCGGATCCATGATCGCCTCGACGGGGGTGCCGCAGGTCCACCCGTCGACGCTGCGGGTCGCGAGCTGGTCCGAGCCGGGCCGCACGCCGGCCTCCAGCAGCAGGTCGCGCAGCGACACGCCGATGAAGTTGGTGGTGGAGACGTACGGACCGCCGACTTCGTTGGAGACGCAGCACAGCGTGATGGTCTTCTCCACCAGCGGTCGCCCGATCAGGTCGTCGTAGGTGAGGACGAGTTCGCGGTCGACCATGCCGTGGATGCGCATCCGCCAGTCCTGCGCGCGCAGGCGCGGCACGGACAGGGCGGTGTCCACCCGGTAGAAGTCGGCGTTGGAGGTGATGAACCCCGGAGTGCCGTCGCCGGCGAAGTCGGCGCCGGCGGGTATCGGCGGCGCCAGGCTGTCGGGCGAGAGCCGGATGGACCGGCGTGAGGCCTCCACGTCCACTCGCCCGGTGAACAGCTGCCCGGCCGCGGCGGCGACCCCGGCGCCCGCCGCCACGGCGGTGGAGGTGACCAGGAAGCGTCGCCGACCCAGCCCCGGCACGTCCCAGTCCACGGTGCGGGTGCTCGCGCCTTCCGGCGTGCTGCCCGGTGCGCTGTCCTGGATCGGCGTCCTCGCGCCACGGGCACGCCGTGCGAGTGAGTGCAGCCACCAGAACACCCCCACCCCCACGAGCAGGCTCGCCACCGGCGCCAGCAGTCCCGCCGAGCCGACCGAGGGGCGCGCCAGCACGGCTGCGAAGGCCAGCACGCCCAGCAGGGCCGCCACCACCGCGCCCGGCACCGCGCTGCGTCGTGACAGCAGACCCGCCGCGACGGCGACCAGCGTGATCACCACCGCCATCCCGCCCAGCAGGACCGGCTTGTCGTCCTCGCCGAACGTCCGGATGGCGAAGTCCTTCACCGGGTGGGGGGTGAGGTCGATCGCGGTGTTGCCGACCGCCAGGAACGGCGAGGCGAACGGTTCGACGAACCCGGCCACCAAGTGCCCGGCCGCCAGCGCCGCGGCGACCGACACCAGCCCCACCGCCGCGGCGACCGGAATGGACAGTCGTGGCCGGGGATCGGCCCGGCGCCGAGTAGGGGTCGCTTCGTTCACACCTGGTGTTCGGCGCCGGTGACCCTGCGGTTCGGTCGTGCGCTCACGCGAGGGGGAGCACGACCACCGCGTCGGTGGTCGGCTTCGCCGATCCCCCGCGTGGTTCGACCGTCAGCCCGATCCTGTCCGCCGCGGTCACCCCTTGGGCCAGCAGCGGTCGGGGATCCGCCGCCGGACCCAGCAACCCGGCCGAGCGGGGACCGCCGCGACCGATCACCCACAGCTGGTAGGTGCGGTCCTCGGGCAGCTCCGCCAGCCCCCGGGCCAGGAACAGCGCCGCGCCCCGACTGGGTGACACCACGGCCGTGCCGGTGCCGCCACCGGAGACCTCGCCGTGGACGAGCTTGACGTCCGGAGCGGCCAGCAGGTCGGCGAACCGGTCCTGCTCGGCGGTGACCTGGCGCAGCGCGTCGACTTCGCGTTCCAGGTGTCGACCACCCTGCACGCCGTGCGCGCCGATCCCCACCGCGACCAGCACACCGGCCGCGGCGGCCAGGGCGCCGGCGCGCCGCGCCCAATGCCCCCACCCGGTGCCGGTCTGTGCCATCGGGGTGACCTCGGGGGGCAGTTGCCGGGTCTGGAAGGCCACGGCCAACACCCGATCTCGCAACTGCGGTGGAGGCTGGGCCTGCACCGCCGAACCGAGCCGCGCCGCGGTTTCGCCCAGTTCGGCCACTTCCCGCGCGCAGCTCGCGCACTGCGCCAGGTGGACCTCGAAGGCCCGGCTCTCCAGGTCCGACAGCGCGTTCAGCGCGTACGCGCCCGTCAGCGTGTGGAGCTCGGCGTTGATCGAGTCACCGTTCACCGGGTCCCCCCCAGGCAGTCGCGCAGTCTGATCAGGCCGTCGCGCATCCTCGTCTTGACCGTGCCCAGGGGGATGGTCAGCAAGCTGGCGACCTCGGGATAGGTGTAGCCCTGGTAGTAGGCCAGCAACACCGACTCGCGCTGCACCTCGGTCAGCGTGCTCAGGCACTGCCGCACCTGGCGGCGTTCGAGCCGCCCGGCGACCTGTTCGCTGACCTCGTCGAACGGGGTCACCACGCCCAGGTCGGCGGCCCGCTGGTCGCGCTGCGCCGCGGCCTGCGCCGAGCGGACCCGGTCGACCGCGCGGCGATGCGCCAACATCAGCACCCACGTCGACGCGCTGCCGCGCCGGGGGTCGAACCTGCTCGCCGTGCGCCACACCTCCACCAGCACCTCCTGGGTGACCTCCTCGGACTGGGCATGATCACGAACGACCCGCCGCACCAACCCGAGAACGGTCCCGGCCACCCGGTCGTAGAGCAGTTCGAACGCGTTCTCGTCACCCCGTGCGACCCGGTCGAGCAACTCCTCCGCCGGCACCGGCGGGGCGTCACCCTCGTTCACACCCGACGACACGCCCCGCAGCGACCGTTCCCGCTCCGGCATGACACCCCTTCCCTCCACGGCACTGGCAGTTGTTCGGAGCAGGGGCGCGATCGGATCGGCCACGGGTGCGGGACCACCTGGACGGGGGCGGGTCAGCCCGCGGGAGCGTGCGCCTGCCCCGGCGCACGCTTCCGCGGGCCGGGCCGGCTCAGCGCCGACCGGGCGCCAGGTCAAGCCCGAGGTCCAGGTCCGAACCCAGGCCGAGGCCCAGGCCGCCCCGCCAGGTGCGGAACGGGCCGCAGGCGGCGGGTGAGGTGGCTTCCAGCGGCAGGGACGGGTCCAGGTCGCTGGGCGCCGCGCCGTCGTAGGCGCCGCTGCGGTTGGGGTCGATGCCGTGCACGACCAGCACCGCCTTGCCACTGCGGATGTCGTTGGCCACGTCCGGGGTGACCGTGGTGGTGCGCCGGTAGGTGTAGGAGCGCCCCTGCGGGGTGGGGAAGCGGTCGACGGCCAGGCCGCTGGCCGGGCTGGTGTCGCCGGTGGTGGTCAGCGAGGTTCCGATGTGTCCGTAGAACGGGTGACCCTCGGTGGTGTTGACGATGCCGTCGCCGCTGGTGTCGGCGTTCTGGGAGGGGCAGCGCCCCTGCGCGCCGATGTGGATGTGCTGGGCGTGCGGTGCGCCGGCCAGCACACCGCGCACGCGGAAGGCGATGTCCACCCGATCGCCGCGCAGCACCAGGGCTCCCTGCCCGTCGGCGCCGCTGTGGTTGAGCGGTCGCAACTGCACCGTGGCGACGGTGGTGCCACCGCCACGTCCGCCACCGGTGTCGTGCCCCTCGTGGGCCGAGGCCACCGCCGGCGCGGTGAACGCCAACGCGAGCGCGGCCAGCGGAACTGCCGCACGTGCCGTTCCGGTCTTGGGAGTCTTCATCGTCCGTGCCTTTCCTCGCTGGTGCCGAAGCGGTCCGGCGGAACACCGCGGATTCGGACTCGTCCGCGATCCGGATTGCCCGGCGGGCTGCCCGGTGCCCGGCGGAAGCGGGTTCGCGTGTCGGGGCGTTGCTCGACGGCGGGGCTCCCGGCCTGGTCCTCGACCTGTCGGGGGTGACCTCCTGCGACTCGTCGAGCCTGGCCACCGCGATCGTCCTGTGGCAGCACGCCGCCGAGATCGGCACCGGGTTCGTCCTGGTGGCCGTTCCCGACCGACTCGTCCGCCTGATGCGCGTGGCCGGCGTGCAGAGCCTGATCCCCGTCTGTCCCGCAACCTGGTCCGCCGGTTCATGACCCGGTGACCGTCGGGCGGTCGATGTCACTCGATGGGCTGATACCGGGCGGGTGACACCCTGCCGTGCGCCTCCCGGCCGGCCGGTGCCCGACGATCACCGGTCATGTCGGACAGGATCGCGGTCGTGGGTGTGGGTGCCGGTTGCCCGGTGGGGTGACCGATCTGGACGGGCTGTGGCCTGTGCTGGTGCAGGGGCGCGACGTGGTGGGCGGACCGCCCGCGGACCGGTTCGACACCCAGCGGTACTGGGACGGCGACCAGGTGCGGCCGGGCAAGTCGTACACGTTCACGGGCGGTTACCTCGACGACCTGGCCGGGTTCGACGCGGAGTACTTCGGGATCAGCCCGCGGGCGGCGGCCAACGTCGACCCGCAGCAGCGGCTGCTGCTGGAGCTGGGCGTGGAAGCGCACGACCTCGGCGGGGTTCCGGCCGGACCCGGCGGGCACCTACCTCGTCACCGGCGGCGCCGGCGGGTTCGGCGCCGAGACCGCGCGGTGGCCGGCCGACCGCGGCGCCCGGCACCTCGCGCTGGTCAACCGGCGCGGCGGCGCCGGGCGCCGCGGTGCTGGACCGTGTCACCGACGGGCACGACCTCGACCTGTTCCTGATGTTCTCCTCGGCCGGGGCGGCGTTCGGCAACGCCGGGCAGGCCGCCTACACCGCGGGCAACCTCTTCCTGGAGGCGCTGGCCCGCGCCCGTCGGGCTCGCGGCCTGGTCGGGCAGGCCATCGCCTGGGGCGCGTTGGACGAGGTCGGCTACGTGGCCCGCACCGAGGGCGCGGCGAGGACCGTCACCAGGGCGGGGCCGGCGCTGCTGCCGCTGCGCGAGGTCAGCCGGGCGCTCGACGACCTGGTCGGCGGGCCCGAGGTCGCGCTCGTGTGGAGCCACGACGGGCAGTTCCTGCGCAGGCTCCACCCCCACCTCGCCACGCCGCGACTGGGGGAGCTCACCGGGGGGCGATCCCGCCGACGGCGGTGAGTACGACGAGCCGGCCGAGCGGCTGAAGGCGGCGTCGGTGGAGGTAAGCCATCCTGGAGCTGTCGGGCAACGACGGGGTGCTCGTCTGGCCAACGCCCCGTACCTGCCCGGCCTCGGCGGCACCGGCGGCACGCACGGCGAGCCGGCGTACCCGATCCTGCGGGCGAGTCGCCCGCAGGCGGTCGCGATCGCGACCTCGCGAGCGCACCCGCACGACGCCGTCTTCGGCTCACCCGCTCCCTGACCGCACGTCCCGCCTCGGCGGAAGCGGGACGTGCGTCGACATGCCTGCCCCGCGGTCGCCGATCAACCCTGCCTCGGACGAGGGACCTCGGGGATCACCCGGACAACTTGCTCATCGCGCTCTCGACGACGGCCGCCGGAGCGGAATCCACGGAGCCCGCGTCGTACGGTGGCTCCGGTGCGTACTCGATGACGAGTTGCACCGCCTGCGCCACGTCGTCGCCGGCGATCAGGCCCGCCAGGGTCAGGGCCATGTCGATGCCCGCGGACACGCCGGCCGCGGTCGCGTAGTGGCCGTCGATGACGACCCGCTGCTTCGACGGCGTCACGCCGAACCCGGCGAGCTGGTCGAGTCCCGCCCAGTGGGTGGTCGCCCGGCGGCCGTCGAGCAGCCCGGCGGCGGCGAGGAGCAGGCTTCCGGTGCAGACGGAAGTCGTCCAGGCGCTGTTCCGGTCGACCGTGCGCAACCACTCGTGCAACCCGGTGTTGGACATCTGCTCCAACTGCCCCGGGCCGCCTCCGACGACCACCACGTCGGGAGCGGTCACGTCGGCGAGGGTGGCGACGACGTCGATCGACAGGCTTCCCAGGTCGTTGCGGACCAGGCCCGGCTCGTCGGCGACGAAGACGACTTCGGCGTCCGGGAGGCGGCCCAGGACCTCGTAGGGCCCGAGGACGTCCAACGAGGTGAACCCGGGGTAGAGAACGATGGCGAACTGCATGTCGAGCCCCTTCGGTCGGGTGGTGCCGCGCCGGTCGGATCCGGACCGGGAACCGGTGGGCGTCCCGCGCCCGTCCAGGACTTCGGCCCGCCCGTCGCTCACAGGTGTTCGTCGTCGCGGGAGGTGGTGGCCGGGTCGTGGCCGGCGGAGGCGACCGCGATGCGGGGTCGGCCGGTGATCGGGTGGGTGTCGAGCACCGCGCGCACGCCGAACACGTCGTGCACGAGGTCGGGCGTCAGGACGTCGGTCGGGGCGCCCACCGCCACGAGCCTGCCCTGCGCCATGACCGCCACGCGGTCGCAGTAGGAGACCGCGTGGTCGAGGTCGTGCAGGGCGGTGAGCGTCGTCAGGCCCAGGCGCCGGAGCAGGTCGAGGACCTCGAACTGCGCGCGCACGTCGAGGTGGTTCGTCGGCTCGTCGAGGATCAGCAGCCCGGCCTCCTGCGCGAGCGCGCGGGCGATCAGGACGCGCTGCTGCTCACCGCCGGACAGGGTCGTGAACGACCGCCGGGCCGCCCAGCGCATGTGCACGTCGTCGAGCGCCCGTTCGACGACCCGGTGGTCGTGGTCGGTGTCCCGGTCGAGCAGGCCCTTGCGGGGTGTTCGTCCCATGGCGACGACCTCGTGGACGGAGAACGCCGCGTCGAGCGCGGTGTGCTGGGTGACGATCGCGCGGCGGCGGGCGGCCTCCCGCGCGGACAGGCCCCACACGTCCTCGCCGTCGATGAGCGCCGCTCCGGCGCTGGGGCGCAGCACCCGGTAGGCGCTGCGCAGGAGCGTGGACTTCCCGCTGCCGTTGGGGCCGACGAGCCCGACCACCTCGCCCGGTGCGATCCGGAGTGACACGTCGGAGACGATCCGGGTCGAGGCGATGTCGACGCTGGTGCCCGCGAACTCCAGCCGCATCACGATCCCTCCCGCCGCCTGTTGCGCTGGAGCAGCCACAGCAGCACGGGCACGCCGATGCCGGCGGTGAAGATGCCGACCGGCAGCTCGTTGGGTCGGTCGACCGTGCGGCTCGCGAGGTCGACGAGCACGAGGAAGGTCGCACCGGTGAGCATGGCCGTGGGCAGCACGCGCCGGTGTTCGGCGCCCACGACGAGGCGGGCGATGTGGGGGATCACCAGTCCGACGAACCCCAGGCCGCCGGCGACCACGACGACGGTCGCGGTCATCAGCGAGGTCACCACGAGCAGTCGGCGCCGCAGGCGGTGCACGTCGATCCCGAGCCCGGCCGCGGCGTCGTCGCCGATCATCAGCGCGTTGAGGGCGCGCCCCTGCGCCAGCAGCCAGGTGACCCCCAGTGCCAGGGCGGTCGTCGGGATGCGCAGGTCGGACCACTCGGCTCCGGCGAGGCTGCCCATGACCCAGAACATGATGCCCGCGAGCTGGTTGGGGTTGGTCTGGAGCTGCACGAAGCTCGTGGCCGCGACCGCGAGGTAGCCCACCGCGACGCCGGAGAGGATCAACCGGGTGTCGGCGAGCCGGCCGCTCCGCTGGGCCAGCAGGAACACCGCGACCGTGGTGAGCAGCGCCGCGGCGAAGGCGCCGCCGGTCACGCCCAGCCCGTGCAGCGCCGCGGAGCCCGAAGCCATGACGAGCACCGCTCCGAAGGACGCGCCGGGGGTGACTCCCAGCATGTAGGGGTCTGCGAGCGGGTTGCGGACCAGCGCCTGGAGACCGACCCCGATGACGCTCAAACCCGCGCCGACGACGGCGGCCACGAGGACCCGCGGCAGGCGGAGGTCCCAGACGATCTGGTCGTGGAGCGGGTCGAGGCCGGCGGTGTCGCCGATGACGTGGCGCGCGATCACGTGCCACACGTCGCGCGCGGGCAGGGTGACCGTCCCCAGCGACACGGAGGCGGTGATGGCCGCCACGAGCGCCGCCGTGAGCGCCGCGCACAGCAGGATCGTCGCGCGGCCGGCCACCGGGTGCGGGCCGCGCGACGGCGCGGCGCGGCTACCGCGGGTGCGCGGCATCGGCGATCTTCTCCACGGCGTAGGCGTTCGCGGGTCCGAGGAACGCGCCGTCGGCGACGGTGGCGTAGATCCTGGTCTTCGACGCCTCCCACTGCGGGTATTGCCGGAACAGCCGGTCGGCGAGCTGGTCCGCCTCGTCCGCCTCGGAGGGGTCGGACAGCCCGATCACCAGCACGTCGACGTCGGCGGACGCCAGGGCCTCGGCGTTCAGGTTCGACGTCAGCTCCGGGTTCGGCTCGTCGCTCGGGAAGGCGTTCTCGCCGCCCGCCGCCTCGATGACGTCGTCGTAGATGCCGCCGGAGAACACGGCGGGCAGGTTGTTGGTGCTCATCATCGCCATGCCGGGGTAGGTCAGCAGCACCTTCTTGCGGTCCTTGCCCGCGACGCGGTCCCGGACGGCCGCGATCCGGTCCTCCAGCCGGGTGACGAGGTCCGCCGCCTCCCGCTGCCGGTCGAAGATCACGCCGGTCTGCGTGATGAAGTCGAAGGTCGATTCGATCGACTGCCGGTCGTAGGCGGCCTGGTCCGCGGCCGACGGGTTCGTCGCCCCGTACGCGCAGTCGACCGGGTTGACGTAGGAGTCGATCCCGGCGTCGGCCAGCTGCTCCCGGGTGGCGAACCCGCTCTCGGCGTCGAACCCGCCGCTCCAGGTCGACACCACGAGGTCGGGCCCGAGTTCGAGCACCTTCTCGGCGGGCACGTCGAAGTTCTTGTTCCACTCGGCGCCACCGGTCGGCAGCTTCGCGACCTCGGCGACCATCGTCGGGTCGTCGGAGACGACGACGCGTTGCGCGTTCGCGACGACGCGGTCCTGGAGACCGAGCAGGACGTAGGTCTGGACCTCTCCGACGGACACGCCGTTCATGATCAGCACGCGCTCGGGCGGCCGGTCGAACGTCACCTCCCGGCCGCAGTTGTCGATCGTCAGCGGGTACGACGTCTTCGTCGGCGCCGCGCGTCCCACCGAGGTCGCCGTGCCACCCGATCCGGGCTCCACCGGGTCGCCGGAGCCGCAACCGGCGACCAGCAGGCCCGCCGTGGCCGTGAGCACCGCGGCGGCACGCCGCCTCGCGTTCGGTCGCGCGGATCGCAGTGATGCCAGGAACATCTCCAGGTCCACCTTCCGGCGTCGAGGGGTCGGCCAGGCCGGGATGACCCCGCGGCGGCGGGGATCGGGCGCCTCGGGCCGCGGTGGCCCGCAGTCAGCGATCTTCGGTCGTTCGACCACGAGCGTAGGGGCGTCACGTCACGCGGCCCATGTCGTGCAGGCCAACAAATCTGCCACCCGGTGGGCGGGGCTCACGCGGCGCGGTGATCATCGAGGACCGGGGTCGATCGCCGACGAATTGGCGAACGCGCGGCGGTACTCCGTGGGGGAGACGTCGAGTTCACGCATGAACGCGCGGCGCATGGTCTCCGGCGTCCCGTACCCGCAACGGCGCGCGATGCCGATCACCCCGTCGCGGGTGTCGGTCAGCATGCGCTGCGCGGCCTCCAACCGGACGAGGTCGACGTAGCGGCCCGGGGGCATCCCGACCTGCTCGGTGAACGCGCGGGCGAACTGACGGGGTGACAGACCGGCGCGCCGCGCCAGCGCGGGGACCGACAGGTCGGCCGCCGGGTTCGCCGCGGCCCAGTACTGGACCTCGCGAAGCGGGTCGGAGCGGGCGACCTGGGCGGAGAGCTGCACGCTGACCTGCGCCTGGTTGCCCGGCCTGCGCAGGAAGACCACCAGGAGCCGGGCGACCTCGTGCGCCACCGCGCGACCGAAGTCCTCCTCGACCAGCGCGATGGCCAGGTCCACCCCGGCGATGACCCCCGCCGAGGTGTAGACGGGGCCGTCCCGGACGAAGATCGGCTCCGGGTCGACCCGCACCCGGGGATGCCTGTCGGCGAGGTGGGCGCAGGATTCCCAGTGGGTCGTCGCCCGGCGGCCGTCGAGCAGCCCGGATTCGGCCAGGAGCCACGCCCCGGTGCACACCGACACCACCCGCTTCAGACCGGGGGCACGCGCGCGCAGCCACGCCACGAGCCGGTCGTCGACGCGTTCCACGCCCGGTCCACCCGGCACGAGGAGCAGGTCGGGGTCCTCGGCATCGGCCAGGTCGAGGTCGGGGACCAGCCGCAGACCCCCGGCGGCCCGCACCGCCTCGCCCCCGAGCGACGCCGTGCGGACGACGTAGGGAGGCGCGCTCGCGGTTCCCGTGAAGCGCGCCGCCACCGAGAAGACGTCCAGGGGCCCCGCCACGTCGAGGGGCTGCACACCGTCGAACAGGACGATGAGCACCGACTGGGTGCCCACCCCGGCAACACCGGCGCCGCTCATCACGCCACCGAGGTCGCCGGGCGCCGCGCGGCGACGAGGAGGCCGGACGGGCCCGGGGCGCCACCCCTGCCCTTGACCGCGGTGGCGGGCGCCGGTTCGACGTGCGCCCGAGCAGGACCGGCGGTGACGGCGGTGGACAGGCGGGTGGCGACGAGGGCGCCGCCGGGTGCGCGCGGGCGTCCTAGGCGGACCGGCATGGTCGGGGTGCTCCTGGTGAAGTGGTGTGGTGCGCGGTTCATCGGCAACGGGCGGTCCTCGGCGAAGGCGCTGTGATCACCGGTTCCCGCTTCCGGCCCTGCCCGAACGCGTCGGAGCGCGGGGTGCGGCGACGATGTCCAGGTAGTCGTGCGGGCGGCCCGCGCGGTTCCCGGCCGAGGCGTGCGGCGCCGCCGGGGGCACGCGGGTCCGTCCTGGTCGTCCCCGCGGCGCGGTAGGCGGAGGGCCGAGAGGCTCGTCCGGCCCTCCGCGTCACCACCGGTCATCCCATCGGGAGCGCTCAGCCGGCATCCATGTAGTCGGGTGGCGGCGCGCTCCGGTTCCCGGCGCCGGTCACCCGGTTCCCACCGCGCTCCTGTCGGGGAGGTAGCCGCGCAGCCTGAGGCTGTTGGCCACCACCAGCACCGAGGACAGGGACATGGCCGCACCGGCGATGAGGGGGTTGAGGAGGCCGAAGGCGGCCAGGGGGAGTGCGGCGGCGTTGTAGCCGAACGCCCAGGCGAGGTTGCCCCGGATGGTGCCCAGGGTGCGGTTGGCCAGTTCGACGGCGTCGGGCACGGCGTGGAGGTCGTCGCGGACGAGGATGACGTCGGCGGCCTGGGCGGCGACGTCGCTGCCGCGCGCCATCGCCATGCCGAGGTCGGCGGCGGCGAGGGCGGGCCCGTCGTTGACGCCGTCGCCGACCACCGCGACCCGGCGCCCGGCGGCGCGCAGCGCTTCGACCGCGGCGACCTTGTCCGCGGGGCGCACGCCGGCCAGGACGTCGGGGACGCCGACCTCGTCGGCGACCGCGCGGGCCGCGGCGGAGCCGTCGCCGGTGAGCAGCACGGTCTTCAACCCGAGGGCGTGCAGGCGGGCGACGGCGTCGGCCGCGGACGGGCGCACGGTGTCGCGCACGGCGATGCCACCCACCACGGCGCCCGCGCGGGCGACGAGCACGCCGGTCGCCGTCCCGAGGTCGTCGAGCCACCGGTGGGCCTGCTGCGGCGCGGTGACACCGAGTTCGGCCATCAGCGCGGCCGTGCCCACGACGACCGGCGCGCCGTCCACCTCGCCGCGCGCCCCGGCGCCGACCAGCGCTTCGAACCCGGTCACGGCAGGCAGCCCCTCGCCCGCGGCGGTCACGACGGCCGCGGCCACTGGGTGCTCGGAGGCCGCTTCCACCGCGCCCGCCCAGCGCAGCACGTCCCGCTCCGGCGCGTCGGCGAACGCGGCGGTCGCCACGACGGCCATGCGCCCGGTGGTGATGGTGCCGGTCTTGTCGAGCACGACGGTGTCCACGGCGCGGGTGGCCTCCAGCGCCTCGGGGCCCTTGATCAGCACGCCGAGCTGCGCCGCGCGGGCCACGCCGACCATCAGCGCGGTCGGGGTGGCCAGCCCCAGCGCACAGGGGCAGGCGATGATCAGCACGGCGACCGCGGCGGTGAACGCCTCGCGCGTGCCGTGCCCGGTGACCAGCCACCCGGCCAGGGTCAGCGCCGCGAGCACCAGCACGACGGGCACGAACACCGCGCACACCCGGTCGACCAGCCGCTGGACGGCGGCCTTGCGCTGCGCGGCCTGCTCGGCCAGTGCGCTCATCTGCGCCAGCTGCGTGTTGGCGCCGACTTCGGTGGCCCGGACCACGAGCCGCCCGCTGCGGTTGACCGTGCCGCCCACCACCCGGTCGCCGGGGCCGACGTCGACCGGGACGGACTCGCCGGTGATGGCCGAGGTGTCCAGGGCGGACGCGCCGTCGGTGACCACGCCGTCGGCGGGCAGCGCCTCGCCGGGGCGCACGGCGAACAGGTCGCCGACCCGCAGCGACGCGGCCGGGACCGGCTGCTCCACGCCGTCGCGCACCACGCGGGCGTCTTTGGCGGCCAGGCCGGCCAGGGCGGTCAGCAGCCCGACGGCGTTGCGCCGCGAGCGGGTCTCGAAGTAGCGCCCGGCCAGCAGGAACGTGGTCACCCCGGCGGCCACGTCGAGGTAGACCGCGTCCGCGCCCTCCGCGGTGACGCCGAACCCGAGCCAGTAGCCGGGGCCCGACGCGCCGGCCGCCAGGGACCACACCGCCCAGCCGAAGGAGGCGAGCACCCCCAACGAGACCAGGGTGTCCATGCTGGAGGACCCGTGGCGCAGGTTGCGCAGCGCGGCCCGGTGGAACGGCCAGGCGGAGTAGGCCACCACCGGCAGCGCCAGCAGCACGCACAGCGGCTCCCAGCCGGGGAACCGCAGCGAGGGCGCCAGCGCGAGGCTGATGGACAGGTTGCCCAGCGGGATCGCCAACACCGCGGCGACGACCAGCCTGCGGCGCAGGTCGGCCACGGTGGCGGTGTGGGCGGCGCGGTCGTCCTCGGCGCGATGGCGCACCCGCGCGTCGTAACCGGCCTTGCGCACCGCCTCCACGGCGTCGTGCGCCCCCAGTCCGGTGGGCAGGTGCACGATCGCGCGTTCGGTGGCGTAGTTGACCGAGGCGCGCACCCCGTCGAGCCTGTTGAGCTTGCGCTCGATGCGCCCGGCGCACGCCGCGCAGGTCATGCCGGACACGGCCAGTTCGACCGGCGCGTCCACCGTGGTGGTCATCTCGTGGTTCTCCTCAGTCCCGCCGACCGGCGAGGTCGGCGAGCATGGCGTTGTAGGCGGCCATCCGGTCGTCCTCGCCGCTGTCGAGGCGGCGGTCGAGCCGGGTGGCCTCACGGCGGTCGGCGACGGCCCACTGGCGCAGCAGCGCGACCACCACGACCAGCATCGGCAGCTCCCCGGCGGCCCAGGCGATCCCGCCGCCGAGCCGCTGGTCGGTCAGCAGGTCGGGCACCCAGGGCAGCGCCAGGTGCCGGTAGTAGGTCTCGGCGATCACGCTCCGGGTGTTCATCAGGACCACGCCGAAGAAGGCGTGGAAGGGCATCACCGCGAACAGCAGGCCCAGCCGGGCCAGGTGCGGCAGCGGGCGGGGCGGCCGGTCCACGCCGATGACCAGCCAGTAGAAGACGTAGCCGGACACCAGGAAGTGCAGGTTCATCACCTGGTGCGCCCAGTGGAAGCGCATGGCCTCGCCGAACAGGCCGGAGAAGTACAGCAGGTAGGACGACGCGACGAACACCACCGCCGCGACCGCCGGGTGCGCCACGAGCCGCGCCGCCCGGCTGTGCACGAGCGCGACCAGCCACCCCCTCGGCCCGGCCGGCAGCACCCGCAGCGCCAGGGTGATCGGGCCGCCGAGCACCAGCAGCACCGGGCCGAGCATGTTCAGCGCCATGTGGGAGACCACGTGCAGGCTGAACGTGCCCGACGCGAACCGGCCCAGGCCCGACGAGGTCACCACCAGCACCACCGCGCACCCGGCCAGCCACGCCACCGTGCGCCCGACCGGCCACCCGTCGCCCCGGCCGCGCAACCGGCGCACCCCGACCAGGTAGGCGGCGGCCAGCAGCAGCGCGCCCACGCCCAGCACCAGGTCGAGCCGCCAGCCGAACAGCAGGTCCGCGGCGGACAGCGGCCGGGGCAGTTCGTAGCCGAGCACGGTCTGCTGCACCGAAGGGCGCGAGACCAGCCACGACGGCGGCACCAGGTGCGTCAGCCCCACCGACGCGCCGACCGCGACACCCAGCGCCACCAGCTCCGCGCCCAACGGGCGGGACGCGCCCCACCGCCGGCGCAGCAGCGGCACGGCGGCGCACACCGCGACCTTGGCCGCCAGCAGCAGCCCGTAACCCGACCACAGGCCGGCCGGACCGGCCGCCACCAGGCCGGCGACCGAACCGCTGAGCACCAGCACCACCAGGCACACCGCACTCACCCGGTGGTAGCGGCGCAGCACCCGCTCCCGGTCCGCCGCACCGGGGCGCCGCAGGTACGACCGCAGCGCCACCAGCGCGCCGACCCACACCGCGGCGGCGGGCACGTGCCACACCACCGCGTCGGTCGCCACGTCGTGCCACGCGCCCACCGACAGGTGCCCGGCCACCACCGGCGGCAGCAACCCCACCGCGCCCACCGCGAACCACAGCACCGCGACCGGCCACGTCAGCGTCGAACGCGCCCCGACCGCCACCACCGACGCGGCCACCGCCGTGCACGACCACGCCTTCGGCTCCTCCGTCGCCGCCACCAGCTCACCCAGGTGGGCCCACACCACGCCCGGCGGCTGCCCCGAGGCGTCGCCCGCCGACAACGGCACCGCCACCGCCGACGCGACAGCCCACACGATCGCCGCCCCGGCTGCCAACCGGACCGCGGCGTAGGCGTCGGCGGTCAGCCCCCGTGCCCGCCCGGACGGCACGACGAACACGGCGAAGCCCAGCGCGCCGACCGCCACCACCGCTCCCGCCTCGGCGGTGAACCGGACCACCCCGAACAGCCATGACGCCACCCGCCCCGGATCGGTGTCACCGAGCACCCCGTGCACGTCACCCGCCGCCAAGACGACGTGAGTGACGCACGACACCGCCATGCCGACCGCGAGCACAGCGGTCCTGTCAACCCTCACGACTACACCAGTCGGGTGAACGAGGTGCGGAGTTCCCGGAACTACTCGGATCGTCATCCGACTAACTGGACGAGAAGCCGTCCCCGATCAGAAGCGACGTGTTCGATGTCACGCACAAGCCGCAAGAAGAACCGCAGCATCATGGCCGCGCGCCGCGGTCCCTCCCTCAACGTCATCCTCACGGGTGTCGTCATCCTCGTCGCGGTCCTGGTGATCGGCGGGGTGCTGGTGGTCAACCGGTCGGGCGACGAGGGCGCCGCGTCGAACGAGGCGCTCGTCCCCGCGGGGGCGCACACCCTGTCCAAGGTGGAGGGTGACCGGGTCACCCTGGTGGAGTTCCTGGACTTCCAGTGCCCCGCCTGCGCCTCCTACTACTCGGGCATCACCAAGAAGCTCGAACAGGACTACCAGGGCCGCATCACGTTCGTGGTCCGCAACTTCCCCCTGGAGGTGCACCCGCTCGCGGTGCCCGCCGCGCGCGCCGCCGAGGCCGCCGCGAAGCAGGGCAAGCACGCCGAGATGTACCACGCCCTCTACGACAACTTCGAGGAGTGGGCCGTGGACGGTCGGACCACCAGCGCCGACACCGCCCGCGCGACCGCGAAGTTCGAGGAGTACGCCACCGCGGCGGGCCTGGACCTGGAGCGCTTCCGCGCGGACGTGGCCTCCGACGAGGTCCGAGCCACCATCGACCGCGACGTCGCCGACGGGACGGAGCTCGGCGTCAACAGCACCCCGACGCTGTTCGTCAACGGTGAGGAGTTCCAGCCGGGCGGGGGCTCCACGGCCGACGTCGACCGCGAGCTGCGCGCGAAGATCGACGCCGCCCTGGCCGGGTGAGCACGGTGAACCGCCGCCTCGCCCGGCTCCACGTCGTCGGCGGCGGCCTCGGCCTGGCCGCCGCCACCGCGCTGACGCTGGAGAAGGTCGCCAAGCTGCGCGACCCCGCCCACGTCCCCACCTGCTCGCTCAACCCGATCATCTCCTGCGGGTCGGTCATGGACAGCCCGCAGGCCGAGGCGTTCGGCTTCCCCAACCCCCTGATCGGCATCGCCGCGTTCGCGGTCCTGGTCACCAGCGGGGTGGCGGTGCTCGCCGGGTTCGAACCGCCCCGCTGGTACCGGGTCGCCCTCAACGCCGGCGCCGCCCTCGGCGCGGTGTTCGTGCACTGGCTCATCGCGGCGAGCCTGTACGACATCCACGCCCTGTGCCCCTACTGCCTGGTCGTCTGGGCCGTCACCATTCCGGTCTTCTGGTACACCACGCTGGACACGTGGCCCGCCCTCGCGCCCCTGAGGCGCGTGCACAGCGCAGTGCTCGCCCTGTGGTACGTGCTGATCGCCGGCCTGGTGCTGGTGGAGTTCTGGGACTACTGGGTGAGCCTGCTGTGACGGGGCCGCGGAAGGTCACCCCGCTTCGGTGGCCTCGTCACCCGTGGCGCGCAGCAGGTCGTCGCGGGCACGGGCGACCCGGGAGCGGATGGTGCCGACCGGGCAGCCGGCGACCTCGGCGGCCTCGGCGTAGGGCAGGCCCAGGACCTGGGTGAGCACCAAGGCCTCGCGGCGGTCCGGGGTCAGGGCGTCGAGCAGCAGGTTCAGCTCGACGGCGTCCTCGAAACCGGTGTCGACCGCCCTGCGGTCGGCCTCCTGCGCCCAGTCCGAGCCCGACGACAGCCGGGGGCGCGACCGGGCCGTGCGGATCTGGTTGATCACCACGCGACGGGCGATGACCAGCAGCCAGGTGCGGGCGGAGGAGCGCCCGGCGAAGCGGCGCAGGCTGGTCAGGGCGCGGGCGTAGGTCTCCTGGGCGAGGTCGTCGGCCAGGTCGACGTCGGCCAGGTGGGCGACGAAGCGCCACACGTCGCGCTGGGTGGACCGGACGAACCGCTCCAGGGCGGCGCGGTCGCCGGAGCGCGCGTCGAGCGCCCAGCGCGTCACCTCGTCGTCGAAGGCTGTCACGATTCCGGATGGTAACGACACGGTGTCGGGAACTGGTGAGCCGAATGGGGCGACTATAAGTGCGTGGACTGCCAATCCTGCCGTGAAGCGCTCTCGGCCCGCCTGGACGGCGAGGCCGAGCCCGTAGCTGCCGCCGAGACGGACGCGCATCTGGCACAGTGCACCGCCTGCACCCGCTGGCAGGCGAGCGCACACGCCCTGACCAGGACCATCCGCGTCCGCCCCGTCGGGCCGGAGCCGGACCTGGTCGACGCCGTGCTGGCCGCCGCCCCGCCCCGCCCCACCGCCGAAATCCGCCACATCGCCCTGACACCGCGCCTGGCGCTGGCCGCGGTCGCCATCGTCCAGCTGTGGCTCGCCCTGGCCCAGCTGCTCGCCGGCGCCACCGGCGCGCACGGCGGCCACGGGTTCTCCACCCACCTGTTCAACGAGGGCGCCGCCTGGAACCTCGCACTCGGCATCGGCCTGCTGGTCGCCGCCGTGAGCGCGCACCGCGCCGCCGGGCTGCTGCCCACCCTGGGCGGCTTCGTCGCGGTGCTGCTGGCCTTCTCCGTCAACGACCTGCTCGCCGGCACCGCCACCACCACCCGAGTCGTCTCCCACCTGCCCCTGGTGGCCGGTCTGGCCCTGCTCTACCTCGTGGCCCGCGCGCACCGGGAGCCGACTCCGGGCACGCCCGCCAGGGAAGACCGCGACGACCTCGACCACCACGACCACCGCGGTGACGAGACCGCCCCGCGCCCCGGTGGGCGTCGCGGACAGCAGCGTCACCTGCGACCCACCGCCCACCGACGAGCCGCCTGACCCACGGACACGCCGGGGCGGTCCTCTTCCACCGCCCCGGCGTCGCACACCGCCGCTGAGCCCATGCCGTGCCGAGCCGCGGCGCACTTCTTCCTGCGCCCGGAGCGGACGGCCGGGTCCGGGACCGACGTCGAGCCGTTCCGGCGGAGCGGCCGGGGCACGTCCAACAGGTCGGCCGGTGGAGTTCCCGGCTCGTGCGAAATCTCCACCATCTGCGCGTTTTCGCGATGCTCGGGAACCAGGTGGCGCTGTGGCACGACTTCTACGGTGGTGGCCGGTTTCCGGGTGTCCGGAGCGGAGGAGCAAGGTGCGCGGTGTCGAGCAGTGGCACGCATGTCGAGGACGCGGTCGAGGACGAGGCCATCGCACCGCCGCGGAAGACCGGGGCACGTCGGCGCGTCGGCTACGTGGCCGGCTTGTTCGGGCTGCTGGTCCTCCTCTTGCTGGCCGCGGTGGTGGTTCTGATCGCGCAGGGCTCGATCCCCATCCCGATCGGTGAGGTCCTGCGCATCCTGACCGGCCGGGAAGCCGAGTCCGCGGTCAACCGCACGATCGTGCTGGACGCGCGGTTGCCGAAGGTCGTGGCCGGGTTGCTGGCCGGGGCCGCCCTGGCGGTGGGCGGGGCGCAGATGCAGACGCTGTTCCGCAACCCGCTGGCCGACCCGTTCGTGCTCGGTGTCAGCTCCGGCGCGATCCTCGGCGCCTCGATCGTCATCCTGGGCACCAGCGGCGTGGGCTGGCTGTCGGGTCTCGGGCTGGTCAGCCGGCTCGGTGTCACCGGCGCCGCGGTCGCCGGGGCCGCCGGGGTCCTGCTCATCGCGCTGGGCGTCGCCCGTCGCGTCGGCGACCCGGTCGTGGTCCTGGTGGTGGGCGTGATGCTGGGCTACCTGGCCGGCGCGGTGGTGGACATGCTGGTCTACTACACCGACCCGGATCGGTTGCAGGCGCTGGCGACGTTCACCCGCGGCTCGGTGCGCAACGTGACCTGGAGCGAGTTGCAGGTCGTCGCCGCGTCCTGCGCGGCGGTGCTGGTGCTGTCGGTGTTCCTGGCCCAGCCGCTCAACGCCCTGCTGCTCGGCGATCGGTACGCGGGCAGCCTGGGCGTCAACGTCCGCCGCGTGCACTTCCTGTCGCTGGCGAGCGTGGCCGTGCTGTCGGGGGTCACCACGGCCTACTGCGGGGCGATCGGGTTCGTCGGGCTCGCGGCGCCGCACCTGGCCCGGGGTCTGCTGCGCACCGCCGACCACCGGGTGGTCCTGCCCGCCGGCGCCCTGATCGGTGCGGTGATCGTGCTGGTGGCCGAGTACATCGCCGGTGGCAACGGGCTGACCGGCACCTCGCTGCCGCTGAACTCGGTGACCGCGTTCGTCGGCGCGCCGGTGATCCTGTGGGTGCTGCTGTCCGGCCGGGCGAGGAGGCGGGCGCGATGACCGAGGACCTCCGACCGGTCCTGCGGGCGGTGGCGCTCGCCGCCGGCTACCGGCGCCGTCGCCGGCGCCCGGCGGTCACCGTGCTGCGCGACGTGCACCTGGCGGCCCGGCCCGGTGAGCTGATCGCGCTGATCGGCCCCAACGGCGCGGGCAAGTCGACCTTGCTGCGCACCCTGGTCGGTGCGCAGCCCTCGCTGGCCGGCCACGTCCTGCTCGACGGACGGGACCTCGCCGCCCTGTCGCCGCGGCAGCGGGCGCGGCGTCTGGCGGTCACGCTGACCGAGCCGGTCGACGTGGGGCAGATGAGCGTCGAGGCGGTGGTGGCGCTGGGTCGGATGCCCTACCGGTCCTGGATCGGTGGGGAGAAGGCGCGGGACCGCGCCGCGGTGGACCGGGCCCTGGCCGATGCCGGCGTCGAGGACCTGCGCCACCGCCCGTTGACCGACCTGTCCGACGGCGAGCGCCAGCGGGTGATGGTGGCCCGCGCGCTGGCCCAGGAGCCGGCGGTGCTGGTGCTGGACGAGCCCACCGCGTTCCTGGACGTGGCGCGCCGCATCGAGTTCGCGGCGATGCTCACCCGGCTCGCGGCGACCACCGGGGCGGCGATCGTGCTGTCGACCCACGACCTGGGGTTCGCGCTGCGCCGCGCCGACCAGGTGTGGCTGGTCGGCGGCGACGGCACGGTGACCGCCGGCGCACCCGAGGACCTCGCCTACGGCGACGCCGTCACCCGCACCTTCACCGGCGAGAACATGTCCTTCGACGATGCCGCGGCCACCATCGTCGTCGCCGACGGCACCGAGCCGGGCGCCACCGTGCGGGTGGTCGCCGACGGGCGGCTGCGCCAGTGGGCCGAGCACGCCGTGCGCCGCGCCGGCTGGGAACCCACCGCGGAGCCGTGCGGCCACGTCCTGAGCATCGAGCACGGCGCACCGTGCCGCTGGGACGTCAACGGCGCACGGGGCGCCGGCTTCGACTCCCTGGTCGCGCACCTGCGCGACCGCACCGCGCCGCTGCCCGAAGACGCGCGGACCGGGTGACACCCACCCGCCGACACCCCTTCCCGCCACCACTGGACCCACCACGGACACGCAGGAGAGCACCACCGTGAACGCACTCACCCGCTCGGCCGTCGCGCTGCTCGCGCTGCCCCTCGCCCTGGCCGGCTGCGGAGGATCGAGCCCCGACGCGCCGGGCGGCCAGGCAGGCGCGGGGGACTGCGCCACCGATTACGCCGAGGGCCGCGACTACTTCCCCGACAAGAGCGCGGTCACCGAGTCCGAGCTGTGGGACATCAGCTACCACGGCTCCTACAAGACCATCACGCTCACCGACACCGAGAACGACGACGGCCCCGAGCTGAAGTACGTGCTCTACCAGTGCGGCACGCCCCAACCCGAGGTCACCGGCGACCTGGAGGGCGCGCTGGTCGTCCAGGTGCCGGTCACCAACGCGTCGGTCACCTCGTTCAACGCCCTGGCCATGGTCGACCGGCTCGGCAAGAGCAGCACCATCACCGGCCTGAGCGGCCAGCTGCTGGGCAACGCCGAGAAGGACGAGTGGTACGCCGGGGTGGCCGAGGCCGCCGGCGAACCCCTGTCGATCGGCGAGTACACCGACCTGAACAAGGAGGCCGTGCTGGGCCTGAGGAACCAGGTCATCCTCATGTCGGGGTTCGGCAAGGGCTTCGACGACATCTCCCACGCCCGCGCCGCCGGCATGCCCGGGGTCAGCGTGTCCAACCGGTTGGAGCGCCACGCCCTGGCCTCCGCGGAGTGGATCAAGATGGTGGCGGCGTTCTACAACGCCGAAGCCGCCGCCAACACCGAGTTCGACGCCATCAAGGCCCGCTACGACGAGGTCGTCTCCACCGTCTCCGGCAAGATCGACAACCGCAGGGCGGGTTATCTCTGCGTCGCGCCGGAGCGGGGCTGCGAGTTCGTCCACGGCCACGGCGCCGAAACCCTCGTCGGCCGCCTGCTCACCCAGCTCGGCGTGGACAACGTCTTCGCGCCCGACAACCCCGCGCCCAACGGGCAGCCCTACGACTTCGAGAAGGCGGTCGGCACCGCGGCCGACGCCGACTTCTTCATCGTCTACGACCCCGTGAGGATGACCCGCGACACCCTCCGGGCCGACTCGCGCACCAGCCGGTTCAAGCCCTTCCGGGACGGCGACTTCATCGCCGGGGTCGACGAGAACTTCGAGGAGTGCCGCGCCAAGACCTACCTCGACGTCGACGTGCTCATCCGCGACTTCGCCATCGGCCTCGCGCCCGACCTGTTCCCCGGCGCCAAGGGCACCTGCTTCGCCCGCGCCTCCTGACGGTCGGGCCTGCCGGGCGCCGCGCCCGCTCCGCCGGCGAACCGCGGGGGTTGACGCCGGATCGCCACCTGCCGGTGGACCTCGACGCGGGGCATCACCGGGCCGCGGCGCCGTCGAGCTGCCACCAGTAGCCCGCGTCGTCGTGCGATGAGGGCCGCCCCCCGGCGGCTTCGTAGAGCGCCTTGGCCGCGTGGTTGCCCTCGTCGGTGAACAGCCACATCCTGCGGTGACCTTCCCGGACCGCGTGCTCGCGGAACGCCGTCAGCAGGGCGCGTCCGATCCCGCGCCCGCGCGCCTGCTCGACGACGCCGATCTCGTACAACTGCACCTGCGAGTAACCGCAGGCGTGGCGCTGCCGGCAGCCCCACGCCCAGCCGACCACCTCGCCGTCCTCCAGCGCCACGAACGCGACCGCCGCCGGGTCCGCCAGGAACGGCGCGTGGTCCTCGACCACGACGTCGCGGAACTTCCGCACCGCGGCGTCGAGCAGCCGGTGGTCCTCGGCGGTCAAGAGGTGAACGCGCACCCCGACATCCTCGACCACGCCGCCGCACCCCGCCGTGCGCGGTCCCCTCGCGGCCCGGTGACCGCGGCCCCGGCGAGCGGTATCACTGCGGCTGAGCCGGCCCTGCCCGTCCTTCTGGCGAGGGCCGTGGGATGCGGGCGCGGGCACCGGTTCGCAGGTCCTGGTGCCCGCGCCCGCTGCTTTCAGCGCCCGCTCCCCTCGGGCCTGCCCCGGCGGAGGCGGGCGTGCGCCATCGCCACGGCGGTCCGCGCCGTGGGAGGGGATCGGGTGGACGTGGTCAGCCGGCCCGCAGGGGCAGGACGGCCAGCACGGTGCGCTGGATCGCCACGGCGGCCGCGCCGCGGGCCCAGAGCATGGGGTCGTCGTTGATGAGCCGCAGGTCGATCGGTGACGCCTCGGGGTTGCGGGACTGGGCGATGGTCGTCCGCACGCGCCCTTCGGCGACCTGGGCGAGGCGGATGCCCTCGCCGGTGAGGATGATCCGTTCGGGTTGGGCGATGTTGGCGACGGCGGCGATCAGCGTGCCGAACGCGTGAGCCGCCCTGCCGACGATCTGGTCGGCGACGGCGTTGCCCGCTTCGGCGAGGTCGAGCACCTCGTCGTAGGTGACGGGCCGCCCCAGCGTCAGGGCGGCCTGTGACTGGATGGCGTCGGTGGTGAGCAGGGCTTTCACGCAGCCGCGGTGCCCCTCGGGGCAGATCGGGCCGAAGGGGTCGACGGGGAAGTGGCCGAGCAGGCCCAGCCCGGAGTCGGGGCCGCCGACGAGGCGGTCGTGGATGACCAGGCCGCCGCCGACGCCGGCGCCGATGGTGAGCACGGCGAAGCTGTCCACGTCCCGGCCGTCGCCGAACCAGTGCTCGGCCTCCAGCAGGGCGTCGAGGTCGTTGGACACCACCGTCGGCCTGCCGGTCGCCCGGGAGACCTCCGCGCCGAGGTCGAGGTCCTTCCAGTGCAGGAACACGGCGCGCTGGACGCGCGCGAACTCGTGGACCACACCGCCGATGCCGATGCCGACGGCGGCGACCGGTCGCCCCGGGTCGTCCAGTGACGCGACCAGTTCGGCGATCTTGGCCACGACCGCCTCGACGTCGTGCCCGGTGATCTCGACGGAGGCGCTGTCGAGGATGTCCGCGCGCAGGTTGGTCAGCACGGCGTAGGCGCGGAACCCGGCGAGCTTGATGCCGATGAAGCGCTGGAGGTCGGGGTCGACGTCCAGCGGCTGCAACGGCCGGCCGCCGCCGCGCAGGTTGGGCGTGTCCACCTCGCGCAGCAGGCCGGCGTCCACCAGCGGCTTGGTCAGCCGGGTCAGGCTCGCCGTCGACAGGCCCAACCGGTCCGCCAGCTCCGACCGGGCCAGCGGGCCGTGGAGCAGCACCTCCAGCGTCACGCGGCGGGCGGAGGGCAGCAGGGGTGCCCAGGGTGAAGCGGCGTCGAGCACCGTGCGCTCCTGTCGAGTGGGGGACCGAGCCGCAATAGTACCGCCGCGAAACTACCTGACAAGGCCTCGTGCGTGACGAAAACGTGACTAGCTGCGGGTTGACGCGTTACAGTGCCGTCACCCTTAATGTTGCGACGAAGAAAAGCCGGTCGGCGACGCCGCCGTCGCGACTCTGGAGGATCGACATGCGCAAGCACCCCCTACGGCTGGCCACCGCGGTGGCCGCCGCCTTGGCGCTGGTGATGATCGGGTGTTCGAGCGGAGGTGACCCCGGGGACCCCGACACGCTCAAGGTGTGGTGGTGGGAGACCGACGACAGCGCGCTGTCGGCCGCCTGGAAGCAGGCCGTCTCGATCTTCGAGGAGGAGCACCCCGGCGTCACCGTCGAGCAGGAGCTCAAGACCTACGAGCAGGTGCAGCAGTCCGGCCGGCTCATCCTCGACTCCGACGACACCCCCGACGTGCTGGAGTACCTCAAGGGCAACGCCACCGCCGGCGTCGTGGCCAGGGCGGGCCTGCTCACCGACCTGACCGACGTCGCCGCCACCCGCGGCTGGAAGCTCGACAACACCGCCCAGGACGTCGGGCTCTACGACGACAACGGGCTCATGGGGTCGGGCAAGCGGTACGGGATCACGAACTACGGCGAGTACGTCGGCGTCTGGTACAACCAGGACCTGTTCGCCCAGCACGGCGTCCAGGTGCCGACCACCCTGGCCGAGTTCGAGAACGCGCTCAAGGCGTTCGCGGACAAGGGCGTCACGCCGCTCGCGCTCGGTTCCGCCGACTACCCCGGCCCGCACCTGCTGTACTCGCTGGCCCTGGCGCACATGGACGAGCGGTCCCTGGCCGCCTACCAGCGGTTCGAGGGCGAACCGGACTGGTCGGCGTGGGAGAAGGCCGCCGCCGCCATGCGCCGGTGGGTGGACGAGGAGTACATCGGCGCCGACTCCACCGGCATCCCCGCCCAGGACGCGGGCAACGCGTTCATCGCGGGCCAGTACCCGATGTTCGTCTCCGGCACCTGGTGGTCGGGGCAGATCGCCGAGCAGCCCACCTTCAAGACCGGCCAGTTCCTGTTCCCCGGCAACGAGCTGCACCTCGGTTCGGGCGGCAACCTGTGGGTCGTGCCCGCGAAGGCCAAGAACAAGGACCTCGCCTACGACTTCCTGGAGATCACCCAGCGACCCGAGGTGCAGAACTTCCTGGCCGACAGGGGCGGGGTGCCGGTCGCGGCCGAACCCGGCTCGGCGAGCTCGGCGATGGGCCTGCTGGTCGGCGACCGCTTCACCGAGCTGCTGTCCGGCGACGAGGGCGGCCTGGCCTGGTACCCGGACTGGCCGGTGGCCGGGCTGAACGACGTGCTGCTGGCCAACACCACGGACCTCGTCGGCGGTGACGCGAGCCCGCAACAGGTGGTGGAGGCGATCAAGGCCGCCTACGACGCCGGCAAGCCCTCCGCCTGACCGGCCGGGCCGAAAGGATCGCCATGTCCACGTCCAACACAGCCACGCGCACCACCGCGCCACGTCGGACGCGCAAGGGCACGTCCGAACGCAGGGCCGGCTACTGGTGGTACGTCCTGCCCGGCGCGATCGGGTTCCTCGCCGTCGTCGCCGTGCCCTTCGGGATGAACCTCTGGTACAGCCTCACCTCCTTCCGAGGTGTCGGCGACCCGGTGTTCATCGGGTTCGAGAACTACCAGCGGCTGCTGGGCGACCCGCTGTTCTGGGCCTCGTTCCGGCACAGCGTGGCGTTCATCGTGGCCATGGCGATCCTCCCGACCGCCCTGGGGGTGGTGATCGCGGCCGTGCTGTTCAACCACATCTCGCCGAAGTTCGGCTCGAAGGTCGCGAGCTTCCTGCGCGCCACCTACTACCTGCCGCAGATCCTGCCCATCGCGGTGGCGGGCGTGCTGTGGAAGTGGATGTACCAACCCCAGTACGGGATCATCAACACCACCCTGCGCGACCTCGGCCTCGGCGGCCTGGCGCAGAACTGGCTCGGCGACTCCGACCTGGCCATCTACGCGGTGATGAACGTGCTGGTCTGGTTGCAGATCGGCTACACCGTGGTGGTGTTCATGGCCGGGCTGTCCCGGGTCGACCCGGCGCTGTACGAGGCCGCCGAGCTGGACGGCGCGACCTGGTGGCAGCAGTTCCGCGCCATCACGCTCAACCAGCTCCGGCCGGAGATCGCCGTCGTGCTGATCACCACCTCGGTGGCGGCGCTGAAGGTGTTCGCGCCGATCTTCGTGCTCACCCGCGGCGGGCCCGGCACCAGCACGATCGTGCCCGCCTACTTCTCGTTCTCCAACTTCTTCACCACCACCAAGGTCGGCTACGGCGCCGCCGTGGCGTCCGTGCTGGCGCTGATGATCTCGGTCGTCGCGGTCGCGCTGCTGCGCTACCAGACCCGCAACTCCGAAGGGTTCGAAGATGGCCGTCGATAGCCTGGAGAAGCCGGCCGTGACCGTGACGCCCCGATCGGCACCGCCCGTGCGCCGGGTCAAGCGCCGCAAGCGCGGTGCCGGCGGCTGGGTGGTGCTCGCCCTGGTCGCCGGCATCGGCCTGCTGATGCTCTTCCCGTTCTGGATCGCGATCATCAACGCGTTCAAGCCGGCGCCCGACTACATCGCCAACGGACCGGTCTCGCTGCCCACCGAGCTGGACTTCTCCGCCCTGGTCGACTTCTGGGTCGGCGTCGACTTCAACCGCAAGCTGCTCAACAGCGTCGTCATCAGCGGCAGCGTGGCCCTGATCGCGGTCACGCTGAGCCTGCTGTCCGCGTTCGCCATCGGCATCGGCCGCATCCGCGGCCGGGTGTGGATCCTCGCGCTGTTCATGCTGGCGTTCACCATCCCGCAGGAAGCGCTGGTGTACCCGCTGTTCGTGCTCACCCGCGACCTCGGGCTCTACGACACCACGACCGGCGTCGTCATCATCCTGGCCGTGCTCCAGAGCGCGTTCGGCACCTACATGCTGTCCTCGGTGCTCGGGACCTTCCCGCCCGAGGTGCTGGAGGCGGCCCGGCTCGACGGCGCCACCCGCTTCCAGGTGCTGCGCCTGGTCGTCCTGCCGCTGACCAGGCCGACCACGGCGGTGCTGATGACGTTCTTCTTCATCTGGACCTGGAACGACTTCTTCCTGCCCCTGGTGCTGCTGCCCTCGGCGGACAACCAGACCGTGTCGGTCGCGCTCGGCGCGCTCAGCGGCCAGTACACCAGCGACCCCACCGCCCTGGCCGCGGTGTCGCTGGCGGGCATCCTGCCGGCACTGGTGTTCTTCCTGCTCTTCCAGCGCACGCTCATGCGCGGCGTGAACCTCGGCGCGGTCAAATAACCCCCACGAAGGACGTCCATGACTCTCGACCAGACGGTCACCCCAACCCTGGCCACCGCCCCGTGGTGGACCTCGGCCGTGGTCTACCAGGTCTACCCGCGCAGCTTCGCCGACTCCGACGGCGACGGCGTCGGCGACCTGCCCGGTCTGATCACCAGGCTGGACCACCTGGAACGGCTCGGCGTCGACGTGATCTGGCTGTCGCCCGTCTACGCCTCCCCGCACGCCGACAACGGTTACGACATCTCCGACTACCAGGCGATCGACCCGGCGTTCGGGACGTTGGCGGACTTCGACCGCCTGCTGGCCGAGGTGCACGCCCGCGGCATGAAGCTGGTGATGGACCTGGTGGTCAACCACACCTCCGACCAGCACCCCTGGTTCGTCGAGTCGCGCTCCTCCGAGCACAACCCCAAGCGCGACTGGTACTGGTGGCGACCGCCGCGCGAGGGGTTCGAAGCCGGGCGGCCCGGCGCGGAACCCACCAACTGGGAGTCGTTCTTCTCCGGTCCCACCTGGACCCTCGACGAGACGACCGGCGAGTACTACCTGCACCTGTTCGACCGCCGCCAGCCGGACCTGAACTGGGAGAACCCCCGGGTCCGCCACGCCGTGCACGAGATGATGCGCTGGTGGCTGGACCGGGGCGTGGACGGCTTCCGGATGGACGTCATCAACCTGATCTCCAAGGATCCCGCCCTGCCCGACGGCGCGACCACCGGGACCGGTGGCCTCGGTGACGGGTTCCCGCACTACGGCACGGGACCGCGCATCCACGAATTCCTCCAGGAGATGCACCGCGAGGTGTTCGACGCCCGACCGGGCGAGCTGTTGACCGTGGGGGAGATGCCCGGGGTCACCTGGGAGGACGCCCGGCTGTTCACCGACCCGCGACGGCGCGAGCTGGACATGGTGTTCCAGTTCGAGCACGTCTCGCTCGACCACGGTCCGGGTGGCAAGTTCGACCCGCGCCCGCTGGACCTGAGGGCGCTCAAGGCGTCGCTGGGCCGGTGGCAGACCGGGCTGGGCGAGGTCGGTTGGAACAGCCTGTACTGGAACAACCACGACCAGCCCCGGGTGGTGTCCCGCTTCGGCGACGACGGCGGGTACTGGCGCGAGTCGGCCACCGCGCTGGCCACCGTGCTGCACCTGCACCGCGGCACTCCTTACGTCTACCAGGGCGAAGAGCTGGGCATGACCAACGCGCCGTTCGCCGGCGTGCACGAGTTGCGCGACGTCGAATCGCTCAACCACTACGCCGAGGCCGTCGCCGCCGGCGGTGAGCCGGAGGCGGTGCTGCGCGGCCTGCGCGCGATGGGCCGCGACAACGCCCGCACCCCCGTGCAGTGGGACGCGAGCCCGCAGGCCGGGTTCACCACCGGCGAACCGTGGATCGCGGTCAACCCCAACCACGCCTGGCTCAACGCCGTTGCCCAGTACGACGACCCGAATTCCGTCTTCAACCACTACCGACGCCTCATCGAGCTGCGCCACTCGCTCCCGGTGATCGCCCGTGGCGACTTCCGGATGCTCCTGGCCGACGACCCTTACCTCTACGCCTACGAGCGCACCTTGGACGACGACCGGCTGCTCGTCGTGGCCAACCTCGGCGGCACACCGCGAACCGCCGCCCTGGACGGCGGCTGGTCGGCTGCCGACCAGCTGCTGTCCAACGTCGACGAGCCGTCGGTCGTGAACGGCCGGATCGCCATGGAGCCGTGGTCCGCACACGTCTTCATGAAGTGAGGCCGCAGTAGCACGACGCAAACCCTTCCCAATGACGAGAAGAGGATTTCGCCATGCCCGCAGCAAGGATGAGCCGACCGGCGGCACTGGCCGCCGGCCTGGCGCTCGCCCTGGTCGGCGCGGTCGCGCCGGCCGGGGTGGGCGCGGGGACGCCGCCGGCCCAGGCCGCCGTCTCCACCGCCGACGGCGACCAGCTCAAGACCTGGTGGCACGACAACCACGAGTTCAACACCGGCAGCCCGGTGGCCAACGACAAGGTCAGGCGCTCGTCGTTCTACGACGTCCAGGTCGCCACCGCCGCGGCCCCGGCCACGAGGTACGACTCATTCGCCTACATGAGCATCCCGCGCAGCGGGAAGGGCAAGATCGGCTACACCAAGGAGGACGGCGCCGAGTTCTCCTCGTCGGCGAACCTGACCATGAGCTGGTCGTCCTTCCAGTACGCCGCCGACGTGTGGGTCGACGTCTCCCTGCGCACCGGCCAGACCGTCTCCTCGGCCGACCAGGTCAAGATCAGGCCCAGCAGCCTCGACTTCACCAAGCAGCTCGTCGACGGCGACACCGTCCGCATCAGGGTCCCCTACAGCGCGGCCGGCCACCGCTTCTCCGTCGAGTTCGACCCGCAGCTGTACACGGCGCACAACGACATGTCGGGTCCGGCCGGCGACGCCGGCAAGCTCACCACCGCGTCGGGCGGCGGGAACCGCGCCATCCACACCGAGCCCCGCAACTCCATGATGATCTTCGCCGAACCCGCGCCCACCGGTGCGGAGCGGGACCGGCTGATCCCCACCGCGGCCTCGGGGAGCACCTACTACCCGCCGCAGGGGCAGGTCACCAACCTGAACGCGATCAGCGAGGAGGTCGTGCACTTCAGGCCCGGCACCTACCACATGACCTCGAAGTACCACGCCCTGCTGCCCAAGCAGGTCAAGTGGGTCTACCTGGCCCCCGGCGCGTACGTGAAGGGCGCCATCCGCTTCCCCGACGACAGCCAGGGCTTGTACAAGGTGACGGGCTACGGCGTGCTCTCCGGTGAGCAGTACGTCTACGAGGCCGACACCGCCAACAACTACGACCACCTCTCCGGCTCGTCGAACTGCCACTCCACCTGCGTGAAGATGCTCCAGTTCGCCTCGGCCCCGGGCCGGCAGCAGCACCTGGACCTGCAAGGCGTGACGATCAACGAACCGCCGTACCACTCGTTCGTGGTGTACGGAGACGAGCAGACCTTCAGCATGAGGGTCGAGAACTACCAGCAGGTCGGCTCCTGGTACTGGCAGACCGACGGCATCGAGCTCTACCGCGGCAGCACCATGAAGAACACGTTCTTCAACGCCAACGACGACGTGCTCAAGATGTACCACAGCGACGTCAGCATCGATAACACCGTCGTCTGGAAGAACGAGAACGGCCCCGTCATCCAGTGGGGCTGGACCCCGCGCAACATCGACAACGTGCGCGTGAACAACACCCACGTCATCCACAACCGGATGTACTGGAAGGACGTCAAGTACAACACCTGCGTCCTCAACTCCTCCTCGCACTGGGAGGACATGGGCTCGACCACCAAGGCCGACCCCAACTCCCGGGTGCGGAACATGACCTTCGAGAACATCACCGTCGAGGGCATGACCAACTGCGCGATCCGCGTCTTCGCCCTGTCCAGCACCGAGAACATCCACGTCAAGAACCTCAGGATCGACGCCTGGAACCACATGGACGCCTCCTCCCAGGTCAGCCTCCTCAAGCGGCACAGCAACAGCGGCGGGCAGAAGGTGACCCTGGGCAACGAGACGCGTGACGGCCGCGGCCTGAAGCTGGAGAACTACACCGTCGGCGGCGCCACCATCGACAAGTCCGGCTCCAACTGGGCCGCGGACAAGCCCGGCCGGATCGGCTTCGACGCCGAGACCTGGGACAACTGGAACGCCTGGGGCCCCGGCGGCGGCAACCCGGACCCCGACCCGGACCCCGACCCCGTCACCGGCGGCAAGGTCGTCAACGGGGCCACCGCCAAGTGCCTCGACCGCGCCGGCGGCGGCACGGCCAACGGCACCGTCGTCCAGCAGTGGGCCTGCGCCGAAGCGCCCGCCATGACCTGGGCGCTCGACGGGCAGCAGCTCAAGTCCGGTGGCAAGTGCCTGGACGTCGAAGGCGGCGCCACCGCCAACGGCGCCAAGGCCCACCTGTGGGACTGCGGCTCCTGGGACAGCCAGAAGTGGGCCTTCCAGTCGAACGGCACGCTGAAGAACCTCAAGTCCGGCCGCTGCCTGGACATCGAGGGCCAGAGCACCGCCAACGGCGCCCGCCCGCACCTCTGGGACTGCGGCGCCTGGAACAGCCAGAAGTGGACCCTCACCAGCTGATCGCCACCCGGCGGTGGCCGCCGGCGCAGTCGCGCCACCCACCCGGCGGCCACCGGCCCGTTCCCTTCCACAATCGAAAGCGGTCCGCCGTGGACAGGCGGGCCGCCGTGGAACAGCGCCCGGAAAAAGAATTGTCCCGAAAAGCCCGGCAATGGACGCCGGCGTTGGTCTGATCGAGTATCGCCGGTTTTCCTCGTTGACAGTAAAAAGTTCGTCTCACTAATCTGAAGAAGCCGCCGCCACGGTGTTCCAGCCCCGGCGGGACACATTTCCCCCGGTGCTTCCTTCCGATCCTGACGGAGGCACACCCATGAAGAAAACGGCCAAGGCGGCCTGGTCCGCCACCGGAGTCGCCGGTCTCGCGCTGTCCGCGGCGTTCGTCGCGTCCTCGCTGCCCGCGAGCGCGAACGTCGTCGCGGTCACGTCCCCCGTGAGCGCGGGACCGGCGGCCCACGGCCAGCAGTACCCGGACGGTCCCTCCTCGGTGGACGGCTCGCCGCTGGAGCGGTGCCGGCGCGGTGCGGACTACGTCGTGCCGGGCCGCAACCCGGTCCTGGACGAGCCCCTGAACACCGGCTTCAAGAGCAACGTCGGCCTGTCGGTCAAGGTGCAGCTCGAAGGCGGCACGTTCTACGGCAGCCGCAAGCTGATCTTCACCAACACCGGCGGCGCGCCCGTGCACACCGACTGCCTGGTGCTGAAGTTCCGCGCCCCCTCGGGTTCCGTCGACCACCACTACCGGGCGTCCGTCCAGTACGGGCACCCGCAGCAGGACTACGTCGAGGTCCCCCGCGGCAACGGCGAGTCGCACTACGTCATCCGGTTCGGTTTCCACGACGTGCCACTGGCCGACCGCAACGTCCCGGTCGGGCAGACGTGGACCTATGAGCTGGCCGGCTCCAACCAGGGCTCGATGAGCCTGGAGGCCACGCGTGACTCCGTCGAGGTCCTGGCGGACATGAACGTCGGCGGCAACAACTGGGTCTCCCAGTACGGCACCAAGCGCCTGGGCAACTGACGCCAGGCGGGTGGCGGCCCCGCAACGACGCGGGGCCGCTGCCCGGTCACCCCGGGAGGACCCACGTGAAAGCCCTCATCCGCCTCGCCCTGACCGCCGCGCTCACCGCCGGGTGCGCGTTCGGCGAACCCGACCACCGGCACCACCAGCACCACCGGCACCCCATGACGGCGGAGGACGCCGCACGTCTGCGCGGGGTCGCCACCACCTACCTCGGCCTGCTCTCGGGAGGCGACCCGACCGCGGCCTGGGACATGTGGACCGCCGACGCGCAGCAGCGCGATCCGCGGGAGGCGTTCGCCGACCGGCTCGCGCACTGCGCGCCCGGAGTCCCCTACGAGGTGCTCGGCGTCGTCGCCGACGGCCCGGACCTCGCCCGGGTCGCCTGGCAGCACGGCGGGCACACCGGCGAGCACCTGCTGCGCCTGCACGACGGGCAGTGGCGCGTCGACCCCGTCGACACCACCACCTGCGGTGCGCCGTGACCGCCCGCGCGGTGACGCTGCTGCGCGGCTCGCTCGGCCTGGTGTTCGTGTGGTTCGGCGCCCTCAAGGTCGCCGACGTGACACCGGTCGCCGACCTGGTCGCCCGCACCGTGCCCTGGCTGGACCGGGACCTGCTGCTGACCTCGCTCGGAACGGCGGAGATCGCGCTCGGCGCGGCGCTGTGGCTCGGCCGCCGGCTGCGCCAGGTCGCGGCGGTCGCCCTGGTCCACCTGCTGGGGACGTTCCTGGTGCTGGTGGTCCAGCCGCAGGCGGCGTTCCAGGCGGGCAACCCGTTGCTGCTCACCACCGAGGGCGAGTTCGTCGTCAAGAACCTCGTCCTGATCACCGCGTGCCTGGCGCTCATGTCCGCGGAGCAGCCGCGGCGGGCCGGTCACCTGCTCGACTCCCGCAGGTGACCGCACCGGTCCCAGCCCGCCCGTGCGAACCGGCAGTCGGTCGCGACGTCGAGAAGCCGCTCGACGCCGCAACCGGCACCATCCCCGAAACGCCCCCGCGCGGCCCGACCGCGCGGGGGTGGGCAGGACCGCCCGGTGGCGGCCGGCCGGTCCCGCTCGTCCGGAAGCGGTGGCGTCGTCGACCTCCGGCGGCGCCACCGCCCCGACCGGGTCCGTTCGGCAGATGGATCGGCGGCCGGCCGCTTTCAGTTGATCTCCGCCCACCGCGTCACAGCGGGTCAACCAACACCGTGAACGCTTGTGGTCAGGGCATCAGATGACACGGCGCCGCACCCGCCACACCACCACACCGATCAGGACCGCCGCGACGGCGATGAACAGGGCCGCCTCGATGAGCTGGAACGTCCAGAACCGGTCGGCCGGGTGGTAGACCCCGAACTGCTGGATGCCCCGCCCGTGCAGGAACTGGTTGAGGTTGGTGCCGGCCCGGTTGGCGGCGCCCTCCAGCTCGGCGTACTCGGTCGAGCTCAGCCTGCGCCCGGTGGCGTCCGCGTAGCCGTGTTCGATCATCCAGTCGGCGAAGCCGGGCACGGGCCAGTGCCCCGCCTGGTCCTCCGAGCCGCCGACGGGGACCGGCTCCACGGTGGTGAGCGGCGTGGCGTACGCGGGGCGGGCCAACAGCGCCACCGGCATCCGGGCGGCGAGGAACGCCCCGAACGCGACGCCGAACGCGGGCAGGCTGCGCCGCAGGACCGCCCCCGCGGCGGTGGCGACGCCGAACGCGAACAGCGCGTACGCCACCGGAACGAGTCCCTCCAGGTCGAAGGCGTCGTACTGGAACCGCCCCTCCCACGCGTCGAACGGCCGGCGGAACCAGGTGAGCACCGCGGTGAACACCCCGGTGAGCGCGGCGGTGACGCCGGCCAGTGCCGCGAGCTTGGCCGCCAGCCAGCGCATCCGCGGCACGGCCTGGGTCCAGGCGAGCTGCCAGGTGCCGTCCTCCAGTTCGCGCGCGAGCAGCGGCGCGCCGAGGAACGCGCCGATGACGACGGGGACCAGGTAGAAGGCGGCCAAGAGGTTCTCGACGTACCCGTGCTCCTCGTCGAGCCGGCGGAAGGAGGCCGCGCAGTCCTCGTTGACACCGGCCCCTCCCGCGCACCGGGCGGGACCGCCGGGGAACAGGTCGTGGGCCTGCGCCCCGAGCACGAGCAGGGCGATGCCGAACACGCCGACGAGCAAACCCAGGACGCAGACCTCGGTCCGGTGCTGGCGCCAGATCAACCACGCCATGCCGCCACCCCCGACGTGACCGCGGCGCTCGGCTCGGACGGCCGGCGCAGGTACGCCAGCACCAGGTCCTCCAGCGCCACCGGCTGGGCCTGCCACCCGGGCGCGGCCGGGATCGCGCCGTCGCGCACCAGCAGGGTCGTGTGCCGGTCGCTGTGGACGGCCTCCACGACGGCGCCGGCCCGGTCGAGGTCGGTGGCCGTGCGCGGGCCGACGAGCAGCCGGTGCTCGGCGAGGAGGGTGTCGATGTCACCGGTGAGCGTGACCCGGCCGTGGTTGAGCACGACCAGGTGGTCGCAGACGCGCTCCAGCTCGTGCACGACGTGGGAGGAGAACAGGACGGTCACCCCGCCTTCGGCCACCGCGCCCATGAGGACCTGGAGGAACTCGTGCCGGGCCAGCGGGTCGAGGCTGGCCACCGGCTCGTCGAGGACGAGCAGGTCCGGCCGCTTCGCCAGGGCTAGGGCCAGGGCGACCTGGGCCTGCTGCCCGCCGGAGAGCGTGCCGGCCCGGCGGTCGAGCGGGATGCCCAGCTTCGCCAGCCGGCGCTCGGCCAGCCCCTGGTCGAACCGCAGGTTGCAGGCCCGGCCGAAGCGGAGCACCTCGGCGACGGTGAAGCGCTTGTACAGCGGGTGGTCCTGGGCCAGGAACCCGATCCGGGACAGGATTCGCGGGGTGCTGGCGGTGACGTCGTGGCCGAGGACCTCCACCGTGCCGGTGCTCGGTGCCAGCAACCCGACGGCCAGGCGCAGCAGCGTGGTCTTGCCCGCGCCGTTCGGCCCGACCAGGGCGATCACGCCGCCCGCCGGCAGGGCGAGGGTGCAGTCGCGCAGCGCCCAGCCCTTCCGGTACCGCTTGCCCAGGCCGTCGGTGCGCAGCGCGAACTCGGTCGCTGTCACGCCACGTCCTCGTTCCTCGTCTGCTGGTGGACGGAAGCGAAAAGCGCGTTGACCGCCTGCTCGTCGAGGCCGGCCGCGGAGGCGCGGCGCAACCAGGTCACCAGGCCGCGGCGCAGCGACGTGTACGTCGATGCCGACATCGCGGCCGACTGCTGCTCATCGACGAACGTGCCCTGGCCGGGCCGGCCGGTGACCAGGTTCTCCTGCTCCATCTGCCGGTACGCCTTGGCGACGGTGTTCGGGTTGATCGCCAGGTCCTCGACCACCTCGCGGATGAGCGGGAGGCGGTCACCGGGTTGGAGGAAGCCCAGCAGCACCGCCTGGCGGACCTGCTGGACGAGTTGCAGGTACGGCGGCACGCCGGAGTGGGTGTCGAGCCGGAAGACGAACACGGTAGCCCCTTTGCTGCTTTCCTAGTACCCTAGTAAAGCAGTGAGTTGTCGGTCAAGGGAGCCGACGCGCCCGCACGACCGCGGCGCCGGATCCGGGCGCACGCCTGCCCCGACCGCCGCCGCCCCGGCGGGTGGCGCCGACCGGCTGCGGCCTGCCGGATCCACTCGCGCAGCGTCCCGGGGGTCACCCCGAACTTCGGTGCGATCGACGACACCATCCTTCCGGGATCGGGCACGGGTGGGTTCGCGATGTGTTCCCGCGTCGCGAGCTCGCCGCCGGAATTTCCGGGGTTCACCCGCGATCCACCAAGGGCTCGGAAATCCACCGAACAGGGGACTGGCGGTGCGAGGTCTCCGCCAACCATTTCGGGCTTGATCGGGGAAACGCTCATCCGGACGGTCGCAGCTTTAATCCAGGCGGCTGCGGATAATTCCGAAATCGCGTACGAATACTCGATGGAAGACTGCGCGTGGCCGGATCGGGCTACCCAGGGTAGAGCCAAGCCCTAGAAATGGTAGATCTTTCTCGCATCGAGGGGAAACGCATCGCATCGGAGTGGTCCTCCATGATGCACCTTCCCTGACCTCACAAGGTGGTGGAGCGTGACCCGCGAAGGGTGCCATCCGATTCGACGTTCTTGTTCCAGGCAGCGTCGGCCACGTGACCCCGGACCCCGGTCATTCGGATCGCCCTCGCGGGTCCGCGGCATCGGCTCGGACCCACCCACGGGTGGAGATTGATCATGACTTCAACAGCACGCGCACGTACGTCCCGCCGTTTGACCCGGGCTCTGATCGGTGTGGGCACGGTGGCCGGGTTCGCCTTGGTGGCACCGGGCACGGCCCAGGCGATCCCGCCGGGATGCACCCAAACGGGCAACAACTTCGTCTGCACCGCCGGCGTACCCGCGGGCCAGGTCCTCGACGGCACCTCGGCCAACAACATCATCACCATCACCGGCGGCCCGGTCAACGGCACCGTCAACGGCCTCGGCGGCAACGACACGATCACCGTCACCGGGGTCGCGGGCGTCGCGGGTTCGACCGGCGCCCCTGGTGCGAACGGCACCGCGGGCACCCCGGCCGGCTCCGCCGGCGGCAACGGCGGCGTCGGAACCGGCGGCGGTGTCGCCGTCGGCGGCACCGGGGTCATCGACGGTGGCGCGGGCACGGACAGCATCACCGTCACCGGCGGCGCGGGTGGCAACGGCGGCAACGGCGGCACCGGCGGCACCGGGCTGGGCAGCGGCGCCGGAGGCGCCGGCGGCAACGGCGGTGTGGGCGGGGTCGGCGGCGCGGGCAACGCCGGACTGATCCACGGCGGCGCGGGCAACGACACCGTCAACGCCACCGGCGGCAAGGGCGGCAACGGCGGCCTCGGTGCGCTCGGCGGCAACGGCGGCGCCACCGCGGGTGGCGCGGGTGCCGGTGGCATCGGCGGCGCGGCCGGTGTCGGCGGTATCGGCAACTCCGGCACCATCAACGGCGGCGCCGGAGACGCCGGTCTCGACACCGTCACCGCCACCGGTGGTGCGGGCGGATCCGGTGCCGCGGGCGGTGTCGGCGGCTGCGGCAGCGGCGGCGGCGCGGGCGGCGTCGGCGGAGCGGGTGGCGCTGGCGGTATCGGCAACTCCGGCACCATCAACGGCGGCGCCGGAGTCGACACCCTCAAGGCCAACGGCGGTCTCGGTGGCGCCGGTGGGGTCGGAGGCAAGGGCGGCAACGGCATCAGCGCCACCCAGCCCGGCGGCGCCGGTGGCGTCGGCGGAGCGGGCGGTGCGGGCGGTGTCGGCAACTCCGGCGCCGTCAACGGCGACGCCGGTGCCGATGTCATCACCGTCACCGGCGGCAACGGCGGCAACGGCGGTGCGGGTGGCAACGGCGGCACCGGGTGCAGCGGCCCCGGCGGCGCCGGCGGTCTCGGCGGAGCAGCGGGCGCGGGCGGTCTGGGCAACACCGGCACCGTCGAAGCCGGCGCCACCATCGTCAACGGATCCCCCGGATCCCCCGGCCCCAACGGTGTCGCGGGCGTGAACAACGGCGGCGTCTGCTCCTGCTGACCCGACCTCGGTGGCGCAGAACCACCACGGCCCCGGGCTTGCGGCCACCCCGCCGCAAGCCCGGGGCCCGGCCCGCGACGCAGCGAAAAGCACCGTGCCCAACAGCGAGGACTCCCTCACCCCTTCGTGCCCGGCGACGTCCCCCGGGCCTGATCGCCTGGTGATCCTGCCGGCGTTCGCCCGGTGTCACGCGGCGGTAACGCTTCGCGGAACACGATGTTCGCCCGTATCCCAGAGACGAAGGAGGTCACAGTGCGAAGTCGACGATTTTACCCAATCGTGGCTGCGAGCGTCATGGTGATGGGGAGTTTGGCAGGTGCGGGTAGCGCTTCGGCGGCGGTCCCCTGCACGATCGGTCCCGGTGTGACGCAGACGGACACCACCGTGGTCGGATCCGGTGGCAACGACACGATCGACTGCACCAGCGCCAATCCGGGCAAGACCATCTACGGCAAGGGTGGCAACGACACCGTCACCGGCACCGCCTACGCCGACACGATCCACGGCGGCGCCGGCAACGACACGCTGACCGGTGGGGTCGGCAACGACGTCCTCAACGGCGACCTCGGCACGGACACGCTGAACGGTTCCGCGGGCAACGACAGGCTCAGTGGCCCCGGCACCGACCTCGCCCAGGACACCCTGAACGGCGGCGACGGCACCGACTCCTGCGGCCCGGTCGGTATTCCCCCCGACCTCCGCAGCAGTTGCGAGTCGTAGCACCAGGCACCGCGGAGACGGCTGCTCACAGGACACCGGTTGACGACCCGGCCCCGGAAGGGGCCGGGTCGCTCCGCGTGCGCGGTGCCGTCCGGATTCCGAATTCCGGGTAGCAGCCCCGAAAGTGTGGTTTGAGACGGTACGTCACGCGTGTGCACGCGTGGTGGATCCGAGTCCTGGGAGGGGTTCCGACAGCCAACGCCATCCTCCGCGCCCACGCACGTAACATGACTGACAGCAGATTGGCCGACGGATCAGGTCACAGACGGCTCCGGCAGCGGATGTGCGCGTGCCCGCGCGGCACGTGCGGGACGGGTCGGGCACCTTTGTGATCATCCTCAACGACACCGGCACCGGACCCATGACCTCACTCGTGACGAGGAACGCGCGCTTGGCCCAGGTCCGCCGAGCGGGATTGCGCGTCGCACTCCTCGACGGATTCCGGCTCACCGGCGGAGCCGACGCCATCCCGGTGCCCGGAGGCGCGGAGCGCCTGTTGGCGTTCGTGGCGATGCGCCACCGGCCGGTGGGACGCTTGCTCGTGGCGGGCTCCCTGTGGGCGGAGTCGACCGACGGCCACGCCTACGCGGCCCTGCGGTCGGCCTTGGCCCGGACGAACCGCGTCTGCCCGGACGCGCTGCTGGTCACTCCGTCCAGCCTGGAACTCGCCCCCGGTGTCTCGGTCGACCTGCGCGACGCCCAAGCGCTGGCCCACCGCCTGCTGGAAGCCGGCCCGCACGCCGCGGTGGACCTGAACAGGCAGGCGGTCGCCGTCCTGTCGTCGGAGTTGCTGCCTCACTGGTACGACGACTGGGTCGTCTCCGAGGCCGAGGACTGGCGTCAACTGCGGTTGCACGCATTGGAGGCGGTAGTGGACGGCCTGGTCGAGGCACGGCGCTTCGGTGACGCCACAGCTGCCGCGGGTGTGCTCGTCCGGGCCGACCCGCTGCGTGAGAGCGCCCAGGCCGCCCTCATCCGCGTCCACCTGGCCGAGGGCAACCAGTCCGAGGCGATACGCGTGTTCGACCGGTTCAGCCACCTGCTGCGCTCGGACCTGGGCCTGGTTCCCACTCCAGGGCTCCGGGACCTGATCGGGAGCCGGGCACCCGCGGCACCGGCATCCCCAGCCCGGCCATGGCCGTGATCAACGAAGAACTCGGTCACGGGTAGACACACCGGGTGACCAGCCGCCGCCGGCGAGGCGCTGCACTCCGGTACGCGGGTTCACCGCCACCCGCGTTCTTCACCTGGGGTCGCTCTCATGAAAAATCGCCGAAAACTCCTTTCGGCAGTTTTCGGCAGTGGTCACGAGCGTGGAGTCGAACTTGCCGAGAAGTTGTCGGGAGGGGTCCGGTATTCGCTGCGAGACGATTCTTGCCCGACCATGCGCTGAGTGCTTCGACTGTTCCGCCTACCCGGTCGCTATGGTCGCGGTCCGACTGTTGTCACCCTCCACCACAGTGCGCGTTGCCGGGTGAGGTGGACCTGCACGCCTCCTGGGCTGCGCGACCGCGGCTGCGAACGCCGCGGACATCGGGGCGATCGAACGCCCCGATGTCCTTCGAATCATTCGGCGACAGGGCGCGGACGAGCCCCAAAGGTCACCCGAAACTGTTGCGGTCGGGTGTCCCGGTCGCCCGCGCCCTACGCCTGAGCACAGGCCTTGAGCACGGCGGTGGTCGCGCTGGCGGAGGTGGCATAGGCGGCGGCGCTGGCCGCCGCGGCGGTTGCGGCAGCGGCGCTGAACTCGCCCAGGTTGGCCGCGGCGGCACTGATCGCGGCGGGGGTCCCGCTGGCGACGCCTTCCGCGAACGCCTTGGCCGCGGCCGCCGCGGCGGCGGAGTCGGCGACATTGGCGGCAGCCGCGGTGGCGGCGTTGGCGCTGTCGGTGGCGGCGGCGATGGCAGTGACGCAACCGGCAGGAGGCAGGGCTGCCGACGCGAAGTTCGCCGACACCTGATCCGCGGCGGGTGCGACCGCACTGGCCGGCACCACCACCAGCGCGGCAACGGCGCCGGCGGCGAAGACCGAGGCTGCGACACGACGAATGTCCATGGGTTGACCCCTTATCTTGAAGAAAGTGAGCCCCGACAGGTCCGAATAAAATTCAGTACCACTGGGGCAAAGTCGATCGAACCGAATCGGCTCATAAGTGAAGTATGCCCTCGAAAATCTTCGAGGTGCCGGAAGTCACCTATTCGTGTACTGCTTCGAGTCAATAACGTGGAGCCGGTTCGACGGCTCCTCGGGGCTCGAAGAATAACGCGGAGGGTGTCGTGGCCGTGGAGTTCCGCACCGTCGCGCGCGAGCCGCGCAACAGGAACCCCGGCTCGGCCACCTCTGTTCCGCGTGGACGGGAGTGGCTGAGCCGGGGTCCGGGGCTGCTCGACCAGTTTACTCCGCAGGTGAACCGGACGACACCGTCGTCGTGCGACGTTGTCCCGTGCACCGGCTGTCGGCTGCGGCCCTGTGCCGCCTGTCCGAGGCCGCCCAGGCGAATCCGAGCAGCGCACCCGCGCCGGCCAGGACCCGGTCCGACCGCAATCGAACGAACCGGACCGTCCACGCACAGCACGGCGCCGGTCAGCTCGGACAACGCGTCCGCACTGATCAACTGAAGCCCTTGGTCCCGATCTTCGCCTGTCGCAAGGAGGAGGATCGACCAAGGGCTTCACTCGTGATCAACCGGGTCTCACCCAGCCGCTCAGGGGTTGCATCCGGGCTGCGGTCCGCATCGAAATCGGCTGCGACGGCGTGACCTGCTGAAACCAAGAAGAACCGGTAGCGCCGGAGACCTCGTGGACGCCCTGCTCAGGGATTGGGCACCCACGCCGTCAGGTAGAAGCCGCCGCAACCCCACTGCGTGATCCCGGTGGGGGCGTAGTTGTTGTCCATCGCGGGGCACAGGTTGCTGTTCTTGTTGCGCAGGAAGAAGTTCTGGAACCAGAACTTCTGCGCGCCGCTCCCGTTGCAGGTGTGCTGCCGGACGACCGCGCCGACCTCTTTCGACCCGTTCTGGATGTCCATGCACCTGTTCGTGGCCTTGTTGCGCAGCTCTCCCCAGGTCCCGGACGAGTCCACCGTGAAGATCCAGCGCTGGGTCTGGGACCCGTTGCACGCGGCCGTCCGCAACTGAACCGTGGCCGTCGTCCCGTTGGGCACGTCGATGCACCAGCTGTAGCCGTAGGCTTGGATCGAGCTGTACTCCACGGCCGCCGCCGCCGGTGTGGCGGTGACGCCGACCAGCAGTCCCGCGCCTGCCACGGCCGCGGCGAATCGGGTCAGCCCTCGACGCGGCGAGTGAGCGGCAGGCATCCTGTCCCCTGTCTGCGATCGTCGTCGACGAAGCGACAGTGCCACGCGCCGAACTCGGGTGACGAGCCGCCATCCGGGTCGATTCGTCCGGGTCGGTGGGACGGGCCGCTCCCGCCGGCAAAGATCGATCGCGTTGGTGCGGTGGCGATGCTCACCCGATTGACGGCGGTGCCGGGGATCTCGGCGCGGTGGCGGCGCAGGACTTCGGCGGCCGTGATGACGGGCAGGTCGCCGCGGGCGCGCGGGGTGCGGGGGCCGCCGGGTGACGACTCGTCCCGATCGCGGAACGCGAACCGATCGCGAGGTCGTCCGCACCGGCCCGTTCGGTCAGTGCCTGTCGTCGATCGCGAAGCGGAAGCGGCCGTCGACGTCCATGCGCACGTCCAGCAGCTTGTCGCGCAGGTGCCCGGCCGCGTCCGGGGCGACGAAGACCTGGCCGCCGGTCGGCGCGGCGACCACCTCGTCCCGCGTCACCGGGTGGGCGGCCACCGCCGGCGTGATGCTCCGCGTCCCGTCCCGGTCGGCCCAGCCGATCCGCAGACCGCCGGCGCCGCGGGTCGGCTCGCCGATGGCCGAGGCTGCCGTGGCGTCGATGTCGAGCACCGTCGATCTCCTCCGTTCGGGGTTCCGGTCATCGCCGAGGCCAGGTGGTCGTTGCCGGTTCCGGGCGTGACGGTGTTGTGCCGCAAGGAGATCGTCAGGAACGGGACTTGCGATCCCGTGATCGCAAGGTTGTTGTCAGGTCCACCCGGTGCGAGCGGTGGGAGACTGGGGGTGTTCCAGCGGCATCCACTTACCACCGCGCTGCTCCAAGCGCCCGGAGGTGAGCGGTGGACGACGCCGACGACGAAGTCGTCCTGGTGTCGCACGACGACGGCTCGCTCTCGGGTGACGTCGCGGCCTGGCTGCGCAACCGCCTGAACGGGTGGCCTCGCCTGGACGTGCTGCGGGTCGGCGTCCCGTCAGCGTGGGCAACAGGAATCCGCCGGGCAACCTTGCGCTTGCCGGACGAGCCACATCTGGGACGATGACCTGGGTAGTCCCGTGGTGAAACCGACTTCGAGGACAGGAGCCGCCGATGTTCCGCAAGACCGCCCGAACGGGTGCCCTGGCCGCTGCGTCATGCCTGGCCGCAGTTCTGCCGGCCGGCTGTAGCACCGCGGAGCAACCCGCCGGCGCGCCGGTGATCGCGAACGCCCTGAAGTCCGATCCGCTGCGCAGCACCGGGGGCGTCGAGCAGTGCCTGACCGCGGGAGTGGGCATCAGCCTCGGCTCCGGCCACAACGACATGCAAGGCTTCCACGTGCCCCTGCGGTTCACCAACACCGGCTCGCGACCGTGCACGCTCCAGGGCGCACCGGGAGTCTCCTACGTCACCGGTGAGGGAGAGGAGCAGATCGGTCTGCCCGCCGAGCGCGGCACCGGCGGCCCGGTGGTGACCCTGGCGCCCGGCGAGACCGCGTCCGCCGCCCTGTTCCTCTCCAGCGCGCCGCGCAAGACACCGGCCTGCGAGCAGGTCCGAGCGGGTGGGCTGCGGGTCTACCCGCCGGACAACACCGAACCGGTGTTCGTCGAACACGGCGCCACCACGTGCGCACCGCCGCTCGACGGCCCGTTCCTGGAGGTCGGGCCGGTCCGACCCGGAGCCGGCAACACGCGGACCTGAGACCGCGTCGCACGTGCGGTCCCGCGAGGACGCGCGCGCACCGGCAGGACCGCGATGGCCGTGCCCGGACGGTCAGGTCCTCCTCACACCCGGCGCCGGTCCACAGCGCGTCGGCGAATGCCCGGCGGTGCACGGTGATCGTCAGGTTCGGCGGATCGTGCCGGTGGCAGACTCGGCGCCGTGTTCCCTGCGTGGCGCTCCGACCGTCGTCTACCCGCACCGCCCTGGCGGTGAACCGGCCGGCCCGCCCGCCACCCGCCTGCCCGGGGTCGACGGGCCCTGCCTGGAGGTGGGACCGGTCGCGCCGGGTCGGGGGAACACCGGTCTGCCGAAGTCGTGAGAACCGGGTGGCCGTGAAGTCCGTGCCGGCCGGTGGATGCGCCGATGCGGGCGGGTCGTGCGGGGGGCACGCTGGACCACATGGCCGTTGATCCGCGTGGCGCGGACTTGAAGCGACTGCTCGCCGAGGACCCGGGCGGTCCGGTGGTGATGCTGAACCTGTTGCGGTTCGCCGAGGGCGGTGCCGAGTCCTACCGGGAGTACGCGCGTCACCTGCGCGAGACGTTCCTGCCCCGTTATGGTGGCGAGGTCCTCTACGCCGGGGTCGGTTCCACGGTGCTGGTCGCCGAGGACGGGCAGAGCTGGGACGCGGTGGTCGTCGTGCGCTACCCGGACCGGGCCGCGTTCAGCCGCATGGTGGCCGACCCCGGGTACCAGGAGGTCACCCGCCTGCGGTCGGTGGCGTTGACGGAGGCGGTGCTCCAGGCCACCGCGCCCTGGGGCTGAACCCGGTCGGCGCGGTGACAGGGGTGGGAATGCGCGGCAAGGCAGTGATCTTCGCTGTGGTGGCGGTGGTCCTGGTCGCGGGCACGGCGGTGGCGCAGGGGGCGCGTGCGGCGGTGTTCGCCTCGTTGGGGTGCGCCCTCGCGGGCATCGTCCTGGCGCTGATCGCCCACTCCCACCGGGACCGTCGCTGACGTCGTCGGTTCCGCCGCCTGGCGCGGACGGCGGGCTACCGCCGTGGGGCCCATGGTGATCGCGGCGGTGGAGCAGCACCACCCGCCCGGGAGGCGTCTGGTGGACGATCCGTCGGCCGTCTCGGTGCTGCCGCCGGTGTCGCGGTGGGTGGCGAGGCTTGCGGGTCGGTCGCGGGTGCGCGGGTGGCGGTCAGGGCCTCGGAGCGCAACGCACCCGGTGTCCAGGGTGGAATCGCCTGCCGGCACGACTTCGTCGACGGCAGCGACACGCACGGCGCCGACGCCCTGCACCGGCGGTTCGTCGCCGGGCAGCGCCTGTGGCGGATCGGCCTGCGCCCCCGAGACGTGGGCGCCCTGTTGACCGGGTACGGCTGGCGGAAGGTCGAGGACGTGGGGGCGGAGGAGTTCCAGGTGCGCTACGTGCGCCCCACCGGCCGCGACGTGCCGGTGTCGCCGTTGGAGAGGACGGTGCTGGCCGAGAAGCCGTGAACACCGGCCCGGGCGCCGGCCGCCCGTCGTGACGACGGCCTCCACCGACGATCGCCGTCGTGGTCACGGGAGCTGGTTCCGGTATCGGGTTGTGCGCGGCCCGGGAGTTGGCCGAGCGCGGACCTCGACGCGGTGATCCACAACGCGGCGAACTTCGACCAGTCGCTGCGCCGGCCGCGCTACACGTCGGCCGGGCACGAGTTGATCTGGGCGACCAACCACCTGGGGCCCTTCCGGCTGACGGCCGCGCTCAGCGGGCTGCCGCGGGCGGCGTCCCACCCGAAAGTGGTCACCACGCCCCGCATCAGGATCCGCTTCGGCCACCTGGACGGCGCCGGCTGGTACAGCCCGACCAGGGCCTGCTACCACTTGAAGCCGGCCCAAATCATGTTCAGCTTCGAGCCGGCGGCGAGGACCGCGGGCCACGTGGACGTGACGTGCCTCCGGGTGCCAGCGGTGCGGTTGGGCGCCGACCGGCTGGCCGGCATGCCGCGCCCGTTGCGCGTGCTGGCGGACGGATGGAGCTGTTCGCGGCTCTCACCGGGAACCCGTCGTGGGCCTGGTGGGACGACGACCGGTCAGGGGCGTCCGGGCCTGATGCCGTGGGCTAGGGCTCCGGGTCCAGGGCGGCGAACGCCTGGTCGATCAGCGAGCGGAGGTCGTCGGCGCCGTCGCCTTCGACCCAAGCGGTCAGGGCGGTGGTGAGGGCCGCCGTGGCGGCCGCGGCGATGACGCGCAGCCGCAGGTCGACCGGTCGTCGTTCGCGGTCGGCGAGGGCGGTGGCGAGCAGGTCGCCGGTGGTGGCGGTGTTGTGCCACTGCCGCGCTTGCAGGGCGGGGGTGGTGACGATCAGCCGGGTTCGGGCGTAGACGGCGTCGCGGTCGGTGTCGAGCACCGCGTCCAGGCCGGTGCGCAGGGCCGCGCGCAGTGCCTCCAGGGGGTTCTCCCCGGCGGGACGGGCGCGGACCAGGTCGGCGATGAACGGGTCGTAGTCGTCGTCCTCGACCACGGCTTCCTTGGTGGGGAAGTAGCGGAAGAAGGTCATGTGCGACACGCCCGCCGCGGCGGCGATCTCCTCGACGGTCGTGGCGTCGTAGCCCTGGTCGAGGAACAGCCGCAGCGCGTGTTCCTGGATCGCGCGGCGGGTGCGCGCCTTGCGCTGCTCGCGCAACCCGCCCCGCTCTGCCTGGTTCGTCACCGGTCAAGCATGACCGCCGGCGCCCGGCGCAGCGCGTCCGGCTCCGGCTGGCCGCGCCAGGCCAGGTGGCCGTCCGGGCGCACCAGCAGCGCGTCGCCGTCGCGGCGCACGTGCCGGACGTCGCCGAGCGCGTCGCGGGCGACCGCGGCGCAGCCGTCGTCCAGACGTGAGGCGAGGGTCCAGGCGAACCGGTCGGTGGCCGCGAATTCCGGCACCCGGTCGCCGACCCTGGGCCGTCGGCCGAACGGCGAGCGGGCGTAGCTGGTGCGCAGCTGCGAAGCCCGTTCCCAGATCAGCCTCTCCGCCGGTGGGAGGCTCATCAGGGGGAACAGCACGTGGTCGCGCACCAGCCTGCTCGCGGCGGATTCGCCCAGCACGAGCCCGGTGAGGCCGCTGGTGGCGCCCAGCACCTCCTCGGCGACGGGGCGGCGTTCGGCCTGGTAACCGTCCAGCAGTCGGTCGCCCGCGCGGCCCGAGGCCACCAGGGCCAGTCGCCACGCCAGGTTCTCGGCGTCGCCCAGGCCCGTGTTCACGCCCTGTCCGCCGAACGGGCTGTGGATGTGCGCGGCGTCGCCGGCCAACAGGACCCGGTGGCGCCGGTAGGTCTCGGCCAGGCGGCGGTGGATGCGGAACACCGACGCCCACACCCACTCGTCCGACGCCCGGATGTGCACGCCGGCGTGCCGCCGTGCCGCGCCGGTCAGGAATTCCGGGACGTCCTGCACCGAGGTGCCGGGGGCGGGCGCCATGAACCGCCACACCCCGCCGGGCAGGGGGAAGGCGGAGAACACCTCCCCGCCGCGCACCCACACCCCGACCGCGTCCGGGGGCAGCGGCAGGTCCGCCCGCACGTCGCCCAGCACGAAGCCCTCGACCAGCGGCACGCCGGGGAAGCCGACGCCGGCGGCCTTGCGGACCGCGCTGTGCGCGCCGTCGCAGCCGACCACCCAGTCGGCCGTCACCGGTCCGGCCGTGGTGGACAGCGCCACCCCGCGGTCGTCCTGGTCGAGCCCGGTGACCGCGGTGTCCCACTCGACCCCCACCCCCGGTTCGGCCAGGCGGGCCCGCAGTCCGGCCTCGACCTCGGCCTGCGACACCAGCAGCCCGGGACGGCGGACCAGCGGGGTGGGCCGCCCGACCCGCAGTTCACCCGAGCGGCGACCGCCGACGTGGACCACCACCCGCCGGATGCCGACCGACCGGGCCGGCAGGTCTCCCAGTGCGCCGAGCCGTTCCAGCACCTCGCTGCCGCGCGGCTGCAACCCCAGCGCGCGGGAGGTGGTCGCCGGTCCGGGCGCGGCGTCCACCACCCGTACCGCCACACCGTGGATGCGCAGCGCGCACGCCGTTGCCAAACCCGTGGGACCAGCGCCCACCACCACCACGACCATGAGCCGTAGTGTTATTGACTAACAAAAGTTAGTCAATAACATTTTGTTGATGGACGTCGGGGATGTCGCCGTGGTCGGCGTCGCGGTGGGGGCGGGGGAACGTCCGGGGTCAGGTGAGGTCGGCGAAGGTCTCGACCTGGGTGGTGCGGCCGGCGACGATGACGATGTCGCCCTTCTCCACGACGGTGTCGGCGGTGGCGTAGGTGAAGTCCTGGCCGGGGCGCTTGATCGCGACGACGGTGATGCCGTGGTGGGTGCGCAGTCGACTGCGGCCCAGGGGCACGCCGACGGCTTCGGCCGGGGCGAGGGTCTTGACCATCGCGTAGTCGTCCTCGAACTCGATGTAGTCCAGCATGCGGCCGGTGACCAGGTGGGCGACGCGCTCGCCCATGTCGTGCTCGGGCAGCACGACGTGGTGGGCGCCGACGCGCTCCAGGATGCGTCCGTGCCGGCGGCTGGTGGCCTTGGCCCAGATGTGGGGGACGGCGAAGTCGGCCAGCAGGGAGGTGGTGAGGATGCCGGCTTCCAGGTCGCTGCCGATGGCCACGACGGCGCGCCGGTAGTCGGGCACGCCCAGCCGGCGCAGGGCGGTCTCGTCGGTGGAGTCGGCCACGGCGGTGTGGGTCAGTTCGTCGGCGTAGCGCTGCACGAGCGCGGGGCGGGAGTCGATGGCCAGGACCTGGGAGCCGTGGGCGGCCAGTTCCCGGGCCAGGGAGCCGCCGAAGCGGCCCAGGCCGATGACCACGACGCGGGCGGGGCGGGGTGCTGCCGGCAGCAGTTGCCCGGCGGGCGGGATGGCGGCGGTGATGCCGGTGGACAGGCCCACGGTGCCGAACGCCGAGACGGTCTCGAACAGCACCGCGTCCAGGGGGAACCCGGTGATCAGCAGCAGGACCAGGGTCGCCGTCGCCACCGCGCCGACCCCCAGCAGGGCGACGGTGAGGGCTTGCCGCTGGACCTCGGCGGACAGGCGGCGGCCCAGCACGTGCACGCTGGGCTCGCCCCGGATCTCGGCGGCGATGACGAACGCCGGCAGCGCGAAGGTGGTCACCTTGATCCCGCCCGCGGTGCCGGCGCCGCCGCCGCCGATGAACATCAGGAAGTCGGTGAGCAGGGTGATGCGGGCGTGCAGCGACCAGCGGCGCAGCCTGCCCCGGAGCCGGCGGCCGATCTCGAACAGCACCGGGAACCCGAGACCGCCGGTGATCAGCGCGAGCATGACCGGCACGGTGATCCACGGGTCGGTCGCGAAGGGGGTCAGGTTGGTGGCGTAGAGGGCGAAACCGGCGTTCCCCGTGCGGCGATACCCGGCCCGCGCGCTGCTGGACGGCGCCGACGACGCGACCGCGCTGTTCACCCGGATCGTCGAGCGCACCCGGCAGTGGCCGGCCCAGCGGGAGGCGGCCGGTGGCGTTCGGCCGACCGCCGACCCGCGGGCGCGGGCAGTGGTCTACGTGTCGTGGCAGCTCGCCCCGCTCGTGCTCGGCGACCAGGTCGGACGGCTGCTGGGCGGCGACCCGGCCGAGACCGCGACCGCCACGCGGGCGGCCCGCACGGGACTGGAGATGCTCACCGGCGGCCTGTTCGCCGACGAGCGCCGGCTGGCCGCGTTCACCGAGCTGGACGGGGGAGCGCGGTGAGGGCGCTGCTGGTCACCCACGGCACCCGCGGGGACGTGCAGCCGATGCCGGCATTGGCGGTGGCGCTGCGCGGCGCCGGGCACGAGGCGCTGCCGGCCGCGCCGGAGTCGTTCGCCGCAGCGGCCGCCGAGCACGACGTCGAGTTCGCGGCCTTGGACGAAGGTCCCAACCGGCTCATGGGCGACCCGGTGGTCGAGCAGGCCACCGACGGCGGCCACCGCCGCGCACGACCCGGAAATCCGCCGCCGGGCCGCGGAGGTCGGCGACCTCGTGCGCGCCGAGAACGGCGTCGCACGCGCCGTCACCGCCCTGGAGGACCTCATCCGTTAGGAGGAACCCGCGATGGACCTCGCCGACCGGGTCGGGACCTTCCCCAGTGCGCCGTGCGGGCGGTCAGCAGCGCCAAGTCCGTGCGGTGTCCCAGCCAGGCCGCGTCGGCCGGGTTGAGCAGTCGTGCCCACGTCGCGGTGTCCTCCCCGTCCAGGTAGGCGCGCGCCCGGTCGACCCGGGCCGCGAACTCCTCCAGGACGACGGCGCGCACGGGCTCGGGTAGCGGCGCCGGCACGTCGACCAGTGCGCTGCGGCTGGTGATCCCGACCAGTCCCGCGTCGGCCAGCAGGTCCACCCACCCCTTGGGTTGGCGTTGTTGGCCGAACCAGTCGGCGAACCAGCGGTTGTGGGCCTCGTCCAGGCGCACCTCCGGGCCGGGGCGTCCCACGCCCACGTCCCAGGGCAGGCATCGCGTGGGCAGGCCGCCCTCGCCCAGGCACAGGACGCCACCGGGGCGCAGCAGTCCGGCCAGGCCGGTCACGGTCGCGCCCCAGTCGCGGGTGTGGTGCACGCACGCCGACGACCACACCGCGTCCACCGGTTCGGGCAGCGCCGGCGGGCCGTCCTCCAGGTCGTGCGAGACGAGGCGGACGCGGTCGGCCACGCCCGCCTCGTGCGCCGAGCGGAGTACCTCGTCGAGCATGGCCGGGTCGTGGTCCACCGCGTAGACCCGGCCGTTCTCGCCGACCGCGCGGGCGAGGGCGACCGTCGCGGACCCCGCACCCGGGCCGATGTCCGCGACCACGTCGCCCGTCGTGGCGGACAGGGACGTGAGCAGGGACAGGGTGGCGGGGAGGAAGACCGCCTCGGCTGCCGCCGGATCACTGGTGGACGGACCGGTCGCGCCGGTCGGGGGTGGGGGTTGTGGTCCTGGGGTTCGCGTAGAAGACACTTGGTTACGATAATCACTTTCGTTACCGCGTCTCCGGTGCCGGGTTGGTCGAGGGGGTCCGGCGGGCGCGCGACGAGGCGGGCGTGGGGGTTGAGCCTGCGCGGCGGGTCCTCGCGCAGGGTGCGGCAGGTGCGGCCGTTGGTCGGCTCGACCGGGCGCTCGCCGCCCCGGCCGGAGGCCGGCGAGGCCGGGGCGGTGCGCTCCGCCTGAGGGGGCGGAGCACACCGGTGGGGTCAGCGGCCCTGGGACGGGTAGGGGAGCAGGGCCATCTCGCGGGCGTTCTTGATGGCGGTGGCGACGTGGCGTTGTTGCTGCGGGGTCAGGCCGGTGACGCGGCGGGAGCGGATCTTGCCTCGGTCGGAGATGAACTTGCGCAGCAGGGCGGTGTCCTTCCAGTCCACCTCGGTGATCCCCTCCTTGCGCAGGAGGTTGACGCGGCGCTTGGGCGGGCGTTCGGGTCTGGGCACGGTTCCTCCTACCAGCTGGATTTGGTGACGCCGGGCAGTTCGCCCCGGTGGGCCATCTCGCGCAGCCTGATCCGGGACAGGCCGAAGGCGCGGAACACCGCGCGTGGCCGGCCGTCGACGGTGTCGCGGTTGCGCAGTCGGGTGGGGCTGGCGTCGCGGGGCAGCTTCCGCAGCGCGGCCAGCGCCTCGTCCCGCCGCTCGGGGTCGGTGCGGATGATCTCCTTGAGCTCCGCGCGCCGCTCGGCGTGGCGGGCGACGACCTCGCGGCGCTGCCGGTCCTTGGCGATCTTCGACTTCTTGGCCATCAGCGCTCCTCCTTGAAGTCGACGTGGCGGCGGACGACGGGGTCGAACTTGCGCAGCACGAGCCGGTCGGGGTCGTTGCGGCGGTTCTTGCGGGTGACGTAGGTGTAGCCGGTGCCCGCGGTGGAGCGGAGCTTGATGATCGGCCGGACGTCGGTGGACTTGGCCATCAGACCTTCACCCCCTGGCGGCGCAGCTCGGCGACCACGGACTCGATGCCGCGCTTGTCCACGGTCTTGATGCCCTTGGTGGACAGGTTGAGCACGACGTGCCGGTTCTCCGAGGGCAGCCAGTAGCGGCGGCGCTGGGTGTTGGGCAGCCAGCGCCGCGAGGTGCGGCGGTGGGAGTGCGAGACCTGCTTGCCGAAGCCGGGCTTGCGCCCGGTGACCTGGCAGTGCCGTGACGACATGTGACCTCCAGTTTAAAACGACAATCGTTTCCGTTAGGCTAGCCCACATGGAAACCGAGGTCGTACTGGTGGCCGGTCTCGCTGACCACGACGTGGCGGAGGAGGTCTGGCGGGCGTCGCCGGGGTCGGTGCTGGTGCGCCACGACCTGCGCGACCTCGCGCAAGGCGTGGTGCGCCGGTGGGTGGACGGCGAGCTGACCGTGCTGGAGCCGGCCCACGGCTGCATCTCGTGCACCCTGCGGCTGGACCTGCTCCCGCTGCTGGAGCGCCTGGGCGGTCGCGTGGTGGTGCAGCTGGACCCGGCGCTGGAGCCGGAAGCCGTGTGCTTCGCCCTGCGCGAGGTCGACGTCCGCGTCGATGCCGTGGTCACCGTCATCGACGCCGGCACCTGGCTGGCCGACGCCACCGGTGAGGAGACCCTGGCCGACCGTGGCCTGGACGCGGCCGAGGGCGATGAGCGGACGGTGGCACAGGTGGTCGTGGGTCAGGCGGAGTTCGCCGACGCGATCGTGCTGACCGGCGCCGGCGCGGACCCGGTGCTGGACGCCGTGCTGGACCGGCTCAACCCGCGCGCGCCCCGACTCGACCGGCGCGCGCTGGACGTGACCGCCCTGCTGGCCGCCATCCCGGACGACGCCCGCCGGGGTCGCTTCGACGACGGCTTCGGCGCCCTGCTGCACGGGCAGCCGCTCTTGGAGCCCGCCCACGGCGTGGCGGTGGTCCACTTCGTCGAACGCCGCCCGTTCCACCCGATGCGCCTGCACGAAGCGCTGGACGTGCTGTTCGACGGCGTCGTGCGCACCCGCGGGCGGGTGTGGGTCGCCAGTCAGCCGGACGCCGCGCTCTGGCTCGAATCCGCCGGCGGCGGCCTCAACGTCGGCAACCTCGGGCCGTGGCTCGCGGCCGTCGACGACTGGTCCGGGGTTCCCGCCGAACGCCGGGCGGTCGCGTCGGCGACGTGGGACCCCTACTACGGCGACCGGTCGCAGGAGCTGGTGGTCATCACCGCGTCCGCGTCGGTCGAGGAGATCACCGCGGCACTGCGCGGGGCGCTGGTGACCGATGAGGAACTGGCGCTGGCCGACGAGTTGGAGTTCGTCGACCCGTTCGCCGAGTGGCACGACGAGATGGAGGAGTTGTGAAGCAGGGCATCCACCCCGACTACCACCCGGTGGTCTTCCAGGACCAGTCGACGGGCAAGGCGTTCCTGACCCGGTCGACGGCCACGTCCACCAAGACGGTCGAGTGGGAGGACGGCAACACCTACCCGCTCATCACCGTCGACATCACCTCTGATTCCCATCCCTTCTGGACCGGCACCCAGCGGCTGGTCGACACCGCCGGCCGCGTCGAGAAGTTCAACCGCCGCTACGGCAGGAGGAACCGCTGATGGCCGTCCCCAAGCGCAAGACCTCGCGCAGCAACACGCGCCACCGCCGCTCGCAGTGGAAGGCCGAGGTGCCCGACCTGGTCCCGGTCACCACCCTCGACGGCCGCAAGCTCGTCGTGCCCCGCCGGCTCGTGGCCGCCTACCGCCGCGGCCTGTTGTAGCCGTACGGGTCACGAAGGCGCCCGCCTCGGCCACGTGCGCCCGCAGAGCCGGAACAAGCCCGCTTGACGGGCTTGTTCCGGCTCTGCGCTGTTTTCCGGTGACCCGGCAGGACGTCGCAGGCGCCGCAAGGGACCCGGTACCGGTCTTCCCCTACGACTCCGGCACCGACCAGCCCTTCACCGCGGGCAGCCAGGCGCCCCCCAACGAGATCATCGCCCTCGCGGGCGGGCGCAACATCCCGGTGGTCCCGGTCGTCCCATGGTCGTCGTGCGGCATGTCGCCTGTTTCCCCGCTGTCGGCTCCGCGGTCTTGCGCCACTACGGGGTCGGCGCTTCTGCGATACCTGACTGGTCGCTGGAATGTGGACCGGTGGAGGACATGGCAGTTGGAAATCTGAGGTGATGGTGCCGGCTAGCGGTGCACGCACGAAGGCAGAGAATGCCCTGATCGCATGGATCGACCAGTGCGGACTGCGCTCCGACGCCGCACCGCCCGGTCGGTCTTGGGCGCCGAAAGGGCATATGCCGATCGTGAAGGTGCCCGGGAAACGGCTGCGGATCAACGTCATGTCCGTGGTCGCCTCACGGGGCGCGCTGTGGTTCACCGTGTGCACCGACCGCCGAAGCACGCGGACAAGGGAAGCCAGGCATGTTGCTGGGCGTCGCTGCCCCGTGGGAACGGGGTTTGTGATGGATCTCGTGAGCTATCGCCACATGTCAGAGGCACACCCGCGCTGTTCTGCCGGCGGTGAACACCGGCCCGATCGGGCTCGATGATCACTACGGTCCAGTCTCATGACGACGGTTACAACGCGCACAGTCGAGTACCCGGCCGACGGTCTGACGATGATCGGGCACCTCGCGCTCCCCGCCGGTGTCGACCGCCGGCCCGCGGTGCTGCTCGGACCGGAGGGCGTGGGGCTCAGCGACGTCGATCGCCGCCGGGCCGATGCGCTCGCCGAGCTGGGATACGTGGCGCTAGCCTTCGACCTTCACGGCGGGCGCTATTTGGGCGACCCCGAGGAGATGCTGGCCCGTTGCATGCCGCTGCTGGCCGATCCCGACCGGATGCGGGGCATCGGCCATGCGGCGCTCGACGTGTTGCGCGCCGAACCGCGGACCGACCCCGACCGGATCGCCGCCGTCGGCTACGGCACCGGGGGCGCCGTCGGGCTGGAACTCGGGCGCGATGGCGTCGACCTGCGCGCGATCGGGACAGTCAACGGACTGACCACGGGCCGACCGGGCGAGGCGGCGCGCATCCGCTGCCCGGTGTGGGCCGGGGTCGGATCGGAAGACCCGATCATGCCGCCCGCGCAACGGGACGCGTTCACCGCCGAGATGCAGGCCGCGGGCGTCGACTGGCGCCTCGTGGTCTACGGCGGCGCCTTGCACGCCTTCCACCACCCGTCGGTCGACCACCCCGTGCTCCCCGGCGTCGGCTACCACCCACAGCATGCGCAGCGCGCCTGGCACGACGTCATCAACCTGCTCGCCGAATGCCTGCCCGCAACGGAGTGATCCGGTAGGCAGCGAACTCCTTCGGGCGATCGCGCAACGGAGGCGGGTGAGGCGGCCGGCGCCTCGTCCACGTGGGTTCAGTCGGCTGGGTGGACGAAGTGGGCGATCTGGTCGCCGGTCGTGTCGAACACCGCGGCGCTGGTCTGGCCGCCGAGGCCGCGGACCAGCGCGGCCAGGTAGGGGTCGGCGCTGTCCCAAGGGCTGCTGTTGTCGGTGCGCACGTGGACGATCAGGCCCGGCTCGTCGGCTGCCGGAGCCGTGCTCGATGCCGCGTCGGGCGATGACCGGGGGATGTCGCGGGCGCGGGCCAGGCGGCGGTACCTGTCGTGGTCGTAGCCGCGGTCGGAGTAGAGCCCGGCAGTGCGCCGCCTCGGTTGGCACGGTCTCGTCGACGCAGGCATCAAGGTCGTCAAGATCCCACCAGGTGTCCACGAGCCAACACCGATGCCGAACGATTCGTCGGCACCGCCAGACGCGGGGTCACCGACCGATCGCACAGCCCGGCTGCCTGTCCGCGCGCCGCCGACCAGGGCGCGGATCCTGTTCCAGCGGCCGGCCCTCGTGCCCGGCGCGGACTCCTGCGCCGAGGTGGTCGCCGTGTTCTGCGACGGCGGCCAGGACACCGCGGACCACCTGCTGGACGTGCTGTGCGCGGCGCACCTGGTGGACCACTACGCGCCACACCGTTACCGGTTCCACGACTTGTTGCGCGCCTGCGGAGTGGACGCGCGGGCGAGGGCGAGCAGGACGTGTGGTCGTCGGCCGACGCGCTGCGGGCGTACTTCCGGTTTCGCGGGCGTGGTCCGGACTGGCTCTCGACGGCCAATGCCGGGCTGAATGCCACTACCGGTGCCTCAATTGTTCACAAGTGTGATCAGCGCCCGTCGATCCTGTTCACGAGTATGACCGCACGCATTGATCCAGTAGCCGGTGGATGGTCGTTCTGATGGCCCTTGACCTCGGCATTCGATGGCATTCGACACTTGTTCGACGCAGTCGCCGAAACCGTTGTTGACCGGCTACTTGCCGACCATCTAGAGTTCGGCGGGAAAGCTATTCCCACAACGATGTGAGGAAGCACCTTGGACGCGTGGTATTAGCCGGCGCGTGCCGGTGGGTTTCTCGCCAGCGGGTTCCGCCCAGCGTGAGTAGTCGCCACTGCCAGTTCCGGCGTCCGGGTAAGTCAGAAGCGGAGTAGTCGATGAATGTTCAACCTCCCACCACGCGCGCCGCAGGGCCCCACCGCGCGCGATGGCGTGCGGGCGCGGCAGCGGCGGCGGGCGTCACGGCGTTGGCCGCCACGCTCGTCGCCTGGCCGATCACGACCGCTTCGGCGGCGATCGGCGCGGGCACGTACACGGTGAAGAACGTGGGCAGCGGACACTGCCTCAACGTCCCCAACGGGACCACGACCGCGGGCGTTCAGCTCCAGCAGGCGTCGTGCGGCACCGCGAGCAGCCAGCAGTGGACGTTCACGGCGGTCAGCGGCGGTTACCGGATCAGCTCGGTCGCCACGGGCCTGTGCGCCGGCGTGCAGGACGCGTCCACGTCGGCGGGCAAGGCGATCCAGCAGGTCGCGTGCACCGGCGGTCCCGGCCAGACCTGGACGGTGACCGCGAGCGGCAGCAACTACCGCCTGGTCGACACCAACAGCACCAAGTGCATGAACATCAAGGACAGCTCGACCGCCGTCGGCGCCGGGGCGCAGATCAACTCCTGCGACAGCGTGGCCACCAAGCAGTGGACGTTCACCCCGGTGAGCGGCGGGCCCACCTCCACCAGCACCTCGACGTCCACGTCGACTTCGACCTCGACCTCCACCACGACGTCGACGTCGACGACGACCTCCACGACTACGACCACGTCGAACCCGCCTGCGGGTGTGGCGACGGGTTACGCGTCCCAGAACGGGGGGACCACCGGTGGCAGGGGTGGTGCGACGGTGCGGGCGA
>NZ_BAAAKE010000019.1:171281-177407 GCF_039527585.1 Saccharothrix xinjiangensis | reverse complement strand
CCTGGACCGGCACCTGCCACACCTGCCGACAACCGGTCCAGGCCACAACACCACCCATAAAACCGCAGGTCAACACCACCTAACAAAGTCCTACTAGCCGCAGCCCATGGAGAGGGCCTTGCCGCCGCAGGCCGTCACGACGAGTCGCTACGAGCGTTCGACGAGGCGCAAGCCCTGCTGCCGTCCAACCCGATCGACCCTGAGATGCCCTTCCTCCTCCTTAACGAAGCGCACCTCACCCGTTGGCGAGGAAACGCCCTCGTCCGCATGGGCAACCAAGACGCGATCAACAACCTAGAAGGTGCGGCGCGAGAACTGGAATCATCCCCGCGCTCGACCATCCGCGCTCAACTGCATATATACGTAGACCTAGCATTTGCCTACGCTGCCGCAGGCGACAGCAAGGGAGCGGTTGACTACACCCGTAAGGCGAAGCAACTAGCCTCCCGCATCGGCTCTAACCGCCAACAACAGCGCTTGGCAAACTTGGAACTACCTCACGCCGGAGGGACCGGCGTTGCGTGAAGCCAAGTAGAATAGCAGCGGCACAATCGCGCCGGAACCAAGCACTTCGCCGCGCCTGATCAAATCTAGCATTCGACCGATGGGAATCCACTCGATCCGAGCAGCCTCCTCGGCATCTGTCGGCTCGCCTACCTTCTCTGCTTGCCGCCAGATGTAGGCGTTCACTGGAGCGTCTACCATGCCGGGCAGAGGTTGAAAAGTGGCAATGTGCTCTGGCTCGCCAACCGGCCGCCAACCGGTCTCTTCCTCAGCTTCACGTGCTGCCGTTACAGCAGGATTCTCTCCTTCTTCCACTAGTCCGCCAATAATTTCGTATCCCCACTGGTTCACGGCAAAGCGATAACGCCATAGAGTCAGCACTTCATCCTGCTCATTAACCAAAAGCGCTACTGCAACATGATGAAGTCTAACCACATGGTGCTCAAAGCGATTTCCGTCCGGCGGTTCGACATCGACAAGGTCAAGCTTGATCCACTTATTGTCGTATATAGTTCGCCTGCCGTGAACGTGCCATACGAGACCGTCGCGAGAATCTTCCACGAGAGGAAGAGTACTTGGTTCAATCCTTCTGCACAATCGAACCCCGACGGTACTTCTCACTCGGTAGGATTTGGTGTAGACTCGCCATTCTAGGTGCCTTCCTCTGTCGTATTTGATGTTTTATTGGCGGCGATTTGCTGCTTCATGAGCTCAGTTATGTTCGTTAGGCACTCGGTAATGCGAGTGCTGACAGATTCAAAGGCTTCAAAATTGGACATATCGGAGATTCCGAGCGTCACGCGGGCGTTTTCTTTTTGGCTTCCGGCAAGATGTGCAATCCCGCCTTTTGAGCGGAAGTTCTGCAGTTCAAAAAGGATTGAAATCGTATCGGCTGGTGCCCCTATCTGCTGTACATACTTTTGGAGAAGTCGCAAGGATTGATCCCCTTTTTCGCGGTTGATCACGTGAATCTTAAGTGGAGTGGGATCGATTCCATCTACTAGAGACTTGGTTAGAATCAACAGAGATGGCCCTAGGGACGAGCCATCCTCAGTGAGGGGTCCAATGAGCGAGTTGAACTCGTGCAGTAGTTCACTGCTGAGCGGCTTCCATAGGGGAGTCCCAAAAAGTTCAGTTGATACCTCAACGGCTTTCGCTCGTGCGCGACGCAGATCTCCTGGAATATCTTTCGAATGGGCCGCCTGGTTCAAAAAGTCGCGTCGAAATCTCCCTTCATCCATTTCTCCTTCTGGGGGTACATTATAAGAGCGCCAATGTCCCCATTCTTCCGACGGCAAGTCACTCCCGAGGTCCCCGAGGTAAACCTCTACAAGTCCAATGCTATTGAATGAAATGTCTACTCCCCAAAGATTCAAGCATGTAAGTCTTGAGGAGGAAATGTTGTATCGTCCCGGCTCGGCAGCGTATGGTTGTAGAACCTCCCTCTTGAAGTAAACGGGGGTCAAGTAGTGGAGTCTTGTTCCGTCCTTATCAAAGTAGGTTCCCAGCTTGTCCGGATCGCAGATATGAGTGAGCGGCTGGCCGGTGGCAGAATCAAGGCCGTATATGAAAGTAGGGTAATCGCGCTCCTCTGCACGCTCCTCGGAACGCGGCAGGCGCGAGGTCCTCAATCCCTTGATGATGTACTCGCCGCTTATACCTGAAAATGCAGAGCGGTCATTCAGTGCGCCTAGCTCATGAGTGCAGAAGAAGTCGACATGAGCCCAATCGTTTTGAAAGGTGCTATCGACACGGTCGAAAGGTGGAGCATCAATCTTACTCGTGTAATCGATCCGTATAAGTGCGTCACGATTGCTTGCCGCGAGAAAGGAGCGGAATTCGAGGACTCTAACCTCCACCTTCCAGCTGTCCGGCGTAACCTCCCATCGGATTAGCTCTTGTTCGCGTCCTGCGCGATTAAGGTAGTTCCATCCATCTTTTACAGGGAAAGCGTCCCAATACCAGAGAAATGGCAAGCTTACGTCAACAACTGCTATAGAAGATCCGCTAGGACGTCGTCCCTGGGTGAAAAACTCGGCGTATTTCCCTCTGGATGACTCCGTCAATCCGTTATCGAAACCGCCATCACTCCATACTGCAAAATCTCCTAGATCTCGACCGACCCATCTTGCGTTTTGCAGTACTTCGGATGATTCTTCAGACTTAACTAGGACGCAGCTGCATCCTCCGTGTTCGGGCTCTGAGAAAAATTGTTCTGTTATAGTTAGCCAACCGCTTGGATTCGGAGATACTGATCTTAGCCTCCCCGTTGGCCAAAGTTCTGAAGGAAATTCTTCCTTGGGGCGCTCCCAAAGGTTTGCAAGATTTTCTGACGGCTTACTTCCGATGTAGCCAGGTATGGATGGCATACTCATTGAACAATCTTATAATATTTGTGCTCGATCCATGCTTCGACACGCGCAGATTCGCTGCACTGTCACAGTCGGTGACAGTGTGGAAGCGGACTGTAAAGTAGTATTCGCCTGTAACGGCACGTCTCGGCACGGAGCGCTCGACCGCAAGCATGATCAACGGTCCATGGCTGTGTCCATGAACCCAGGCCGGTGGAGCCAACGGTGCCGTTGTGCTTGAACTCAATGTGATGTAAAGCCGCAGGTCGGCGTCGTATGCAGTGTGACCTTGGACACTCATAATCCGTCAGGTCGTGGGTTCGAACCCCACCCGCCCTACCATCTCTGCTGGTCAGAGATAGCGGCGGTACCTGGCTCCAAGATCATTGCCACACTTTTGCCACACTTTACGGCCGAAATCCCTTATCCGCTTCCGACGCGTCGACCGCCTTCCGGGCGGTGCCTCCACGCGCCATGCGAACGTCCTGGGTGGTCGACGCTTCATCATCGTCGGAGCTTGCGGTGCGTCGTCCGCGACGCTGTCGTGGCGAGCGCATATCGCAACTTTGCGCAAGACGTCGGATGGCCGCTGACGTGGGGTTGGACGGCCGTACGCCTTCGGGCCGCTCGGCTGATTCGCGCGACACATACCTGAATGGCGGATGCCGGGGGCGGGGAGCACGCTGACACTGGGCCGCGCTGGGAGCGCTCCCAGAAGGGGTTGGGCAGGGCCCCTGGGAGCGCGCCGCCGGTTCCGTCCCGCACGGGAACCGTGAAGGCACGTCGTCGATCAACGAAGATTGGGCGGTAAACATGCTGCACCTGTCCGGAAGCGCTCCCAGGCATTCGCGGGGCGTTTCGACCACAGGGGTCCCGTCCCGGACCGGCGCCATCTGGCGGATCTCGGCGGCCGTCGGCTCCTGCCTGGCGCTGCTGACGACCCTGCTGGTGACCTTCGGCGCGGGCACCGCCTCGGCCCACGGCGCGGTCAGCGACCCGCCCGCGCGCCACTACGGCTGCTACCACCGCTGGCCCAACGGCCCCACTCCGCAGATGGCCGCCGAAGACCCCATGTGCCACCAGGCGTGGTTGGCCGACTCGGGGGCGATGTACAACTGGAACGGCCTGCTGCGCGACGGCGACCGCGGCAACCACCAGGCCGCCGTCCCCGACGGGCAGCTGTGCAGCGGCGGCATGACCTTCAACGGTCGCTACGCCGCCTTCGACGAGCCCGGCAACTGGAAGACCGTCGACCGGCCCAGCCGGTTCACCCTCAACCTGCACGACCAGTCCTCCCACGGCGCCGACTACATCCGCGTCTACGCCACCAGGCAGGGCTTCGACCCCAAGACCCAGGCCCTCGGGTGGGGCGACCTGGAACTCGTCACCCAAACCGGGAAGATCCCCACCGGCACCAGGACTCCGGTCGAGGTGAACGCGCCCGGCCGCACCGGCCACCACGTGCTGTTCACCGTCTGGCAGGCCAGTCACGCCGACCAGGCGTACTACTTCTGCTCGGACGTCAACTTCACCGACGGCGGCCAGCCCACCACCACGACGCCGCCGACCACGACCACCACTCCGACCACCACCACGACCACGACCACGACCACTACGACCGGCGTCCCCTCCCGGAGCTGCACGGCCGCCTTCCGCATCACCGCCCAGTGGTCCGGCGGCTTCCAGGCCGAGGTGCGCGTGACCGCCGGCTCCACGGCCGTCACCGGCTGGACGGTGGGCTGGACCTTCTCCGGCGGTGAGCGGATCAACTCGATCTGGGGCGCCACCGCCACCACCGACGCCGGCGCCGTCACCGCCCGCAACGTCGGCTACAACGGCTCGCTCGGCGCCGGCGCCTCCGGCACCTTCGGGTTCGTCGCCTCCGGGACCGCCGGCAGCCCGATCCTCACCTGCACCGCGTCCTGACCCGCCTGCCGGAACGGCACGGGTCCGCCCACCACCCCACGGCGGCGGTGGGCGGACCCGCGGCCTGTTCGGCCGCCACCGGCAGGTCCCGCGAAGCCCTCGGTCGCCCGCGGGTGACTTCGACCTCCGCCAGATCAGCGCCTCCCGGGGCTACTCGCCGATCTTCTTCGCCGACAGGGTGATCCACGTGGCGCAGTCGACGACTGCGCCCGCCGCGACGCTCTGGGCCGTCGTGGTCCAGTTGCGGTCCACCACCAGCAGTCGGCCCTGGCCCGTGGCGTCTTCTTCGCGGAGCATGTAGAGGCCCGACGCCTGCATGGTGTCCTGCGCGGTCTGGTGGACGAGGCCCACCACGTTCGGCACGGTGCACGTCTTCGGCGCGTCCGGGGTGTCCGGCACGACCGGCGCTGTCGGCGGGGCGGGCGGGGCCGGCGGGGCTTCGGTCGTGGTGACCGGTGGCGCCTGGGTGGCGGTGGGCGGCAGCGGTTCGTCGGTGGTCGGGCCGTTGCCGGTGGTGGCCTGCGGCGAGCACGCGGTGAGCAGGGCCGCGGCTAACAGGGCGGCTGGGAGGAGCTTCACGTGGTTCCTCTCGGGCGGGTGCGTTCGACTCCAGCCTTACCCGGTCCGGCCGTGCGGGGTCGAGAGGTGCGTCCGGTCGGGGTCGTGTCGGGCCGGTAGGAACGTGGGTAGCATCAGGGGTGTGAAAATCAGTGTGAGCCTCCCCGAGGAGGACGTAGAGTTCGTTGATCGCTACCTGCGGCAACACCACAGCGCCTCGCGGTCCTCGGTGATCCACCAGGCCATCACCCTGTTGCGCGAGTCCGGGCTGGAGAACGCCTACGCCGGCGCGTGGGAAGAGTGGGAATCAGAGGGTGAAGCCGACATGTGGGACGTGACCGCGCCGGACGGTGTCGTCGATGCGGCGAGGTGACATCTACTGGGTGGACCTGGAACCGGTGCGCGGCGCCGAGGCCAACAAGGTCCGCCCGGCCGTGGTCGTGAGCAACGACGCGGCGAACCGGGCCGCCGGGCGGGGCGGCCGAGGGGTCGTGACCGTCGTGCCGATCACCTCGAACACCGCGAAGGTGTACCCGTTCCAGGTCTTGCTGCCCGCCAGGGACTGCGGGCTGGGCACGGACTCCAAGGCGCAGGCCGAGCAGGTGCGCACGGTCGCCGCGGCCAGGCTCCGCGCCCGCATCGGCGGCCTGCCGCCGGCCGTGCTCAAGCAGCTGGACGAGGCGCTGAGGCTGCACCTCGCCCTGTAGGGCGACGGCTCGGGCGCGCGCCCGCCTGCCCGCGTCCTCCGGACGGGGCCGGGGGGGGGGGGGGGGGGGGGGGGGGGGGG
>NZ_BAAAKE010000019.1:0-171275 GCF_039527585.1 Saccharothrix xinjiangensis | reverse complement strand
CGGCGCCGCGCCCCCCCCCCCCCCCCCCCCCGGGGGGGGGGGGGGCGCCGGGACCGCGAACGGCCCCGGCGGTGGGACACCTCAGTCGACGACCTTGATCGCGCCCGCCGGGCACAGGTGCTCGGCCTCGCGCGCCGCCTCCGCGTGCGCGCCGGTCGGCGACGGCTCCAGCAGCAGCACCGTCCCGTCGCCCTCGTCCTGGTCGAACACGTCCGGGTCGGTCAGCGCGCACATGCCCGCCCCCACGCACCGGTCCTGGTCGACCTCGACCCTCACGAGAACGCCACCGGCAGCTCGTGCACCCCGTAGATCCCCATGTCCGTGCGCATCCTCACCTCCGACGCGGGCACCGCCAGCCGCAGGTCCGGGAACTCCCGGAACAGGGCCGCGTAGCCCGCCCTCATCTCGATCCTCGCCAACTGCTGCCCGAGGCACTGGTGCACCCCGTGCCCGAACGACAGGTGCCCCGAGGCGGACCGCGTGACGTCGAACTCGTCCGGCCGCTCGAAGCGCTCGGGGTCGCGGTTCGCGGCGGGCACCGAGATCGACACCGTCTCGCCCGCGCGGACCACCACGCCGCCGATCTCCACGTCCTCCGCCGCCGTGCGCGTGGTGCCGAAGTGGATGATCGTGAGGTACCTCAGCATCTCCTCGACCGCGTTGTCCACCAGCGCCGGGTCGTCGCGCAGCAGCTGGAGCTGGTCGGGCCTGGTCAGCAGCAGGAACGTGCCGAGGCCCAGCATGTTCGCGGTCGTCTCGTGCCCCGCGATGAGGAGGAGCATCCCCATGTTGGCGACCTCTTCGTCGGTCAGCTCGCCGGTGGCGATCAGACCGCTGATCATGTCGTCGCCCGGCTCGACGCGCTTGCGCCGCGCCAGGTCCGCGACGAACTCCTGCACCCGCTCGAACGCCGCCCTGATCTCCTCGAACGACTTGTTCAGGCTCAGCGCCGCGCTCGTGTCGCGCTGGAAGCCCTCGCGCTCCTCGTAGGGCACCCCCAGCAGCTCGCAGATCACCATCGACGGCACGGGCAGCGCGAAGTTCTCCACCAGGTCCGCCGGTGAGCCCTGCGCCCGCAGCTCCGCCAGGTGCTCGGCCACGATCTGCTCGATCCGCGGCATCAGCTGGTTCATCCGCCGCACGGTGAACTGGCCGGTCAGCAGCTTGCGGTAGCGGGTGTGGTCGGGCGCGTCCATCCCGATGAACATGCCCGGCCGGGCGGGCGGCTGCTGCGGCACGGCCTGGCCGCCGACCTCCCGGATGATGTGGTGCAGCTCGCTGCGGCTGCTGAACCGCCGGTCCGCGTGCACCTCCCGGGCCAGGGCGTAGCTCGTGACGAGCCACCCCGCGTGGCCGTCCGGGAACCGGAGCCTGCTGATCGGCGCGGTCTCGCGGAGGCTCCCCAGCTCCGCGGGCGGGTCGAACGGGTCGGATCGCTCGAAGGGCAGCTTGTCGATCATGGTTTCGGTCATTCCGCACACCTCCCAGTGCGTTCAAGAACCTCCTTCGCAAGCTACAGAAAATTCACGAACCTGTGAAGTAAATAAGCCGTAAGAGAAGGTCTGTAGTACGGCTGATAGCAGGTGTGCTACAAAACGGGGCATCACTCTGATGAGGGGGAGGTGAGGGGCCTTGGTCATCGAGGTGCGGGACCTGCGGATGCGCTACGGCGCGACCGACGTGCTGCACGGCGTCGGCTTCAGCGCGGCGCCCGGCGAGGTGCTGGCCCTGCTCGGGCCCAACGGGGCCGGCAAGACCACCACGATCGAGATCCTGGAGGGCTTCCGGCTGCCGTCGGCCGGGCACGTCCGGGTCCTGGGCGAGGAACCGGGCAGGGGCGACGAGGCGTGGCGCGCCAAGCTGGGCGTGGTGCTCCAGTCGTGGCGCGACCACTCGCGCTGGCGCGTCCGCGAGCTGCTGGAGCACCTGGGCCGCTACTACCTGCCCTACAGCACGCCCGACCGACCGCGCCCGTTCGACACCGACGAGCTGATCAGGACCGTCGGCCTGGTCGAGCACGCGCACAAGAAGATCGCCAAGCTCTCCGGCGGCCAGCGGCGCAGGCTGGACGTGGCGATCGGCATCGTCGGCCGCCCCGAGCTGCTGTTCCTCGACGAGCCGACCGCGGGCTTCGACCCGCACGCGCGCCGCGACTTCCACGACCTGGTGCACCGGCTGTCGGACCTGGAGGGCATGACGATCCTGCTCACCACGCACGACCTGGCCGAGGCGGAGCGGCTCGCGGACCGCATCCTCGTGCTCGCGAACGGCCGCATCATCGCCGACGGCAGCCCGGACCAGCTCGCCCGCCACGTCGCGGGCAAGTCCGAGGTGATCTGGACCCACGACGGCCGCCGGCACGTGCACACCACCGACGACGCCACCGCGTTCGTCCGCGACCTGTTCCGCCGGCACGAGCACGGCATCTCCGAGCTGGAGGTGCGCCGCAGCACCCTGGAGGACACCTACATGGCCCTCGTGCAGCAGCACGAGGGCGGGCGTGCGGAGAAGGAGGAGGTGGCCGCGCTGTGAACGCCACGCTGTACGGGGCCCGGCTGGGCCTGGACCGGGGTTGGCGCGAGTTCAAGCACAGCCTGCGCAGCTCCGACCAGGGCTTCAACCTCTTCACCGTGATCGCCGTCCTGACCGTGCTGTGGTTCCAGCGGGACTCGCAGGTGGAGGGCACGGGCATGTCGCTCGCCTCGCTCACCCTGCCCAGCATGATCGGCATGTCGGTGGCCTTCAGCGGCCTCGTCGGACCCGCGGGCTCGTTGTCGATGAACCGCGAGGACGGCACGCTGCTGCGCGCCAAGGCCGTGCCCAACGGCATGGTCGGCTACCTGGTGGGCCGGGTCGTGCAGACGTCGCTGGACACGGTGTTCAGCCTCGTGGTCGTGGTCGTGCCGGCGCTGTTCCTGGTCGACGTGTTCGCCGCCGCGGGCGTCGTCGGCCTCCTGGCCATGGTGGGCGTGCTGGCGCTCGGCATGCTCGCGACGCTGCCGTGGGGCGCGGTCGCCGGGTCGATCACCAAGAGCCCCGGCAGCGCGATGGGCATCACCATGCTGCCGATGATGGGGATCACGGCGATCTCGGGCATCTTCTACCCGATCACCGCCATGCCGGGGTGGCTCCAGGGGCTCGCGCAGGTGTTCCCCGTGTACTGGGTGGGTCACGGCACGAGGTGGGCGCTGCTGCCCGACGCCGCGGCGGGCGCGGAGCCGGGCGGGACGTGGCGGTTGCCGCTGATGCTGCTCGTGCTGGCGACGTGGGCGGTGGTCGGGTTCCTGCTTGCGCCTACGATCCTGCGGCGGATGGCCCGCCGGGAATCGGGCACGGACATGGAGCAGCGCCGCCAGGCGGCGTTGCAGAGGGGCTCGTGAGCCGGAGGGCTGTGGTGTGAGCGAGAGCGTCTACAACCGGATCGCCATGCTGCGCGCGGAACGCGGGGTGTCGCGCCGGCAGCTCTCCGAGGCGCTCGGCATCCACTACCAGACGGTGGGGTACCTGGAGCGCGGCGAGTACAGCCCGAGCCTGTACCTGGCGCTGCGCATCGCGCAGTACTTCGAGGTGCCGGTGGAGGTGGTGTTCTCCACCGACCCGTTCCCCCGGCTGGGCAGCTCGGAGCGGTCCGCGTAGGCGGGGGTGGCGTTTTCGCGCCACCCCCGCCTACGCGCTCCACCGGCCCCGCGCGTCACCCGAGGGCGGACTCGATGTCGTCCGCGAGCCCCGCCCAGGTGCCCTGGAACGCCGAGCGGTCGCCGGCCGTGGCGCTTGATGGATAAAGCGGTGCGGGGTGGATGACTGCGGCGAAGCGGGGCAGGGCGGACAGGCGGGAGAGGCGAGACAGGCAAGGCGGGGCAGGAGCACGGCGGGGGCGGGGCAGGGCAGACGAGGCGGGCGGGCAAGGCAAGGCGAGGCGCGGCAGGCGGGCAGGGCAGCCAGGCGGGCAAGGCAGGGCAAGGCAGGGCAGGGCAGGGCAGGGCAGGGCAAGGCTGGGCAAGGCTGGGCTGGGCTGGGCTGGGCGAGGCAGGGTGGTCGGACAGGGCGTGTGCCGCTGGGCGCGTGGTGCTGGGCCTGCCCCTGGGCACCTGATGCGTGATGGATAAAGCGGTGCGGGATGGATAACTGTGCGCGGGATGGATAAGTGCTGGTGAGATGGATAACTGCGTCCGCGCAGCCCTCGTTCACCGGCCCAGCACAGCCCGCAGCGCCGAGCGCACCGCCACCTCCAACTCGGCCCGGCTCTCCGGCGTGCCGGGCTCGGGCGCGTGCAGGGCTCCCGCGCCGACCAGCCGGTCGAACAGCAGCCCGTCGAGGAACGCCACCAGCTCCCGGCTCTGCCGCTCGGGTTCCGGCGCGCCCCACGCGGTGAGCACCGCCTTCGCCTGGGCGCGCGACACCTCGCCGTGCTTCAGCACGTCACGCAGCTCGGGGTGGTGGGTCGCCTCCAGCAGGCAGGCGTAGCGGGCCAGGGTGCGCTCCCTCGCGGCGCTCATCCACCGGTCCAGGATCCGCGCGGCGCCCTCGGCGAGCTGCTCGGGGTCGCGCGGCGCGGCCAGGCCCGCCGCCTCCACCTCCTCGGCGTCCAGCTCGGCCAGCCGTCGCACCACGCCCTCGACCAGCGCCTTGCGGGTGCGGAAGTACGCGGACGTCGAGCCGGTCGGCACGCCCGCCTGCGCGTCCACGGCGCGGTGGGTCAGGCCGCGCATCCCCCTGGTCGCCACGAGGTGGATGGCGGCGTCGGCCAGCGCCGCTATGCGGTCCGTCACGGTGCGTCCTCCTTCTACAGCTGTAGAGTACTGGCATCTACAGGTGTAGAAGGGGTGGGCGATGAAGGCGGTCGTGGTCGGTGGCGGGCTCGGTGGGGTCGCTGCGGCGGTGGCGTTGCGCGCGGTCGGGTGGGAGGTGGCCGTGCTGGAGCGCGCTCCGGAGTTCGGCGAGGTCGGCGCGGGGGTGGGCGTGATGCCGAACGCGTTGCGCGCCCTGGGGGCGCTGGGGCTGGCCGACGCGGTGCGGGGGATCGGCACCCCGCGCGTGGCCGGGTTGATCCGCGACCCGAGGGGGCGGGCGCTGGTGCGCGTCGACGAGGCCGGGTCGGACCGCGTGGTGGCCGTGCACCGGGCCGACCTGCACCGGGTGCTGCGGTCGGCGCTGCCGGCGGAGTGCCTGGTCACCGGGGTCGAGGTGCGGTCGGTCGACGAGGTGGACGCGGACCTGGTGGTGGCGGCGGACGGCATCCGCAGCGGCCTCCGGCGCGAGCTGTTCCCCGACCACCCCGGACCGGTGTACGCGGGCACGACGGCGTGGCGCAGCGTGACCGAGGCGCGGTTCCCGCCCGACCTGGAGATCGGGCAGACGCTGGGCGCGGGCGCGGAGTTCGGCGTGCTGCCGCTGGGCGACGGCCGGGTGTGCTGGTACGCGGCGACCACCGCGCCGGCGGGCGGTCGCGCCGACGACGAGCTGGGCGAGGTGCGGCGGCTGGTCGCCGGGTGGCACGACCCGATCACCGCCCTGCTCGACGCGACACCGCCGGCGACCGTGCTGCGGCACGACATCCACGAGCTGGCCACGCCGCTGCCGGCCTACGCGCGCGGGCGGGTGGCGCTGCTGGGCGACGCCGCGCACGCCATGACGCCGTACCTGGGGCAGGGCGCGTGCACCGCGATCGAGGACGGGGTGGTGCTGGCCGCGATGTGCGCGCGCCACGACGTGCCGACCGCCCTGGCCGAGTACGACCGGCTGCGCCGGCCGCGCACGAGGGCCATCGCGCGGGCCTCCCGCCTGGTCGGCCGGTTCGGGCACCGGGTTCGTCACCCGTTGGTGGTGAAGGCGCGGGACGCGGCCATGCGCGCCGTGCCCACCGGGGTGGGTTTGCGCGGCATGAACCGGTTCACCGGTTGGACACCGCCCGAACTGTCACCCAATAGGGGGTAAATTAGCCGTGATGTAAATCACAAGTAACCAAAGGAGTGCGGCCGTATAACAATCAAGTCTCACTCGTTTTCGCAGGATGCGTCACTCTTTCGTGCGATCAAGCACGCGTGGTGTGACACCAACCGCGCGGGGTTGCCGCCCCGGGGACCCGAGCGCTGCGGTGCACGGTCCGTGCAAGGGCAACTACGGTGACGCGCCATGGCCCCCGTCCCCTCGTGCCCGGCTGAAGCCATCCCCCTGCGCGCGCCCTCCGTCGACCTCGACGAGGCGGAGGACTTCGTCCGCCTGCACCACGGCGAGCACCCGGAGCTCGGCCCCGTCGAGCACCGCCTCGCCGAGGTGCACGCCGAGGTCGCCGCCACCGGCACGTACCGCCACACGGCGGCCGAGCTGGTGTTCGGCGCGCGCGTCGCGTGGCGCAACAGCGCCCGCTGCATCGGCCGCCTGTACTGGCGCAGCCTCAAGGTCCGCGACCTGCGGGACCTGCGCGACCCCAAGGAGGTCGCCGACGAGTGCGTCGAGCACCTCAAGCTCGCCGGCAACGGCGGCAAGGTGCGCCCGGTGATCAGCGTGTTCGCCCCCGACGAGCCGGGCAGGCCGGGCCCGCGCATCCGCAACGAGCAGCTGATCAGGTACGCGGGCTACCTCGGCGCGGACGGCGGCGTGCTGGGCGACCGGCGCAACCTGGAGCTGACCGGCAGGGCGCTGGAGCTGGGCTGGCGACCGCCCGCGCGGCGGGGCCCGTTCGACGTGCTGCCGCTGGTCGTGGAGCGCGAGGACGCCGAGCCGTGCCTGGTCGAGCTGCCCGGCGAGGCCGTGATGGAGGTGCCGATCGGGCACCCCGAGCTGCCGTGGCTGGCCGAGCTGGGGCTGCGCTGGCACGCCGTGCCCGCGATCAGCGACATGCGCCTGCGGATCGGCGGGGTCGACTACCCGGCCGCGCCGTTCAACGGCTGGTACATGGGCACCGAGATCGGCGCGCGGAACTTCGCCGACACCGACCGGTACGACCTGCTGCCGTACCTGGGCAAGCGGATGGGGTTGGACACCTCCAGCGTCCAGACGCTGTGGAAGGACCGGGTCCTGGTCGAGCTGAACCGGGCGGTGCTGCACTCGTTCGCGCTGGCCGGCGTCACCATCACCGACCACCACACCGAGTCCGACCGGTTCCTCACGCACCTGAAGAAGGAGGAGGCGGCGGGCCGGTCGTGCCCGGCCGACTGGACGTGGATCGTGCCGCCCATGTCGAGCGGCATCACCAGCGTGTTCCACCGCTACTACGACGAGCGCGAGCTGGTGCCGAACTTCTTCCCGAGCGGCACGCGGGGCGTCTGCCCCGTCATCCACTGACCGTTCGGCGCAGCAAGACGTACATACGGTTGAAATGAAGGGGAAGCTGTGGCGTAGATCACCTCGCCGGGTCTACGGTGATCGCCGTGAGAGTGGGTGTACCCGCGGAGTCGCGGCCCGCCGAGCGCCGCGTAGCCGGTCTGCCGGAAACGGTGACCACGCTGGTCGGTGCCGGCCTCACGGTGGACGTGCAAGCCGGAGCGGGCGCCCACGCCCACGCCTCGGACGCCGCCTACCGCGCAGCCGGTGCGAACGTCGTCCCAGACCACCCCGCCGGGCGTTGCGAGGTCCTGGTCTCCGTCCAACCGCCGACCCCCGAGCAGGCCGCCCGCCTGCGGGAGGGCGACATCACGATCAGCTTCCTCCAGCCGGCCGCCGAGCCGGAGCTGGTCGAAGTCCTCAAGGCCAACGGGGTCACCTCCTTCAGCCTCGACCTGCTGCCCCGGGTGACCAGGGCGCAGTCGGCCGACGCCCTGTCGTCGCAGGCCCTGGTCGCGGGCTACCGCGCCGTGATCGAGGCCACCCGGCGCCTGCCGAAGTTCCTGCCGATGTTCACCACCGCCGCGGGCACGGTCCCGCCCGCCAAGGTGCTCGTCCTCGGCGCCGGCGTGGCCGGCCTCCAGGCCATCGCCACCGCGCGCCGCCTCGGCGCGGTGGTCGAGGCGTACGACGTGCGCGCCGCGGCCAAGGAGGAGGTCCGCAGCCTCGGCGCGAAGTTCCTCGAACTGGGCCTGGAGACCCAGGGCGGCGTCTACGCGCAGGCCCAGTCCGAGGAGTTCCTGGAGCGCCAGCGCGAGCTGATCGCCGAACGCGTCGCGGCCTCCGACGTCGTCATCACCACCGCCGCCGTGCCCGGCCGGACCGCGCCGGTGCTGGTCACCACCGACATGCTCAAGGCGATGGCACCGGGCTCCGTCGTGGTCGACCTGGCGGCCGAGACCGGCGGCAACGTCGCCGCGTCGCAGCCGGGCGAGGACACCTGGATCGGCGAGGTCCTCGTCGTCGGCGCCCGGAACATGCCCAGCACCATGCCGGTGCACGCCAGCCGCCTCTACGCCCGCAACGTCGCCAACCTCCTGCTGATGATGACCGCGGACGGCCGGGTGGAGCCGGACCTCGACGACGAGGTGCTGGCCGGCTGCTGCCTGACCCACCGGGGCGAGCTGAGGAGGGAGCTGCCGTGATCGACCTGCTGACGATCTTCGTGCTCGCCGTGTTCGTGGGCTTCGAGGTCGTGTCGAAGGTGTCCACCATCCTGCACACCCCGCTGATGTCCGGCGCGAACGCCATCCACGGCGTGATCCTGGTCGGCGCGATCCTCATCACCGGCCGCGCCGAGCACGCCCTGGAGGTCGTCCTCGGCCTGGCCGCGGTGTTCCTGGCCACCGTCAACGTGGTCGGCGGGTTCGTGGTCACCGACCGGATGCTGGAGATGTTCAAGGGGCACAAGCGGTGAGCCCCACCTGGGTCCAGCTCGCCTACCTGGCCGCCGCCCTGTGCTTCGTGCTGGCGCTCAAGGGCCTGAGCACGCCGAAGCACGCCCGCGCGGGCAACCTGGTCGGCGCGGCGGGCATGGTGCTGGCCGTGGCCACCGCCTTCGTCCACGGCGCGGTCCACAACGAACTGCTCATCCTGGTCGCGATCGCCGCCGGCGTCGCGGTCGGCATCCCGGCGGCGCGGTCGGTGAAGATGACCGCCATCCCGCAGATGGTGGCGCTGTTCAACGGCGTCGGCGGCGCGGCGGCGGCGCTGGTGGCGCTGACCGAGTTCCTGGAGGTCGACGAGGGCTCGGTGCTGTTCCAGGTCGCCACCGTGCTCACCGTGCTGATCGGCGCGGTCAGCTTCTCCGGCAGCGCGGTCACCTTCCTCAAGCTCCAGGAGGTCATGACCACGCGGCCCGTGCTGCTGCCCGCCGGCCGCGTGGTCGGCATCGCGGCGGCCGCGGCGAGCGCGCTGCTGGCGCTGGGCGTCGTGCTCACCGGCAGCGGCACGCTGCTGGTGCTGCTGGCGCTGGCCGGGCTCGCGCTGGGCGTGCTGTTCGTGCTGCCGGTCGGCGGCGCGGACGTGCCGATCGCGATCTCGCTGCTCAACGCGTTCACCGGCCTGGCCGTGGCCGCGTCGGGCTACGTGCTGGCCAACACGCTGCTGATCGTCTCGGGCACGCTCGTCGGCGCGTCCGGCACGATCCTGACCAGGCTGATGGCGCAGGCCATGGGCCGCCCGCTGACCAACATCCTGTTCGGCGCCTTCAAGGCCACCGCCACCGCCGCGGGCGCCGACGAGCAGCGCACCGTCCGCTCCGGCACCGTCGAGGACGTCGCGATCCTGCTCGGCTACGCCCACTCCGTGCTGGTCGTGCCCGGTTACGGCCTGGCCGTGGCGCAGGGCCAGCACGCCGCGCGGGAGCTGGCCCAGCTGCTGGAGCAGCGCGGCATCGACGTCAGGTACGGCATCCACCCCGTCGCGGGCCGGATGCCGGGCCACATGAACGTCCTGCTCGCCGAGGCCGACGTGCCCTACGAGCGCCTGAAGGAGCTGGACGACGTCAACCCCGGCATCGGCAGCGTCGACGTGGTGCTCGTGGTGGGGGCGAACGACGTGGTCAACCCGGGCGCGCGGGACGAGCCGAGCAGCCCGATCTACGGCATGCCCATCTTCGACGTGGACCGGGCCAAGGCCGTGGTGTTCATGAAGCGGTCGATGCGGCCGGGCTTCGCGGGGGTGGACAACAGCCTGCTGTACAACCCGAAGACGACGCTGCTGTTCGGCGACGCGAAGGACTCGCTGACCAAGCTGCTGGCCGCGGTGAAGCAGGTGTAGCAGGTGCGTGCGCCGCTCCCCGGCGGCGTTCGTCGCCGCCGGGGCCCGTCGCCGGCCCGGCTACCCGAAGAAGGGGCCTGCCCGCCGCCGGCCGCTCACGCAGAACCGGTTGCCCTCGGTGTCGGCGAGCACCACGTAAGGCAGCTGCCCCGGGTCGGGCTCCGCCGGGTAGTGCGGCCAGTCCACCCGCCGCGCGCCCAGCGCCACCAGCCGGTCCACCTCGTCGTCCAGGTCGGACTCGCCCGCGTCCAGGTCGAGGTGCACGCGCGGCAGCTCCTCGACCCGGCTCTCGCTGAGGTCCATGGCGATCGCCGCGCCCCGCGCGCCGGGCGGCGGCTCGACCACGATCCAGTCGTCGCCGTCGAAGCGCGGCGGGCGCCGGACGTAGCCGAGGGCCGCCGCCCAGAACGCGCCCGCGCGCTCGCAGTCCTCGACGCCGAGGGAGATCTGCTCCAGGTTCGCCACGGAACCGGACGGTACTAGAGCTCGTAGCCAGGCACGGCGGGTCCGAAGTGGTCGCCGAACGCGGCGTCCACCTCGACCCGAGCCCACCACTCGGCCCGCTCCCGGTCGTGCACGTCCGGCACGAGCACGGCCGTGCCGGACCGCCGCACCAGGCCGACCATGCCGGTGATCGCGTCGTGCAGGAAGCCCTCCGGCCCGTCCGCCAGCCTGCCCACCACCGACGGGTCGAGCACCAGCGCGCCCACCGGCAGCTCGGCCAGCAGCGACAGCTCGGCCTGCCCGCCGTTGAAGCGGCTCAGGCCGGTGGCGATGCCGCTGTCGCGCAGCACCCGCGCGTTGTCCTGACCCGTCTCGGTGAACATCGACCTGGTGTCCAGGAAGATCCGCAGCCGCGACGCGGGCAGGCCGGTCTCGTCCAGGGTCCGCTTCACCGCGCGGACCAGGTCCTCGTCGCGCGACTGCATGGCCGACAGCTCGAAGAACAGCACGCCGGCCACCTCGCCCGCCGCCTCGCGCAGCGCCCACTGGCCGAGCGCCAGCGCCAGCCCGTTGGCCTCGGCCGGCTCCAGGCACTCGTCGTGGCCCAGCTCGTCCCACCGCAGCCGCGCCACGTGCCCGAGCGTCCGCCCGGTCGCGAGCTCCACCACCGGCTGGTACTCGACCTCCAGCTCGCCGTCCGCCAGCGCGCCGGGCATCCGCGCCGCCCGCGCCGACCGCACCCGCGACCGGCGGTCCTCGTGCGGGTCGTAGGGCAGCCACTGCCGCTTGCCCGCCGCCTTGGCGCGGCGCAGCGTGGCGTTCGCGGCGCGCAGCAGCTCGGCCACGTCCCAGCCGGCGGCGGGCCGGTCCACCACGCCGATGCCGCACGACAGCGCCACGCCGCCGTCCATCGGCCGCTCCAGCGCCTCGTTGATCCGCTCGACCAGGGTGGGCACGGCCGGCGAGTCGACGACCGCGACGGCGAACTCGTCGCCGCCCATCCGCGCGACCAGGGTCTCCTCGCCGGCGAACGCCACCTCCAACCGGCGGGCCACCTCCTTGAGCAGCCGGTCGCCGACCTCGTGGCCGAGGCCGTTGTTGACCAGCGAGAAGCCGTCCAGGTCCAGGTGGTAGAGGGTGACCTCGCCGCGCGAGTGCAGCGCCTCCAGCCTGCTGATGAACAGCTGCCGGTTCGCCAGGCCGGTGAGCGAGTCGTGCAGCAGCTGGAAGCTCAGGTTCTTCTGGAGCAGGTGCAGCTCGCTGACGTCCTCGGCCATGGTCACCTGGTAGGCGGGCGCGCCGTCGTCGTCGCGCAGCAGCGACACCGCCAGGTGCGCCCACACCGGTTCGCCGTCCGCGCGCAGCAGCCGCCGCCGCTCCCGGAACCGCTCCACCCGGCCCTCGCCGACGGCCCGGTACGCGGCGGCCAGCGCCTCCGCGTCACCGGGGTGGAACAGCTCGACCAACCGCCGCCCGGCGAACCAGGCCCGGTTCCGGTCGACCATCTCGGCCAGCGCCTCGTTGACCTCGACGCACGTGCCGCCCGGGTCGGCGATCACCACGCCGAACCCGGCGGCGTCGAACACCTCGCGGAACCGCGCCTCGCTGACCCGCAGCCCGCGCTCCGCCCGGCGCTTGGCGGCCAGCAGCGCCTGCTTGACCTCCTCCTGCTGGTCGAACGCGTCCAGCCGCATCGCGGTGGCGAAGTCGGAGCCCACCGCGCCCAGGATCGCGACCGCCCGCTCCGCCAGGCCCGGCGCGCCGGCCGGCTCCGGGCCGGACAGCAGGGCGGGCCCGAGCACCTCCACGGTCCGCCGCAGCGTGTCCGGCCCGGTGAAGCGCGCCTCGACCAGCCGGCTGCCGACGACGGCGACCGGTTCGGCCGTGAACGGCTCGGCCCGCACCGCGTCCGCGACCACGTCCACCAGGTCGAGCAGGTACAGCTCGATCTCGGCCGGGGACAGCGGCACGTACGCGGTCGGGTAGATCGCGCGCATCCACGCGCGGGCCAGTTCCCGCCGTGACCTACCGGGTGGCGACACGGGCGCTCACCCCCTGCGGCCGACCCCGGCGAAGATCCCGGCCCGCTCGGCGTCCTCCTCGGCGGCGCCCTCCTCCGGTCGCCACAGCGGCAGCGGCACCACCCCGGGCTCGACCAGGTCGAAGCCCGCGAACAGCCCGGTGATCTCGGCGCGCGTGCGCGGGTACATCGGGTTCGCGCTGCTCTTCATCACCTCGACGACCCCGGCCATCTCCTCGGGCTGGAGGTCCGAGGTGAACTGGGACAGCACCAGGTGGCTGCCGGGCGCCACCGCGTCGCGGTAGGCGGCGACCACGGCGGCCGGGTCCCGTTCCGGCGGCACGAAGTGGAACACGCCCACGGCCAGCACCCCGATCGGTTCGGCGAAGTCCAGCAGGCCGGTGCGGCGGGCGGCGGACAGCACCGCGTCGGGGTCGGTCATGTCCTCCTGGAGGATCGTGGCCGTGTCGTCGTGCTCCAGCATCATCCGGCTGTGCGCGACCGCGACGTCCTCGAAGTCCACGTACACCACGCGCGACCCGGGCGCGGCCCTGCCGGCGATCTCGTGCACGTTGCCGACGGTGGGGATGCCGGACCCCAGGTCCAGGAACTGGCGCACGCCGGCGTCGACCAGGTGCAGCACCGCGCGCCTGAGGAAGGACCGGTTGAGGCGGGCGATCGTGCGGGCGTTGGGCTGGACCTGGATGAACTTCGCGGCCAGCGCCCGGTCCGCGGCGAAGTTGTGGCCGCCGCCCAGCAGGTAGTCGTAGAGCCGGGCGGCGCTGGGCAGCCCCGTGTCGACCTCGTCGGGCACCCAGTCCTGCCGTTCCGCCACCGCACCTCACCCGTCCGCCTCGCCCCCGCGGGGCGAGATTACTGACACGGGTCCGGATGGCGGCAGGGGGTGAAGCTGCTTGACCCCGATCGGCGTACAAGCTACCCGTCGGTGTGGACACCAAAGTGTCGCAGCTCACAGTCAGTGTCTTGGAAACGTGCCGTCGCGCAAGGCGTCCCACATGTCGGGCACCGAGGTGCCGAGGGTGCCGCGACCACCCGCCGGAGGGCTGCCGACCAGTACCCTTCGCCCATGTCAGACGAGGCCCGCACGCTCACCGACGTGGTCACCAGGCTCCGCCGGGCGTTGCGCACCAGCATCCGCAGCGACTGGCCGTGGGACGCCCTGCCGATGGCCCGGGTCGAGCTGCTCCAGACGCTCGCCGAGCGGCCGCCGATGCGCGTGGGCGACCTCGCGGCGGAACTCCGCCTCGCGCCCAACACCGTCAGCGGCCTGGTCGGCCAGCTGATCGACAGCGGCCTCGTCGAGCGCGGCGGCGACCCGGCCGACCGCCGCGTCGCGCGCCTGTCGGTCACGCCCCAGGGGCACGAGCAGCTGGCCGTGTGGCAGGCCGCGCACGAGAAGCGCATCGGCTCCGCGCTGGACAAGCTGGAACCGGGCGAGCGCGCCGACGTGGTGCGCGCCCTGGCCGCCCTGGACCGCCTGGTGGACCACCTGCGTGACAACTGAGTCCCGCGTGGTCGCCGCCGTGGCCCTGGGAGGTGGCCTGGGCGGCGCCGCCCGGTACGGGGTCGGGTCGCTCGTGCCGGGGTTGGCGGGGACCCTCCTGGTCAACGTGGTGGGCTGCGCGCTGATCGGGGTGCTGGTGGTGCTGGCGCCCCGGCTGCACCCGCTGGCCCGGCCGTTCCTCGGCGTGGGGGTGCTGGGCGGCTTCACGACGTTCTCGGCTTGCGCGCTGGGCGCGGTGGAGCTGGGGGACTGGCGCGCGGTGGCGTACCTGGCGCTGTCCGTCCTGCTGGGACTGTCGGCGACCGCCGCCGCGGCGGGTGCGACCAGGCGGGTCGTGCCGTGACGGTGGGGTTGGTGTTCCTGGGCGCGGCGGTCGGCGCGGTGCTGAGGCACCTGGCCGGTCGGCTGGTGCGGCGGGCGTTCCCCTGGGCGACGTTGCTGGTGAACGTGGCGGGGTCGTTCGTGCTGGGCGTGGTGGCCGGGGCGTCGCCGGCGGTGGTGGCGCTGGTCGGCACCGGGTTCTGCGGCGGGCTGACGACGTTCAGCACGTTCAGCTGGGAGACCGTGGAGCTGGTGGAGGGGGGCCGGGTGGGGCGGGCGGTGGCCAACGTCGCGGTGAGCCTGGTCGCGGGGGTCGCGGCGGCGGGGTTCGGGTACTGGCTCAGCCGATGACGTCGAACTCGCGCCACATCCAGCGGTCGATGAAGTCGACCACCTCATCGGACACGCCCCTCCGCCGTAGGAACTCCGGCACCTCCTTCCCGCTCCAGCTGTCCGACCGGGCCTGTACCAGGTCCATGAACACGTCGGCGATCCGACCGAAGCGCTCCGGGTGGCGTTCGAAGGACTCCAGGAGCGGCAGGTTGATCAAGTGCAGGAGGTCCGCGTCGTCTGTCCCGAACCACAGGTCCGGCACGTCAGTCGGAAGTTCGGCCCACCACTTCCCGGTCACCCAGGGCAGTTCGGCTTCGATCAGGGTTCGGGCGTCGAGGGCTGACGCCAGATCGCCGTTGTTGAGCAGCTTGGGGTTGACCCCGTCGGTCAGGTAGAGCACCTCAAGGCCGAAGCGGTCGATCACGGTCCCCAGGTCGAGGTCGGGGCACGCAAAGATGGCCAAGGCGTTGGAGTTCACCCAGTCGGCGACCTCCGAGCGGTCCAGCCCAAGGCGGAGCCAGGCGAGGTGTGCGGCGTCGTCACCTTGCCGGATCAGGCGTCGGAGGAAGGCCGTGGCCGCTTCATGGAGAGCCTGTCGGTTAGTGGGAAGACCTCGCCAAGCCAGTTGCAGGGGAACGTCCCGCAACACCGCCCGTTCGCGATGTTCGTCGGTGCGCCAATAGCGGAACTGCTCCTCCGCCGGTTGCGAAGCCGCGTTCCGCGCCAACCGGTCACCCAACAGGCGCAGCACGGCAGGGGTGGGCGTCAGGTAGTGGAGCGCTTGGCCGGCCATATGAAGCGCGTGCCCGTCACCCTCGGCGGCGAGGCGTAGCACTGCGCTGGCCCCGTCCTCGTGGTTGCGGTCGAACTGCTGTAGGGCCAGTTGTCTGACGACGTCCGACATCGCCTCGTTCTGGTACGGCTTCAACACCTCCCACAGCGCTTCCGGTGTCGACCTGGTCCGCACGAGGTGCTCGGCGGCGAAGAACTCCATGAACGTCCGGTGAGCGAACCCGTACCTCGGCTCCTCCCGGCCGCCGCCGATATCGGTCAGCACCCACGGACGTCCCGAGCAGAACTCCACGAACCGCTCCGCCTCCTCCTCCGCTTCACCGGGTAAGTGGCCCTTGGTGCGTTGGAGGAAGTCGCCGAGCATCCGGACCACGCGCCCGTGTGGCCACCCGGTATTGGACCCGGGCGCGGTGAACTGCTGCCAGGCCAGGTAGCCGATCGCGCTGCGCAACCGCCCCTGGAACCGCAGCGGGTCGTGGATGCCGCGCGAGCGGTCCCACTGCTCGAACAGCATCAGGGCGCACTTCTCGTAGACCTGCGCCAGGTTGCCCGGGATGTAGTGCTCGTAAGCGAACATGTTGCACAGCAGCGCCAGCAGCAGCGGGTTGCTGCGCAACTCGCCGATGGTCCCGCTCTCGAGCAGGAACGCCTCCGCCAACGCCGGTCGCTCCCGCTCGGGGACGCTCTCGCTCAGCGCGAACCAGTTCCGGGCGTACCGCCCGACCCGCTCCTCGTCGAACGGCGAGATGACCCCGGTGGTGAACAGCCCGGAGTCGAGCGGCGCGTCGCCGTACCCGATCTTGCGGGCCGTCACGACCACCGGCACCAGCGGGTACAGGCGGGTGAAGGACTCGACGAGCCGCGCGAACCGCTGCCGCAGCTCCGGCTCCATCAGCTCGTCGACGCCGTCGAGGATGACGACCGCCCGACCGTTGCCCAGCAGGTACTCCACGGCGTCCTCGGGCGGCGTGATGTTGTACGGCTCCTGGCAGCCCTTCCCCAGGTACCACGCCAGGCCCTTCCCGCCGCGGCGGAACGACGTGGTGAAGTTGCGCAGCACCAGCAGGAACGGCACGCGGCCGTCCTCGGCGACGGCGATGTCGTGCGCCAGCTTCGCCGCCAGGGTGGACTTCCCCGCGCCCGGATCGCCCAGCACCACCGTGCGGCGGCCGGGCGCGACGAGGTCCGCCACCCCGTCCAGCGACGGCTGCACGTACAGCTGCGAGTAGGGCACCGACCGGTGCAGGCCCAGGTGGGGCATCCGGATCACCGCGTGGTCCTCGGCCACCTGCTTCCGCAACCGCTCCCCGAACGAGTGAAAAGCGGCCGGTGACTCGACGCGGCGGAGCAGTTCGGTGTTGGCCGCCGCCGCGGCGGCCAGGTGCGCGACCCCCGCCGCGGTCACCTCGTCGACCGCGCCCGCCCCCAGGCCGCGGCACTCCTCCTCCACGGCCACGACCAGCGAGGCCAGCACGACGTCCGCGCCGACCGTCAGCTGCTCGGGGTCGAGCCCCACCGCGTGGCGCAGGCCGAGCCGGATCTCCTCCCGCAGGGTCGGCTCGATCTCCCCGGCCTCCTGGTCGCGCAGCAGCCGCCACAGGGTGAGCTGGAGCGCGACCTCCTCGAAGTCCGGCGACCCCAGGTAGCGCAGGAAGCGCTCGGCCCGCTCACCGCCCAGCGACCCCAGGAACCGGTCCGCCACCTCGCGGGCGACCAGCGCACGGCTGTCGCGGCGCACCTTCTTCCTGCGCAGGTGCCGGTGCGCCGCCCCCAGGAGCTTGCCGCCCGCCTTGGCCGCCGTGCGGCCCGCCGCTGCCTCGATGCCGGTCACCGGTCACACGGTAGCCAGCCCCTCCAGCACCGCCGGCAGTTCACCCGCGTGCACGACGCCCAGTCGCTGCGTGGCCCGGGTCAGCGCCACGTACAGGTCGCTCGCCCCGCGCGGCGACTCGGCCAGGATGTCCGCCGGCTCCACCACCAGCACCGAGTCGAACTCCAGGCCCTTCGCGTCGACCACCCCCAGCACGACCACCTGCGCGTCCAGGTCGTCCGACGCGCCCGTCACGACCGACCGCAGCTCCGCCACCGACGCCGCCGGCACGATCACCGCCACCTTGCCGTCGCCGACGGCCGCGACCTCCTCGCCCACCAGCGCCGGCAGGGCCTCGGCCACCGAGCCCACCTCCAGCGCCCACGGCGGGAAACCGCTGTCGCGCACCGAGGTCGGCGGCTTCAGCGCCGGGTCGACCGAGGCCAGCACGTCCGCCGCCACGGCCATGATCTCCGACGGCGTCCGGTAGTTGACGGTCAGCTCGGTGAGCTTCCACCGGTCCAGCACGTACGGCGAGAGCACCTGCTCCCACGACGACGCGCCCGCGATGTCTCCGGTCTGCGCGATGTCGCCGACCACGGTCATCGACTTCGACGGGCAGCGCCGCATCAGCGTCCGCCACGCCATCGCCGACAGCTCCTGCGCCTCGTCCACGATGACGTGCCCGAACGTCCACGTCCGGTCCGCCGCGGCGCGCTCGGCCGCGGTCTCGTAGCGCTCGGCGCCGTGCCGCTCGGCCAGCCGGTAGGCGTCGACCAGGTCGTTCGCCATGAGGATGTCCGGGTCGGCGTCGTCCTCCAGGTCGAGGATGTCCAGCACGCCCTGCGCGTAGTCGATCGCCTGCCGCCGCCGGCGCTCCGCCTTCGCCTTCGCCTCGGTGTCGTCCTCGCCCAGCAGCTCGGCCGCCTCGTCGAGCAGCGGCACGTCGGCCGGCGTCCACTCCGCGCCGCGCGGCCGGTGCAGCAGCTCGCGCTCGGCCGGCGAGAGCTTGGGCGTGGCCTTCGCGATCAGCTTCGGCGACGCGTACAGGTCCTCCAGCAGCCGCTGCGGGGTCAACGTCGGCCACAGCCGCTCGACGACCGCCTGCACCGCCGGCTCCTCGCGCAGCTCGCGCCGGATGTCATCGATGTCGGCCTGGTCCAGCAGGTGCCGCCCCAGCCTGGACACCGCCTGCGCGGCCAGCGTCGAGATGATCTCCCGCTGGAACGCGCGCCGCGCCTCGTTGTGCGGCCGCCGGGTGCGCCGGGCGCGACCGCGGGCGTCGCTGATGGCCCGCCGGTCCAGCCGCAGCACGTCCTGGTCGAACGGGACCTCGACCAGGTTCGGCGCCTCCTGCCGGTCCTTGATCGCCCGCGCCACCACGTCCGCCATCTCGATGCGGCCCTTGAGCGCCGCGGCGCCGGCGGGCTCGCGGCCCACCGCGGTCAGGCCGGGGAACAGCTCGCCGACGGTCGACAGCAGCACGCCCGTCTCGCCCAGCGACGGCAGCACCTGGCCGATGTACCGCAGGAACGTCGCGTTGGGCCCGACGACCAGCACGCCGCGCTTGGCCAGCTGCCGCCGGTGCGTGTAGAGCAGGTAGGCGGCGCGGTGCAGGGCCACCGCCGTCTTGCCGGTGCCCGGACCGCCCTGCACGACGACCACGCCGTTCAGCTCGGTGCGGATGATCCGGTCCTGCTCGGCCTGGATGGTGGCGACGATGTCGCCCATCTGCCCGGTGCGGCTCGCGTTGACCGCGGCCAGCAGGGTCGCCTCGCCGGTCAGGCCCTCCGAGGACCGGGTGAGGTCCACCGAGTTGATGTCGAGCACCTCGTCGTCGAGGCCGACGACCTTGCGCTGCTTGGTCCGCAGGTGGCGGCGCCTGCGCACGCCGTCCGGCGCGGCGGCGGTGGCCAGGTAGAACGGGCGGGCGGCGGGCGCGCGCCAGTCCATCAGCAGCGGTTCGTACTCCTTGTCCTCGTCGAACAGGCCGATCCGGCCGATGTAGAACCGGTCGTCGGTGTGGAAGTCCAGTCGACCGAAGCACAGCCCGTTCTCCACGGCGCTGTACTGGGCCAGCTGGTCGGAGTACATGGCCACCGAAGTGTCCCGCTCGGAGCGCATCTGGTGCGTGCCCCCGGTTTGCCGGAGTGCGCCTGCCAGGCGCTTCGAGCTCTGCTCGCGGAGGGCGTCCAGCCTGCCGTACAGCATCGACACGTATTCCTGCTCCGCCTCGGTTTCCGCGAGCCGGAGGTCATCGGAGGGGCTTGACAACGTGCCTCTTTTCTGGATAGCGTGGATTATCAGCCTGCGTGGCATTGCGGCTGACGGTTGTTTGCGCCCTGCGCCCTTCCCTGCTGCGCAGAACGTCCAATCTACTACACGCGCCCGCGCGCGGTACCGCCAAGACTTCGTCAACGGTCGGCCCGCCGCGCCCGTTCGGCCGCACGCCCGGACACCGGGTGCCGACCCTCCGACGCCGGGTGCGACCCCCGCCCGCTGTCCTGCCCGGCGGCCACTCCTGTCGGCACCGCTGCCCGGCCGCTGCCCCGGCGCCACTCCTGCCGGCCACCCCTGACCGGTCACTGCTCCCGCCTCGCAGCCATCCCCGCCGGCCACCCCTGCCCGCTGCCGCCTTCACCCTTGTCCGCCCGCCGCCCCGCGCCCCGCGAGAGAGCCGGTCCTGCACACCGCGCCGGAGCCACCCGCCCGCCGTGCGAAAGCCGGCCCATCCACCAAACGGCGCGGCCTCGTCGTCCCCCGACCGGCGCGCCGCCCGGAATGCCCCTTCGTCATCCCGGGCGGCGCCCGCCCACCACGCCACGTGAGGACCGCGGCGGCGCCGGACCACCAGTCGAGCGGCGCTCCCGGGCAGCCGGGTGAAACCGGACGGCGGGGGCGAACCGCCCCGGCAGGGTGACCGGTGTGAGGGAACATCGCCGGGAAGTGGCCAGGCTCTGCCGCCTCGTGGTGGACCGGTCGAGGTGGCAGCTCGCGTTCGCGGTCGTCGTCTCCGCGTGGTCCCTGGCCTGGGTGGTGGGGCAGGTGTTCGGCGCGCCCGGCCCGCTGGACGTGCTGCCGGCGCGCTGGGCCGGCCTGCCGACCGGCTGGCTCGACGCCGCCGGCGCGTGGGCGGTCGGCCGCACCGGGTTCCTGGCGGTGGCCGGCGGCCTGCTGTGGGCGATGACGAGCCCCGGCAGGCAGTCGTCGGCCCTGTGCGGCTGGCTGGCGGTGATGGCGGCGGCCGAGGACGTGGGGTACGTCGCGGTCAAGTGGGCGCTGGCGGTGTTCGCGGTCTTCCTCGCCGTCATGGGGCTGGTGTCGCTCACCGGGCGGCGGGCGTTCGTGGTGGACCGGGTCGCGGTCATCCCCAAGGACGTGGTCCGCGCGGGCGCGACGGCGGCCGCGCTGTCGGCCGTCGTGCCGCTGCTGGCGCCCGGCCTGGCGCTCGCCCGATTGGTCGGCCCCTACCTCACCCGACCGCCCCGACCCGCCCCGGCCCCGATCGCCCGCGCCCGGTCGGCCGAACGGCCGCCGCCCGCCGAGGGGGCGAATCCGGTGCCCGCCCAGCGGGCCGTCCGGTGACCGCCGGCGGGTTTTTGGTGGTCAGGGCGTTTTCGGCGGGAATAGTTTTGCACGCCAACAATCCCGACGGCGCAACCGAGCGAACCTCACATCACATTCTGGAATCGTCTGTTTGGGCTTACTGGTCCGTATCCATCAAGATGAGTGCGTGCATGAAAATCCCGCTGAAAACCGCTTAGCCAAGGTGATGCGGCGTCAGCCCGTTCAGCAGCGCGGTGCCGCCACGGTGACCGCCATTGTCGATGCCTGCGCGACGCTGCTCAACGAGTACGACTACGACGACATCACCACCGCCCGGATCGTCGAGCTCGCAGGCGTGCCAATTGGATCGTTCTACCAATACTTCTCGGACAAGCGATCTGTCGTGCACGCGTTGGCGCTGCGCGGGATGGAGGAGTACCTCGGTCGGGTGGAAACCCTGTTCACCGAGGACCGCCTCGCCGAGGACTGGCGCGAAGCCGTCCAGCAGGTCGTCGCGGTCTACCTGAAGATGCTGTCCGACCTGCCGGGTTTCGGCCGGGTGCGGTTCAGCGACCTGCTCGACGGGCACCGCCTCGACTCGTCGGTCGACCAGTACGAGCTGATGGCCGAACGGCTCCGCGACCTGTTCGTCCGCCGCTTCGAGGTGCGGGGCGGCGCTCCGGTCACCCTGACGTTCCGGATGGCCGCGCAGACCGCCGACGCGATGTTCAAGCTGGCCGAGAGGGTGGACGAGGAGGAGCGGCCGGTGGTGCTGCGCACCGCCGACGACGTGATCCTGGAGATGCTGTCGGGGGTGTTCGACCCCGCGTGACTTGCCGGGTCGGTCCGGGTGGTGTGGGGTGGACCGGTGGGCGACGACTTCGACGTGATCGTGATCGGCGGCGGACCGGTGGGGGAGAACGCCGCCGCCCGGACCGCCGCGGGTGGTCTGCGGACCGCGTTGGTGGAGTTCGAGCGGGTCGGCGGCGAGTGCTCGTACTGGGCGTGCATGCCGAGCAAGGCCCTGCTGCGCCCGGGTCACGCGCTCGCCGCCGCTCGACGCCTGCCGGGCGTGCCCGTCGGCGACCGCCTCGACGTGGCGGCGGTCCTGAAGAGGCGCAACGGCTTCACCTCCGACTGGGACGACTCCGGCCAGGTGGGGTGGGCCGAGGGCGCGGGGCTGACCGTCGTGCGCGGTCGCGGCCGGCTGGCGGGGGAGCGGCAGGTCGACGTGGGCGGTCGCGTGCTCACCGCGTCGCGGGCGGTGGTCGTGTGCACGGGCAGCGTGCCGCGGATCCCGTCACTGCCCGGCCTGGCGGACGTGCCGTACTGGACCTCCCGCGAGGCGACCTCGGCGCAGGAGGCGCCCGCCTCCCTGGTGGTCCTGGGCGGCGGCGTGGTCGGCGTCGAGATGGCGCAGGCGTGGGCGCGGCTGGGCTCGCGGGTCACGCTGGTCGTGTCCGGCGAGCGCCCGCTGCCCAAGGCCGAGGACTTCGCGGGCGACCTGGTGGCCGAGGGCCTGCGCGAGGACGGCGTCCGCGTCGTCACCGGGGTCAGGGCCACCGGTGCGTCCACAGCGGACGCCGGGATCTCGCTCGCGCTCTCGGACGGCTCGTCGGTGGAGGGCGCGCACCTGCTGGTGGCCACGGGCCGGGCGCCGGCGACCGCCGACCTCGGCGTGGAGCGGTACGGCTTCGAGGCGGGCGCGCCGCTGCCCGTCGACGACACCGGCCGGGTGTCCGGGGTGGACTGGCTGTACGCGGCGGGCGACGTCACCGGTCGCGCGCTGCTCACGCACCAGGGCAAGTACCAGGCCCGCGCGGTCGGCACGGCCATCGTCACCGGCGCGGTGGACCCCGAGCCGTGGACCGCGCCGGTGTCCACGGCGGACCACACCGCCGTGCCGCAGGTCGTGTTCACCGACCCGGAGGTGGCGTCGGTCGGCCGCACCGCGGCGGAGGCCCGCGAGGCCGGCCTGGATGTCCGCGTGGTGGACCTGGACATCGCGGTCGCCGGGTCGTCCCTGCACGCCGACGGCTACCGCGGCAAGGCGCGCATGGTGGTCGACGAGCGCACGCGGACCCTGGTCGGCGTCACGTTCGTCGGCCCGGACGTGGCCGAGCTGCTCCACGCGGCCACCATCGCGGTGGTCGGCGAGGTCACCGTCGACCGGCTGTGGCACGCCGTGCCCGCCTACCCGACGATCAGCGAGGTGTGGCTGAGGCTGCTGGAGGCCTACGGCCTCTGACGCACCGTGCGACACCGGTCAGCGCACCGTGTTCGCCCTGGTCCGAGTGCCGTAGCGCCCCTGCCGCCATCGGTCGTCTGAATGGGAAAGCACCCCTCACGTCTCATTAGACTGCCCCGGTGAGCAGAGGGACCGTGTTCCTGACGACCGCCGCCGTGCTGTGGTGCGCGTTCGTCATCGCGACCACGTTCCTGCCCGGCGGTCCCCGCTGGACGCCGATCGCGGTGAACCTGCCGGGTTTCCTGGTGCTGCCGGTGTTCCTGCACACCCTGCTCCGCGCCCGGTCGGCGGCGCTGTTCTGCCTGGCCCACGTGCCGGTGCCGGTGCTGGTGCCGGGGATCGCGGCGGCGCTGGGCGGCTTGCTGTTCGCGTGGGGCCTGCCGGCGGGCGAACCGGGCACCGAGTCGCTCAGCGCGGTCGCGGGCCTGGTGATCGTGCTGCACGTGGCGTTCGGCCTGATCGCGTTCGGCATGGTGCGCGCCGGCCGCTGAACGCGCCGCCGCCTCGCCGCTACTGCTGCGCGGCGGGCAGCCGCAGCGACTGCTCGGCGACCTGTCCCAGCGCGGGGTCGGCCGCGTCGGACTCGCCCTCCGCCCACACCGCCTGCGCGATGAGCACCTGCCCGGCCTTGGTCGTCGAGCGGATCGACGACCGGTCGAACGACGCCGGCCCGCCCGACCAGCCCCGGCCCTCCCGGACCAGCGGCACCACCCCGCCCGCGCCCGCGGTCGACGCCACCGCGTGCAGCTCGCCGGCCCGCTTGGCGTCGGGCAGGCTCAGCTCGGACACCGCCACGCCCACCTTGCGACCGTCCACCGCGGTCTCGTACTGGGCGCGCCGCAGCTGCATGCACACGTGCTCCGACAGCCACGCCCGCACGTCGCCGAACGCGTGCGCGGCGCAGTCGTCGGTCCGGTCCGCGCCGCGCGGCGCGAAGGTGCGGCCGTCCACGACGACCGTGGCCGGCTGCGAGGTCGGGGTGGTCGCCGACGAGCCCTCGGAGGAGCCGTCCGGCGTCAGCGCCACGATCAGCGCGATGAGCAGCAGCACGCCCACCACCGACGCGACCAGGTAGGGCAGGGCCCGGCGGCGCGTCGGCGCGGCGACCTTCGGCAGCAGCATCGTGCTGGCCGACGCCAGGTCGGCGGCGGCGTCGGAGAAGCCCTCCGCCAGCAGGTGCTGCCGGGGCGGCGGCGGACCGGTCGGCGCGAGCACGGCGACGAGCTTGGCGGCGTGCTCGACCGAGCAGGGCCGGTCGCTGGTCGCCAGCTCGCGCGCCGCGGCGAGCAGCGTGGTCGGCTTGGGGTGCAGCACGCGCACGCCCCGGTTGAGGTCCACGGTGGGCTGCATGACCTGGCCGACGTACGGCCCGACGGCCACCACGGTGGTCACCGGCAGCGGCTCGCCGCGCATGTCCTGGATGCGCCGGGCGACGGCGGTGGTCGCCTCCAGCGCCTCGGCGGCGGGGCTCAGCGCGCCGTCCGGCCGGGTCAGCGGCCAGCCGTCGATGCGCCACTGCCCGTTCAGCGGCGCCTCCAGCCGCATCGCGGGGTCGGGCAGGTCCACGCCGACCACGACGAGCACGCCGCGCGGCAGCACGACCACGGCGTCCAGGTCGCGCGGGGAGTCCGGCGGGCGCACGCCGAGCAGCGCGACGCCGCCGAGCACCGCGTCGCCGTGGCCCCAGGTGCTCAGCGCGGCGCGCACGTCGGCGCCGACCTTGGAGGGTTCCGCCCCGAGCCGGATCAACCGCACGACATTCCACCGTTCCACACGGGCAGACACGGTAGCGCCGTCGGCTGCCCGGCGACGTGCCCCGTCGGGAGTGTTGACCACGCGTGACTGGCATCACCTGATCGGACCTGGGTCGTTGCTCCGAACGCCGACCCCGCCCCGGCGGCGCCGCGAGCGCCCGCGCGACCCCGTCCCACCTGCCGGGCGCCGGTCCCCGCGTCGATCACGCGGCCGTGTCCGGGTGATCTCGGAAAGTGAGCCCCGGAACACCCCGGCGTCGCGAATTCGGGTCGAAAGTCCTGTATCTGACCCGCCCGGGTGAGGAACGGGCTGGTTCTTCTGGCGGACCGCTGCCTGAGCGGGCAGAATGACCAAGTCGGGATTTCACAAGATCGCCGGGGCTCGGCAGGCCGTAGGGGAAGACGTCCCTCGTCGAGTAGCGGAGGTCAGCTGTGAGCACCCGTGGCAAGACCAGTGGCGTGGTCTACGTCCACTCGTCGCCGTCTGCGGTCTGTCCGCACGTCGAGTGGGCGATCTCGGGCACCCTCGGTGAGCGAGCGGACCTCAAGTGGGCGGCGCAGCCCGCTGCGCCAGGGCAGTTGCGCGCCGAGTGCAACTGGACCGGTGAGGCCGGTACCGGGGCCAGGCTCGCGTCCGCCCTCAGGGCGTGGCCGATGCTCAGGTTCGAGGTGACGGAGGAGCCGAGTCCGGGAGTGGACGGCGTGCGGTACTGCTTCGCGCCCGTGCTCGGGTTGTGGCACGCGCGCACCAGCGCCAACGGCGACATCGTGGTGTCCGAGGACCAGCTCCGGGCCCTGGCCGCGCGCAGTCGCGGCGGGGAGTCGTTCGCGCACGGCGTGGACGAGATCCTGGGCGCGGCGTGGGACGACGCGCTGGAGCCGTTCCGGCGCGCCGGGGACGGCGCGCCCGTCACCTGGCTGCACCGCGTGGGCTGACCGGCCGCCGGCCGTCCTCAGTGGACGGTCGGCGCCGGTTGCCAGGCGGCCATCAGGTCCCGGTAGGCGCCGGAGGCCGCCATCAGCTCGTCGTGGCGGCCCAGCAGCGGCGGTCCGCCGTCCATCACCAGCACCAGGTCCGCGCGCAGCGCCGAGGACAGCCGGTGCGCGATCACCACCAGGGTGCCGCCGCGCGCCGCGAACGCCTGCTCCACCACGGCCTCCGCCGCCGGGTCCAGCGACGACGTGGCCTCGTCCAGGATCACCACGTCCGCGTCCGAGGCGTGCACCCGCGCCGCGGCCAGCAGTTGCGCCTCGCCCGCCGACAGCCCGCCGCCCGCGTGCCCGATCGCGCCCGCCAGGCCGCCCAGCCGCGCCAGCACGCCCGACGCGCCGACCGCCGCCGCGGCCGCCAGCAGCCGGGCGTCCGACGCGTCGGGCGCGAGCAGCGCCAGGTTCTCCCGCACGGTGCCGGTGAACAGGTAGGTCTCCTGGGGCACCAGCGCGACCACCCGGCGCCGCAGCGCCGCGTCCACCGACCGCACCGGCGCGCCGCCGAGCAGCACCTCGCCCGCCTGCGGCGCCACCAGCCCGGTGACCAGCCCGGCCAGCGTCGACTTGCCGATGCCGCTGGGCCCGACCACGGCCAGGTGCGCGCCCTCGGGCAGCACCAGGTCCAGCGACCGCACCACCGGCTCGGCGCCCGCGCCCCACCCGAAGGTCACCCCGCGCAGCTCCACCTCGTGCCCGGCGGGCGCCGCGTCGCCGGTGGGCTCGTCGACCGGCGGCGCGGCCTCCGCCAACCGGCGCAGCGCCACCACCAGCCGCAGCACCACCGTGCTCGCCGTGTCCGCCAACCGCCGCAACGCGGGCTGCACGCTCGTGCTCAGGTACACCACCGCGCCCAGCACCTCGCCCGCGCTCAGCTCGCCGGACCGCACCATCGGGGGCGCCGCCACCAGCAGCAGGGCCAGCGGCGCGAACCCGCCCAGCGTGATCACCACACCGCGCAGCGAGGTCGCCCACGCCATCCGCACGGTCGCCGACGCCTGCCGGTCGACCTGCGCCGACACGTCGTCCAGCGCGTGCGCGGCCCCGCCGACGGCCACCACGTCCCGCACGCCGAGGAACACCGTCCCGGCCGCGGTCGCGGCGTCCTCGTCGGCCAGCACCAGCCGCCGCTGCCCGCGCGCCAGCGACGGCAGCAGCAGCCCGAACAGCACCAGCGCCGCCAGCACCGGCAGCACCACCAGCCAGGCCAGCGACGACACCGTCACGACCAGGCCCACCAGCGCGGCGGTCGTGGTCACCAGCAGCGCCCGCGCCTGCACCAGCACGCCCGCGGTCGCGTCGCGCACCACCTCGACGTGCCGGGTGATCCGGGCGACCGCGCTCGCGTCGGGCTGCCGGGTGTGCGAACCGCCGCGCAGCACGCCGCGCACGACCTCGCGCACCAGCGCGTCCCGCAGCGGCTCGACCACCGCGCCCAGCCGCATGAACACCTGCCGCAGCCCGAACCCGCCGAGCACCGCGACGAACGCGAACGCCAGCAGCCAGCCCACGCCGACCCACGGCCGGCCGGCCGCGAAACCCCGGTCGACGGCCAGGGCCACCAGCCGGCCGGACAGCAGCGCGGGCACGCCCTCCAGCACCGACCAGCCGAGCAGCACCGCGACGCCGCGCCGCTGTTCCCGCAACGCCCGCAGGTAGGCCATCAGCCGAACACCGCCCGGTACTCCTCGTCGTCCCACAGCTCCCGGTGCGGCGCGACCGCGCGCACCCGGCCGCCGTCCAGCCACACCACCGCGTCCGCCCGCCGCGCGGTCGCCGCCCGGTGCGTCACCACCACCCGGGTCCGACCCGGCAGCGCCGACTCCACCGCGCGCTCCACAGTGGACTCGGTGACCATGTCCAGGCTCGCGGTGGCGTCGTCGAGCACCAGCACGTCCGGTTCGCGCACGAACGCCCGCGCCAACCCGAGCCGCTGCGCCTCGCCGCCGGACATGGGCGCCGCCGACATCGGCGTGTCGTACCCGTGCGGCAGCCGCACCACCACGTCGTGCACCTGCGCGGCCCGGCAGGCGGCCAGCACCTCGTCGTCGCCGGACGACGTGCCGTACCGGACCGCGTCCCGGACCGTGCCGCCCACCAGGGCGGGCCGCTCGAACGCGTACCCGACGGAACCGCCGCGCAGCACCTGACCCGACGTCGGCCGGGCCAGCCCGCCGATCACCGCGGCCAGCGCGGACTTGCCCGCGCCGGACCTGCCCACGACGGCCACGAACGCGCCCGCGGGCACGGTCAGGTCCACGTCGTGCAGCGCGTCCGGCACGCACACGCCGCTCAGCCGCACCTCGCCGGTGGCGGCCGACCCGGGCGGCCGCGCCTCGGGCACGGGCGTGTCGAAGACCTCTTGGAGCCGCGCCGCGGAAGCGCGGGCGCGTTGCAGGTTCGTCAGCACGGTGGCCTGGCCGACCACCGCCATGCCCAGCGCCGCGTACCCCAGCGCCGCCAGCACGTCGCCGACGCTCAACCGGCCCGCGACCACGCCGAACCCGGCGGCGGTCAGCACGGCCAGCTCCACCGCGGGCAGCAGCAGGCCCGCGCGCCAGATCATCCGGGCCTGGGTGCGCCACATGCCCGCGCCGGCCGCCGCCAGCCGGGGCAGCGGCCGCAGCACCCGCTCGGCCTCCTGGTCGGCGCGACCGGAGGCGGCGATCGTGCGCAGGCCGCCGACGGCGTCCACCAGCCGCGCGGACAGCTCGCCGGACACCTCCTGGTAGGTCGCCACGTCGGAGGCGGTGAGCCGCAGGTGGGAGCGCACCAGCAGGGTCGCCAGCGGCACGCTGAGCAGGAACACGGCCGCGAGCCGCCAGTCCATCAGCGCCAGCGCCACCACCGCGCCCGCCGCGGTCAGCACCGAGACGCCCACGTTCACCGCGGGCACCGCGATCCCGCCCGCCAGCGCGCCGTCGCCGGTCAACCTGCTCACCGCGTCACCGGCCTCGAACCGCGCCGGGTGGCCCAGCGCCAGCAGGTGCCCGGTCAGCCGCCGCCGCAGCCACGCCGCGCCGCGCGCGGTGATCGAGGCGGCCAGCACCACGCCGATCGCGTCGCCGACCAGCTCCACCACGGCCAGCCCGACCAGCCACAGCACGGCGGCGCCCGCCGGGCGACCGGCCAGCGCGGCGTCGACGGCCGAGGCCAGCGCGGCCGGCAGCAGCAGCCCCGCGGTGGTGGCCAGCAGCGCGTTGACCGCCAGCAGCAGCCAGCGCGGGTCACGGCGCACGACCGGGGGAAGCGTCATCTCGGCTCCTGGGCGCATCATGTGCGCGGGGGCCCGACGGCATGCCGTCGAGCCCCCGCGGTGACCGGGTGAGCGGCGCACTTCGCCTGCGCCGCTCACCCGGGGTGCAGCGTTGCCGCTGACCTGGTTCAGCAGGCCAGCACGCTCAGGGTGGAGTGGCTGCACACGCCCAGCAGTGAGAGGTTGGAGGCCGTGGTGCTGCCGCCGCCACCGCCGCCGCCGCCCGTCGCCATCGCGTTGGACTGGGCCTCGGGGGTCTCCAGGTCCTGCAGGTCGAGGATGAAGTCCATGGTGACTCCTTTATCGGGGGATCGGGAAAAGGGTTACTGCTACCGGCCCGGGAGGGCCGGGGCTGTGAGGAACGGCAGCACGGGTGTGCCGTTCGCGACGGTGGCCAGCGCCAGCAGCACGCCCGCGCCACCGGTGCTCAGGTCCATCGACAACCGCCGCAGCTGGATGCCGGGGAAGGCCAGTCCGTCCTGGTAGGGGATGGCGTGCCAGGCCAGCGCCGCCACGTGCCGGTCGATGGCGTGCCGCGGCCCGTCGGCGTGGGCGAGCGTGGCGAGCAGGCCCGACCGGCCCAGCATCAGGCCGGGCTGGACGACGAACTCGCCGGTGGCGCTCCCGACCAGCTCCGGCAGCTTCGCCACGACCGGCAGGTCCGGCGCGACGAGGCGGAACTCGTTGAGCACCAGGGCGATGCCGGCGCTGCCGATGCCGATGTAGGGCAGGGAGCGGAAGTTGCCGTCCCGGACCTGCGTCGAACCGTCCAGCGCGATCATCGTCTCGGCCAGGTCCCGCTCCAGCGCCCGGACGCCGGTGTCCAGCCAGCGCCGGTCGCCGGTGCGCTCGAACAGGCGCAGGAACAGCAGCGCGGGGCCGGACCAGCCGTGCTCCAGGCCCGCGCGGGCCTTGTCGCCGGGCGGCTCGACGTCCGCCAGCGCGGCGGCCAGTCGCTCGCCCAGCTCCACCGCCCGCGCGGCGTACCCCTCGTCGCCGCGGGTCCGGGCGAAGTGGAGCAGGTTGAGCCCGATGCCGGACAGGCCCGAGCTGAAGCCGTGGTCCTCGGTGTCGGGCACCATCGGCGCGTAGCTCCGCACGACCTCCTCGGCCAGGTCGTGGTAGCCGAAGTTCTCCAGCACGTGGGCGACGCCGTGCGCGCCGGTGATGAAACCGGGCTCCTTGGGCGGCTCGCGGCGCACCGCGTCCAGCAGCCACCGCTCGTGGTCGGGGAACCGGCCCTGGCCGGCGGTGTCCAGCGCGTGCAGCACGCCCGCCGCGCCGTAGCCGAAGGTCGTGCCGCCGGTCTCGAACTGCTCGACGTCGCCGGGGAACAGGCGGTCGGCGCGGTGCGGCGTGGCGCTGGCCAGGACCGCCGTGGCGACCATCTTGAGCACCACCGGCAGGTCCGGCCACGGCACGTCCGACGTCATCGACGCCATCGCCTTCGCCGTCGCGGTCGTCATCGAACCGGTCGGCGGGTCGACGCGGCGGGCCAGGCCGTCGAGGATCCGGGCGCAGTACTCGTCGGACAGGCCGAACCGCTCCCGGATGAACTCCACGTGCGAGCGCAGCTTCACCGGCGCGAGCTCGACCACCGTGTTGAGCGGCAGGAACAGGTAGAGGCGCAGCGCGGCGAGGGCGTGCTCGTCGATCTCGAAGCCGCTGCGGTCCGGCGGCGCCTGGAAGCCCGGCGAGCCGAGCGTGGGCTTGCGGTCCTCCTCGACCTCGAACGCCAGCTCGAAGTCGATCAGCGAGACCGAGTCGTCGTCGTCCACCAGGACGTTGAGCGGGTGCAGGTCGCAGAACACCACGCCGCGCTCGTGCACCTGGTCGACGATCCGCTCGACCTCGGCGACCAGCTTCAGCGCGCGCTCCGCGTAGGCGGTGACCGCCTCGTCGGCGACCTCGTGGTGCGTGAGCGGGTAGTTGTGGCCGAGCCACTGGCCCAGCGGGCGGCCGGGCACCTCGGACATGGCCATGAACTCGTGCTCCCACGCGCTGAAGCGCTCGAACACCTCCGGCACGCCGGGCACGCCCGCGAGCCGGGTCAGGATCTCGTGCTCGCGGCGCAGCCGGGCGACCGCGTCGGTGTTCTCCCGGTCCAGGCCGGCGTGCGGCCGGGCCTCCTTGAGCACCACGCGCGCGTCGTCGGCCTTGCGGACCGCCTCGTAGACGCCGCCGCCGTTGGAGAAGTGCAGCGAGCGGAGCACCCGGTAGGGGAACTCCTCCGCGCTCCCCGCGCGGCGGGCGGCCAGGTGCTCCTCCAGGAAGGCGGGCACCTTCACCCAGTCGGGCACCCAGAACACGGGCTTGCGCTGGTCGGGCACCAGCGCGCCGTCCGGGCCCTCGATGGCCAGCACGCGCTTGCCGTCCATTTCCAGCCACTGCTCCACGAACCCGCCGTAGCGGACGAACAGGGGGCCGGCGCCGTAGCGGAGATCGCTCAGGATGTACGCGCCCGCCTGGCCCTTGAGGATTTCCGACAGCTCGGCGAGGACGCGCCCCAGCTCGCTTTCGTCGGCCGGGTAGATCGTGATCAGCTTGCCGCTCGCCTCGCGCGGGGCGTACTTGGAGTTGCGGGCCAGGACGATCGACCGGGTGCGCAGGTACTTGAACGGGATCCGGCGTTCGACCAGGTACGCGTAGGAGGCGAGCAGCACCTCGCCCGCGTTCACCACGGTCGCCGAAACGTGGATCTTCCAGCCCTGTTTCGGCAGCACGACGCCGTTGGGGTGGACGTGGCGCCAGATGTTCCGATCAGCCTGCGTCCAGCCCTCGGGTACCGGCGGCAGCGCCTGTGAGAAATCGTCCTTGACGGTTTCGTCCTGGCTTTGCACGTCGTAGAAGAGGCGGTCCGCGAAGCAGTAAGCCTCATAGCGGAGATCCACTGGAATTCGCCTCCCTGCGATTTTTTGGCGACCGGCATATTCCCGCACGCCGGCCGGCGGCCAACAATCCACCAGATCGGGGAGTTGGTACGTCCATCCGTGGTACCCCATCCTGCGTAGATAGGCACGGCAGGTGGTCATTGGTCCATGCGGTTCACCTGAGTGCCAGGTTTCGTCTCACCTGAAAGCGGAGAGGTTCACCCGACCACCACTCAACGGAGCCGTGAGGTTCAGTCATGTTGACCGGTTAACCAGGCGTTTCGCGTCCGTCTCCGCTGTATTGCGGTCTGGTGTACGCACGGTGGCTGGCTACTCCCATCGGGGGGTGGGAGGCACACTAACTACGGTAATGGACCGATAGGGTGTGAATGGGTTGAAAATTTTCGCGGACGGGGCATTCGGCGGGCCTGTGCCGTGCGTTCAAACCGCAAAGTTCGGGGAAGGTGCTGCGACTTCCGGGTGATTGTGGGCCGGTGCGCGGCCTGTGGCACGCTCGGTGGCGTGCAACCGCGCCTGCTGCTGCCCCTCGTGCTGGTGGTCGCCGCCGCCACCGCCGGTGTCGGCGCGCTCGCCCGCGACGTGTACCAGCGGCCCGCGCCGGCGCAGGGCGACCAGATCGCCGTGCCGAGCACCGGGTCGTCCGCGCCCGTGCCGCGAGACGAGCAGCCGGGCGGCGGGGTCGTGCAGCTGAGCATCGACGCCTCGATGCACCCGGACGGCCCGCGCGTGCGCGAGGTGCTCCAACAGTTCTTCGACGCGATCAACGACCTCGACTACGACCTGTGGACCGCGACCGTCACCGCGCGCCGCGTGAACGAGACCCCGAGGTCCCGCTGGCTGTCCGACTACGAGAGCTCGCGCGACGGCACGATCCTCGTCCACCGCGTCGAGTCGGTGAGCCCCGACCGCCTGCGCGTGCTCATGACCTTCACCAGCACCCAGGACATGGCCAAGGCCCCGGCCGAGCTCCAGGCCGACTGCATCCACTGGCGAGTCGTCTACCCGCTCCAAGCCGAGGACGGCGCCCTCCGCGTCGACCTGGGCACCGAGGGCTCGACGTCCCAGTTCACCGCCTGCTAGCCACCGCACCGGACAACACGCAACACCGGACCGGAGGACACGCAACACCGGACCGGAGGACACGCCGAACCCCCGCGCGTGTCCTCCGCTCGGACACCGCGTGTCCTCCACTGCGACACCGCGTGTCCTCCACTCCGAACGCACGACTTCTGCGTTCGGGTACGGCGATGGGGTCGCCCCCCGACGTGAGCGACCCCATCGCCGAGCTGCGTTACAGGGGGATGTTGCCGTGGGCGCCCCGGCCGGCGGGCGCCGCCGCCAGGGCCTCGGCCAGCTTCCGGCGGGTCCTGGTCGGTTCCACGACCTCGTCCACCACGCCGATGGCCAGCGCCCGGTCCACGCCGCCCGCGATGCGCTCGTGCTCCTCGACCAGCGCGGTGTGCAGGGCCTCGCGCTCGGCCGGGTCCTCCACCGCCGCCAGCTTCTTGCGGTGCAGGATGCCGACGGCCGCCTTCGCGCCCATGACCGCGACCTCGGCGGTGGGCCAGGCGAACACCGCCGTGGCGCCGAGGGAACGGGAGTTCATGGCGATGTACGCGCCGCCGTAGGACTTGCGGGTGACCAGGGTGACCCGCGGCACGACCGCCTCGCCGAACGCGTGCAGCAGCTTCGCGCCCCGCCGCACCACGCCGCCCCACTCCTGGTCGACGCCCGGCAGGTACCCGGGCACGTCCACCAGCACCAGCAGCGGCACGCCGAACGCGTCGCACATCCGCACGAACCGCGCCGCCTTCTCCGCCGACAGCGAGTCCAGGCAGCCGCCCTTGCGGATCGGGTTGTTCGCGATCACGCCGACCGCTCGCCCACCGAGCCGACCGAGGCCGACCACGACGTTCGGCGCCCACCTGGCCTGCAACTCCTCGAACGACCCGGTGTCCAGGATCGCCCGCACCAGCGGCTTCACGTCGTAGGCCCGCTGCGGCCGGTCGGGCAGCAGCGCCCGCAGGTCGTCCCCGTCCGGCACGGAGCCCAGGTCGAACACGCCGGGCTGGGCGAACAGGCCGGTGATCCGCCGGGCCCGCTGGTACGCGTCCGGCTCGTCGTCCGCCACCACGTGCACCACGCCGGACTTGCGCCCGTGCGCCTCCGCGCCGCCCAACCCGTCCATGTCGATCTGCTCGCCGGTCACCGAGCGCACCACGTCCGGCCCGGTCACGAAGACCTTGCCGGCCGGCGCCATGATCACCACGTCGGTCAGCGCGGGCCCGTAGGCGCCGCCGCCGGCCGCCGGGCCGACCACCACGGAGACCTGCGGCACGCGTCCGGACGCCCGGATCATCGCCGCGAACATCTGGCCCATGCCGTCCAGCGACTCCACGCCCTCGGGCAGCCGCGCGCCGCCGGAGTGCCAGACCCCGATCACCGGGGTGCGCTCGCGCACCGCGGTGTCGATCGCCTCCACGATGTGCCGGCAGCCCTCGGACCCGAGCGCGCCGCCCATGCGGGTGGCGTCGCTGCAATAGGCCACCACCCGGGCGCCGTTGACCCGCCCGCGCACGGCGAGCACGCCGCTGCCGTCGCGGGGGCGCAACGGCGCGACCGAACCGGGGTCCAGCAGCCGGCCGAGCCGGACCTCGGGGTCGCGGGGATCGGGTTCCCGGACCGCCCCCGGGAGGATCGCCGGCGGGGACGCGAGGGCAGTCATCGTGGAACTCCTCGAACGGGCTGGTCAGACCTGGGTGAAGACGAGCGAGACGTTGTGTCCGCCGAAACCGAAGGAGTTGTTCACCGCCGCGACGAGGTCGATCTTGCGCGGCTCGCCGGTGACCACCTCCAGGTCCACCCTCGGGTCCTGGTTCTTCAGGTTGAGCGTGGGCGGCACGATCCCGTCGCGCACCGACAGGAGCGTGGTGATGGCCTCCACCGCGCCCGAGGCGCCCAGCAGGTGACCGTGGTTGCCCTTCGGCGCGGTCAGCACCGGGTGGTCGCCGATCGCCCGGCGCACGGCCTGCGGCTCGATCACGTCGCCCACCGGGGTGGACGTCGCGTGGCAGTTCACGTGGCCCACGTCCGCCTTGTCGACGCCCGCGGTGCGCAGCGCCGCCGCGATGGCCCGCGACTGGCCGATGCCCTCGGGGTCGGCCGCGGTGATGTGGTGGCCGTCGGAGCTGGTGCCGATGCCCGCGAGCCTGCCGTAGATCCGCGCGCCGCGGGCCCTGGCGAACTCCTCGCGCTCCAGCACCAGGATCCCGGCGCCCTCGCCGAGCACGAAGCCGTCCCGGTCCACGTCGAACGGCCGCGACGCGGCCTCGGGGTCGTCGTTGCGGGTGCTCATGGTGCGGGCCTGGATGAAGCCCGCCATGGTGATCGTGGTGATGCACGCCTCCGCGCCACCGGCCACGACGACGTCCGCCTCGCCGGCCTTCAGCATCCGCCACGCCCAGGCCAGCGCCTCGGCGCCCGACGCGCACGCCGACACGGGCGCGTGCACGCCGGCCCGCGCCTTCAGGTCCAGGCCGACGTGCGCGGCCGGGCCGTTGGGCATGAGCATGGGCACGGTCAGCGGCGAGACCTTGCGCAGGCCGCCGTTCTCGATCAGGTCGTCCTGGTCGAGCAGCGTCATCGCGCCGCCGATGCCGGTGCCGACCACGACGCCGAGCCGCTCGGGGTCGACGTCGTCCTCGCCGAACCCGGCGTCGGCCCACGCCTGGCGGGCGGCGACCACGGCGACCTGCTCGCAGCGGTCCAGCCGGCGCGCCTCGACGCGCGGCAGCACCTCGGTCGGGTCGACCACGAGCGGAGCGCCGATCTTCACCGGGAGGTCGTACTTCTCGACGAAGTCGGCCGTGAGCGTCCGCACGCCGCTGCGCCCGGACAGGAGGGCGTCCCAGGTGGTGGCGACGTCGCCACCGAGCGGGGTGGTGGCACCCAGCCCGGTGACGACGACATCGTTGCTAGTCGTCATGCGTTGCTGGCGATGTAGTTGACCGCATCGCCCACGGTCTTGAGGTTGGCCAGCTCGTCGTCCGGGATCTTCACGCCGAACTTGTCCTCGGCCTGCACGGCGATCTCCACCATGGACAGCGAGTCGATGTCCAGGTCGTCCACAAAGGACTTCTCGGCCGTCACGTCGGCCGCCTCGACGCCGGCGACCTCCTCGACGATCTCGGCGAGCCCCTTCTGGATGTCCTCGTTGCTCACTGAAAATCCCTTTCCTCTCGCTGCGCCCGGCGGGCTTCTGCCGCACCGGAGTCCTGGGTGTTCACGGCAGCCGGACGACCTGTCCGGCGTAGGACAGGCCCGCCCCGAAGCCGACGAGCAGCGCCACGTCACCGCTGCGCACCTCACCCGCCGCGCGCATGTGGTCCAGCGCGAGCGGGATCGAAGCGGACGAGGTGTTGCCGGAGTCCACGATGTCACGTGCGACCACGAGGTCCTCACGCGCACCCTTCGCCCGCAACCGCTTGGCGATGGCCTCGACGATGCGCAGGTTCGCCTGGTGCGGCACGAACACGTCGACGTCGGACAGCGCGACGCCCGCCAGCTCGACCGCCCGCAGCGCGACCGGCGCGATCTGCGTGGTGGCCCACCGGAAGACCGACTGGCCCTCCTGGAAGATGAACGAGTCGCGGTCCTTGATCTGGATCATGTCGGCCAGGTCGCCCGAGCTGCCCCACGCCACCGGGCCGATGCCCGGCTCGTCGGACCGACCGACCACGGCGGCCCCCGCGCCGTCGGCGAAGATGATCGCGGTGGACCTGTCGACCGGGTCGACCCAGTCGGTCAGCTTCTCCGCGCCGATCACCAGCACGTGGTCGGCGGTGCCCGCGCGGACCATGTCGGAGGCGGTGGCCAGCGCGTAGCAGAAGCCCGCGCACGCGGCGTTCAGGTCGAACGCGGGCGCGGTCCTGATCCCGATCCGGTCGGCGACCTGCGCCGCGGCGTTCGGGATCGGCGACGGCATGGTGCAGGTGGCCACGATGACCGCGCCGATGTCGGACGGCGCCAGCCCGGCGTCGGCCACGGCCTTGGCGCCGGCCTCCACGGCCATGTCGACCAGCAGCTCGTCGGGCTTGGCGACCCGGCGGTTGGCGATGCCGACCCGGTCGCGGATCCACTCGTCCGTGGTGTCCATGCGCAGGGTCAGGTCGTGGTTGCTGACCACGGTGTCGGGCTGGTAGCTGCCCAGGCCGATGATGCGGCTGCCGGTCGCGCCGGCGGGCACGGCGAACGTCGTCACCTCGCGGCTCCAGTCCCGGCGGGCTGCGTCGCGGCGATCAGCTCCGCGACCTGGTCGAGGTGTTCGGGGGTCTTGAGGCCCAAGGTGGTGGTGCCCTTCAGCTCGCGCTTCGCCAAGCCGGTCAGCGCGCCCGCGGGCGGCAGCTCGACCACCGCGGACACCCCCCGCTCGGCCATGGTCGCCTGGCAGGCGTCCCACCGCACGGGGCGGGTCACCTGGGAGATCAGCCGGTCCAGCACCTCGGCGCCGCCGGTGAGGACCGCGCCGTCGGCGTTGGACAGCAGCGGCAGCACCGGGTCGGAGGCCGCGATGCCCTCGGCGCGGGCCCGCAGCGCCTCCTCGGCCGGCGCCATGTACCGGGTGTGGAACGCGCCCGCGACCTGGAGCCTGCGGACCTTCGCCCGACCGGGTGGTTGCGCGACCAGCTCGTCGAGGACCTCCAGCGGGCCGGCGGCGACGACCTGACCCGCGCCGTTGCGGTTCGCGCCGACCAGGCCCAGCTCGTCGAGCCGGGCCAGCACCTCGTCGGGCTCGCCGCCGAGCACGGCGACCATGCCGGTGGGGGCGAGCGCGCAGGCGGCGGCCATCTCGGCGCCGCGCACGGCGGCCAGCGCGACCGCGTCGTCGGCGTCGAGCACGCCCGCGATCGCGGCGGCGGCCAGCTCGCCGACCGAGTGCCCGGCCACCACGGTGTCGGCGGGCAGCTCGACCCGCCGCCGCAGCTCCTCGTGCGCGAGCAGGGCCAGGGCGACCACCAGCGGCTGGGTGATCGCGGTGTCCTTGATCTCGTCCGCGTCGGCGGTCGTGCCCAGGCGCGCCAGGTCCAGGCCGGTCGCCTCGGACCACGCCGCGACCCGCTCGGCGGCCCCGTCGAGTTCGAGCCAGGGGGCCAGCATGCCGGGTGTCTGTGACCCCTGTCCGGGGGCTAGGAGCGCGATCACGTCCCCAACTGAACACGGTCGACTCCCTCCACCGGGATGCCGCCACTGACGAATCCACGCCGCCCCTGTTGTAGGGTTCCTACAAAAGTGACTCGCTGATGGCCGTTGATGCACGTTGTGCGTTGTCGATGGCGGCTCATGCCGCCTCAAGTGGTTCCTGAGGCGTGGGTCACACCTGGCGCTGTGTCACCGCAGGTTCACCCGCTGGAATCACCCCGCCGGGTTCACCCCTTCGGGGTCACCACAGCCCGCGGGCCCGCGCGAGCCGCCCCACGGACAGCGCCACGCGCAGCACCAGCGCGTCACGGGGGTCGTTGGCGTTGCGCCCGGTCAGCTCGGTGGCGCGCCGCAGCCGGTAGCGGACCGTGTTGGGGTGGACGAACAGCGTCCGCGCGCACGCCTCCAGCACGCCGCCGACCTCCAGGAAGGCGTCCACGGTCGCCAGCAGCGAGCCGCCCGCCTCCTCCAGCGGCCGGGCGATGCGGTCCACGAGCTGCCACTCGGCCTCCGGGTCGCCCGCCAGCGCCCGCTCCGGCAGCAGGTCCAGCGACCGCACCGGCCGCGGCGCCGCGGGCCACCCCACGACGGCGCGCAGGCCGGACAGCGCGTCGCTCGCGCTGCGGTGCGCGTCGGCCAGGCTGTCCACGGTCGGCCCGGCCACCACCGGCCCCGCGCCGAACGCCTCGGAGATGCGCGCCAGCGCGTCGCCCCGCCCGGTCTCGCCGCCGAGCAGCACCACCAGCCGCGAGCCCTGCACGCTCAGCAGCACCTGCCGCCCGATCCGGGCCGCCCGGCTGCGCACCTCGAACACCACGGCGGGCGGGTCGTCCGACGGCGGGTTGCCGACCAGCACGGTCGCCTCGGCCGCCGGGTCCCAGCCCAGGGCGGTCGCGCGGGACAGCAGCGACTCCTCCGCGTCGCCGCGCACGATCCCGTCCACGACCAGCGCCTCCAGCCGGGCGTCCCACGCGCCCCTGGCCTCGGCCGCGGCCGCGTAGGAGGTGGCCGCGGAGAACGCGATCTCCCGCCCGTACCGCAGCACGCCCTCGTTGAGCAGGGCGCGTTCGGCGTCGCCGCGCGCCAGCCGCGGCAGCTCCCGCTCGAACAGCTCCAGCGCGATCCGCACCAGCTCCACGGTCTGCCGCAGGCTCACCCACCGGGAGATGTCCTTGGGCGCGGACCGGAACGCCTCCGCGGTCAGCCGGATCGCCTGCTGCGGGTCGTGCAGCCAGGACGCGAAACCGGCGACGCCGCTCTGGATGAGCAGCTGGACCCCGGCCCGCTGGTCGGCGGGCATCCGCCGGAACCAGGTCAGGCGCGACTCCATCTCGGCCACGCTCGCCGCGGCCAGGTCGCCCGAGGCCCGCCGCAGCGCGCGCAGCGTGTCCGGCGCCAGGACGGCCGTGCCGACCCCGGGCGCGTCGGCCCCGGCGGCTCCGGCGGCGTCAGCCCCCGGCGCGTCAACCCCGGCCGCGTCGAATCCCGCCGCGTCAACCCCGGCCGTGTCGAACCCCGCCGCGTCGACCTCGGGCGGGCCGGTCCCCGAGGAGCCGGCCCCGGATGGGCTGGTCATGCCGCCCACCATCGCACGTGCTCCGCAGGACGACACAAACGAGTGACTCGACCTGTCGCCGTGCTCCGATCGCCCTACCTTCGGTGGCGTTCGGAGCAGTCGGGAGTCGGGTCGGGAGGATGGACGTGCGCAGGTTCGTGTCGGTAGGCCTGGTGCTCGTCGCGGTGATGGCCACCGCGACGGGCACGTCGGCGGGGCGGGATCGCGTCGACCCCCTCGCCGAGTTCCACACCCAGCAGCTCACCTGGAAACCCTGCCGCGACGGCCTGGAGTGCGCGGACCTGGTCCTGCCGCTGGACTACTCCCGGCCGACCGCGGAGAAGATCTCGCTGCTGATCAGCCGCCGCAGGGCCGAGGACCAGTCGCGGCGGCGCGGCGTGCTGGTGCTCAACCCCGGCGGTCCCGGCGGCTCGGGCCTGGGCATGCCCACCTTCCTGGCCAACTCGGGGGTGGCGGAGGTCTACGACCTGATCGGGTTCGACCCGCGCGGCGTCGGCGGCTCCACCGCGCTGACCTGCAACACCGTGCCCTCCCTGGTCGTCGCCGAGAGCCGGCCGAAGGACGAGGACTTCCCGAAGTGGGCGGCCGAGGCCCACGCCGTCGAGCAGGCGTGCCGGCGCTCGGCGGGCGGCATCCGGCCCTACGTCAACACCCCCAACACCGCCCGGGACCTGGACGTGGTGCGCGCCGTCCTGCGCGAGGAGAAGATCAACTACCTGGGCTACTCCTACGGCACCTACCTCGGCGCGGTCTACGGCAGCCTGTTCCCGGGGCGCCTCGACCGCAGCGTGCTGGACTCGGCCGTGCACCCGGAGTGGATCTGGCGCGAGCAGTTCCTGGAGCAGGCCGTCGCGATGCGGCGCAACGTCGAGTCCTGGGCGGAGTGGGTGGCCCAGCGCGACGACCGCTTCCGGCTCGGCGTCGAGGTCGAGGAGGTCATGGCCAACGTCGAGGGCGTGGCGGCGGCGCTGGCGCAGCGCCCCATCGGCGAGCACACCCGGACCGACTTCGACGCGGCGATGGGCGTGGGCGCCCGCTACCGTCCACTGTGGTCGGACCTCGCGGACGCGGTGGCCAAGCTCCGCGCCGGCTCGCCGACCGACACGGCGCTGATGATGGCCCGCTCCGCCCAGGACGAGCTGGTCTCGGGCGTGTTCAACACGGTGACCTGCGAGGTCGACTGGCCGACGGACCCGGAGACCTACTACGAGGACATGCGGGTCTTCCGCGACCGCTACCCGTACGGCTTCGGCGTGGCGCGGGCCGCGCCAACGACCTGCGCCTACCGCACGTTCACCCCGCCGGAGCCTGCGGTGAGGCTCAAGCGCCACGGCTACCCGGTCGGCGTGGTCGTCCAGGCCGAGGGCGACACGCAGACGCAGTACGAGAGCGGCCCGGCGCTGGCGTCCGAGCTGGGCCACAACCTCATCACCGTGCTCGACGAGGGCAGGCACGGCATCTACGGCACCGGCAACAGGTGCGTGAACCGGGCGGTGGAGCGCTACCTCATCAGCGGGGTCCTGCCGCCCAGCAGCTCGACCTGCCCGGGTGAGCCGCGCCCGAGCGAGGGCGCCGCCGCCGCGCGGCTGGACCTCCGGTCCTACTTGGACACCCTGCGCGTCGGCGTGCGCCCGGGGTCCTGAGGCGGGTCGCGGGCGAGCGGCCGGGCGACTTCCACGAAGTCGCCCGGCCGCTGTTCGCCGTACTGCCCGGCCCGCCGTCGCCGCGGTCGAGCCGGTGTGACGTGAAAACGCTCGGCGCGGTCGAACCGCGCCGAGCGTTTCCCTCTCCCCGGTCCCCACCGGTACCTCCACTCTGGACTGTCCACGCGGGATCCGCCACGCCAGTCACCCTTTCGTGCGGCCACTTCAGGTTGCCGGGTGACGGGTGCTGCGACACGATCCGGTCGCGGGGCGAATCGCGTGACCGGCGCGGTACGACCCGGGGACCACCGATGGGCCAGGTCGGGAGCCGGCGCCGACGACCCCTCGGAAGCCGGCGCCCCGACGCCGGCAGGCACCGGAGGCCCCCGGCCGGCGGGGGCCTCCGGCAGCCCGGTCCGGTTGGGCGCGGCCCGGCCCCGCCCGGCCCCCAGTCCCGCCCGGCCCCAGTCCCGAGGCTCCCTCCGGCCCGGCCCAGCCCCCCAGCCCGGTTCAGCCCAGCTCGTCCAGCACGTCCGCCCAACTCACGTACGCGAACCCGGTCGTGTCCGCGTCCCCCACGGCCGGCCGGCGCTCACCGTCGTGCACGACCAGCAGCCCCTCCGGGTACCGCGGCCCCAGGTCGGCGGTCACCACGTGCGCGCCGTCCGAGTGCTCCACCGAGTCGGTGCCCCGGCCCGCCCCCACCGCGAACGACCCCACGTACCGGTTGCGCCCGGTCCGCTCGTAGACCGCGAACCGCGAGTCGCCCTGGCTGGACGCGACCAGGTAGCCGTCCGCCACGGTCAGCCCCTCCGCGTCCGCCTCCAGCACCCGGCCGCCGACGCCCGGGTCGGGCCCGGACACCGCGCACTCCTCGGTCACCGGGTCGTAGGTCTGCGGGACCCCGAAGGATCGCACCCGGTCGACCAGCACCGGCTCGCCGAACCCGGACGCCCGCAGCGGGACCCGCCACACGCCCACGTCCTCCTGCGCCGCGTACAGCACCCCGTGCCGGGAGTCCACGACCATGCCCTCCAGCTGCGGGCCCTCGCCGGGCTCGCCGCACGGCGCCCACACCCCGCCGCCGGGCAGCGGGAACGACGAGGGCAGGTCCAGGGTCGCCGCCACCGAGGTGCCCACCGAGCCGCCGGCGGCCGGCACGACGCGCAGCAGCGCCACCCGGGTCTCGTTGCGCCGGTTCACCACGACCACGGGCGTGCGCCCGGCGAACCCGGCGGCCAGCCCGTACACCGTGCGCTGGTCGTCGACCTCCTCCTCGGAGGAGGAGAACACCGGCCGTGCGGCGGGGTCGGTCACGTCCCGCACCACGCCCGCGCCCGCCGCCGAACCGCGCCCGTCGACCTCGTAGACCCGGACCCTGTCCCGCCCGCGGTCGCTGACGAACGCCAGGTCGCGCGCACGCCCGCCGACGGTCACCCGGCTGAGCACGTCCACGTTGTTGTACCGGCCGGGCGCGGCGCCCGGCGAGGGCGCGGCGGGCGCCGGGTACAGGCCGAGCGTCCGCCCGGACAGGTCGAACGCCGCCAGGCCGCCCTCCTTCAGCGTCCCGAGCACCACGCTCCGCTCGGCCGAACGGGGGTGCACCCACACGGCCGGGTCGTCGGCGTCGGCGTTCGCGGGCGAGCCGGACGCGTCGTCCGCGAAGGCGCGCGTCTGCGCGACCGGCGTCACCACCCCCTCGGCGGGAGCGGCGGCGAGCAGCAACGGCGTCAAGGCGGCCACCAGCAGGATGCGCATTCGCCGCAGGCTAGGCGCCCGCGGTGTACGGGAGCCGAACCCCGGGTTCTGTGCTGTTGCTCACCCGTGGAACACCCGGGTGCCCCGCGGTGTTCGACGCGGTGAGCAGACATGCGCTCCGGGGCTCGGTGGAAGTCCGAACCGGCGGTGACAGCCCGCGACCCGCCCGCCAGGGCGGTTGACCCGGTGGGACTCCGGGGCCGACGGTGAAAGTCCGGATGGGAGGCGCGCGTGCCGTTGGCGTGCCCTGCCCCGGACCGGCCTGTCGGCAGAGGGAGGACGCGGTGCACGTCTTGATGGAGCAGGGCTTCACGGTGCTCGGCCAGAAGGTCTCCTGGGCCGAGTTCACGGGCCAGGTCTTCGCGCTGGTCGTGGTCTGGTTGGCGCAGCGCCGCTCGCTGTGGACCTGGCCGGTGCAGCTGGTCTCGGTGACGCTGTTGTTCGTCGTCTACGCGTCGGCCCACCTGGGCGGCACGGCCGCGCGGCAGGTGGTGATCGCCCTGATCACCCTCTACGGCTGGTGGGCGTGGACCCGCAGGCGCGACCCCGTGTTCGGCGTGGTGGTCCGCAAGGGCACCACCCGGGAGCGGCTGGCCGTGCTGGGCGCGTTCGCGGTCGGCACGGTCGCGTTCGCGCTGGTCCTCCAGGCCACCGACGCGAGCTGGGCGCCGTGGCCGGACGCCGCGATCTTCGTCGGCACCGTGCTCGCCTTCACCCTCCAGGGCCTGGGCCTGGTGGAGTTCTGGCTGGTCTGGCTGGTGGTCGACGCGATCGGCGTGCCGTTGCAGCTCCAGTCCGGGCTGTACTTCAGCGCGGCCGTCTACACGGTCTTCGCGGTGCTGGTGATCCGCGGCTGGATCGACTGGAACCGGGAGGCCAAGCGGTCCGCGGCCAGGGTCGCGAAGCCCGCCTAACGCCCTTCGCGCACCTCCTGGACCCGTTCGGCCAGGTCGTCCATCAACCCGTCGATGGCGGACGGTTCGGCCAGCGACAGCCGGAGGCGTTCCCGCATGACGCTGGTCAGCTCGTCGTAGTACGCGGAGGTGGGGCGCGGCAGGGCGGTGCGGACCGCCTCCCCGAGCAGGGACTCCCAGGGGAGGGCCGCGCCGCCCGCCGGGTACAGGCCGGCCAGGCTCGGCGCCCACCCGGCGTCGCGGAACAGCTCGCCCTGGGTCTGCTCGCGGGTGAGGAACCGGATGAACTCGCGCGCGGTCCGCTGGTGGGTCGAGCACCGCGACACCGCGAGGTTCCAGCCGCCCAGCGCGCTCGGACCGGGCAGCGCCACCACGCCCCAGTCGCCGGCCACCGCCGACCTCGGCCCCTCCAGCAGCGGCCGCACGTAGGGCCAGTTCCGCATGAACAGCGCCTTCCCGGCCTGGAACACCTCCCGGCTCTCCTCCTCGCGGTAGTCCGTCGCCTCCGGGGGGATCCACCCCTGCTCGAAACCGCGCGCCAGGAACTCGACCCCGGCCTTGGCCTCCGACCGGTCGGGGCGCAGCGGGTCGCCCCCGTTGGCCCAGATCGCCTCCACGGCGTTGACCACCAGGCCCTCGTAGTCGGCGAACTGGCCGACGTACCCGGCCAGCCCGTGCTTCGGCGCGACCTCCACCGCGAGCCGCCGCAGCTCGGCCCAGGTGCGCGGCGGGTCCTCGCCCTCGGCTTCGAGCACGTCCCGGCGGTAGAACAGGAACCCGGCGTCCACCCGCCACGGCACGGCCCACAGCCGCCCCTCGTCGTGCCCGACCCGGAGCTGGTCCACCACCTGGGGCAGCATCCGGTCCGCGCCGAACTCGCCGGCGGGCAGGGGGACCAGGTGGCCGGACTCGGCGAACGCGGACGTCCACACCGTGTCCAGGTTCATCACGTCGTAGCAGCGGTCCTCGTAGCCCTCGCGCACGCCGGCCAGGTCCTGCGCCCGGGTCATCAGCTGGGCCCGGTGGATGTCCGTGGAGTTCGACATCTCCAGGAACTTCACCGTCTCCAGGGGGTTCGCGTCGTTCCACCGCTCCACCAGCCGGTGGACCTGCCGGCCGGACGAGGTGTCCCGGCCGTCCACGAACGTGATCGGGCCCTCGTCGTCGGTCGGGCCGTCCGGGACGCCCGAGCACCCCGCGCAGGCCGCCAGGAGCAGCGTCAGGGCCGCGAACAGGCGCATCACGTCATCCCTCCCCAGACACCCCGCGCCACGCCCTCCAGCGCGTTCTGCGGGCCGATCTCCTCGCAGGGGCCGCCGTGGGACCTGGCGGCCGAGTACAGCGCCGTGGTGGGCGCGCAGGCGCCTTCGAACAGGCCGACGGCCACCACCCGCAACGGCGCGCTCGTGCCGGGCTCGACCGGCGGGATCGGCCCCGCCGACACCAGCACCGCCACCTTCGCCCCCGCGCGCACGGCGTCCTCCAGCACGCCGCCCGCCAGCGGCAGCCGCACCAGCCGGTCCCGGGGCGTCAGCAGGCGCTCCAGCGCGGCCACCGCGCCCGCGCCCGCCTCGTCCGCCGCCAGCGCGACCGACACCGGCCGCGACGCCGCCTCCCAGGCCCGGTGCAGGGCCTCCCCGTCCGGGACACCGACCTCCTCGTCGGGCACCCGGGCGCGCGGGTCGCCCACCAGCCCCGGCGTGCCGTTCGCGGCGCGGAAGCCCGCCCGCCGCATCGCCGCCTGCGCCTCGTCGGACCGCAGGTGCTCCTCGAACCGCTCCACCACCCGCCGCCGGCGCTCGTTGGGCGGCAGGTCCGTGCGCTCCACCACCACGAACGGGTGATCCAGCGCCACGCCCGCGCCGCGCGGGTACAGCAGCCGGCAGTCCTCGCGGTCCGCCACGACCTTCTCCGACGCCACCAGGGCCACGTCGCCCTCGCACGGCGGCGCGTCCGTCGTGCGCCTCGCCGCGCCGCGCAGCCGCAGCGGCGCGTCGGGCGCGTCCAGCGCCACCCCGCCCAGCTCGGCGTGCGCCAGCGCCGCGACCGCGGCCAGGCCCGCCCCGGACGACGCGTCGGGCTCGACCAGCCGCGCCTGCGAGACCGACGGCCAGGAGAACTCCCGGCCGTCCTCCTCGATCCGCTCGGCCAGCTCCGCGGACGCGCCCAGCACCACGGGCGACCGGGCGATCGACGCGCGGTGGTCCAGCGCCAGGCGGGCGCCCTCCTCCAGGGCGGCCAGCACGCCGGCGACCTCGAAGGAGGCGTCCGGCAGCCACACGTGCGGCTCGGTGCCCTGCGGGACGTGGTCCGGCTCCTGCCAGCCCCGGCTGAGCGCGTCGGCCGCCTCGCGCGCCGAGCCGCCCGTGGTCACCTGCACGCTCACGCCCTTGCAGCCGTGCGGGGTGAACTCGCGGGACTCCTTCTCGAACTCCACCGCCACACCCGTGACCACCCGCTCCTTCTCCGCCGAGGTGAGCACGTTGAGCTGCACCGGCGTGGCGCACGGCGGCACCTCGACCGGCACGGCGGCGAACGCGTCGGTGGCGGTCGCCGCCGCGAGCAGCGCCAGGACCAGGACCGCCGCCGGCCGTCCCGGCCTGCCGCGCTTGCGCCGGTGGCCGGCGTGGGCGCGGCGGCACGGCCGGCCGGCCGCCCTCGGGCGCGCGCAGCCACGCCTGGCCGCGGAACTCCTTGACCCCCACCTCGACGCGCCGGTAGGCGTCCGGGTCGGTGGCCGGGTCGTCGCGGATGACGTCCTCGAAGAACCGGCGCGACACGATCAGCGCGAACACGCCGGGCGCCCGGTCCAGCGCCTCCCGCAGCGGCGCCGAGTCCAGCAGCCGGAACGCCAGGTTGACCTCGTCGCCCACCACGCCGTGCGCGTCGTGCTGCACCTCGCCCGCGGTCACCGAGATCCGCAGCCGGATGCGGGCGTCCTCGGCGCGGGTGGCGTTGTGGCGGCGCAGCTCGCCCGCCAGCGCGTGCGGCAGGGCGCCGACCACCCGGCTCTTGGGCACGCTCGGCGGGATCAGCACCAGCACGCCGTCGCCGCGGTCCTCGTGGTGGGTCGCCGACCAGTCGAGGCCGCACTCGGCGAACGAGGTCTCCAGCGCGTCGTAGAGGCCCCGGCGGACCTCCTCCTGGCGGTTGCGGCTCCGCCGGCTGAAGCCGGACACGTCGACGGCCAGCACCGTGCGGTGCAGGGCGTGGTGCGGCGTCCCCATCCGACCCCTCGTTGGACGCTGGGCTGTGCGCCCGAGTCTATGGGGTCGATCACACCCGGCGCCCGTGAACACCGGAGTTCGCGCTGGTCGGGCCGCACTACTGCGGACACGCCGAGGGGCGTGGCCCATTCGGACCACGCCCCTCGGCGGTCGTCGCTCAGGCCAGGCCGGCGTCCTGCGTGGACGGACCGGCCGCCGAGACGTCGTCGATGCGGTAGCGCCGCGCCGCCTCGACCACCTTCGACCGCTCGACCTCGCCGCGCTTGGCCAGCGCCGCCAGGGTGGCCACCACGATCGACTCGGTGTCCACCAGGAAGTGCCGCCGCGTCGCCGGGCGGGTGTCGGAGAAGCCGAACCCGTCGGTGCCCAGCGTGACCATGTCGGTCGGCACGTACGGGCGGATCAGGTCCGGCACCGCGCTCATCCAGTCCGACACCGCCACCACGGGGCCCTCCGCACCGGCCAGCGCCCGCGTCACGTACGGCACGCGCGGCTCCTCGTCGGGGTGCAGCAGGTTGTGCCGGTCGACCTCGACCGCCTCGCGGCGCAGCTCCGAGTACGACGTCGCCGACCACACGTCGGCGTGCACGCCCCACTCCTCGGCCAGCACCCGCTGGGCCTCGACCGCCCACGGCCCGGCCACGCCGGAGGACAGGATCTGGGCCCGCGGCCCGCCCGAGCCCTCGGCGGCCTTGTACCGGTACAGGCCCTTGAGCAGGCCGTCCACGTCCAGGTCCTCGGGCTCGGCCGGCTGCCGGTAGGGCTCGTTGTAGACGGTGATGTAGTAGAAGACGTTCTCGGCGTCGTCGCCGTACATCCGCCGCAGGCCGTCCCGGACGACGTGCGCCACCTCGAACGACCACGCCGGGTCGTAGGCCACCACCGCCGGGTTGGTGTGCGCCAGCAGCAGCGAGTGCCCGTCCGCGTGCTGGAGGCCCTCGCCGGTCAGCGTGGTGCGCCCGGCCGTGGCGCCCAGCACGAAGCCGCGCGCCATCTGGTCGGCGGCCGCCCACAGGCCGTCGCCGGTCCGCTGGAACCCGAACATCGAGTAGAAGATGTAGATCGGGATCATCGGCTCGCCGTGCGTGGCGTAGGACGTGCCGGCGGCCGTGAACGACGCCGTGGAGCCCGCCTCGTTGATGCCCTCGTGCAGGATCTGGCCCTGCTCGCTCTCCTTGTAGGCCAGCATCAGCTGGGCGTCCACGGAGGTGTAGAGCTGGCCGTTCGGGTTGTAGATCTTCTGCGCCGGGAACATCGAGTCCATGCCGAACGTGCGCGCCTCGTCCGGGATGATCGGCACGATCCGGTTGCCGATCTCCGGGTCCTTGGCCAGGTCGCGGACCAGCCGGACGAACGCCATCGTGGTGGCGACCTCCTGCTTGCCCGAGCCCCTGCGCACCACGTCGTAGACCTTGTCACCCGGCAGCACCAGCGCCTTGGACTTGCCGCGGCGCTCCGGCACGAACCCGCCGAGCTGCTTGCGGCGCTCCAGCAGGTACTGGATCTCCGAGGACTCCTCGCCGGGGTGGTAGTACGGCGGCAGGTACGGGTCGAGGTCCTTGTCCGCGATCGGGATGCGCAGGCTGTCGCGGAACAGCTTGAGGTCCTCGTGGGTCATCTTCTTCATCTGGTGCGTGGCGTTGCGCGCCGCGAAGTGCGGACCCAGGCCGTAGCCCTTGATGGTCTTGGCGAGGATGACCGTCGGCTGGCCGTGGTGCTCCACCGCCGCCTTGTACGCCGCGTAGACCTTGCGGTAGTCGTGACCGCCGCGCTTGAGGTTCCACACCTCGTCGTCGGACAGCGGCGTGACCAGCTCCTTGGTGCGCGGGTCGCGCCCGAAGAAGTGCTCCTTGACGTACGCGCCGTCATTGGCCTTGTACGTCTGGTAGTCGCCGTCCGGCGTGGTGTTCATCAGGTTGACCAGGGCGCCGTCGCGGTCGGCGTGCAGCAGCGAGTCCCACTCGCGGCCCCAGATGACCTTGATGACGTTCCAGCCCGCGCCGCGGAAGAACGCCTCCAGCTCCTGGATGATCTTGCCGTTGCCGCGGACCGGGCCGTCCAGCCGCTGGAGGTTGCAGTTCACCACGAACGTGAGGTTGTCCAGCTGCTCGTTCGCGGCGATCTGGAGCAGGCCGCGCGACTCCGGCTCGTCCATCTCGCCGTCGCCGAGGAACGCCCAGACGTGCTGGTCGGTCGTGTCCTTGAAACCGCGGTCGCGCAGGTAGCGGTTGAACCGCGCCTGGTAGATCGCGTTCATCGGGCCGAGGCCCATGGACACGGTCGGGAACTCCCAGAAGTCGGGCATCAACCGCGGGTGCGGGTACGACGGCAGGCCGCCGCCCGGACCCGCGTGCGACAGCTCCTGGCGGAAGCCGTCGAGCTGGTGGGCGGAGAGCCTGCCCTCCAGGAACGCGCGGGCGTACACGCCGGGGGAGGCGTGGCCCTGGATGAACACGTGGTCGCCACCGCCGGGGTGGTCCTTGCCGCGGAAGAAGTGGTTGAAACCGACCTCGTAGAGGCTCGCGGAGGACGCGTAGGTCGAGATGTGACCACCGACACCCACACCGGGGCGCTGCGCGCGGTGCACCAGCATCGCCGCGTTCCACCGGACCCACGCCCGGTAGCGGCGCTCGACCTCCTCGTCACCGGGGAACCACGGCTCGCGCTCGGTGGGGATGGTGTTGACGTAGTCCGTGCTGGTCAGCGAGGGCACGCCGACCTGGCTCTCCCTGGCCCGCTCCAGCAGCCGCAGCATCAGGTAGCGGGCGCGCTGCTGCCCGCCGCCCTTGAGCGCGGCGTCGAACGACTCCAGCCACTCCGCGGTCTCCTCCGGATCGATGTCGGGGAGGTGGGCGGCCAAGCCGTCACGGATGACGCGTACCCGCTCAGGGGGGTTCTGCGGGGCCAAGGGATCTCCTCGTTCCGGTGTCTTCTCGGCTCCCATCGTCGCCTTGAGAGCACGTCCCCGACACCGCTACCGGTGAGTAATTCTGGATCGTGTCCCTCGCGCGCGCGAATAGGAGGTATGTAGAGCGTGCCTCATGGCTCCGGGGCGCCGCATCCGGGGGTACCCGATGCGGCGTGTCTTCGCCGTTACGGTTGCGCGTGGCATGGCTGACGGTGTTCCCTAGCCGCGACTGGTAGTGACATCGCGCGGCAGTCGTACCCGGCTGCCGCTCTTGTGTACTTGGAGGAGTGGAAGCCGTGGTCGCCGCGGAAGACGCCGGCAAGATCGGTGTCGCCGACAGGCTCGGGATCGAACCGGGCGTTGTTGTCCAAGAGATCGGCTGGGACGAGGACGTCGACGACGACCTCCGCGCCGCAGTCGAGGAGCGGATCGGGGGCGAGCTGCTCGACGAGGACGACGACGAGGTCGTGGACGTGGTCCTGCTGTGGTGGCGGGACGAGGACGGCGACCTGGCCGACGCCCTGATCAACGCCACGACGCCGCTGGCCGAGGAGGGCACGATCTGGGTCCTCACGCCCAAGACCGGGCGGCCGGGGCACGTGGAGCCGAGCGACATCGCCGAGGCCGTGTCCACGGCAGGTCTGGCCCAGACCTCCAACATCAACATCAGCGGCGACTGGTCCGCGACGAGGCTGGTGTCGCCGAAGTCGGCCAAGGCCAAGCGCTGAGCTAGGCTCGTCGGCGGGCTCCCCGGTGTGGCGGTGGGCCCGTTCCGAGCCGTGCTCACCGGGAGGCTGTTGATGGTCGAGGTCGGCGCCCTGGCCCCGGACTTCACGCTCAGCGACTACGACAAGCAGCCGGTGAGCCTGTCGTCGTTCCGGGGGACCAGGCACGTCCTGCTGGTCTTCTACCCGTTCGCGTTCAGCGGCACCTGCACCGGCGAGCTGTGCCGGGTGCGGGACGAACTGGCCGAGTACGAGCGGGAGGCCGTGCAGGTGCTCGGTGTGTCCGTGGACACACCGTTCAGCCTCAAGGCGTGGGCGAAGGAACAGGGCTACCAGTTCCCGCTCCTGTCGGACTTCTGGCCACACGGCTCGGTGGCCAGGTCGTACGGTGTGTTCAACGAGAAGTCCGGCATGGCGAACCGGGGCACGTTCCTGGTGGACCGGTCGGGCGTCGTGCGGTACGCCGAAGTGAACGGTCCCGGGGAACCCCGGGACCAGGGAGCGTGGAAGAAGGCCGTGGCGGCCCTGCCCTGACCGCCGACGACCCGGGCGCGTAGCTCAGCGGAAGAGCACTCGGCTTACACCCGAGCGGTCGCAGGTTCGAACCCTGCCGCGCCCACTGTGTCCTGTGGGGGTGCAACCCCCACACCCCGCGCTGTGTCCTGCGGGGGTGCAACCCCCGCGCCCCGCCCGGCGGGCTCCGCCCCCGGACCCCCGCCGGGGGCTCGCGCCCCTGGACCCCGACCTGAGGGCTGTCGCCCCCTCGGCGTCGCTGCGGCGCTTCGCGCTCGCGCTCCGCCGCCCGTGCTCTGGCGGGGGTGCTGTCAGGCGTTCGGGTTGCTTCCGAAGATTCGGAACCTGCGAGCGGACGAGGACGGCAAAGCGACCACGTCGTTCGACCCGATGCCCACCTCTTCGGCTCGTACCCCAGCCGCGCTCCTGCACGGCTGGCCTCGACGAAGCCGCTCCCGACCGAATCGTCATGTCTCGGCCGCACCACTAGAACGGCGGATCCCCGCTGCGGTCGGGGACACCTGGTGCAATCCAGCGGAGCTTGATCGAGGGCTCTGGGAACGGAACCTGATAGGCGTCGACGTCGTAATCGAACGGCGTCAACCGGGCAGTCACGAGCACGTTACCGCTCAAGGCGTACTCAGCCATCACCGCACGCAACTCTTCTTTGGGGATGAGTCGGTCGCGGCGAAAGAACATGTCCGACTCTTGATCGAGGATGGCCATAGACGGCTCGTTGCTCTGATCCGTTCCGACGGTGCCCCACAACGTCAGGCTCGACTTCCCCGAACGTGAGGTCCGGTAAAGAACCGCTGCTCCGGCGTCTCCGGTCACACCTGCGACAAGTTGACTTGGTCGTCCGTCGATCACGCCGTTGTCGTCGGTCGGTTGAAATTTCAGCACGAGCGACCATCGTGCATTCGGGTGGAGCAAAGCCAGGTCGACAATCGTTTCCCTGTCTTCGGGCTCGGCCGCCCGGAACGTCTCGGTCAAGTTGCGCTTGAGCGTGAGAATCCCGTTGCGCAAGACGATTTCCTGGCTCATCGACGCCCCTTTTTCTTCTTCCCGTCCTGGTCGTCATCGACAGGGTTGTGGAACGCCCTGCTCTGAACGGTCATCGGATCGGCGTCCGGATCTCCCCACCACACTACCAGTGTTGCGCCAAGCGGGATTGCCTTCGCCGTCAATCCAGAGCAGCCCACTCCGGACACCGAAGCGCACGGGCCCTCTTTGTTGTTGATCACCAGGACTGCGTACTGCACCCCCCAGTGGTTGAGCAGGTAAGCGCTCTTCCCCTCTTGTGCCAAGAGAAGCCGTGTGCGCTCTCTGTGATCAGGCCTCGCGCGACGAACATCTCCTTTGCGGGAGGATAGAATTCTTGGTCCTGGCCCGATCGAATTTCCATGCCGGCATTATCGCTCCTGCTGACCAGAATTCCTGTTGTGATGTGCTTGCCGCGCAAGAGTAGTAGTCGCTTTTTTGCCCATTCGGGATTCGTGGCTGCTTCACTGATGTTCGCGGGCGGTTCTGGAACGGTGCAAGCACATACTGGGCCGCCGCACGCGGTCATCAAGACCGTGGTCAGAAATGCGAAAATAACTACGACGATGCGTGTAGTTTTCGGCACATGTCAATTGTATTCATTAAAGGGTGCTTTCGCATGCCCCGATGGGGTCATGGCTGATCACAAGATTGAGTGACAGGCTGAGGTGGTGGTATGCGGAGAGTTTAATCCTGGGCGTTATTCCACTTCTTCGATCCCGTGCTGCATGTGCGGCTGTCTGGTGCCTCTTGTGCCTTGGTGTGATCTTATTGCTGATGAGCGAGTCGTATCAGTATCTGGTGTCCAAAGTCGTGGGAGTTGATCCGGCTTGGCCGGTAGGTGCGCCGTGTTCCGACGCCCAGTGCTCTGGTGGGCTCGCCGTCAGGAAGTCGGGACGACCTGGAAGAGGTCGTTGAACTGCATCGGTGCCAGGGCGGTGAGCGCGCCGCCGATGAAGGCCGGGCCGGGGTGGAGGTGTCCGGTGAGCACTCGGGTGACGGTGGAGCGGTTGACGCCCATGGCTCTCGCCAGGGCGTAGTCGGAGCGGAAGCCCGCCAGTCCGGTCGCCTTGGTGAAGGCCTCTTTGCGCAGCCGGACGGTATGTGGGACACCGGTGTGCTGTGGGTTCATGACGCCTTGGCGTCGTAGCGGTTGGCCCAGCGGGCCAGGAGCGTTCGGGATTCGGTCGGTTCGAGGGCCAGGTGGTTGAGTTGCCGGAACTTGTCCTGGTAAGCGGCGACGAGGTCGGGTGCGTCGTGGAAGACGGTGGCGAGGTCGGTCTCGACGTGGACCATCGGCCGGGCGGGCGCGTCCAGGGTGAGCAGCGTGGCCGGGTGGCACAGGGCGGCGTTCAGGACCTGGCATCGCGGGATGACCCGGATGACGGTGGTGGGCGTGCCCGACAGCAGGGTCAGGTGCAGCAGCTGGTCACGCATGACTTCGGTCGAGCCGACCACCGCGCTGAGGGCGGTTTCGCGGAGGAACAGCGTCACCCTGCGCCAGGAAGGGGTTGTCAGGCTGCTTTGGCGCTCCAGTCGGGCCGTGACGGTCTCTTCATCATCGGTCAGGGCTCGGGTGTAGTCGTCGGTCTGGACGAGGGCGGGGATGCCGACCGGGTCGTAGGACATGATCGTGGTGGCCTGCTCCTCGTCCGTGCGCAGACCGAACAGGGTGTCCGGTGAGCTGTCGTGCACGCGCACGAAACTGCCGGTGTCGGGTGATGCGGCCAGCGCCATGATGCGTTCACGCAACGTTTTATCCGCCCCGCACATGCCGAGCAGGAAGGCGATCTCGTGCGGGTGCGTGTGCCGCGTGCCGCGCTCCAACTTGGACAACTTGCCCGCCGACCACGCCAAGGTCTCCAGCAGCTCTTTGAACGGGATGTCCGACCGCTTCCGAACCAGGCGCAGGTATGCGCCCAGCTCACGACTGTGGGCGGTGCTCATCCGCTCGTGGCCGGTCGTTTCCGTCATGAGAGTTCCTTTCAGTCTTCAGGGAGAGTCGAGAACGAGCAGCAAGGAGCCCTCCGCGCGGAAATAACCCAGCGCGCGAGCCAGGTCGTCATGGTCATCCGCGACGTGCCGCGCGCTCGGGACGACGACACCAACGGGCCGCAGTCGGCGCACGACGCCCTGCAACCGCCGAAAGCCGTACCGCTCCAGCGGCGACGAGCTCGTGACGTCGAAGAACACCTCGCCCAGCGCCAGCTCGCGGCCGGCCGTCCACTGCTCCAGGCGTGCCCTGTCCCGGCTGACGGCCGTGCTCCGACCAGGGAGCGCCCGCACGTAGCCGAGCACGAGTTGCCCTTCCCCCGGGCACGGGTGCAGCGTTTCGGTGCAGATCATCGAGCCGGCCTGTGTTGGGTGTTGCGCTGACGCGTCGTCATGCCTACTTTCATTCCCTGGGTGTTCCGGCAAGTGGCTGGTGCTCTGTACTGGGCTCTATCGGGAGGGAACCGCAAACCAAAAGAATGACGAAGCGCCGACGCGTTGTCTCGTTGTTGTCTCTGTCCTCCGTTAGCCTGAAAAACCTGGTCAAAGCCTTCTTCTTGGCCTGTGGGGCGATACAGTCGGAGGCGTAGAGGAGGGGGCAACGATATGGTCAGGCGGCAAGAGGTGGTCTTCACCCATCCGCTCGCCTACGTGCGTGCTGAACGGAACTGGACCTACCAGGACCTGGTCAACGTCATCGCCCGCCACGTCGGAAACATGGCGACGCGCCGTGAGAAGGCGTGGCGGTGGGAGAACTGGGGCGTCGTTCCGGATGAAGATTCCCAGTACGCCCTGGCGCACGAGTTGGGCGTTCCGCGTGACCTGGTTCGTCAACTGGGGTGGCCGGCCTGGCTTCCGATGGGGGACCGGCTCGACGTCGGGCTACCGTGGTCGGCGGACGCGTCTGTCACGATGCTCGACCAGACTGCGGGAGCTGCCGTGCTTGATCGCCGCGCCTTCCTGACTCTCGCCACCGGGACAGCCGTCACCGTCGCCAACCAGTGGCTGACGCTCGAACCACCCAGGATCGAGGTCGCGCTTCGCGGTGGGACGGTCGACGCCACCTTGGTGGAAGCCCTGGAACAGCGGACTCCGACGATCTGGAGGATGCAGGCCGCTCTTGGTGGCGGTGGTGTCCGCAACATCGCCGACGCCGAGCTGCGGCTGATCGCCGACCTGCTGGCGCAAGGCAGCTACACCGAACAACTGGGCGGTCGCCTCTTCCGCGTGGCAGCCGAGCTGGGCCGGCTGGCGGGTTGGACGAGTCTCGACGCAGGCTTCCACTCTGCGGCTGAGCGTTACTACGTGACGGCGCTGCGGGCGGCGCACACCGCCGACGACCGGGCGATCGGCGCGAACATCTTGAGGTGCATGGGCCTTCAGCTGCTCGACGTGAACAGGCCGGTCGAGGCGTTGGCGGTCACGGCGGCCGCTCGTGAGGGCGCGCAGCAGTCCTCGCCGCGCATCATTGCCATGATGACGGTGAGAGAAGCGCGGGTTCACGCGGTGCTCGGGGATGCCGCCGAGTGTGAGCGCCTCCTGGTGCGGGCGGACGGCGCGATGGCACGGGCCGGGGAACGCGAGTCGCCGGAGTGGGCCACCTCCTACTTCGACCACGCCGAGTACTGCGCCGAAGTGGCCGCCTGCTACCTGGCGCTCCGGCGGCACCGTGCGACCGACGACTGGCTGCGCCAATCACTTGACGTTCAACGCCCTGGGCGCGGTGTGGACCGCGCGACCAATTTGATGCGACGCGCGGAGGCTGTTCTCGAACTCGGCGATGTCGACCACGCGTGCTCACTGGTGAGTGGAGCGGTACCGTCCATCGCGGCGGCGCGCTCGGTGCGGAACCGACGGCGCTTGAGCGACTTCCAGGTGAAGTTGAACGCTCACCGCCAACACCGGGCCGTGGTCGAACTGGACGAACAGGTCCGCTCGCTGATCGCATAGACGGCACGACCCGCGTGGCGACTGCTGCGAAGCGGCAAGCCACTCGCCGACCCGTCAATCCTGGAAGCGGCGTGCTCCGGTTCCGGCGGGGCGGCGGGTCAGTCGGGCGCGACGGCGCGGCGGACGGTGTCGCGCAGCAGGGCCCGGCGGCGGTCGTGGGTGTCGGCGGGTTCGTCGGCGGTGGCCGCGTAGACGTTGCTGACCGGTGACCACGCCATCGACATGGAGATGACCAGCGCCATCAGGTCGAACGGGTCGCCGGTGCGGATCAGGCCCGCCGACTGGGCCTCGGTGATGGCCCGGAGCTTGCCCTCGTCGAGGCGCTCGGTGTCGTCGACCAGGTGGCCGGTGGGGCGTCGTTCCAGGCGGGCCCACGTGGCGAGTCGGATGAGGTCGGGGCGGTGGAGGTACTCGTCGTAGAGGCGCACGGCCCAGTCCGCCAGGTCGCCGGCGTCGATGGGGACGACGTTGACGATCCGCTCCAGGGAGCTGGAGAAGATCGCGTCGAACAGGCCTTCCTTGCTGCCGAAGTAGGCGTAGAGCTGGGCTTTGTTGGTGCGTGCCCCGGCGACGATGCGCTCGACGCGCGCCCCGGCGATGCCGTGCTCGGCGAACTCGCGGGTGGCGACGTCGATGATGCGCTGCCGCGTGGCCGCGCCGCGGGCGGTCAACTGCTGGTCGTCGGGCACGGGCCCATCCTAACGACAGAACAGTCGGTTTGCTTTGGCGCCGGAACCGACCTAACCTCGAACAGACCGAACAGTCTGTTTGGAGGGACGCCATGAGGAGCACCACCGGTTGGCAGGCGGACGGCTCGACGGGCGCGTTGCGCCGGGTGTCGATCCCCCGGCGGGACCTGCGCCGTGACGACGTCGCGGTGCGCGTGGACCACTGCGGCGTCTGCCACAGCGACCTGCACGCCCTCCGCGCGCACCGCGGCGGGGACGCGCCGGCGCTCGTGCCGGGCCACGAGTTCACCGGCGTGGTCACCGAGACCGGTCCGGACGTGACCCGCTTCCGCGTCGGCGACCCCGTCGCCGTCGGCAACATCGTCGACTCCTGCGGCGAGTGCGCGATGTGCGCGGCGGGCCAGGAGAACTTCTGCCGCGACTTCCCGACCCTGACCTACGGCGGCGCCGACCGCCACGACGGGTCCACGACGCTGGGCGGCTACTCCCGCGAGTACGTCCTGCGCGACCGGTTCGCCTACCCGCTGCCCGCCGGCCTGGACCCGGCCGCGGCGGCGCCCCTGATGTGCGCCGGGATCACCGTGTGGGAGCCGCTGCGCGCCCTGGGCGTGGGGCCGGGCACCCGGGTGGCGGTGAGCGGCCTGGGAGGGTTGGGCCACCTCGCGGTCAAGTTCGCCGCGGCCCTCGGCGCCGAGGTCGCGGTCGTCACCAGGTCGGCGGACCGCGCGGACGAAGCGGCCCGGCTCGGCGCGCACGACCTCGTCGTCTCCACCGACCCCGACCGGATGGCCGCGGCCCGCGACCGGTTCGACGTCCTGATCGACACCATCCCCGTCCCGCACGACCTCGGCCCCTACCTCGGGCTGGTCGCCGTGGACGGCACGCTCAGCCACCTCGGTCACCTCGGCACGGTCACCGTCGAGGCGATGGACCTGCTCGTCGGCCGCAAGAAGCTCAGCTCCTCGGGCAGCGGCGGCCGCCCCGCCACCGCCGCCATGCTCGACTTCTGCGCCGCCCACGGCATCACCGCCGACGTCGAAGTCCTGCCGTCGGCCCGCGTGGCGGAAGCCCTCGAACGCCTTGAGCGCAACGACGTCCGCCACCGCTTCGTCCTCGACCTGTCCGACCTGTCCTGACCCTGCCCCGGCCTCGACGTGGTCGGGATCGGTTCTCGGCCGGTTACGGCGTGGTCGGCCCCGTTGGGGTGTCGACGATCCGGGCGACGAAGCAGTCCCGCAGCAGGGGCGCCGTCGCGGGGAAGCCGGTGATCAGCGTGCTCCTGCTCGTCGGGCGACCAGGAGTGGCCCCCTCGACATCCGCCGCAACTCACGCGGTGTGCGCTTCACCGAAGCCGACAGCGGCGGTTGTCGTGGAGTGCGTGATCGTGCTGTCACCCGGTGGCCGGCCCAACCTGGCGTCGGCGGTTCCGCGGGCGCCAAGTTCGCGCGTCAGGCGCCCGGGACCGCTGTCGGCCGGCGTGCCGGCCGACAGCGGCGGTGTTCCCGGCTACTCCTCCTCACGGGGCCGTGACCGGCGCAACCGAAGGGCCGCTGTCGCCACGGTCAAGGCCGCGACCGCGGCCTGCATGGTTGCCGTGGCGAGGTCCAGCCACGATGTCACTGGGTTCCTTCCTGTCGACGGGTGGACGCGGTTCGTGCCGGTCGTCATGCGGCCGGACGGCCCGCTTTCGCCTTGGGGACGAACGGGATGTCGGCGAACTGGAGCCGGACACCGTGCTGGTGCAGGTCCTCGTTCAAGCGGAGCAGCTCCACCTGCGAGAGCGTGAACAGCTCCTTGACGGCCCACCTCCGTCCCGCGGCGGCCGGCACGACGGTGCGCGGGCGGTCGGGCACGCGGCGCCCGGGGTCGAGCCGGTTGACCTTGGCGTCGAGTTGCCGGACCGCGTCCGGTTCGAGGCGCTGCGCCCACGCCGAGACCCGTGCCTGGGTGAACAGGTGGCTCGCCGCAGTGGCCCGTCCGAGCCACTTGACGTGCACCAGTTCGTCGTTCGGGCCGATCACGTCGGCGAACTCGAACCTCGGGTGCATGGGCGTGCGGCCGAAGTCGCGGTCGAGGCAGAGGTAGCCGGGCTGCTCGGCGACCAGCGCGCAGTACCGGTGCTCGTCGTCCTGCTCCCCGGTCGGCGCCCAGACCGGGAACGACAGGCCGCTCTTGTTCGAGACCAGCTCGGCCACCCGATCCCGGACGCGCTGGACCGCGTCCTGCCCGATCTCGTACCAGCGGCCCTGGTGCAGGCACGCGGTCCGGTCCTCGGTCGTCGTCTCGAACACCAGCCACCGGTCCAGTGAAATCGGACGGGTCAGCGGTTCCTCACCACGTCCGTCCGAGCACGGGGTCACCCTGGCACGCCTCAACTCGTTCATCCGGGCGAACACGGGGATACGGGCGAACCGCTCGGTGATGGTGCCGACGTCGAGGTCGACGTCGAGGTCCAGTGGTCCGGAACCGCCGACGTCGTCGACCCGGAGCGAGTTCGTCGCCTCCACGTGCGGTGCGGTCGCCGCGGGCCGGCACATCGCGAGGCGGCTGTGCGGAGGGCCTCCGCCGAGCGCGTCGGCGAGGCGCGCCTCCAGCGACGGCAGCAGCGGGTCGTCCGCTCGGATCGGTCGCACCTGGCTGAGGAAACGCAGGGGTGAGTTCTCGTCGCCCTGGTCGATGACCCGGCAGATGACTTCCAGGTCGGCCAGGAACGTCTCGGGGGAGTGTCCGACCTGGATGCCCGGGGAGCTGCCCGCCCGCACGCGGCACTGCCTGCCGCCGGTGGCCCGGTGGTAGGTCGTCCCCGCCATGTCCGCCATTCCGGACAGGTGGTTGACCAGTTCGCCGGCGGGATCGATGCGAAAACCGGGAACCGTGCTGCCGGAGGGGAACGACGTCTGCACCGCGCGTGCCGAGACGTCGAGCAGGCTGCTGCTGACCACGCGCAGCTCGGTCGGGTCCAAGCGGCGGATGCCGAAGAGCAGACCGAAGTCCTCGTCCAACCGGACGTCGTCGAGCAGGTGCCTGCCGCCGCCCCACGCGGCGGCCACGACCCAATCGCCCACCTGCACGAGGATGATCGCGAAGGGGGCGCTCCTCATGAGCCTCAGCGGTGTCCCGCTCAGGCTCATGACCTGCCTGCTCCACGTCGGGGCGTCCACGGTGCGCGTGCCGGCGATGAGGTGCGCTCGCGCGCCGTTGATGGTCAGGGGGCGGTCGTGCTCCACGGTGATGCCGTCGCACCGGGTCACGTACTCCCTGAGCGGGAGACCGCCGTGGAAGCGGTAGAGCGACATGGGGCTCGTGGGGAGTGGGTGGCGACTCAAGTCTGGTTCCTCGTCGTTCGGGCGCGACGAGACCCGCTGCGGGCGCGGAGCGGCTCTCGCGGATCTCGTCGCGCGTTGCTGAGTGGAGTGGGGGACGCGGCGGCCGGTCAGGCGAGCCGGACGACCGGTTGGGTCCTGTCGCACATGGCGAGTCCGAGGAGGAGACGGGCCCTCAGGTGCAGGAGCGCGCTGCTCAGCTGCCGAGAGAACTCCGGGGACCACGGACGGGTGATGGCGGCGAGCACCCTCCGTCGAACCCCTGTACGGGCGGTATCACCCGGTAGCGGGGGCGCGAGCGCTGGCCGTGCGCACGTGAACAGCTCTACACTCAACAGTTGTTCCTCCTATTGCTGTGCTGCTTGGACGCCGTACAAGCCGGACGGGACGCCACGCGGTCTCCTGTTGGCGCAGGAGGCCGCGTTCTGTTCGAGCCCCACCGGTCCAGCGACTATAGGGGCTCACCATTGAGTGAAATCGCCCTTCGGGCGTTCCCTGTCGCCAAGCGGCTCGTTGGATGAGTTCAGCGGCTGGCTTCTCCCGGTCACCGATGAGGTGTGCTGATACGCCCAGCGGCGGGTCTTCTCACACCCGTCAGCACCGTACTGAGCGGTTAAGTACCGACGGTAGGTAGAGGTATCACTCGATCGTGTGATGCAAGTTCGGAACCGGGAGGCAAGGTTTTGATCTTCACCCTGCGTGGCCGTCATGCCGGTTCGGGCAAGGGGTGGCCGTGGGGTTTCCGGACCCGTGGTACCGCTCGGCGTGCCGGTCGGACCGTTTGACTCTTGGGTGATCTGCGCATGTCAAGTGGGTTCTACCGCAAAATTGCGGTTGGTTGGCCCGATCGGGTGAGGGTTCATCGGTTTTGTGACACTTCGCCCCATGTGAGACGCGCCTGTGACGCAGGGTGTCGTGACGGGGCTCGACCCCTGTTGGCGTGTCCGGGGGGCCGGTTCGCGGGATGGGTCTCGAGGTCGAGGGGGGTCGTGTTTTCGCAGTGCCGCTTTCGGGTTTTTGAAAGAACATTCGCGTGATGAGCCCGTGATGCGGATGTCGATCGACTTCGGCGGTGATCATGATCGGGTGCTCCGGGGAGGCGTGGCTTTGTCGGAGGACCTCCTGTGGCCGATGGGCTCGGTCCGCCTTCGGGGCCCGTCGCCGCTGAGCCGTCCGGTGACGATCTTGGGTGATGTGGGACCCGGTTCCACCTCCGTCGCTCGTCCGCAGAGGGATCGGCCGTGCGGCGGCGGTCGTCCGGCGGCGGTCGTCCGGCTGAGGTCGCGCACGTGGTTACTCGTTGGTAGGTTCCGCTGTGTGACGTGGATGGTTTACGGGGTCAGCGGGTTCACGGGGGCGCTCGTCGCCCGGCTCGCGGTGGCGCGCGGGGAACGGCCGGTGCTCGCCGGGCGGTCCGCGGAGAAGGTGCGGCCGCTCGCCGCGGAACTCGGGTTGGAGCACCGGGTCTTCGGGCTCCGGGACGCGGTGCGGGGGCTGGAGGGCATCGATGCCGTCGCCCACTGCGCCGGGCCGTTCTCGGCCACCTCCCGGCCGATGGTGGACGCCTGCCTGGAGGTGGGCGCGCACTACCTCGACATCACCGGGGAGATCGACGTCTTCGAGGCCGTGGCCCGGCGGCACGAGCAGGCTCGCGAGGCCGGGGTGGTGCTGCTGCCCGGCATCGGGTTCGACGTGGTGCCGACCGATTGCGTCGCCGCCATGCTGAAGCGGGCCCTGCCGACGGCCACGCACCTGGACCTCGCGTTCGTCGTTCAAGGCGGCGCCAGTTCGGGCACGGCCCAGACCGCCGTGGAGGGGTCCGCGTTCGGTGGGCGGGCCCGGGTGGACGGGGTGATCAGGACCGTGCCGCTGGCCCACCGGCGGCGGGTCGCCCACTTCCGGGACCGGGCGCGGGACGTCGGGGCCATCCCGTGGGGTGACGTGAGCACCGCCTACCGGTCCACCGGCATCCCCAACGTCACCACGTTCACCACCGTGCCGAAGCTGGTGGGCGCGCTCCAGCCGCTGGCCGCGCCGTTGCTGCGGACGTCGTTCGCCCAGCGCGTCGGCAAGGACCTCGCCAGGCGGATCGGCGGGCCGGGCGAGGGCACGCGGCGCGGCACCCGCTGCGAGGTGTTCGGCGAGGTGTGGGACGGCGCGGGGCGGCGGTTCCGGGCCGCGCTCACCGGGCCCAACGCCTACGACCTGACCGCGGACTCGGTGGTGAAGGCGGTCCACCGGCTGGCCGCGGTGCCGCCGGGCGCGCACACGCCGTCCAGCGCGTTCGGGAGCGAGTACGCCCGGGAGCTGGACGGCGTGGTGGTCAGCGGGCCCACCGAGGTGGGCTGAACCGGGACCCGCCGGCCCGGGGCGGACGACCCGGGCCGACCGAGGTCAGCGGCTCGACAGCAGCGAGGTGATCTCCTGCGCCGCGCCGCCCGCCTCCAGCAGGTGGCGCAGGCCCTCCGGCAGCACGTCGCCGCGCTTCTGCACGGCCTGCGCGTACAGCCGGCCGGCGCGGTAGGACGAGCGCACCAGGGGACCGGCCATGACGCCGGAGAAGCCGATGGACTCGGCGGTCTCCTTGTGCGTCACGAACTCCTCCGGCTTGACCCACCGCTCCACCGGGTGGTGGCGGGGCGAGGGCCGCAGGTACTGCGTGATGGTGATGATCTCGCAGCCCGCGTCGTGGAGGTCCGACAGCGCCTCGGTGACCTCGTCGGGCGTCTCGCCCATGCCGAGGATCAGGTTGGACTTGGTCACCAGCCCCGCCTCGCGGGCGGCGGTGATGACCTCCAGCGACCGCTCGTAGCGGAACGCCGGGCGGATGCGCTTGAAGATCCGCGGCACGGTCTCCAGGTTGTGCGCCAGCACCTCGGGGCGCGAGGCGAAGACCTCGGCCAGCTGCTCCGGGACCGCGTTGAAGTCCGGGATCAGCAGCTCCACGCCGGTGCCCGGGTTCAGCTCGTGGATCTGCCGGACGGTCTCCGCGTACAGCCACGCGCCGCCGTCGGGCAGGTCGTCGCGCGCGACACCCGTCACGGTCGAGTACCGCAGGCCCATGGCCTGCACCGACTCCGCCACCCGCCGCGGTTCGTCGCGGTCCAGGTCGGCGGGCTTGCCCGTGTCGATCTGGCAGAAGTCGCAGCGCCGCGTGCACTGCTCGCCGCCGATCAGGAACGTGGCCTCGCGGTCTTCCCAGCACTCGTAGATGTTGGGACAACCGGCTTCCTCGCACACCGTGTGCAGGCCCTCGCGCTTGACCAGGCCCTTGAGCTCCCGGTACTCGGGGCCCATCTTCGCCTTGGTCTTGATCCACGAGGGCTTCTTCTCGATGGGCGTTTGGCTGTTGCGGACTTCCAGCCGCAGCAGCTTCCGACCTTCAGGTACGACGGTCACGACACCGACTTTACGTCACGAGGGATCGGGTTCCACGCCCGTGAGCTCGGCCGTCAGGTCCCACAACCGGCTCGCCGCGAGCTCGTCGCGGGCCGCGGCGGTGGACCCCGACGGCGCGGGGTGCCCGCGCAGGCCGCGGAACCCGTCGGGCCCGTAGTAGCCGCCGGGCTCGACGTCGGGCGCGGTCGCCGCGTAGAGCTGCGGCAACGCGCCCATCTCGGCCGACTGGGAGGTGAGGTTGAAGATCTTCGCACCCACGCTGAACAGCGGGTTGCGCCGGGCGCGGGCGGTGTTCGCGCTCAGCTCGGTTGCGGTGACGCCGGGGTGCGCGGCGACGGACGTCACGTCCAGGCCCGCCTTCGCGGCGCGACGGGCCAGCTCCCTGCTGAACAGCAGGTTCGCCAGCTTGGACTGCCCGTACGCGCCCCACGCCGAGTAGCGGCGGACCTCGTAGTCGGGGTCGGCGAAGTCGAGGGAGCCCGCCTGGTGGGCGAGGCTGGACACGGTGACCACCCGGGCGCCGGGGCGCGTGCGCAGCGCGGGCACGAGCAGCCACGTCAGCGCGGCGTGGCCCAGGTGGTTGGTGCCGAACTGGCGCTCGAAGCCGTCCGCGGTGCGGCCCAGCGGCACCGCCATCACGCCCGCGTTGTTGACCAGCACGTCCAGCGCGTCACCGGTCCGCTCGCGCACCTCGGCCGCTGCCGCGCGCACCGACGACAGGTCGGCCAGGTCCAGCCGCACCAGCTCGGCCTTGGCGCCCGCCGCGAGCACGCGCTCCAGCGCGCGCTGCCCGCGTTCCGGGGACCGGCAGGCGAGCAGGACCCGCGCGCCCTTCGCGCCGAGCACCTCGGCCGTGCGCAGGCCCAGGCCCGAGTTCGCGCCGGTCACCAGGGCGGTGCGGCCGGTCTGGTCTGGGATGTCCGCTTCCGTCCACTTCGCCATGCGTAACAAGTACCGGTGTCAGGCGCTCTTGGCGAGCCGGCGGTGGCGGCCGGGGACGATGGTGTTGCGGTGCGAGGTGCTGGGCGCCGCGTTGGGCGAGGTGCTGGGCTCCGTGCGGATCAGGCGCTCGAACGCCGCGCCGACGCGGGCGATCTCGTCGGCCGGCTCGGACAGCTCGGCCAGGCCCGCGGTCAGCGCCAGCATGCGCTGCTCGCGCTCGACGGCTTCGGTGGCCTCGACGGCTTCGGTGGCCTCGACGGCTTCGGTGGCCTCGACGGCTTCGGGGGAGCTCTCGGCGGAGTTGAGGTGGGCGTCGAGCACGGCGCGCAGCACCGGCTGCTCGGCGGCCAGCGCGCGCCACGTGCGGGTGACGGTTCCCACGCGGTCGGCCGAGCCGCTTTCGAGCGCGACGCCGAGGCGGCCGGTGAGCTGCTGCATCCACCGGTAGTGCAGGGCCAGGAGCAGGTCGTCCTCGGTGGCGAACAGCTCGCGGTCGAAGTCCAGGGGTGCCGAGGGGTCGCCCGCGGCGTCGCGGAGCACGGCGTCCAGGGCGTCACGGCGTCGGTAGAAGTCGGTCCAGCTCATCTCGCGCCTCCTCTCTCGTGGTGATCGCGGTCATACCCCGGGTTTTCCACATACCGCCGGTATGACCCATGAGGTGAACATACCACGAGTACGTACCGTCGGTATGTCGTACGGTTGTGAACGTGGTGACAGTGCGGTCGAGGCGGTTGGAGTACTCGGAGTCGACGAGGAAGGCGCTGGTGGGCTCCGCCGTGGAGCTGTTCACCAAGCGCGGCTACGCGGGCACCTCGCTGGACGAGGTGACCAAGCGGGCACGCCTGACCAAGGGCGCGCTCTACCACCACTTCAGCGGCAAGCAGGCGCTGTTCGAGGCCGCCTTCGACGCGGTCGAGAACGACTTCATGCTCAAGCTCACCGAGATCGTCAGCGCGCCCGGCGACCCGTGGGACACCGCCATCGCGGGCCTGCGCGCGTACGTGCGGGTGTGCCTGGAGCCCTCCTACCAGCGGATCGTCATCCACGAGGCGCCGGTGGTGATGGGCTGGGAGCGCTGGCGCGAGGCCGAGGAGCACTTCAGCTACGGGCTGCTGCGGTCCACGATCGAGGTGCTGGTGGAGTCCGGTGAGCTGGAGCAGCTGCCGGTGGAGACGATGACCCGGCTGCTGTTCGGGGCGCTGTCGGCGGGGGCCAGCACGATCGCGGGGGCGTCCGACCCGCGCAAGGCCAGCGCCGAGGTCGAGCGCACCATCGTTCGGGTGGTGGAGGGGTTGCGGGTGCGCGAGGACGGGGGCGGGGGCGGGGCCAAGGCCGAGGAGGAGTCCTCGCGGCGGGAAGGCAGGCGGTCGCGTCGGCGCTGAGTGCTGAGCGCTGAGGGAAGCGGCGGGGTTGGGGGAGGCGGTCGAATCGCGGACGTGCTCCCGCGCCGATTAGCGTGGAGCGGTGGAACTCCGCATCTTCACCGAACCCCAGCAGGGGGCCTCCTACGACGACCTGCTGGCCGTGGCGCGAACCGCCGAGGCCGCGGGCTACGACGCGTTCTTCCGCTCCGACCACTACCTGAAGATGGGCGACGCCGACGGCCTGCCCGGCCCGACCGACGCCTGGATCACCCTCGCCGGCCTCGCCCGGGACACCTCGTCCATCCGGCTGGGCACGCTGATGACCGCCGCCACCTTCCGCCACCCCGGCCCGCTGGCCATCAGCGTGGCGCAGGTCGACCAAATGTCGGGCGGCCGGGTCGAGTTCGGGTTGGGCGCGGGCTGGTACGAGGACGAGCACACCGCCTACGGCCTGCCGTTCCCGTCGACCCGCGAGCGCTTCGACCGGTACGCCGAGCAGTTGGAGGTCATCACCGGCCTGTGGCGCACGCCGGCGGGGGAGACCTACTCGTTCCGGGGCGAGCACTACCAGCTCGCCGACTCGCCCGCGCTGCCCAAGCCCGTCGGCCGCATCCCGGTGCTCATCGGCGGCAAGGGGCCCAGGCGCACGCCCGCGCTGGCGGCGAAGTACGCCGACGAGTTCAACCTGCCGTTCGTGGACGCGGCCGAGGCGGTCGAGCAGTTCGGGCGCGTCGACGCCGCGTGCGAGGCCATCGGGCGGGACCCGGGGGAGGTCGTCCGGTCGGCCGCGCTGGTGGTGTGCGTGGGCCGTGACGACGCGGAGGTCGCCCGGCGGGCGGCCTCGATCGGCCGCGAGGTCGACGAGCTGCGGAAGAACGGCCTGGCCGGCACGCCCGCCGAGGTCGTGGACGCGCTGGGCGCGTGGCGGGAGCGGACCGGGATCACCCGGGCCTACCTCCAGGTGCTGGACCTGGCCGACCTCGACCACGTCGAGTTCATCGCCGCCGAGGTGGCGCCGCAGGTGCGGTAGCGGTGCTCCGGGGCGGCGCCCTGGCCGGTCGGTTCAGGCGCGCAGCTGGCCGGCCACGTCGGCGGCGGCGGTGAGCAGGACGAGCACGGGGATCGCGGCCGAGGGCCGCAGGCGGTAGCTCCCGCGCTTGTCCTGCTCCACCACGCCGGAACCGGTCAGCGCCTTCAGGTGGTGGTACAGCTGGCCGGTCGACCCGAGCCGGGCCGCCTCCTGGAGCGCGGCGGCCGGTTGCGGGCCGTGCCCGAGCAGCGTGCGCACGATCTCCACCCGCGCGGGGTGGGCCAGCGCGGACAGCACCTCGACCCGGGGGCGGTCGGCCAGCGACAGCGCGTGCTCGGGCGTCACGTCGATCCGCCACGAGACCTGCCCGTCGCCCAGCGCCACCTGGCCGCCGTAGCCGAACGCGCCGCCGGTGTCGGCGTTGCCGTCGTCGTCGCCGCTGTTGCCGCTGTTGCCGCCGGAGGGCGTGGGCAGCTCGGCGGAGACGCGCTCGTCGCCCTCCAGGGCGGCCACGCGCCGCTCCAGCTCGGCCAGCCGCTGCACCAGGTCCACCGCTGCCATCCTAGGAGAGGGCCGCCTGGAATTCCCGCAGCACGCCCGGCTCCAGCAGGGCCTGGCGGACCAGCCTCACCAGATCGGTGGACGTGGCGGCCCGCTGCTCGTCGACCTCCTGGAGCAGCACCGCCGCGCTGCCGACCCGCCCGTCCTCCCAGCGCACGCTCATGCCCGCGGTGAGGATGCCGGCGAGCGACCCGCCCTTGAAGCCGATCCCGGCCACGCCCGGCGGCAGGTCGCCGGACAGGGCCCGCTCCAGGTGCCCGCGGGCCAGGTCCACCCCGGTCAGCGACCGGTGCGCCCGGTTCAGCCCGGCGGCCGTGCCCGACCACGTGGTCCGGGCCCACGGCCGCTGGCCCTCGTAGGTGCTGGGCACGTCGGGGAACCTGCCGATCACCTCCAGCTGGAGCTGCGGGTCCCGCAGGTACTGCCGGACGCTCACCGGGCGGCCCAGGACCAGGCGCAGCACGTCGCCCAGGATCTCGGGCACCGGTGCGCCCGGCCAGCCGTGGCGGGCGGCCGCCGAGCGCAGCACGCGCTCGCCGAGGTGGTGGCGGAGGAAGTCGGTGGCCGCGTTGTCGCTGTAGCGGATCATCGATGCGACCAGGTCGTCGAGCGACACGCGGTGCTGCGGGTCGTCGGCGGTGGCGCCGTTGGAGAACGGGATGCCCAGGGCGCGCAGGGACGCCTGGTGCGCGCCGCCGTCCAGGCCGAGGTAGTACTGCTCCCAGTCGCCCACGCGGACCTGGTCGTCCGGGTTCACCGCGCCGGTCGCCACGGCCTTCGCGTACCCGGCCAGGTGCACCACCTTCACGGCGGAGGCCAGCGGCTGGGGTTCGAACGCGCGGTGCGCGATCCGGCCGCCCTGTCCGTTGTCCAGTGCGACGGCGACGTGGCGGCGGTTGGCCCGCAGCCAGGAGAGCCAGTCGTCCGGTCGGGTGGGTGTTCGGTTCTGCGCCTGGGCCGGTGCGGTGGACAGGAGCGCGGAAGCGCTCGCCAAGCCGCACGCGCAGAGCAGGTGCCGTCGGGTCAGGAGCACGACGAATCTCCCCTCTGGTAGTCCGTAATTCCGGAATACTAGAGGGGAGGGGTGGGTCGTGTCAGCCTGCGTTTGCCGCCTGGTGGGAAGAGATCCTGGTAGGAGGGGATCAGCTCGTGCGGACCGCGAAGGTGACGCCGGCGGCCACCGGTTCCCGGGGCTCCAGGGTGTGTGCCAGGGTGCGTGCCAGGGTGCGGTCCGTCAGCGGCAGGTCGCCGTTCAGCGCGTCGATCACGGCCCGCTCGGCCAGCGGCAGCACCTCGGCCACGGTGACGTCCCGGCCCAGCTCGTGCGACAGCGACGCCACGCCGGCGTCCCGGATGCCGCACGGGATGATGTCGGCGAACGCGGCCAGGTCGGCGTTGCAGTTGATCTCGAACCCGTGCATGGTCACGCCGCGCTGCACCCGGATGCCGATGGCCGCGACCTTGCGCTCGACGCCGCGGTCGTCGGCGGGCAGCCACACGCCGCTGCGGCCCTCCACGCGGCCCGTGCGCACGCCCAGCTGGTCGCACACGTGGATCAGGGCCTGCTCCAGCCGGCGCACGTACTGCACGACGTCCAGCGGTTCGGCCAGGCCGATGATCGGGTAGCCGACCAGCTGGCCGGGACCGTGCCAGGTGATCTTGCCGCCGCGGTCGACGTCGACGACCGGGACGTCGCCGCCCTTCGGGCGCTCCTCGGGCTCGGTGCGCCGCCCGCACGTGTAGACCGACGGGTGCTCCAGCAGGAGGAGGGTGTCGCCGGTGGTGTTGCCGGCGCGCGCCTCGGCCAGTTCGCGTTGCAGGTCCCAGGCGGCCAGGTAGTCGATGGTGCCCAGCTCGCGCACCTCGATCTGGTCGGAGGAGGCGCGGCAGGAGGGGTCAGGACTGCTCACGCCTCGACACTACGCCCAGGGGGCGCCACGACGGTCGTCTCGGTGGTCGCTTCGGCGGGTGCTTCAGCGGTTGCTTCGGTGGTTGCTCTCGTGGTTGCCCTGGTGGCTGTTCCGGCTGTCGTCCCGGTGGCATCAGTCGGAGGGCGCGAGCGGCCACCAGGCCGACGCCCAGCACCGCCAGCACGGCGCCCACCGTGTCGGTGAACCAGTGCATCTCCAGCACCACGCGACTGGCCGCGGTGAGCGCCACCGCCGTGGCGGCCAGCGCGATCGCGTGCCTGAGGTGTTCCCGGGCGAGTTGACCGACCAGCAGGACGCCGGTGAGGGCGACGGCGGTGACCGCGGTGACGTGCCCGCTCGGGTACGCCCACTGCGGGTACTCGATCGGGCGAACGCGTTGGTAGCCGTAGCGGGCGAGGATCGTGCACCACGACACCGCGAGGAGCACGGCGGCGCGCAGCACGAGCGCGTCCCGGGCCAGCAGGGCGCGCAGGGCCAGGGAGGTCAGCGTGATCGTGGCCAGGCCGGGGCTGAGGACGAAGCTGATCGCGGTGGCGGCGTGCGTGAAGTCCGGGCCCAGTTCGGTGGCGGCCAGGTGCAGGTCGCGGTCCAGGGCCGGGACCTCCCGGTGCACCGACAGGCCCAGGACCAGTGAGGCGAGCGCCAGCACGAGGCCGACGAGGACGCTGATCACGGTCAGGTGGGGGTGGTGGAGGTGGTCGGGGGCGGGGGTTCGGTCATCGGCTGACGGCCGTTGCCAGCGCGCCGCCCAGGGCGGGGTGCAGGAAGGTGAAGCCGTGCCGTTCCAGGACGCGGGGAACGGCGCGTTGACCGGCCAGGATGCCCTCCTCGGCCAGTTCGCCCAGCACCAGCTTGAGCGCGAACGGCGGTGCGACCCAGGGGGTGGGGCGGTGCAGCGCGTGCCCGAGGGTGCGGGTGAACTCGGCGTTGGTGACCGGGCTGGGCGCGGTGACGTTCACCGGGCCCCGGACGTCGTGCTCCACGACGAACCTGATCGCCGCGATGGCGTCGTCCAGCGAGACCCAGGGCATGTACTGGCGGCCGTCGCCCACGCGACCGCCCAGGAACAGCGAGAACAGCGGCCTGATGCGGCCGAACAGGCCGCCGGAGGGGCTGATCACCAAGCCGGTGCGGAGCTTCACCACGCGGGCCGAGCCCTCGGCCGGCGTGCTGGAGGCCTCCCAGCGGCGGCACAGCTCGGCGAGGAAACCGGTGCCGGAGGGGGTGGTCTCGTCGACCAGCTCGTCGCCGGTGTCGCCGTAGTAGCCGACCGCGCCGGCGTTCACCAGGACGGGGACGCCGTGCTCGGCGACCGCGCTGGCCAGGACCTCGGTGGGCACCGTGCGGCTGTCCAGGAGGACCTGCTTGCGGGCGTCGTTCCAGCGCTTGTCGGCCACGCCCGCGCCGCACAGGTTGACCACCGCGTCGACGCCGTCCAGGGTGCCCGGGTCGATGCGACCGGCGGGCGGGTCCCAGCCGCGCTCGTCCGGCGCGGCGGGGCTTCGGCGGACCAACCGCAGGACCTCGTGCCCGGCGCCGCGCAAGGCGGCCACCAGGCTGGTGCCGATCAGACCCGAGGAACCTGCGACCACGACACGCATGGGTTGATCGTCTCTCAGCGTCCGCCCGGTTGCACAGCGGATCCGGTGTCACCCGCACCACGACCCTACGGCCGTCTCACTCTGGGAACGCTCCCACCCGCGTGTCGTCCACTCGGACATCGCGTGTCGTCCACTGGGGCATCGCGAGTCGTACGTTCAGGACGCGCGAGTCGTACGTTCAGGACCCCTGAGTTCTACATTCGGGTGCGGGGAGAGTGCGAAGAAGAAGAGCTAAAAGCGGTCGCTCGCCGCTGGGCAGGCCGCCGGGGGGAAGGGCGTGGGCTCGTGGTTTCCCCGTATGGCCTGCCTGAGGCAACCACACTCGTCAAGGGGTCCGAAGGGCGTGGACCCCTTGACAAGCGCGGTTGGGCTGCGCCCAGGCCATACGGGGAAACCACGAGCTGGGCCCGCTTCGTGCTGGCGCGCTGGGAGGGTGTGTGCGGCTGGCGCGCGGTGAGGCCGCCCCCGGTGTGGTGTTCGGGGGCGGCCTCGGTGGTGCGTTTCAGAGGCCGAGGTCGGCTTCGAACGCGCCTTCTTCCAGCCGGTTCTTGACGGTGGTGAGGAAGCGGCCCGCGTCGGCGCCGTCGACCAGGCGGTGGTCGTAGGTCAGCGCCAGGTAGGCCATGGAGCGGATGGCGATGGTGTCGTCGCCGCTCTCGTCGGTGATGACCACCGGGCGCTTCTTCACCACGCCGACGCCCAGGATGCCGACCTGCGGCTGCTGGATGATCGGGGTGTCGAAGAGGGCGCCGTTGCTGCCCAGGTTGGTCAGCGAGAACGTCCCGCCGGTCAGCTCGTCCGGGGTCAGCTTGTTCGCGCGCGCCCGGGAGGCCAGGTCGCCGATCTTGTGCGACAGGCCCGCCAGGTTGAGGTCGCCCGCGTTCGCGATCACCGCGTTGAGCAGGCCGCGCTCGGTGTCGATCGCGATGCCCAGGTGCTCGGCGCCGTGGTAGACGACCTCCTTCTTCTCCTCGTCGATGGAGGCGTTCAGCACCGGGTGCTGCTTGAGCGCCTCCACGGCGGCCTTGGCGAAGAAGGGCAGGAACGTGAGCTTGGTGCCCTCGCGCTGCTCGAAAGCCGCCTTGGCGCGGTTGCGCAGGCGGGCGATCTTGGTGACGTCCACCTCGAAGACCTGCGTGAGCTGCGCCGAGACCTGGAGCGACTCGCGGGTCCGCTGGGCCACGATCTGCCGCAGGCGGGGCAGCTTCTGCACGGTGCCGCGCTTGCCGCTGGTGTCGGCGGCCGGGGTGGCGACGCGCTGGGCCGGGGCGGACGCGGCCGGGGCGGCGGCGGGTGCGGCTGCGGGTGCCGGGGTCTTCTTGGCCTCGACGGCGGCCAGCACGTCCTGCTTGCGGATGCGGCCGCCGACGCCGGTGCCCTTCAGCGAGCCGAGGTCGATGTTGTGCTCCGAGGCCAGCTTGCGCACCAGCGGCGTCACGTAGGGGGCGCCGTCGGACGACTCCTCCTGAGCAGGGGCCTGCTGGGTGGGGGCCTGCTGCGGCTTCTCCTGAGCGGGGGCCTCCTGGCGGGCGGGAGGCTGCGGGGCCTGCTGCTGCGGGGCCGCCTCCTGCTTCGGCGCCTCCTGCTTTGGCGCTTCCTGCTTGGGTGCTTCCTCCTGCTTGGGGGCGGGGGAGCCCGAGCCGACTACGGCCAGCTGGCCGCCGACCTCGACGGTCTCGTCCTCGCCGGCGGTGATCTCCAGCAGGGTGCCGGCCACCGGGGACGGGATCTCGGTGTCGACCTTGTCGGTCGAGACCTCCAGCAGCGGCTCGTCGACCTCGACCGGGTCGCCGACGGACTTCAGCCACCTGGTCACGGTGCCCTCGGTGACGCTCTCGCCCAGGGCGGGCATGGTGACCGGGGTGCCCTCGGCGGGCTTGGACTCCTGCTTCGGGGCCTCGGACTGCGGTTCCGGCTGGGGGTCGTCGGACTGCGGCTCCGGCTGGGCCTCCTCGGCGGGTGCGGCGTCGCCGCCCGAGGTGGAGTCGTCGGAACCGGTGCCCGAGCCGTCGCCGATGACGGCGAGTTCGGCGCCGACCTCGACGGTCTCGTCCTCCTGGGCGACGATCTTCTGGAGCACGCCCGCGGCGGGGGAGGGGATCTCGGTGTCGACCTTGTCGGTCGAGACCTCCAGCAACGGCTCGTCGACCTCGACGCGGTCACCCTCCTGCTTCAACCAGCGGGTGACCGTGCCCTCGGTGACGCTCTCGCCGAGTGCGGGCATTTGAACGGAGAAGGCCATCGTTCGCTGACTCCTCGTGCGTGGGTCGAAAGTTCGGCTGACTGGGGTGCGACGGTCAGCCGTGCACGTGCAGCGGCTTGCCGGCCAAGGCGAGGAAGGCTTCGCCGAGGGCTTCAGTCTGGGTCGGGTGGGCGTGGATCAACGGCGCCACGTCCTCGGGGTACGCCTCCCAGCTGTAGATCAGCTGGGCCTCACCGATCAGCTCGCCGACCCGCTCGCCGACCATGGTGACACCGACCACCGGACCATCGGGCGCCTTCACGAGCTTGACGCCACCGGCGGTCTTCAGGATCTGGCTCTTGCCGTTGCCCGCGAGGTCGTAGACGAACGTCTCGACGGAGCCGTACTTCTCCTTGGCCGCGGCCTCGGACAGGCCCACCGAGGCGACCTCGGGCTTGCAGTAGGTGACGCGCGGGATGCCCGCCTCGTCGATGACCTTGGGGTTCTGCCCGGCGATCTCCTCGGCGACGAAGATGCCCTGCTGGAACCCGCGGTGCGCGAGCTGGAGGCCGCGCACGATGTCGCCGACCGCGTAGACGCCGTCCAGGCTGGTCTTCAGGCGCTCGTCGGTGACGACGAAACCGCGCTCGATCGCGACGCCGGCCTCCTCGTAGCCGTGGCCCGCGGTGTTGGGGCCGCGACCGACGGCGACCAGCAGCAGGTCCGCCTCCAGCACGTCGCCGGACTCCAGGGTGACGGAGACGCCCGAGTCGTTCCGGGTGGCGTTGGTGAACTTCACGCCGGTCTTGAACTTGATGCCGCGGCGGCGGAACGCGCGCTCCAGCTGCTTGGACGCGTACTCGTCCTCGGCGGGGACCAGGCGGGGCAGCGCCTCGACGATGGTCACGTCGACGCCGAAGGAGGCCCAGACGCTGGCGAACTCGACGCCGATGACGCCGCCGCCCAGCACGATCGCCTTCTCCGGGATGAAGTCGAGGTTGAGGGCCTGGTCGCTGGTGAGCACCCGGCCGCCGATCTCCAGGCCGGGCAGGCTGCGCGCGTAGGAGCCGGTCGCCAGGACCACGTTCTTGCCGGTGTAGCGCTTGCCGTCGACCTCGACGGTCTTGTTGCCGACGAACGTGCCGGCGCCCTCGACCAGGGTGACCTTGTTGGCCTTGGCCAGGCCCTGGAGCCCCTTGTAGAGGCGGCTGATCACGCCGTCCTTGTACGAGTTCACGCCCGCGATGTCGATGCCCTCCAGCGAGGACTTCACGCCGAACTGGTCGCCCTCGCGGGCGTTGTCCGCGACCTCCGCCGCGTGCAGCAGCGCCTTGGTCGGGATGCAGCCGCGGTGCAGGCAGGTGCCCCCCAGCTTGTCCTTCTCGACCAGGATGACGGACAGGCCTAGCTCCGCGGCGCGGAACGCGCAGGCGTAGCCGCCCGAGCCGCCACCGAGGATCACGAGGTCGGCGGACGTGTCGGTCACGGGATCTCCCTGGAGAGCTTGATGCCTTACTCCGCGCGGGTGCGCGCGTGTGGTGGCCATCTTGTCACTACGGTGACGGTGGCGGCGACGCGGTGTCCTGTTCGGAGGACTTGCCCCCCTCTTCACCTCCGCGCCGGCACGATTGGGTGGAGGAGTGCCGTCAGGAGGTGACCGGGTGGGTCTTTTCGACCGTTTTCGCAGGAAGCAGCGTCCCGGCGTGCTGAGACCGGCCACGTCCACCGACACCACCCACTTGGAGCAGTGGGCTTCATCACGTCGTGGCGTGGAGGCTTACGTCGAGCCGAAGACGACGGTGACCGAGACCACGGTCGTGCTCGTCGCGCACGACGGTGAGTGGACGCGCCGGCGCATCGACGGGACGGACGGCGCGCGTCGCCTGGCCAAGAAGTTGGGCATCCCGATCTACGACGCGGGCATCGTCGGGTACCCCAAGCGGATGCGCGAGTTCTCGCGGCGCAAGGACAACAGGGGCTGAGCGCGGCCGGCCGGACCGCCGGCCGGCCGCGCGCGCCCTCAGCCGTTCGCGGCGATGTCCGCCAGCACGGCGGCGATGGTGCGGACCGGCACGCCGGTGCCGCCCTTGGTGGTGTAGCCGTACGGGCCTCCGGTGTGGAACGACGGCCCGGCCACGTCGATGTGGGCCCAGGTCACGCCCTCGGCCACGAACTCGCGCAGGAAGATGCCGGCGGTCAGCATCCCGCCGAACCGGTGTCCGGCCACGTTGGACAGGTCGGCCACGCGGGACTCCAGGTCGCCCCGCAGCTCCTCCGGCAGCGGCATGGCCCACGCCTGCTCGCCCACGGCGCGGCCCAGCGCGGCCACCCGGTCGCGGAACGCGTCGGTGCCCATGACGCCGGCGGTGCGCTTGCCCAGCGACACGACCTGGGCGCCGGTCAGCGTGGAGGTCTCGATCAGGTAGTCCGGCCCCTCCTCGCAGGCCCGCACGATCGCGTCGGACAGGATGAGCCTGCCCTCGGCGTCGGTGTTGAGCACCTCGACGGTCTTGCCGCCGTACATGGTCAGCACGTCGCCGGGCCGGTAGGCGGTGCCGGACGGCATGTTCTCCGCCATCGGCGCCCACGCGGTGACCTCCAGCGGGAACTTCAGCTTCGCGGCCAGCACCACGGAGGCGATCACGGCCGCCGCGCCGCCCATGTCCGAGGTCATCTCGTCCATGCCCGGCGCCGGCTTGATCGAGATGCCGCCGGTGTCGAAGGTGATGCCCTTGCCGACCAGGGCGACCTTCTTGGTCGCCTTGGGACCGCGGTAGGTGATGCGGACCAGGCGCGGCGGGCGGCTCGACCCGCCGCCGACGCCGAGGATGCCGCCGAAGCCCTGCTTGCGCAGCGCCTTCTCGTCCAGCACCTCCACTTCGAGGCCCTCGGCCTTGGCCAGCGCGGCGGCGCGCTCGGCGAACGACGCCGGGAACAGGTCGTTCGGCGGGGTGTTGACCAGGTCGCGGGTGGCGGTGACGGCCTCGGCGATCGCGGTGGACGCCTTCACCACCGCCCGGTGCGCCCGGACGGCGCCCCCGGCGGGCGCGACGAGGTCCACCCGAGCGACCGGGGCGTCGCCCTTGTCGGACTTGTAGGCGGTGAACGAGTAGGCGCCCATGACGGTGCCCTCGACGGCCGGGCCGAGGTGCAGCGCGGACAGCGCGGTCGCGGCGCGCTTCTTGCCGGACAGGGCGCGGGCGGCCGCGCCGGACGCGCGGCGCACCTGGTCCTCGGCGACCGAACCGTCGGCGGCGGGCTTGCCCAGCCCCACCGCGATCACCACCGGCGCGGCGATCCGGCCCAGCGTCGGCAGGGTCACGACCTCGTCCTGCCTGCCGCGGGCGCCCACGGCGCCGAGCACGTCGACCAGGCCGCCGTCGAACGCGGTGTCGACCGCCTCCGCCCCGCCGGCCAGGACGAGCCCTCCCGGGCCCTGGATGGTGCCCACCACGACGGCGTCGACGTTGGTGGTGCTCAGGTCACTGTCGGTGATGGCGAGTTTGGGGGCGGTCACTGCGGCTCCTCGACGGTCCTCCCGGCACTTCCTGGTCGTGCGTCGGGATGCGGAATTGATCGAGTCGAATGCTAAGGGGCTCGTTCCTGCACTTGGTGGCGGTACCTTCGATAGCGGGGAGTAACAATTAACACGTTCGGAGGTAAGCCGCTTGGGCGTTAGCTGGACCTCTGGTCCATATGTCACCGTGTACCGGTGACAATCACGCCCCGTGCCGGGGCCGTGGTGCTCGCTCTCGGCGCGACCCTCGGGGTCGGTGTGCTCGCGGGCTTCGCCCCCGCCGCGGCCGCAGCGGGCCCCTGGTTCCCCGTCGCGCTGGTCCTGGCCGCGCTGACCGCGCTGTGCTGCGCGTTCTCCACCGCCGACCAGCACCGCGCCTACCCGGACGCACCCGGCGGCTACGCCTACGTCCGCCACCAGCTCGGGCCGTGGCCCGCGCGCCTCGGCGCGAGCGCCCACCTGGTCGGCCGGGCCGGGGTGGCCGCCGCGCTGGCCGGCGCGTTCGGCGCCTACGTGGTCCCCGAGCACCAGCTCGTCGGCGCGATCGGCCTCCTCGTGGCCACCTCGGCGCTCGGCGCCTCGGGCTTCCGCTGGAGCGCCGGGCTGAGCGCGGCCGTCGCGGCGGTGGTGCTCGGCGTGCTCGCGCTCGTGGTCGTCGTGTGCTTCGCCGTCGCACCGCCGGACAACCCGGCCTGGACGGGCGGCGGCCCGTCGTTCGAGGGCCTCATGAGCGCCGCGACGCTGCTGTTCGTGCTGTTCACCGGGTTCGAGCGGATCACCGCGCCGCTGCCGGGCGACCGCGTGTTCCACGTCCGCGTGCTGCGCTTCGCGATCCCGGCGGTCGTCGTGGTGGTGCTGGTGGTGGCGTTCGCCGTGGGCGCGGCGCTGCTGCGCCAGCTCGGACCGGCGCGCCTGGCGCTGTCGCCCGCGCCGCTGCGGGACGCCCTGGTCGCCGCCGACGGCCGCGCGCTGGTGCCCGTGCTCGTCGTCGGCGCGGCGGTGGCCGCGGTGTCCTCGCTGTTCTTCGTGCTCGGCTCGGCCCGCCGCACGCTCGCCGGCATGGTCGAGACCGGCGACCTGCCGCCGGTGCGCGCGGCCTGGCCGCTGGAGGTGGTGTCGGTGGCGTTGGCCGTGCTCGGCGTGGTCGCGCTGACGCCGGGCGCCGCCCTCGCGGTCGGCGCGTGCGGCACGGCGTTCTACTACGGCTTCACGAACGCCTCCGCGCGCGTGCTGCTCCAGGAAGACCGCACGTGGCCGATGCGCACGGCGTGCCTGGGGCTCGGGCTGTCGGTGCTGCTGGCGATGAGCGCGCCCACGGCGGCGTTGTTCGTCACGGGCGCGGCGCTCGCGCTGGGCACCGGGCTGACCGCGCTGGGTCGGGTCCGGCAGGCCGTCGGGTAGCCCGACCGGATGGTCGGACGTCCGAGCGTCGGGACGGCGATTTTCCGATGTCCGCGCGGCGGCTAGTGTGCTGCCATGACGACAGCGTTGCCTTTCACCCGGACCCCCAACCCGCACCCGGCGACCCCGGAGCGCGTTGCGGAGGTACTCGCGAAGCCGGGCTTCGGGCAGCACTTCACCGACCACATGGTGACGATCCGCTGGAACCGCGAACAGGGCTGGCACGACGCGGCTGTCGAGCCCTACCACTCGCTGGAGCTGGACCCGGCGGCCATGGTGCTGCACTACGGCCAGGCGATCTTCGAAGGGCTCAAGGCGTACCGCCTGCCCGACGGCTCGATCGCCTCCTTCCGCCCCGAGGCGAACGCCGAGCGCTTCCGCGCCTCGGCCCGCCGCATGGCGATGCCCGAACTGACCGACGAGCTGTTCCTGGGTTCGCTCCGGGAACTGCTGGCCGTCGACGAGCGCTGGGTGCCCGAGGGCGGCGGCGAGGAGTCGCTGTACCTGCGGCCCTACCTGTTCGCCACCGAGCGGGGCCTGGGCGTGCGGCCGTCGGGGGAGTACCTCTACGTGCTCATCGCCTCGCCCGCCGGCTCGTACTTCACCGGCGGCCTGAAGCCGGTGACGGTGTGGCTGTCGACCGAGTACGTCCGCGCGGCGCCCGGCGGCACCGGCGCGGCGAAGTTCGCGGGCAACTACGCGGCGTCCCTCGTGGCGCAGGCGCAGGCCGCCTCGGAGGGCTGCGACCAGGTCGTGTGGCTGGACGCCGTGGAGCGCCGCTGGGTCGAGGAGATGGGCGGGATGAACCTGTTCTTCGTCCTCGGCTCCGGCGACGACGCGCGCGTGGTGACGCCGGAGCTGTCCGGCTCGCTGCTGCCGGGCATCACCCGCGACTCGCTGCTCCAGCTCGCGCGCGACTTCGGCCACGGTGTGGAGGAGCGCCGGATCTCCACCGAGGAGTGGGAGAAGAAGGCGGGGTCCGGCGAGCTGACCGAGGTGTTCGCCTGCGGCACGGCCGCGGTGATCACGCCGGTCGGGCACGTCAAGCACGCGGACGGCGAGTTCTCGATCTCCGGCGGTCGCGCCGGCGAGGTGTCCATGAAGCTGCGCGGGCACCTGACCGGCATCCAGCAGGGCACGGTCGAGGACCGGCACGGCTGGATGTCGAAGATCAACTGAGGGTCGGTCCGAGGGCGCAGACCGCCAGCACCGCGAGCGTGGCGGTCTCGCAGGCCGCGCCGAGCACGTCGCCGGTGATCCCGCCGAAGCGCCTGCGCGCGTGCCCGACGAGCAGCAGCACGAGCCCGGCCGCGAGCACCACCGCGGCCGGGCCGAGCCACGGGTGGACGAGGAAACCGGCCACCGCCAGCGCGACCCACCACCCGGCGGCCGCCCACCGCGACTGGGAGCCCGCCACCAGCGCGCCCAGCCCCTCGGGCCGGGCCGCCGGGACGCCGCGCAGGCAGCACAGCGCGAACGCGGCCCGCCCGGCGGTCACCGCCAGCACCACCGCGCCCCACCCGACCACCGGCAGGGCGGCGGCCTGCGCGCCCAGCACCACGACCAGCGCGACCACGGCGAACGGACCCGCGCCCCCGTCGCGCATGACGGCCAGCGCCCGCTCGGGCGGCCCGTAGCAGCCCAGCCCGTCGACGGTGTCCGCGAGCCCGTCCAGGTGCATCCCGCGCGTGGCCAGCGCGAGGAAGCCCACCACGAGGAAACCGCCGAGCAGCCCCGGCAGCACGGCGAGCAGCCCCGCGGCGACCGCGCCCAGCAGGACGCCCACCAGCGGCGCGAGGGCGATGGCCCGCCGCGCCGCCCGCGCGTCGACGTCACCGGCGAGGCGGACCGGCAGCACGGTCAGCAGCGACAGCGCCAGGCGCATCAGGCGGGACCCATCAGGCCGGCCCGGAGACGCCCGCGCTGTCGAAGGTCGCCATCTCGGCCAGGACCCGCGTCGCCATGACCACCAGCGGCAGCGCGGCCACCGCGCCCGAACCCTCGCCGAGCCGCATGTCGAACTCCAGCAGCGGCTCCAGCCCCAGGTGGTTCAGCGCCAGCGCGTGCGAGGGCTCCGCCGACAGGTGCCCGGCCACCCACCACTCGCGGGCCCCCGGCGCCAGCTCCTCGGCGACCACGGCCGCCGCGCCGGTCACCACGCCGTCCAGCACCACGGGCGTCCTGCGCACCGCCGCCTGGGCCAGGAAACCCGCCATCGCGGCGATGTCCGCGCCCGACGACCGGCCCAGCAGCGCCACCGGGTCGTTGATCACCGGCCGGGCGCGGCGCAGCGCGTCCCGGATCGCGGCGGTCTTGCGCATCCAGCCCCGGTCGTCCACCCCGGTGCCCCGGCCGACCACGGCCACCGGCTCCGACCCGGTCAGCGCGGCGATCAGCACCGCCGCCGGCGTCGTGTTGCCGATGCCCATGTCACCGGCGATGAGCAGGTCCGCGCCGCCGTCGACCTCGTCGTCCACCAGCTTGCGGCCGACCTCGATCGCGCGCTCGGCCTCCTCGGGCGTCAGCGCGTCCTCGCGGTCGATCGACCCGGAGCCGCGGCGCACCTTCTCGTCGCCGACGGCCGTGTCGGCGTCCACCGCCACGTCCACCACGCGCACCGTCGCGCCCGCCACGTTGGCCAGCACGTTCACCGCCGCGCCGCCCGCCAGGAAGTTGGCCACCATCTGCCCGGTGACCTCGCTCGGGTAGGCGGACACGCCGTGCCGCGCCACCCCGTGGTCACCGGCGAACACCACCACCCGCGGCCGGGTGAACGGCCTCGGCGGGCACGTGCCCTGGCACGCGGCCACCCACGCGCCCAACTCCTCCAGCTTGCCGAGCGAGCCAACGGGCTTGGTCAGCACCGCGTGGCGGCTCACCGCCTGGCGGCGAGCGGCGCCGCTGGGCGGCTCGACGGGCGGGAACTCGATGGTCACCGACTACCTCCGGCTTCGCGCAAGTGCAGTGGGATCCCGGCGACGACCAGCAGCACCTCGTCGCACACCTCGGCCAGCCGCGCGTTGAGCGAGCCGAGCTGATCGCGGAAGAGCCTGCCAGAGCGGGTCCCGGGCACGACGCCGAGGCCGACCTCGGCGGAGACGAGGACCAGCCGGCTGCGCGTGCTCCCGACCGCGCGCACCAGCTCGTCGCACCCCGCCTCGACCCGTGCCGGGTCGCGACCCTCCCACGCGTCGGCGTCGTCCAGCAGGCCCGTGAGCCACGTGGCCAGGTCGTCGACCAGGATCGGCGGGTCGTCCGGGGTGGTGGCGGTGAGCAGCGCGGGCAGGTCGCCGGGCGCGGGCGCCTCCACCGTGGTCCACGTGACCGGGCGGCGGGCGACGTGCAGGGCGATCCGCTCCTCCCAGTCGGGGTCGTCGGGGTAGCGGCGCGCTGTGGCGACGTAAGTCACCACGGGGTCGGTGAGGAGGCCCTCGGCATGGGCCGACTTGCCCGACCGCGCGCCGCCTAGGACCAGTGTCCGACGCGTCACACCACACCCCATCCGTTCGACGAGCACATAGCCTGACCGGGAACGTTACCCGCAGGACATCCTGGGAGGAGGCCGTTGTGGACTACCGGTGGCGGTACCAGGACGAGGAGGGCCGCGAGGTCGACGGCCCGGACGTGGCGTTCGCGGACCAGGGCGAGGCGGAGGACTGGTTCAGCGAGGTGTGGGCGGAGCTGCGGTCGTCCGGTGTGGCCCAGGTGACGTTGCTGCGCGCCGAGTCCGAGGTCTACGGGCCGATGTCGCTTTCGCCGGTGGAGTAGGGCTTTTCAGGCTTTCGCGGGTGCGCGGCGCTGGAGTTGGCGCACCAGTTTCGAGGCCGGGGTCGCCAGGTGTGCGCAGGGTTGGCGGATCGGGGGTTTGGCGACGGGCATCCCTTCGGGCCAGCCGGGCCAGTGCCGGGTGCGGTCGGGGATGAGCCAGGGGGCGCCCCGGCTGTCGCGGTCGGCGAGGATCTCGTCCGCGTAGGCGATGCCCGCGCCGTGGGGGAGTTCGACGAGTCGCGGGTCTTCTGACGTTTCCTCGCTCCACATCGCGATGTAGGGGACGACGAGACGCGCCCGGTCCTTTTCCGTGGTTGGTGATGACATCGGTGTTCCTGCTCCTGTCCTACGACATCGGAGGTGCTGCCGTCGAGTTCCGGAAGAATGTGATGGGGAGGTGTGCGCGATCGTCGCCTCCTCGCTGTGCCGCCGTTGCGTAGGAGCAACATTGTCGGAGGCCGCGGATGGGTGTCGCCCGCTATTGGGGCGGTGACTACTTTCTGCCGGACCGGTGTTGTTGCCCGTGGCAAGGGTGAGCGTCAGACCGTTTGGGCGGAGTCGCCGCCAGAGGGGGCCATGTCGCAGGGGGTGGCCAGGACCGGGGGCCACAATGATGGCGTCTCACCTGCTCAGCGGTCAGGGTGGTCACATGCACGAGCCAGCGGGCATTGGAGAGCTGTTGCGCCGCCTTCGGCGCGAAGCCGGTCGCTCTCAGAGTGAACAGGCCGATGTCTTGTCCGAGCGTGCCGGTCGTGCGGTCACTCGCAATGAAGTGTCCCGTTGGGAATCCGGAAAGCGGATGCCGACGCCTTACTGGCAGCAGCATTGCGCTGACAGCTTCGGCGTCCCGGTGAGCATCTTGAAGCAAGCGGTCGCCACGGCCAAGGCCAAGCGTCGGCTCGGTCGACAAGAGCACCATGGAGGGGATGACGTGCAGCGGCGAGAATTTTTCGGGACGATGGCGGGGTTGGCGGTGTCCTTGCCCGGTGCCGTGCGATCGGGGACGGGTCCTCGACTCGGCATGGGCGACGTGCGGACGATGCTCGTGCGCACTGCCAGGCTCCGCCGCCTGGACGACTACCTCGGCGGTGCGGATACCGTCCACCTCTACGCCACCGAGTTGGCGGCGACCACGAAGCTGGTGCGCGATGCCAGTTGCACGGCCGCGGTCCGCAAGGCTTGTGCGGCTGTCATCGCCGAACAAGCGCAGCTCGCCGGGTGGGCGGCCTTCGACGCCGGGATGCACGACGTGGCGAAGCGGTACCACACCACCGGTTTCACTGCGGCCAGGGAAGCCGAGGACCCGGTACTGGCGGGCAACGCCCTCTCGTTCCTCGCTTATCAGCAGGTTGCTGTCGGCAAGCCGGACGTCGAGACGGACGCGGCCTCGTACGCCACCGCCGAGTGCCGCGCCACGCCAAAGGTGCGAGCGTTGTTGTTGGACCGCATGGCTTGGACGCACGCTGTCGCCGGTCAGGCCGATGCGGCCGACCGCGCCCTGGCCGAGGCGGCGGAAGTCGTCCGCAGGCAGGATGATCGTCCTGAGCCTGACTGGGTCTTCTGGGTCGACGAAGACGAAATCAAGATCATGGCTGGGCGGTGCTGGACGCAACTGCGGCGTCCGCTTCGCGCTGTGCCCGTCTTGGCGGACGTGCTCAGTCGCTACGGCGACACCCATGCCCGCGACAAGGCGATGTACCTGACCTCCCTCGCCCATGCGTACCTCGACGCCAGGGAGGTCGAACAGGCCGCCGCCGTCACCGAACACGCTGTACGACTGGCAGGCGGGGTGGGGTCGGTGCGCCCTGTGGAGAAGATCCAGGAGGTCGTGCGGCGGTTGAAGCCGCATCGCTCGTCGCCGGCGGTGGCCGAGGCGATCGAGTCTGCGGCCCTGCCGGCCGCTACCCCTCGGGGTTGACCGTCTTGCGCAGCCAGGCGAGGTAGTCCTCGGACGCGGCGGCCAGCGGCACGGCCGTCACCTCCGGGTTGTCCCAGGGGTGCTCACGCCGCAGGTGCGCCTCCAGCCCGGGGTAGCGCTCGACCGTGGTCTTCAGGGTCACCTGCCACTCCTCGCCCTCGCCCTGCTCGCCCAGGTGCCGGAAGAACGACGTCACCGGGCCGGACACGTGCGCGCTCGCCGCCAGGCGGCCGGCGACGGCGGAGCGGGCCAGGTGGGTCGCCGCCTCGCGGTCGGCGGCTGTCGTGGTCACCTGGAGGAAGTCGGCCATGGCCGTCAGGCTAGTGCTCGCCGGCGGGGCTTCGGCGACCGGCGAAGGGGGTTCGGGTGGGCGCGTTCGGCGTCGAGCCGGTGCGGTAGGTCCCCCGTCCACCTTCTGAGACGCGGGAGTCTAGGAAGAGCGGAACCGGCAGTTATCGTGAGCGCGAATCGCTGACCTGCGATAACGCTAGGAGAACCGGCACGTGTCGAGGGATGACCCCGCCCCGGGAGAGGGCCGGTGGCGCACGAGCAGCCACAGCGGGCAGGACGAGGGCGGCGTGGAGGTCGGCGTCCCGGCCGGTCCCGAGCCCGACGGGGTGTTCGTCCGGGACGCGAAGGACCCCGGCGGGGGTCGGCTGACCTTCCCGGCACGCTCGTTCGCGGCCTTCATCAAGGCCCAAAGGGGTCCTGACCGGCGATGAAGCGAACGGGGCACCCCCAGCGAGGCGCCCCGTTCCTCACGCGGTCACGGCGTGATGGTCAGCCGCGGGTCGGACTCGACGGAGTCGCCGAGCACCTCGTCGATCTTGGCCAGCAGCTCGGCCTCCAGCTTCACGCCGGCGGCCTTCACGTTCTCGTGCACCTGCTCCGGCCGGGACGCGCCGATGATCGCGGACGCCACGTTCGGGTTCTGGAGCACCCACGCCACGGCCAGCTGGGCCAGCGACAGGCCCGCCTCCTCGGCCAGCGGCTTGAGCCGCTGGACCTTCTCCAGCACCTCGTCGTTCAGGAACCGGGCGATGAACTTCGAGCCGGTCTCGTCGGTCGCGCGCGAGCCCTCCGGCAGCGGCTGCCCAGGCAGGTACTTGCCGGTCAGCACGCCCTGCGCGATGGGCGACCAGACGATCTGGCTGATGCCCTCGCGCTCCGAGGTCGGCACGACCTGGGACTCGATGACGCGCCACAGCATCGAGTACTGCGGCTGGTTGGAGATGAACGGGATCTTCAGCTCGCGCGCCAGCGCCGCGCCCTGCGCGATCTGGTCCGCGTTCCACTCGGAGACGCCGATGTAGAGCACCTTGCCCTGCCGCACCAGGTCGGCGAAGGCGAGCATGGTCTCCTCCAGCGGCACGGTCCGGTCGAACCGGTGCGCCTGGTAGAGGTCGACGTAGTCGGTCTGGAGCCGCTTGAGCGAGCCGTTGATGGACTCCGCGATGTGCTTGCGCCCCAGGCCCTTGTCGTTGGGGCCGCCCGGACCGGTCGGCCAGAAGACCTTCGTGAAGATCTCCAACGACTCGCGGCGCTGCCCGGCCAGCGCGCGGCCCAGCACGGACTCGGCCTTGGTGTTGGCGTAGACGTCCGCGGTGTCGAAGGTGGTGATGCCCGCGTCGAGCGCGGCGCGCACGCAGGCGGTCGCCTGCTCCTCCTCGACCTGGGAACCGTGGGTGAGCCAGTTGCCGTACGAGATCTCGCTGATGTTCAGGCCACTGCGGCCGAGGCGTCGGAACTCCATGGCGACGAGTCTAATGAGGATTCGTTCGGCAAGCTAATGAACTGTTCGGGCCGGCCCTCGAACCCCGTCAGACCTTGTCGCCGGGGCTCACGCGCGGCTTCGGGACGCGGAGGCGGCGGAGCTGGCTGGCCCGGATGAACGAGTACCAGCCGATCGACAGGCCGCGCGACGTGTCGCTCGGGAACTTCAGCCGCACGCGCCGGTTGACCAGCCGGCCCAGCACGAAGCCCTCCACGATCATCGCCAGCAGCATGAACGTGGTGAGCAGCGTGGCGTACTGCTGGATCGCGGGTGACGGCACGAGCAGCGCCACGAACACCAGGATCGCCAGCGGCATGAACAGGCCCATGAGGTTGCGGCGCGAGTCGACCACGTCCCGGATGTAGGCCTTCACCGGGCCGCGGTCGCGGGGGAGCAGGTACTTGTCCTCGCCCGCCATCATGCGCTGCCTGCGCTCGACGGCCGCGGCGCGGCGCTCCTCCTTCGACACCTTGCTCCCGCTGCCGCGCGAGCGCTTGAACGCCTCGCGCTGGGTGCGGGGCGGCGGCGGCACCGGGCCGCGACGCTTGCCCTCGGCCTCGCGGCGCTTGGGCGTGGGCCGACCCTTGCCCGGTGTGCGTCCGGGTTCCGCGGCGGTCACCTCCGGGGTGCTGTCCTCGGTGGTGGCGGTCTCGGCGGCTTCGTCGGCGTTGCGGCGCAGGAACCTCACCCCACCAGAGTAGGAGATGGTTCGATAAGTACTGTTCGCGAGGTGCGAGTTGTGATCGCCCCCGACTGCTTCGGCGGCACGCTGACCGCCCGCGAGGTCGCCGAGGCCGTGGCCGAGGGCTGGCGGCGCGCCGCGCCCGGCGACGAGCTGAGCCTGCGCCCGCTGGCCGACGGCGGCCCCGGCTTCGTGGACGTGCTGCACACCGCCCTCGGCGGTGTGGTGCGCACCACCACCGTCACCGGCCCCCTGGGCGACCCGGTGGAGGCCAGGTGGCTGGAGCACGACGGCACCGCCTACCTGGAGTCCGCCCAGGCGTGCGGCCTGCACCTGATCCCGCCCGACCTGCGCCCGCGCACCGCCGAGACCGCCACCACCAGGGGCGTCGGCGAGCTGCTCAACGCCGCGCGGGAGGCGCGCACCATCGTCGTGGGCCTCGGCGGCTCGGGCACCACGGACGGCGGCGAGGGGATGCGCGCGACCGCCGGCGCCGTCACCGCCAGGCTGGTGGTCGCCTCGGACGTGGAGAACCCGCTGCTCGGCCCGCACGGCGCGGCCCGCACGTTCGGACCGCAGAAGGGCGCGTCGCCCGAGGCCGTCGAGCGCCTGGAGGCCCGGCTCGCGGCCATGGCGGAGCTGGCGGCCGTGCGCGACCGGCCCGGCGCGGGCGCCGCGGGCGGCCTGGGCGCGGGGCTGATGGCGCTCGGCGCGGGCACCGTGTCCGGCGCGGGCCTGGTCCGCGAGCTGACCGGCCTCGACGCGGCGCTGGACCACGCCGACCTGGCGGTCACGGGTGAGGGGAGCTTCGACTGGCAGTCGCTGCGCGGCAAGCTCGTCACCGCCGTGGCCAGGGGCGCGGCCGAGCGCGGCCTGCCGTGCGTGGTGCTCGCCGGGCAGGTCTCGGTCGGCAGGCGGGAGGCGGCGGCGGTCGGCGTGCGGGACGCCCACGCGGTCGCCGAGCACGCCGGCTCGGTCGAGCGGAGCCTGGCCGACCCGGCGGGCACCCTCGCCGACCTGGCCGCTCACGTCGCGAGGCAGTGGTCACACCCCCGCGCCACGTAGCTGTGGGACCATGGAGAGCGGAACAAAGCGGGTGCTGCCCGTGTTACCCGGGTAGAGATGCCCGCAAAGGACCTCTGAGGGAGAGCCATGACGACCGCTCAGGACGCCGCAGCCACCACTCCGGACGCCCCGCCGACCCACGGTGTGACGCTCACCGACGCGGCGGCCGCCAAGGCCAAGGCGCTGCTCGACCAGGAGGGGCGCGACGACATGCACCTGCGCATCGCCGTCCAGCCCGGTGGCTGCGCGGGGCTGCGCTACCAGCTGTTCTTCGACGAGCGCACGCTGGACGGCGACGCCCTGCGCGACTTCGGCGGCATGAAGGTGGCCGTCGACCGCATGAGCGCCCCGTACGTCGAGGGCGCCGTGATCGACTTCGTGGACACGATCGAGAAGCAGGGCTTCACGATCGACAACCCGAACGCCGGCGGCTCCTGCGCCTGCGGCGACTCGTTCCACTGAATCGAGCGCCGAACCGCTGAACGCGGAAAAGGCCCCCGCTCCGGCGGGGGCCTTTCGCGTGTTCGGGGTGCCGGCGGACGAGAGCCGGGAGCCGTCAGGTCGGCCGGGCGGCGTCAGGCCGGACGAGGGCCGTCAGGCCGGCCGGGAGGCGTCAGACGTACGCGTCCAGGTCCGCGACCTGCGCGTAGTTCGCGTCGTCCACCTGCCAGGGCGCCGCGGCGCCCGGCTCGGGCGGCGTCGGCCCGGTCACCCGCAGCTCCTCCGGGAGCGCGGTGCAGTCGTCGATCAGCTCGGCCAGGGTGTTCGCCTCAGGGGTGCTCACCCGTCGACCGTATTCGTGAAAACCGCTTGACAACAGCCCTACCGGGCGGTAGTCGCCCGGCGGGAGACGGAGAGGGCCCCCGGCGCGCGGTGGCGGCGGGGGCCCTCGGAAGACCGGGTCAGCACTTGACCGGGTCAGAGCTTGACCGGGTACTGCGGCTCCGGGATGGCGGGGCGGATCCGGCCCTCGACGAAGATCCCGTGCCAGATCATGAACATCAGCAGCGCCCAGATCCGGCGGCTGTTGTCCGCCACGCCCGACCGGTGCTCCTCGATGACCCGGAGCACCCCGTCCTTGTTGATGTACTGGTCGGTCTGCGACTGGCGCACGTGGTCCACCGCCCAGTCGTGCATCTCGTCCTTCAGCCAGTGCCGGATCGGCACCGGGAAGCCCAGCTTGCGGCGGTTCAGCACGTGCGCGGGCACGATGTCGCGGATCGCCCGGCGCAGCGCGTGCTTGGTGGTCTCCCGGGTGAGCTTCAGCTCCGACGGCACCTGCGAGGCGATCCGGAACACCTCGTTGTCCAGGAACGGCACCCGCAGCTCCAGCGAGTTCGCCATGGTCACCTTGTCGGCCTTGACCAGGATGTCGCCGCGCAGCCAGGTGAACAGGTCGACGTGCTGCATCCGGGTCACCGGGTCCCAGTCCGCCGACTCGCGGTACGCCTGGGCGGTCACGTCCTGGTGCGACACGTTCGGGTCGTAGGTGCGCAGCACCTGCCGCAGCTGGTCGTCCATGAAGATGCGGGCGTTGCCGTAGTAGCGCTCCTCCAGGGTCAGCGCGCCCCGCCGCAGCAGGTCCTTGCCGCGCACGCCCTGCGGGATCTTCGTGGACACCTTGCCCATGGCCTTGCGCAGCGTGGTCGGCACCTTGTCGAACGGCGCCAGCGACAGCGGCTCGCGGTAGATCGTGTAGCCGCCGAACAGCTCGTCCGCGCCCTCGCCCGACAGCACGACCTTCACGTGCCGGCGCGCCTCGCGCGCGATGAACCACAGCGGCACCAGCGCCGGGTCCGCCACCGGGTCGTCCAGGTACCAGGTGATCAGCGGCAGCGCGTCCATCATCTCCTGCGCCGTCACCGCCCGGACCACGTGCTTCACGCCGATCGCGGCGGCCGACTCGGCGGCCACGTCGATCTCCGAGTAGCCCTGCCGCTGGAAGCCGGTGGTGAACGTGATCAGGTCCGGGTTGTGCTCCTTGGCCAGCGCCGCGACCACCGTCGAGTCGATGCCGCCGGACAGGAACGAGCCGACCGTCACGTCGGCGCGCATGTGCTTGGCCACCGAGTCCCGCAGCGCCTCGGTGATCTCGTCGTACAGGCGGTCCTCGTCGGCCTGGCCGCGCACCGCGCGGGGCCGGAACGTCGCCGGGAAGTACCGCTCGACCACCGGCTCGCCACCCGGCGCGACCGTGAACGACGTGCCGGACTCGATGCGGTGCACGCGGCTGTGGAGGGACTCCGGCTCGGGCACGTACTGGAGGATGAAGTAGTGCTGGAGGGCCTTCTCGTCGACCTCCGGCCGGATGCCGATGGCGGGCGCCAGCTCCAGCACGGACTTCTTCTCGCTGGAGAACGCCACGCCGCCCGGCCCGACCGCGTAGTACAGCGGCTTGATGCCGAACGGGTCGCGCGCGCCGAAGACCACGCGCCGCGCCTTGTCCCAGATCAGGAAGGCGAACATGCCCCGCAGCTTCGCCACCGCCGAGGGACCCCAGTAGTGGTACGCCGCGACGATCGTCTCGGTGTCGCCGTCGGTGGCGAACTGCGCGCCGAACTGCTTGGTCAGCTCCGCCCGCAGCTCCAGGTAGTTGTAGATCTCGCCGTTGAACAGGATCGCGTACCGGCCCTGCGCCTCGGGCGGACCCCAGTGCAGCGGCTGGTGCGAGTGCTCGATGTCGATGATGGACAGGCGGTTGAAGCCGAAGACGACCTCACCGCCCTGCCACGTGCCGCTCTCGTCGGGGCCGCGGTGCCGCATGCAGCGCAATGCCCCCGCCACCGCCGGGCGCGCTCGTCGTGCCTCGTCTTCGCCAGGGCAAACCAGTCCTACCAGGCCGCACACGCCGTAACACCTTTCGAGTCGTGTGGAGAAGAACCCAGTATGCCGGGGGTGCTCCGTGTGACCGAAACTGCACCGCACGGGTGCGGCCCCCGAGGGGTGGGCCCCATTGAGCTGGGTTACGCTCCCGCATGATCCGGCAAGGGCGGTTTCCCTTGCCCGCGAGCTTGAAAGCAGCGAGGAGGCGGCGAGCAGTGGGCCTGAAGGAGGGCACCAGGGCAGCCCGGCCGGCGAAGGTCGGAGGGCTGGTCGGCCTGGTCGGCGTCGGGGCCACGGGTTGCTCCACGGAAGAGGTGATGCGCTTCGGCTGGCCGGTTGGGGTCACCCCCCAGGCCGAGGCGATGCGCGAGCTGTGGACGTGGTCCGTCGTCGCCGCGCTCGCGGTCGGCGTCATCGTGTGGGGCCTCATCCTCTGGTCGGTGGCGTTCCACCGCAAGAAGAGCGATGAGCTGCCCCGCCAGGTCGCCTACAACCTGCCGCTGGAGATCGTCCTGGTCGTCGTGCCGACGATCATCGTCGCCGTGCTGTTCTACTTCACCGCGGTGACGCAGAACTACGTCATCCGGGAGACCGACGACCCCGACGTGACGGTCGACGTCATCGGGTTCCAGTGGAACTGGGAGTTCCGCTACCCGGAGCACAAGCTGGAGGACAACGCCGAGCTGCCGGTGAGCACCGTCGGCACGTCCGGCGAGATCCCGCTCCTCGTGCTGCCGCAGGGTCGCTCGATCCGGTTCAACCTGGAGTCGACGGACGTCATCCACTCGTTCTTCGTGCCGGAGTTCCACTTCAAGCGGGACGTGTTCCCGGAGCCGAAGAAGAACAACCAGGACAACTCGTTCGAGATCGAGCGGATCGACCGGACCGGCTCGTTCGTCGGCCGCTGCGCCGAGCTGTGCGGCACCTACCACGCGGTGATGAACTTCGAGGTCAGGGCACTGGAGCAGGGCGACTTCGACCGGTACATGGAGCTGCGGAAGCAGACCAACGAGGCGACCGGCCAGCCGTACACCGCGGCCGAGGCGCTGACCGAGTTGGACTGCGGCGAGCTGTGCACGCCGCACGCCGTGACCACCAAGCCCTTCGACACCGACCGCGACGTCCGCGAGGCGTCCGGCGGCGGGAACTAGGAGGACGCCGCGATGAAGGTCGAAGCACGCATTTTCGACTTGGTGATGGCGTTCTCGTTCCTGATGGCCGTCGTGTACGGCTACTGGACGTGGGCGGACACCGACCACGTTGAGCCCACCGGCACGGTGGCGCTGGCGCTGACCGGCGGCCTGGCGCTGATCGTGGGCACGTACTTCCGGTTCGTGGCCCGGCGCATCGAGGTGCGGCCCGAGGACAACGCGAACGCCGAGGTCAGCGACGGCGCGGGCGACCTGGGCTTCTTCAGCCCGGGCAGCTACTGGCCGATCGGCCTGGCGGCCGCCGCGGCGCTGGCCGGCCTGGCGCTGGCGTTCTGGCACGTGTGGCTGCTGGTGATCGCGGTCGTGCTGGTGCTGATCGCGGTCGGCGGCCTGGTGTTCGAGTACCACACGGGCCCGAGCCACGACTGAAGTCCTTCCGCCCGAAGAGGGCCGTCACCCCGTCCGGGTGACGGCCCTCTTCGGCGTTCCGGCCCGGTGCTCGGGCGCGGCGGGGCTCAGGCCGCCTGCGTGTTCTGGTAGCTGTCGACGTACTCCTGCCCGGACAGCTCCAGGATCCGGTAGACGACCTCGTCGGTGACCGCGCGGAGCACCGGCAGCGACTCCTGCATGCCCGCGTAGCGGTCGAAGCGCAGCGGCTCGCCGAACCGGATGGTCACGGGCCGCACCCGGGGCAGCCTCGCGTCCACCGGCTGGACCTCGTCGGTGCCGATCAGGCCGACCGGGACGACCGGCGCGCCGGACTCCAGGGCCAGGCGCGCGACGCCCGTGCGCCCGCGGTGCAGGCGGCCGTCCAGCGACCGCGTCCCCTCCGGGTAGATGGCGAACGCCCCGCCGGTGTCCAGGACGGCCTTGGCGGTGTCCAGCGAGGCCCTGGCGGCCCGGCCGAGGCCGCGGCGCACGGGGACGTGGCCCAGGGAGCCGAAGAAGTAGCGGGAGAGCGCGCCCTTGACGCCCTGGCCGTCGAAGTACTCGGCCTTGGCGAGGAAGGAGACGCGGCGCGGCACCACCATGGGGATGACGATGCTGTCGATGAACGAGAGGTGGTTGGGCGCCAGGATGACCGGGCCGGTCGCGGGCAGGTTCTCCAGGCCTTCGACCGAGGGTCGGTAGATCAGGCGCGCCGTGGGCGCCACCACGCGTTTCATCACCGTGTAGAGCATGTGCCCAGGATGAACCCAGCCCGTCACACCGGGGCGAAAAGGTGTCCCGCGTCTCGCGGTGGCGGTGCGGCGGCGCGCCCGCGGTGGTAACACCCGGCCGGGCGCCGCCGACGACCCGGTGACGCCGCCCCCGACCCCGGCTGCGAGGTCTCGATCCGTCGTGCAGGGCAACGCGGCGCGCGGCCTCGCCCGGTTCGACGAGGACCGGGGCCGGAAGCTGCACCCGGCGGCGTTCTAGGCGGGCGGTCGGGCGTTCCGGGCAGGTGAGTCCCCCTGGGGCCGGTCAGGGCCGGTCAGGGGCCGAGCGTCGCCTTCAGCTCCGTCGACCGGGCCGCCCACCGCCGCAGCAGGTCCGCCGCCGCGCCGGAGTCGATCGCCTCGCCCGCCCGCCCCAGCGCCGCCACCAGGTCGGCCTCCAGGTCGCCGGACAGCCCCTCGTGCGCCGCGATCGCGCCGGCCGCGTTGAGCACCACCGCGTCGCGCACCGCGCCCGGCTTCCCGCCCACCAGCTCCCGCACGACCTCGGCGTTCACCGACGCGTCCCCGCCCTTGAGGTCCTCGGGCCGCGCCGGCGGCACGCCCAGCCGCGCCGGGTCGACCCGGTCCCGCCGCACCTCGCCGCCGTCGACCACCCACACCGCGGTCGTGGTCGTGGTGGTGATCTCGTCCAGGCCGTCGTCGCCGCGCACGACCAGCGCGGTGCTGCCGCGGCGCGCCAGGACGCCCGCGATCAGCGGCGCCGCGCTCTCCCGCGCGCACCCGATCAGGCCGACGCGGGGCTGCGCCGGGTTCGTCAGCGGCCCGAGCAGGTTGAACACCGTCGGGATGCCGATCTCCCGGCGGGGCGCGCCCGCGTGCCGGAAACCGGGGTGGAACACCGGCGCGAAGCAGAACCCGATGCCCAGCTCGGACACGGTCCGCTGCACGCCGAGCGGCGGCAGGTCGATGGCCACGCCCAGCGCCTCCAGCACGTCCGCCGTCCCGCACTGGGACGACGCCGCGCGGTTGCCGTGCTTGACCACCGGCACCCCGGCGGAGGCGGCGACCAGCGTCGCCATCGTCGAGATGTTCACCGAGCCGGAGTGGTCACCGCCCGTGCCGACGATGTCCGCCGCCCGGCCGGGCACCTCGAACCGGCGGGCGTGGTGCAGCATCATCTTGGCGAGGCCGTCGACCTCCTCGGGCGTCTCGCCCTTCGCGCGCAGCGCCACCGCGAAGCCCGCCACCTGCGCCGGGGTCGCGGCCCCGGTCATGACCTGGTCCATCGCCCACGACGTGTCCTCCTCGGACAGGTCGGTCCCGGCGATGAGCTGGTTCAGCAGTAACGGCCAGGTGCGCTCCACGGCGATCAACCGCGCACGGCCGGCAGCGCCGTCGAGCGCAGCACCTCGGCCACGGTCTCGGCGGCGGCCAGCGGGTCGAGCGGGTGCACGAGCACCGCGTCCGCCTGCGACCACGTCGCCAGCCACCGGTCGTCCTTGCGACGCACCGCGACCACGATCGGGGGGCAGTCGGTGATCTCGTTCTTCAGCTGCCGCGACAGCCCCATGCCGCCGGTCGGCTGCGCCTCGCCGTCGAGGATCGCGAGGTCGATCCCGCCTTTGTCCATCTCGTACAGGACCTCGGCGACCGCCCCCACCTCGACGTAGTCGACGCGGCCCAGGTCCGGCGCGGGACGGCGGCCCACCGCGGTGACGATCGTCTCACGCACCTCGGGGCGGTGGCTGAACACCAGGATCCGGGTCTTCTGCGTGCTCATCTGCGCGTCCTCCGGCGGGTCGGGTGCCAGGTGACGGAGATGTTATCCGGCTAACGCGCTGTGACCTGAAGCGCGTCCCACCCGATCCAGTCGCCGCCCAGCCGCTGCGCCAGCCCGGCCATCCTGGCCCGCTCCTGGGCGCAGTGCAGCGCGTCCAGCCGCTGCACCCGCAGGGCGTGCACGCGGTCGCCCACGCGCAGCTCCCAGCCGTCCGGCGTGAGCAGCTCGCGGGCGCGTTCTACCTGGTCAGGGGGTAGTTCGAGGTGGTGCCGCAGCACCGCGGGCTCGTCGGCGCGCCACCCGGGCGACCGCGCCAGCGCCGCCGAGTCGGCCTCCGCGAGGTCGAACGCCTCCACGACCACCACCAGTCCGGGTGAATCGATCCGCAGCGCGGGTCCGCCCCCGCCGCGCAGCCGTCCGCGCAACCTGCCCAGCAACCCCATGACCGCACCCACCGCTCCGTGTGACCCAGATGACCAGCGCACCCGCCCGGACCCGATGGGCGGGGCGAAAACCTGCAAGCAATAATGCGTCGTGTGACAACGGCAGCGCCCTCAATCGGCCAGCGCGTGCACTCGCTGAACCGCCCGAACATGGTCAGCGTCGGCACGATCGTGTGGCTGTCCAGTGAGCTCATGTTCTTCGCGGGGCTCTTCGCCATGTTCTTCACGGTGAAGGCCCAGAACGAGGGCCCGTGGCCCCCGGCTCCCACCCACCTGAACGTGCCCTACGCCCTGGTGTTCACCACCATCCTGGTGCTGTCCTCGTTCACCTGCCAGTGGGGCGTGTTCGCGGCCGAGCGGGGCGACGTCTTCGGGCTGCGCCGCTGGTACCTGCTGACGCTGATCATGGGCGCGATCTTCGTGGGCGGCCAGGCGTACGAGTACGTCCAGCTGGTCGAGCACGGCACGACCATCCCGGGCTCGGCCTACGGCACGGTCTTCTACCTGACGACCGGCTTCCACGGCCTGCACGTGATCGGCGGTCTGATCGCGTTCGGCTACCTGCTGGTCCGCACGAAGCTGAGCAAGTTCACGCCCGCGCAGGCGACCTCCGCGATCGTCGTGTCCTACTACTGGCACTTCGTCGACGTCGTCTGGATCGGCTTGTTCGCCGTCATCTACATCGTGCCCTGACCAGCAAGAACCCCGAACTCACACCAGCAAGGGTTGCCGCACACATGACCACCAACACCACACGGGCCCGGAAGCGCAGCACCAAGCTGCGCAGGCGGATCTCGGGCCTGCTCGCGCTGGGCTTCGCGCTGCTGTCCGCGGGCTTCCTGTTCAGCGCCCTGGCGCCGCAGCCGCAGACCGCGGTGGCGCAGGACGACCCGGCGCAGGTGCGGCTGGGCGAGCAGCTCTACAACAACACCTGCATCAGCTGTCACGGCAAGAACCTCGACGGCGTCGAGGGGCGCGGCCCGAGCCTGATCGGCGTGGGCGAGGCCGCCGTCTACTTCCAGGTCTCCTCCGGCCGCATGCCGATGGCGCGGCAGGAGGCGCAGGCCCTGCGCAAGCCCGCCAAGTTCACCCCCGAGGAGATCGACGCGCTCGGCGCGTTCATCCAGTCCCGCGGCGGCGGCCCCCGGTCCCCCGAGGAGACCGGCGCCGAGCTGCGCGGTGACGACCCGGCCCGGGGTGGCGAGCTGTTCCGGCTCAACTGCGCGGCGTGCCACAACTTCACCGGTCGCGGCGGGGCGCTGTCGTCCGGCAAGTTCGCGCCCGAGCTGGAGGGCGTGACCGAGGAGCAGATCTACACGGCCATGCAGACGGGCCCGCAGAACATGCCGAAGTTCTCCGACCGGCAGCTCACGCCGGAGGAGAAGGAAGACATCATCGCGTACATCAAGTCGGTGTCCGACGGGAACAACAACCCCGGCGGCGCCCCCCTCGGCGGCCTCGGGCCGGTATCGGAGGGTCTGATCGCGTTCATCGTGGGTATCGCCGCCCTGATCGGCGTGACCCTCTGGATCGGAGCCAAGGCATGAGCGGCGAGAAGCCGACCAACCTGCCCGGCGAGGCGGAACTCGCCGGCATGAGCAGGGACGAGCTGGTCAAGCTCGGCACCAACATGGACGGCGTGGAGATCGTCCACTACGAGGAGCGCTGGCCGGTCAAGGGCACGCGCGCCGAGAAGCGCGCCGAGCGCCTGGTCGCCCTGTGGTTCCTGATCTCCGCGCTCTCCGGCATCGCGTTCCTGGTCGCCTTCATCTGGTGGCCGTGGAAGTACGAGACGCCCCGCACCGACGCGCACTTCCTGTACAGCCTGTACACGCCGATCATCGGCCTCACCCTGGGCCTGGCCGTCACGGCGCTGGGCGTGGGCGCGCTGCTGTACACGAAGAAGTTCATCCCCGAGGAGCTGTCCGTCCAGCAGCGCCACGACGGCGGCTCGGCCGAGGTGGACAAGGCGACCGTGCTGGCCGAGCTGGCCGACGCGGGCGACCGCAGCACCATCGCCCGCCGGTCGCTCATCAAGCGCACCGCGGGCCTGGGCGCCGGCGTGTTCGGCATCGGCGTGGCGGCGCTGCCGCTGGGCAGCCTCATCCGCGACCCGTGGAAGGACAGCGACAACAAGGACTCGCTGTGGCACACGGGCTGGAAGTCGGAGAACGGCGAGAAGGTCTACCTGCGCAACTACACGGGCGACCCGCACGAGGTGCAGCTGGTCCGCCCGGAGGACCTGGACGCCGGCGGCTACATGACCGTCTTCCCGTTCCGCGAGTCCGAGCGCGAGGACGAGCACGCCCTCATCGTGGCGACCAAGCGGGTCGACGCCCCGGTCCTGCTGCTGCGCTTCCGCCCCGGCCAGGAGATCGTCAAGCGGGCCGGCCAGGAGGACTTCAACTACGGCGACCTGTACGCCTACTCGAAGATCTGCACCCACCTGGGCTGCCCGGCGTCGCTGTACGAGCAGCAGACCGGTCTGCTGCTGTGCCCGTGCCACCAGTCGCAGTTCGACGTCTTCCACTACGGCAAGCCGCGCTTCGGCCCCGCGACCCGCGCCCTTCCCCAGCTTCCGATCACGGTGGACGAAGAGGGATACTTGATTGCCCGCAGCGACTTCATCGAGGCTGTGGGTCCGGCGTTCTGGGAGCGTAAGTCATGAGCGGCATCACCACGCCGACGAAGCGGCAAGGAGCGGCCGCCCGGGTGACGGGCGGCGCCGCGAAGTGGGCTGACGACCGCTTCCACATGGCCTCGGGCATGCGGAAGCAGCTGAACAAGGTCTTCCCGACCCACTGGTCGTTCCTGCTGGGCGAGATCGCCCTCTACAGCTTCATCATCCTGCTGCTGTCCGGCACGTACCTGGCGTTGTTCTTCGATCCCTCCATGGAGGAGATCATCTACGACGGGACGTTCCAGAACCTCCAGGGCATCCCGATGTCCCGCGCGTTCGAGTCGACGCTGGAGATCTCGTTCGAAGTGCGCGGCGGCCTGTTCGTGCGGCAGGTCCACCACTGGGCGGCCCTGCTGTTCATGGGCGCGATCGTCATCCACATGTTCCGGATCTTCTTCACGGGCGCGTTCCGCCGCCCGCGTGAGATCAACTGGGTCATCGGCATCGTGCTGTTCATGCTCGGCGCGATCGAGGGCTTCCTCGGCTACTCGCTGCCCGACGACCTGCTGTCCGGCACCGGCCTGCGGGTGATGGCGGGCCTGCTGCTGTCGTTCCCGGTCATCGGCACCTGGCTGAACTGGTTGGCCTTCGGCGGCGAGTTCCCGGGCACGGAGATCATCCCGCGGTTCTACACGCTGCACATCCTGGTCATCCCGGCCATCATCCTGGCGCTGGTCGCGGCGCACCTGGCGCTGGTCTGGTACCAGAAGCACACCCAGTTCCCGGGCGTGGGCCGCAAGGAGACCAACGTCGTCGGCGTGCGCATCATGCCGGTGTTCGCGGCCAAGGGCGGCGGCTTCTTCGCCATCGTCGTGGGCGTCACGGCGATCATGGGCGGCGTGTTCCAGATCAACCCGGTGTGGAACTTCGGCCCGTACAACGCGGGTCACATCTCGGCGGGCTCCCAGCCCGACTGGTACATGGGCTGGACCGACGGCCTGGTCCGCATCTGGCCCGCGTGGGAGCTGTACCTGGGCAATTACACGGTGCCCGAGCCGTTCCTGCCGTTCATGCTGGGCCTGCCGCTGCTGACCGGCATCGCCGCGGTCTACCCGTGGATCGAGCGGAAGCTCACCAAGGACTACGCGCACCACAACCTGCTCCAGCGCCCGCGCGACGTGCCGGTCCGCACCTCGCTGGGCGTCATGGCCATCACGTACTTCATGGTGCTGCTGGTCATGGGCGCGAACGACATCTTCGCGTACAAGTTCGACGTCTCGTTGAACGCGACGACGTGGATGGGCCGCATCGGCCTGCTGGTGCTGCCGCCGCTGGCGTACTTCCTCACCTACCGGCTCTGCATCGGCCTCCAGCGGGCCGACCGCGAGGTGCTGGAGCACGGCGTGGAGACCGGCATCATCAAGCGGCTGCCGCACGGCGAGTTCATCGAGGTCCACCAGCCGCTGGGCCCGGTGGACGACCACGGCCACCCGCTGCCGCTGGAGTACCAGGCGGCGCCGGTGCCGAAGAAGATGAACAAGCTGGGGTCGGCCGGGCACCCGGTGCCGGGCAGCTTCCTGACCCCGGACCCGCCGGAGGAGACGACGGCGCTGACCCGTGCGCGGGCCGAGCGCGGCGTCTCGGGGAACGACGCGCTGAGCGGCGAGAACGCGTCCGCGGGCGAACTGGCCGGCAAGCCGTCCCAACCCGAGGACTGACCAACACCACACGGGCCCGGCTGCACCCCTCTTCTTCAGGGGTGCAGCCGGGCCCAAGTGCTTCCGCAAACGCGCGAGTCGTACGCCCAGGTCGACCGTGTCGTGCGTTCAGGACCCCCGAGTTCAACGTTCAGGTACCCCCGCGCAGGTCGGCGGGGGTGCGCGAACGTAGAACTCAGGGGTCTTGAGCGTTCGACACGATGGTCCTGAACGTTCGACTCGCGCGTTCTGGACGTACGACACGGTGGTTCTGGGCGTACGACTCGCGCGTTCTGGGGGTACGACTCGCGGGGTCTGGGGGGACGACTCGCGCGTGGGTGGGGGTCAGGCGTCGTCCAGGCCGATGGCGAAGGCCGCGTCCGTGTCGCGCTTGGAGTACGAGCGGAACGAGATGTGGGTGTCCGTGTTCAGCACGCCGGGCACCTTGGAGATGCGGCCGGGCACCAGGTCGGCCAGGTCCTCGTGCCGGGCGACCTTGACCAGGGCGATCAGGTCGACGTCGCCGGCGCACGAGTAGACCTCGGTGACGCCCTCGATGTCGGCGATCGCCTGCGCCGCGTCCGGGATGGTGTCGGCGGCGGCCTGGATCAGCACGATCGCGGTGATCACAGCGGTCCTCCTCAGTCGGGGTTCTCGACCGCCCACATGCTAGTGGCCCACGTCCCGGTACTGGTCGCGACCGGCGTCGGCGCGCGCCACCCACCCCCGCCACGACCCGGCGCCGCCGGCGGGCGAGGTCCACGGCACGTCGCAGCGGACCAGGCGCGTGCCGGGGCGGTCGAGCCACCGCAGCACCACGCCCACCTCCTCGCCCGGCGCGCCGAGCAGGGGGCCCTCGCCCGGCACGACGGTCTCCGCCGCCGCCACCAGCGCGTCCACCACCGGCATCGGCGGCGTGCCGCGCCGCGCCACCCCGGCCGACGCCAGCCGCCCGTGCCGGACGACGGCGAACTCCCAGCCGCCCGAGCCGTCGGGCCGTGCCGCCACCAGCTCCGGCAGGGCGGCGAGCGCGGCCAGCCGCTGCCCCCGGTCCAGCGCCCTCACCAGCGACGACACCCGGTCGCGCCGGGTGGCCGCGTCCTCGAACCGGTGCGCTTCCGCCAGGGCGTCCAGCTGGGCGGCCAGCACGCCCAGCGGTTCCGTGTCGACGCCCGCGACGAGCCTGCGGAACGCGTCGGCGGCGGGCGCGTACTCGTCCGCCGACTGCCTCCCGGCGCACGGGGCCTTGCACCGGCCCAGCTCGTAGAGCGCGCACGGGGCGCCCGAGGGGTTGCGCGCCGGGATGCGCTGGGCGCACGCCCGCAGCGGCACGGCCTCCAGCAGGGTCTCGGCCGCCGCCTCGGCCAGCCGCCGCGACCGGAACGGGCCGAACGCGCCCTCCCTCGGCGCGCGGACCACGGACAGGCGCGGGAACGCCTCGTCGGTCAGCACGAGCCACCACACGCCCTTGGGGTTCTTGGAGCGCCGGTTGTAGGCGGGCTTGTGCGCGGTGATCAGCCGCAGCTCCCGCACCTCGGCCTCCAGCGGGTGGGCGCACTCGACCACGTCCACCCGCGTGGCGAGCGCGACCATCTCCCGCAACCGCTTCCGGCCCTCACTGGCGGTGAAGTACTGCCGCACGCGTCTTCGCAGGTCGGAGGCCGTGCCGACGTACAGCACCTCGTCCGAGGGACCCCGGAACAGGTACACGCCCGGCGTCGAGGGCAGGTCCGAGGCCAGGGTGCGCTTGCGGCGCTGCTCCGCGGTCACCTCGGGCAGGTAGGCGAGCAGCTCCTCCAGCGAGTGCACGCCGACCGACCCGACCCGCTCCAGCAGGCGGTGCAGCACCTCGACGGTGGCGCGGGCGTCGGTGAGCGCCCGGTGGTTGGGCTGCTCGGCCACGCCGAACAGCGCGGCCAGCGCCGACAGCCGGCAGCTGGGCGCCTCGTCGCGGGTCAGCACGCGGCGGGCCAGGCGGACCGTGCAGACGACGGTCGGCTTGGGCCAGGCGTAGCCGTGGCGGTGGCAGGCGGCCTTCATGAAGCCCACGTCGAAGCCGGAGTTGTGCGCGACGAGCACCGCGCCGGCCGCGAACTCCAGGAACGCGGGCAGCACGGTGGTGAGCCGCGGCGCGCCGGTGACCATCATCTGCGTGATCCCGGTCAGCGCGCTGACCTGCGGCGGGATGCCCCGCTCCGGGTCGACCAGGGTGGCGAACTCCCCGAGCACCCGCCCGCCGCGCACCTTGACCGCGCCGATCTCGGTGATCGCGTCCTCGTCCGCCCGACCACCCGTGGTCTCCAGGTCGAACACGACGAACGTGGTGTCGCGGAGCGGGGTGCCCAGTTCGTCGAACGTGAGTTGACTGGTCATCAGGTCGGCACGGTAGCCGCCACCACCGACAAACGAGGTGGGGGGAGCGGGAGGGAGGGAGGGGAGGGGAGGGAGCGGGCGGGGAGGGGGTCGGCGACCGGGTGCGGGATCAGCCGGTCGTGCGGTGGGTCGGTACTGACAGTCAGCGCCGCTGCCCCGTGTTACCGGATCGGTGGATGGGTAGGGTGGGCCGTAGCCTGTACGGGTGCAAGACCCGACCGCGCCCCTGGACGAGCTCGACACCGGTGAACCGGACGAGCCCGTCGAGTCCACTGTGGACTGGAGTGCGCTGCCCGAGCCGCTGCGCACGAGGCTGGCCGAGCTGAGCGCCGACGCGCTGGCCGACCTGGCGAAGGTCGACGTCCCGCAGTCGCTGCGAGCCGTGGCGCGGTTCGCGCCCACCAAGCGCGCCCGGCTCGGCAGCGGGGCCCTCATCGCCGGGCTGCGGTCGTCGGCGAACTTCCGCGCGGCCGTCGTGGAGTGGCTCCAGCGCAACCGGCCGGCGACGCTGGAGGTCACCGCGCCCGACCCGGTGGCGGCGGGCGCGGCGGCGGTCCTCCAGGGCGAGGAGGTCGCGCACCACTTCATCGAGCTGGTCACCCGGCGCGTGGCGGACGCGGCGCTGCGGACCGAGCGGGACGCCGCCGTGCAGCGGGCCGAGCGCCTGGAGCACGAGCTGGTGCGGCTGCGGGAGGAGCGGGCCGAGCTGGACGGCGCGGTGGACCAGGTCCGGCAGGGCGCCGACGCCGAGCTGGAGCGGCTGCGCAAGCGGTTGCGGGAGCAGGGCGTGCGGGTGCGCGAGGCCAAGGACCGGGCCGAGTCGGCGGCGGTCGAGGTGGAGCGGGTGCGCGCGGAGGCCGAGGCCGAGGTGCGCAGGTTGACCACCGAGCGCGACCGGGAGCGCGAGCGCGCCGAGAGCGAGCGCGCCAAGGCGCAGCGGGCCGCGGCCGACGCCGAGGTGGCGCGCCAGTCCGCGAAGGAGGCCCGCCAGGCCGACGAGGTGCGCCTGGCGCTGCTGGTGGACACCCTGGACGGCGCGGTGAACGGCCTGCGCCGCGAGCTGGCCCTCGGCGGCTCGGGGCCGCGCCCGGCGGACCTCGTGCGGGGCGCCAGCGCGGCGCAGGGCGCGGTCGGCCGGGTGGAGGACCCCGCGGCGCTGGACCGGTTGCTCGCGCTGCCCGCGGTCCACCTGATCGTGGACGGCTACAACGTGACCAAGACGGGCTACCCGGAGCTGTCGCTGTCCGACCAGCGCGACCGCCTGGTGCACCAGCTGGCGGTGCTGGCGGCGCGCACCGGCGCGGAGGTGACGCTGGTGTTCGACGGCGCGGGCGTGGTGGCCGTGCCGACGGCCGCGCCGCGCGGGGTGCGGGTGCTGTTCAGCGACCCGGGCGTGCTGGCCGACGACGTGATTCGGGCGCTGGTGACCGCAGAACCGGAGGGCCGGCCGGTGGTCGTGGTGACCTCCGACCGGGCGGTCGCGGACTCCGTCCGGCGGCGGGGCGCCCACCCGGTGCCCTCGCCGGTGCTCCTGGCCCGGCTCGTCCGGGTGTGACACGGATCGTGTTTTTAACACCACCGGGGGTCACACCATGAGGTCACGGCTGGCCCGTTCGGTACTGGAAGTGAACTCTTGAGGTTTTGCGTCCCCCGCTAGTGGACGATTGGGCTCACTTTTCGTAACCTAGCCGAGACCTCGCGGAGGCAGCCGACCATCCTGGGCGGCGGCGCGGGTTCACCGCCGAATCGGCCTGTCGGGGAGCCGAGCCGGAAACGTTCAGCTGAGCTGCCGGGCGCCTGCGCGTGCCCGGACCGGTAGGCGGTTCACACTGAAGGAGACACACGCGACTGTGGCGTCGCAACGACTCAAGCGCGGACTGCGCGGGGCGATGGCGGCCACGGCGGTGGCCGCTGCGGCGGTGGGCGCGATGCCCGTACCGGCCGGAGCGCAACCGAACACCCCCGCGAACGCCTCCGAGGCGCTGAAGAAGTACAACGAGCTGGCCGAGCAGGCCACCAAGCTCAACGAGGAGCTGCTGCGCGCCGAGGAGCAGCGCGACCTCAACCAGGGCAAGCTCGACCAGGCCAACCAGAACCTCACCCAGGCCACCCAGGAGGGTGACCAGGCCAAGTCGGCCGAGGAGGAGTTCCGGGGCCAGGTCGACAAGCTGACCGAGGCCTCCTTCGAGGGCGCGCGGTTCAGCCAGCTGTCGGCGCTGCTGGTCGCGGAGTCCCAGCAGGACTTCCTCAACCGCATGTCCGCGCTGGGCGTGCTGGCCGCCGACAACGACGAGGCGCTCGACCGGCTCTCCGGCGCCGTCGACGCGGCCGAGAACGCGCGCGAGGAAGCCGCCAAGGCGCAGGCCGACGCGCAGGCCGCGACCGACGAGGCCATCCGCATCGCGGACGAGATCAAGGCGCGCAAGAACGACCTCGACAAGCAGAAGACCGAGGTCAAGAGCCAGCTCGACCGGCTGACCACCCAGGAGCGCACCACGCTCCGGTCGGTGGGCAGCGTGCCGAACGTGACCGTGCCCGCGGGCACGGCGGGCCGGGCCCTCCAGCACGCGCTGGACCAGATCGGCGACATGTACCAGTACGGCGCGACCGGCCCCAGCGTCTGGGACTGCTCCGGCCTGACCATGAAGTCCTACGCGTTCGCGGGCATCAGCATCCCGCGCACCAGCCAGGGCCAGGCGGGCGCGGGCCGCGCGGTCAGCCGCGCCGAGGTCCGCGCCGGCGACCTGATCATCTACAACGGCGGAATGCACGTCGGCATGGCCGTGGACAACGCCAACGTCGTGCACGCCTCCACGGACGGCGTCCCGGTGAAGATCGTGCCGCTGTCCAACCCCGGCACCATCTACGCGATGCGCCGCATCGAGGGCTGACAAGAGCGACCGGCGGGGCCATCCTGGACGGGATGGCCCCGCCGACGCCCTTTCCCCGCGCCGTGAGCCGCTACCGGGTGCCGCTGGCCCTGCTCGTGGCCCTGACCTTCCTGGGCGGCCTGGCCACGGCCGTGGCGCCGGACCGGCCCGCGCCCGCCGCCGAGGCCGCGCCCGCGCGGGTGACCGAGGTCCGGTCGCTGCTCGACCGGCGGGCCCGAGCGCTGCTCGCCCGCGACGAGGCGGCGTTCACCGCCGACCTCGACCCGCTGGCCGACCCCGGGTTCCGGCAGCGGCAGCGCGACCTGTTCCGCAACCTCGCCGCCGTGCCGCTGGCCGAGTGGGGTTACCTGCTGGGGAGCGGCGAGACCGACCTGTCCTCGCTGGTCCCGCCCGCCGCCGACGAGGCGTGGGCGCCGGGCGTGCGGCTGTCCTACCGGCTGCGCGGCGTGGACGCCGAACCCAGCGGCCAGGGCATGGCCTACCTGTTCACCCGGCGCGGCGACCGCTGGTACCTCAACTCCGACACCGCCCTGGAGCCGCTGGGCAGGCGCACCTGGCGCGGGCCGTGGGACTTCGGGCCCTGCCAGGTGCACGGCGGACCCGGCGGTTTCGTGATCTCCCACCCCGGCGGCGAGGTGCTGGCGCGCCGGGCGCTGGCCGAGCTGGACGGCGCGGTGCGCGCGGTCACCGAGGTGTGGGGGCGGGCGTGGGCGCGGCAGGTGGCCGTGCTGGTGCCCTCCGGCGTCGAGGAGATGAGCGCGCTGGTCGGGCCAGGGTTCGCCACCGGCGCGATCGCGGGCGTCGCCGTGGCCGACCGGGTGGACCCGGCCACGCGCACCGCGCGCGGCCAGCGGGTCGTGCTCAACCCGGACAGCGCGGGCGCCCTGTCGCCGATCGCGCTGCGGGTGCTGCTGCGGCACGAGATCACGCACGTCGCGGTGCGCGGCGAGACCGCGGACGGCGCGCCGATGTGGCTGCTGGAGGGGTTCGCCGACTACGTGGGCTACCGGGGCAGCGGCGTGCCGCCGCGGCGGGCCGCGCCGCTGCTGGCCGCCGCGGTGCGCGAGGCCCCGCCGACCGGGCTGCCCTCGGACGCCGACTTCCGCGGGCCCGACATGGAGCTGGCCTACCAGCAGGCGTGGTCGCTCAACGAGTACCTGGCGTCGGTGCTGGGCGAACCGGGCCTGGTGGAGCTGTACCGGCGGCTGGCGCGGGCGCCCGCGTCCGAAGTGGACGAGCTGCTGCCGGAGCTGACCGGCTGGGGCGTCGCCGAGCTGGTCTCGGGCTGGCGCGAGTACCTGGCGGCGACGTTCCCGTAACGTGTGCGCGTGCGTCGGACCCTCCTGGTGACCAATGACTTCCCGCCCCGGCCCGGTGGCATCCAGGCCTACCTGCACGCCCTGGCCGTGCGGTTGCCGGACCTCGTGGTGTACGCGCCGTCGTGGACCTCGCCCGCGGGCTCGCACCCGGAGTTCGACGAGGTGCAGCCGTTCGAGGTGGTGCGGCACCCCGGCACGCTGATGCTGCCCACGCCCGACGTGGTGCGCCGGGCGGCGGACATCGCGCGCGGCGCGCGCTGCGACGCCGTGTGGTTCGGCGCGGCGGCGCCCCTGGCGCTGATGGCGCCGTGGCTGCGGTCGGCGGGCGCGGAGCGGGTGGTGGCGTCCACGCACGGGCACGAGGTGGGCTGGTCGATGCTGCCCGGCGCGCGGCAGGCGCTGCGCCGGATCGGGTCCGATGTGGACGTGGTGACGTTCGTGAGCCGGTACACGCGGTCCCGGTTCGCCGCGGCGTTCGGGCCGATGGCGGCGCTGGAGCACCTGCCGTCCGGCGTGGACACCTCGGTCTACCGGCCGGACCCGGCCGCCCGCGCCGACCTCCGCGCCCGCTACGGCCTCGGCGACCGGCCGGTGGTGGTGTGCGTGTCCCGGCTGGTGCCGCGCAAGGGGCAGGACGTGCTGGTGCGGGCGCTGCCGGAGATCAGGCGGCGGGTGCCGGGCGCGGCGCTGCTGGTGGTCGGCGGCGGCCCGTACCGGGCGGCGTTGGAGAAGCTGGCGGTGGCCGAGGGGGTCGAGGAGCACGTCGTGCTGACCGGCTCGGTGCCGTGGGAGGAGCTGCCCGCGCACTACAACGCGGGCGACGTGTTCGCCATGCCGTGCCGGACCCGGGGCCGGGGCCTGGACGTCGAGGGCCTGGGCATCGTGTACCTGGAGGCGTCGGCGAGCGGGCTGCCCGTGGTGGCGGGCCGGTCGGGCGGCGCGCCGGAGACGGTGCGCGACGGCGTGACCGGGCGCGTGGTGGACGGCCGCGAGGTGTCGGAGGTGGCGTCGGCGGTGGCCGAGCTGCTGGCCGACCCGGGCACCGCGGCGAAGATGGGCGAGGCCGGGCGCGAGTGGGTCACGCGGCACTGGCGGTGGGACGACCTGGCGGACCGGCTGGCGAACCTGATCAACGGCTGAACCCGAGGGGCGGGGCGCGCCCGGTCTGGGTTTGGTCCCGGTCCCGGTCTGGCTCGCGGTCGTACCCGCGCCCGAGGCGCGGCCGTCAACTCGCGAGTTCCAGCTCGTCCCGCTGCGCCGGGACCTCCTCCGACAGCGGGTCGAGCAGCGGTTCGGCCTCGGCGGTGACGCGCTCACCTGCTACCCGCCGGACGACAAGATGCGAGCGCGCCTGCCGCCGCCTACGGTGGCAGCGAGCCTTAGCCCTGCGCCTCGGGAGGATCACCGAATGAGTCCGGAGACGCCGTCGAACGACGCGGCCGACCAGCTGCGCCCCGCCGTGCCGGAACCGGAGGGGGTCGACCTGGACGAGGAAGCCGCCGTAGGCCGCGACACCCCCTCCACCTCCGTCCCCGACACCCTGGAAGCGGACCCGGCCGACGTGGCTGACCAACTCCGCGCCGTCCCCCTCTCCGACGACCACCCGGACCAATCCCACCTCTAACCGCGTGTCCTCCACTCGGACATCACGTGTCCTCCACTCAGGCATCACGTGTCCTCCACTCCGACACCGCGAGTCGAACGTTCAGACCGCGCGAGTCGAACACTCAGGACCCCCGAGTTCTACGTTCGCGTCACCCCCGAGGGCTGCCTGAACGTAGAACTCGGGGGTCCTGAACGTGGGACACGGTCGACCTGAGTGTTCGACTCGCGATGCCTGAGTGGAGGACACGCGATGCCTGAGTGGAGGACACGCGGGGTTAGGGGGGTGGAGGGGGGAGGTCCAGCAGGTGGGTGGCTTGGTCCAGTTCGGTGGTGGCGGCCAGGTCGTCGCCCAGGGCGCGGTGCGCGGCGGCCAGTTCGGTGCGCGCGGCCCGCTCGATCAGGCGGAAGCCCAGGCGGGTGGTCAGGGAGACCGCTTCGGTGGCCAGGGCCCGCGCCTCGCCCGCCTCGCCCAGCAGCCGCCGCACGCCCGCCAGCCCCACCAGCGCCCGCGCCTCGCCCGACGGGTAGCCGATCCGGCGGGCCTTGGTCAACGCCTGCTGGAACTGCCCGTCCGCCGCGCGCAGCGAACCCAGGCCCCGGTTCGCCGACGCCATCACCACCAGCACGTTCGTGGTGATCCGCTGGTCACCGCCCTCGCACAGCTCGCCCAGCGCCCGGTCGGCGAGGTCCAGCGCCTCCGCGTGCTCGCCCAGGTCCAGCCGCACCGACGCGGTGACCTCCAGCGCCCTCGCCGCGGCCTCCCGGAATCCCGCCTCGGTCGCCAACCGCAACGCGTCGGCCAGGCGCGACAGCGCGCGCTGCGGCTCACCCATCGCCTGAGCCGCCACGCCTAACAGCGTCAACGCCGTGATCTCGCTGCTCCGCAACCCGTGCTCGACGCTGACCGCCAGCGCCTCGCCCAGCAGGTCGACGGCCTCGGCCAGCTCGCCGGTCTCGATGGCCAGCACCCCCAGCCCGGTGAGCACCCCCGTCTCACCCGACCGCGGCCCGCCCGACTCGCGCTTCAGCGCCAGGCACGTCTCCAGGTCGTTGCGCGCCGACGCCAGGTCGCCCGCCTCCAGCCGCACCACGCCGAGGTTCCCGCGCACCCCCGCCTCCGACGCCAGGTCGCCGGTCACCCGGTGCAGCTCTACCGCCCGCGTGCAGTGCGCGATCGACTTGGCGAAGTCGCCCAGCCGCCAGTGCAGCGTGCCCAGGTTCTGGTGCATCGCCGCCTCGGCGGCCACGTCCCGCTGCTCGTGCGCGGCGTCCATCCCGTACTGCGCGGTCAGCAGCCAGTCGGTCACGTGCTTGCCGATCCACAGGTACCCGCGCAGCCCGTCGGCCAGCCGCCACGACACCGCCGCCGGCCCGTGCTCCGCCGCCGACCGGATCGCCGCGGCCAGGTTCGCCCGCTCCGCGTCCAGCCACGCCCGCGCCCGCGCCGCCGTGTCCACCCCCGCCGGCCGCGCGCCGCCGCCGCCCGCCGACGGCAACCGCATCAGGTCCGGGTACAGCAGCTCCGCGCAGTGGTCCACCGCCCGCACGTAGAACTCCAGCAGCCGCAGGCGCGCGGGCGCCACGTCACCGGCGACCGACGCGGCGAACCGCGCCATCGAGTCGTGGAACGAGTACCGGCCGCCCACCGACCGCACCAGCCGCGCCTCGGCCAGCCGGTCGAGCAGCGCGGCGGCCGTGGCGACCGGCACGTCCGCCGCGGCGGCCGCCGCCTCCGGCGTGAAGTCCGGCCCCGGCACGACGCTGAGCAGCCCGAACAGCCGCCGCGCCGCCGGGGGCAGGGCCTCGTGCGCGAGGTGCAGCGGGTCCCGGTGGTCCAACCGGTCCAGGTACCGCGCCACGGAACCGCCGCCGACCGAGGCCGCCGCCACGTCCAGCACCAGCGGCAGGTGCCCGCACCGCCGGGCCAGCTCCTCCGCCGCCGCGCCGGACCTCCCCAGCACGGCCAGCGACTGGGCGGGCTCCAGCACGTCCAGCCCGACCCGCCGGGCGCCGTCGACGGCGATCAGGCCGCGCAGGTCGTCCCGGCTGGTCACCAGCACCGGGCAGCTCGCCGCGCCCGGCAGCAGCGGCCGGACCTGGTCCGGCGCCGCCGCGTTGTCCAGCACCAGCAGCATCCGCCGCCCGGCCAGCAGCGACCGGAACAGCGTGCTCTGCTCGTCGGGGTCCACCGGGATCTGCTCCGGCGGCACGCCCAGCGCCCGCAGGAACCGGGTCAGCACGTCGACCACCGGTGTCGGCGGCCCCACCGAGTACCCGCGCAGGTCCACGTACAGCCGCCCGTCCGGGAACCGGTCCCGCAGCCGGTGCGCCACGTGCACCGCCAGCGCCGTCTTGCCCACGCCCGCCACCCCGGTCAGCACCACGATCGGCACCGCGGTGCGCTGCCCGTCCGGCGCGACCAGCCGGGAGATCCGCTCCACCGCCTCGACGCGACCCACGAACCCGGGCACCTCGGGCGGCAGCTGGTCCGGCACGTCCGGCGCGACCCGCCCGGCCGGCGCGGCCAGGCTCGGGTCGCCCACCAGGATCGCCTGGTGCAGCTCGCGCAGCGCCGCGCCCGGCTCGATGCCCAGCTGCTCGTCCAGGACCCGGTCGACGAGCCGGAACGCCTCCAGCGCCTCGGCCTGCCTGCTGCCCCGGTACAGCGCGATCATCAGCTGCGCCCAGAACCGCTCGCGCAGCGGGTGGTCCGTGGTCAGCGCGCGCAGCACCGGGACCACGCGCTCGTGGTTGCCCAGCGCCAGTTCGACGTCGACGCGCTCCTCGTGCGCCACCAGCAGCCGCTCGGCCAGCCGGGGCGCCTCGTCGTCGCGCAGCGCGTCGGAGGGCACGTCCGCCAGCACCGGGCCGCGCCACAGGCCCAGCGCCTCGGCGTAGAGGTCGGACGCCTCGGTCAGGCGGTTCGACCGCGCGGCCTGCCGGGCCCGGCTCGCGGTGGCGGTGAACCGGTGCACGTCCACCTGCTCGGGCGGCACCACCAACCGGTAGCCGTCCGAAGTGGTCCGGATCAGCGACGGGTCCCCGAGCAGCTGCCGCAGCCGCATCACGTAGGTCTGCAACGTGCCGCGCGTGCGCGCCGGCGGGTCGTCGCCCCACAGGAACGACACCAGCTCGCCAATTGAGACGACGCGGTTCGCGCGGAACGCCAGCGCGGCCAGCAGCGCCCGGTGCTTCCCGGCCCGCACGGGCACCGGCTGACCCTGTATGCGCACTTCAAGCGGGCCGAGAAGACCGAACCACGGCCCAGACCCCATCCGCTCGCGTCCCCTCGTCGCACCCTGCCGGGTACAGCCTAGGGCGAGCGCTGACACCGCGAGTCATCACCGCGTCAGCGATACGACAGCGAACTACGGCAGTCTTCAAGACGTCCCGGTTGGGGGACCGGGACGACAACTCATCGGGTCCGCGTCAGCGGATACGCGATCACTGGGGGTCGGGTGGCCCGCACCGAAATGGTGCGGGCCACCCGTCTGTACCTGTGGCCGAGTCCTGCCGGGGGCAGGGCGATCAGTCCTCGTAGATGGCCTTGATGTCCTGCTTGTAGGTGTTGGCCACCACCGAGCGGCGCAGTTTCAGGCTCGGCGTCATCTCGCCGCCCGCCTCGGTGAAGTCCACCGGCAGGATGCGGAACTTCTTGATCGCCTCCGCCTTGGACACCGCCGCGTTGGCCTCGTCCACCGCCGACTGGATCTCCGCGCGCAGCGCCGCGTCGTCCACCAGGTCCGCCACCTCGGCCGACGCCGGCTTGCCGTTCTGCTCCTTCCACGTCGGGAAGAACTCGGGGTCGATGGTGACCAGCGCCCCGATGAACGGCTGCGCGTCACCGACCACCATGCACTGGCTGATCAGCGGGTGCGCCCGGAGCCGGTCCTCCAGCACGGCGGGGGAGACGTTCTTGCCGCCCGCGGTGACGATGATCTCCTTCTTGCGGCCGGTGATCTTGAGGAAGCCGTCGCCGTCCAGCTTGCCGATGTCGCCGGTGTGGAACCAGCCGTCCTCCAGGGCCTCGGACGTGGCGCTCTCGTTGTTCCAGTAGCTGCGGAACACCACCTCGCCCTTGACGAGGATCTCGCCGTCCTCGGCGATGCGCACCGAGGTGCCCGCCAGCGGGCGGCCGACCGTGCCCACCCGGAACGCCGCCTCCGTGTTCACGCACGCCGCCGCGCTGGTCTCGGTCAGGCCGTAGCCCTCCAGCACCGGCACGCCGACGCCGCGGAAGAAGTGCGCCAGCCGCTCGCCCAGCGGCGCGCCGCCGGACACCGCCGCCAGGCACCGCCCGCCCAGGGCCGCCTGGAGCTTGCTGTAGACCAGCTTCGAGAACACCGCGTGCTTGACCTTCAGGCCCAGGCCCGCGCCGCCGCCGTCCTGCGCCTGGCTGTAGGCCACGGCGGTCGCCTCGGCGGCGTCGAAGATCTTGCCCTTGCCGCCCGCGTGGGCCTTCTGCTTCGCGCCGTTGTAGACCTTCTCGAACACGCGCGGCACGGCCACCACGAACGTGGGCCGGAACGACTGGAGGTCCTCGACCAGGTTCTTCACGTCCGGCGTGTGCCCCAGCGTGACCCGGGCGTAGACGCTGGTCAGCGCGATGGCGCGGGCCAGGATGTGGGCCAGGGGCAGGAACAGCAGCAGCGAGTTGCCCGCCTGCATCAGCCGCGGGAACGCGGTGATGTCCGCGCGGATCTCCGACAGCAGGTTGCGGTGGGTCAGCTCGCAGCCCTTGGGCCGGCCGGTCGTGCCCGAGGTGTAGACGATGGTCGCGGTGTCGTCCGCGGCGACGCCCTTGCGGCGGGCGTGCACGTCCTCGTCGGTCACCGACGCGCCCAGCCCGGTCAGCTCCTCGATCGCGCCGCCGACGTCGCCGGACGGTCCGTCGATCTGCCACACGTGCTTGAGCTCGGGCAGGCCGCCGGCGAAGGGCTCCACCATCGCGCGGTGCTCCGAGGTCTCCACGAACACGGCCTTGGCCGAGGAGTCGGACAGGATCCACTCGACCTGCTCGGCCGACGAGGTCTCGTAGATGGGCACCACGACGCCGCCCGCGTGCCAGATGGCGAGGTCGAGCAGCGTCCACTCGTAGCGGGTCTTCGACATCAGGCCGACGCGGTCGCCGGGCTGGAGCCCCGCCGCGAGCAGACCCCTGGCCACCGCGAGCACCTGCGCGGCGAAGTCGCGGGCGGTGAGGTCCACCCACGTCCCCTCGACGCGGCGGCGGAAGCTGACGGCGTTGCCGAAGCGCTCCGCGTTCGCCCACACCATGTCGGTGAGGTTCTCCTCGGCGGCCACAGTGGCGGTGGCGGGGACGCTGAACTCGCGCACGTCAACCTCCGGACGTTGGTTGTTACCGGTGGGGAAACTTAGCCTGTGATTCCGGCGATACACCAGGCCGGGCGACGGTTCCGTGACCGTGTCGTGGCACTCTTCCCACCCGTGCCCAGCGTTGACGTCGTGGACGAGACCTTCCTCGCGGTGCCGCCGGCCGTGGTCGCGGCGGCCTTCGCGCAGCCGCCGGCGTGGCGCGGGTACTGGCCCGACCTCACCCTCGACGTGTACGCCGACCGGGGCGTCCAGGGCCTGCGCTGGACGGTCGCCGGCGCGTTGGTCGGGACGATGGAGGTGTGGCTGGAGCCCGTCCTGGACGGCACCCTGCTGCACTACTTCCTCCGCGCGGACCTGCCGGGCGACCCGCCCGCCAAGCGCGTCCGGCGGGAGGTGCGGCGGCGCCAGTTGGCCGCCAAGGAGGTCTCGCTGGGCCTGAAGACGACCCTGGAGGCCGGTCGCCCTCCGGGTGTCGCGCCCGCCCTGCCGTAGATTCCCCACTCGTGCGGGTTCACGTCGTCTCTGATGTCCACGGCAACGCGGAGGCCCTCGCCCGCGCGGGTGACGGCGCGGACGCCCTGGTCGTCCTGGGCGACCTGGTCGACTTCGTCGACTACCACGACCACGGCAAGGGGATCCTCGGTCGGGTGTTCGGCCGGGAGAAGGTCGAGGTGTTCGCCAGGCTGCGCCGCGGGCACGTCGGCGCGGACACCGTCCACTACATGCGGTCGCTGTGGGAGAGCCTGGACAACGCCGCCGAGGTGGTCCGCGAGGCGATCCTGGAGCAGTACACCGAGCTGTTCGCGGTGATGAGCGCGCCCACCTACGCCACGCCCGGCAACGTCGACGACCCGTCCCTGTGGCCGCTGTTCGCCGGCGACGGCGTGCACGTGCTCGACGGGGGGACCGCCGAGATCGGCGGCCTGCGGTTCGGCTTCGCGGGCGGCGCCGTGCTCGACCGCGGTTTCGTGCCCAACCGGCGCGCGCCGTGGCGGCCCTACCTGCGCACCGAGGAGGACTTCGGCGCGGCGTTGGAGGCCCTGGGCGAGGTGGACGTGCTGTGCACGCACGTGCCGCCCGCGGTGCCCGAACTGACCTACGACGTGGTCGCGCGCAGGCCCGAGCGCGGCTCCACGTCGCTGGTGGGGGTGATCGAGCGCGTGCGGCCCCGGTGGTCGGTGTTCGGGCACGTCCACCAGCCGCTCGCCAGGAGGGTGCGGCTGGGCTGGACCGAGTGCGTCAACGTCGGCCACTTCCAGCGCACCGGCACGCCCCACGTGCTGCGTTGGTGAACCCGACCACCGGGTAGCCTCCCCGCATGGCCGACGAGTCCACCCAGTCCATCGTCATCGACGCGACGCCCGAGGAGATCGTGGCGGTCATCGCCGACTTCGACGCCTACCCGGAGTGGGCCAACGGCGTGAAGCGCACCGAGGTGCTGGAGGACGGGGCGGACGGCCGCGCGGCCCAGGTGAAGTTCAACATCGACCAGGGTCCGATCAAGGACGAGTACGTGCTCGCCTACGACGAGTGGTCGGCGAACCGCATCTCGTGGCACCTGGTGCGGGGCCAGATGCAGAAGTCGCAGGAGGGCGCCTACGCGTTGAGCCCCAAGGGCGGCTCGACCGAGGTGACCTACACGCTGTCGGTCCAGCTGGTGGTGCCGATGATCGGCCTGTTCCGCCGCAAGGCCGAGAAAATGATCATGGACACGGCGCTCAAGGAGCTCAAGCGGCGGGTGGAAAACGCGCGGTGACCGCCCGGCTGCTGCTGTTCACCGGCAAGGGCGGGGTCGGCAAGACCACCCTCGCCGCCGCCACCGCCGTCGCGCTCGCCGCCGGCGGCCGCAAGACCCTGGTCGTGTCCACCGACCCGGCCCACTCGCTGGGCGACGCGCTCGGCGCGCCGCTGCCCGCGCACGCCACCGAGGTCGACCACGGCCTGCACGCCGCGCAGGTCGACCCCCGCGCCCTCGTCGACGACGCGTGGCGCGACCTGCGCGGCCACCTGCGGACCGTGCTCGCCGGCGCGGGCGTGGACGAGCTGGACGCCGAGGAGCTGACCGTGCTGCCCGGCGTGGAGGAGCTGCTCGCGCTCTCGGAGGTGCGGCGCCTGGCCCGCGGCGGCACGTGGGACGTGGTGGTGGTCGACTGCGGCCCCACCGCCGAGACCCTGCGCCTGCTGGCCCTGCCCGAGGCGTTCGCCTCCTACCTGGAGCGGCTGTTCCCCGCCCACCGGCGCGTGGTGCGCGGCCTGCTGGCCGGTGTCGCGGGCAGCGGCTCGGTGGAGCGCTGGGACGACACCGCCGACGCGCTCGGCAGGCTCGCGGAGGGCCTGGAGCAGCTGCGCGACCTGCTGACCTCGCCGACCACCGGCGTCCGGCTCGTGCTGACCCCCGAGCGGGTGGTCGCCGCCGAGACCCGCCGCACCGTCACCGCGCTCGCCCTCCAGGGCATCCGGGTCGACGGCGTGGTCGCCAACCGGGTCGTGCCGCACCCCGGCGCGGACACCGGCGCGGCGGCGACCTGGCTGCGCACCCGCCGCGCCGAGCAGGACGCCGTGCTGGACGGGCTCGCCGACCTGGGCGAGGTGCGCACCGTCGAGCACCGGGCGGTCGAACCGGTCGGCCCCGACGCCCTGCTGGACGTGGCCGAGGGCCTTTACGGCGGCCGCGACCCGCTGGAGGGCGGCGCGCCGGACGTGCCGCTGCTGGAGGTGGAGCGCACCGGCGACCTGGAGTACACGCTGCGCCTCGCGCTGCGCGTGGGCGACTCGGACCTGGACCTGGCCCGGGTGGGCGACGAGCTGGCCGTCACCGTGGACGGCAGGCGCAAGCTGATCGCGCTGCCGTCGCTGCTCAAGCGCTGCGCGGTGACCGGCGCGGAGCTGGACGACACCGGGTTGGCGGTGCGGTTCGCACCCGACCCCGACCTGTGGATGCGGTGAGGCGCGTGGACCGGAAGCCTGCCGACCCGACGCTCGTCGAGGAGCTGCGCCTGCTGCTCGACGCCGCCGCCGAACGGGCGCAGCCCTGGCTGCACCGGGTGGCCGAGCAGGGCGGGCACGACGCGGGCGGCTGCGGCTGGTGCCCGCTGTGCAACGCGGTGGCGCTGGCGCGCGGCGACCGCTCGGAGCTGGCCGCCAAGGCCGCCGAGCACGTGGCGGGCCTGATCGCCGTGCTGCGGGCCGCGCTGGCCGAACCGCCCGCCGCGCCGGCGGCGGACGAGCGGCCCGAGCAGCCCGAGGGCCCCGCCAGGCCGCGCGTCCAGCACATCCGGGTCGTCCGGCGGAACCGGTGCTAGGCGGGTCGGGGCCGGGCGGACCGGTGCTGACCGTCGGCGTCGACGTCGGCGGCACCAGCGTGCGCGCGGGCGTCGTGGACGGCGACGGCTCGGTCCTCGACACGGCCCGCGCGGGCACGCCCGCCGGCGAGGAGGCGTTGGAGGAGGCGATCGGCGCGGCGGTCGCCGAGCTGGCGTCCCGGCACCCCGTGTCGGCGGTCGGCCTGGCCGTCGCGGGCTTCGTCGCGCCCGACCGGCGCACCGTGCTGTTCGCGCCGCACCTGGCGTGGCGGCGGGCCCCGGTCGCGGAGCGGATCGCCCGGCGCGTGGGCCTGCCCGTGGTCCTGGAGCACGACGCGAACGCCGCCGCCCTGGCCGAGCACCGCTTCGGCGCGGCGCGCGGCGCCCGGGTCGCCGCCCTGGTGGCCCTGGGCACCGGCATCGGCGGGGCGCTGCTGGTCGACGGCGAGGTGTTCCGCGGCGCGCACGGCGTCGCGCCCGAGCTGGGCCACCTGCGGCTCGTGCCGGACGGCAGGCCCTGCCCGTGCGGCAAGAGCGGCTGCTGGGAGCGCTATTGCAGCGGCACCGCCCTGGGCGCCACGGCCGTGGAGCTGCTGGCCCGCCACCCCGGCCTGTCCACCGTGCTGGCACGGGAGGCCGCGGACGACCCGCGCAAGGTGACCGGCCGCCGGGTGGCCGGCGCGGCCCGCGACGGCGACCCGCTGGCGCAGCGCGCCGTCGCCGACCTGGCCCGGTGGCTGGGTGACGGGCTGGCCCTGGTCGCCGACGTGTACGACCCCGAGGTGGTGGTCATCGGCGGTGGCGTGTCCGAGTCCGCGCCGCTGTTCCTCGACGACGCCCGCGAGCGCTACGCCGAGGTGGTGACCGGCGCGGGCCACCGCCCGCTGGCCCGCCTCCGCACGGCCCAGCTCGGCGACGACGCGGGCATCGTCGGCGTGGCCACCCTCGCGCGCGAGGTGGCGCCGCTGACTTCGCGCAACGGGCGGGTCCGCTGACGCGCCGCGCGGCGTAGCATCGCGGAATGCGCACCTCTGGCGTCCTCCACGCCACCAGGGGGCTCGGGCTGCACGACCACATCTGCTGGCCCTACGACGACCCCGCGGAGTTCCGCCGGCGCGCCGTCGAGTTCCTGGCCGACGGGCTGGCCCTGGGCCAGCGGTGCTGGTACGTCTCCGAAGGCCCGACCGAAGAGCTGCTCTCCCACGTCGCCGAGCTGGGCGCGGCCCTGGACTCCGGCGCGCTGCGCGTCGTGTCGATCGACGACACCTACGGCGACGGCGGCGCGGTGACCCCGGCCGAGCAGGTCGCCACCTACGCCGCCGCGACCCGGGCCGCGCTGGCCGACGGCTTCTCGGGCCTGCGCGTGGCCGCCGAGGCCACCCCGATGGTCCGCGGCGACGAGGCGCTGGACGCGTTCTGCCGGTACGAGCACCTGGTCGACCGGTACATGGCGGGCGAGCCGTTCGCGGCGATGTGCGCCTACGACCGGACCGAGCTGCCCGCGTCGGCCATCGGCCAGCTGGCCTGCCTGCACCCGGCCAGCGGCACGGGCGGCTCGCCGTTCCGGCTCTACGCGGTGCCCCACGCGCGGGTCGCCCTGGACGGTGAGCTGGACCTGGAGAGCCGCGACGACTTCACCCGCGCCCTGGACCGCGCCGACCTGCGCGCCGGCGGCGGCCCGGTCGTCGTGGACGGGTCGTCCCTGGAGTTCATCGACCACCACGCGCTGTTCGCCCTGTCCCGCGCCGCGGACGGCGACGTGGTGCTGCGCACGCGGCGCTCGGCCCCGGCACGGCTGGCCGCGCTGGTGGGGGTGCCCGGACTGAGGGTGGAGGCCGAATGAGGACCGGAGCGGCCCGCGGGCACGAGGGCTACTTCCACGAGACCGCGTTCTACGGCAGCGACGCCGACTTCCAGGCCCTGGTCGTGCCGTTCCTCGACGAGGGCGTGTCGGCCGGCGAGCCTGTCCTCGTCGCGTGCGGCGCGGCCAACGAGCGCCTCCTCCGCGACCGGGTCGCCGACCCCTCGGCCCTCCGCTTCCTGCCCGGCTCCGACCAGTACTCCCGGCCCACCGACACGATCCTGGAGTACCGGAAGGTCTTCGCCGAGTACGCCGGGGTCGCGCAGATCCGCGTGGTGGGCGACGTGCCGCACACCGGCACGGGCGCCTCGTGGGACTGGTGGTCCCGCTACGAGGCCGCGGTCAACGACATCTTCGCCGAGGTCCCCTTGTGGGGCCTGTGCCCCTACGACCTGCGGACCACGCCCGCCGACGTGCTGGCCGACGTCCTGCGCGCCCACCCCAGGGTGGCCGGCGCGGGCGGCCGGCACCTCGCCAACCCCGACTACCTCGGGTCCTGGACCTGGCCGGAGCCGGACCGGGACCCGCTGGAGGTCGAGCACCCGCTGGTCGACCTGCTGGACCCGAGCCCGGCCGAGGCGCGGCGCGCCGTGTCGGCCGCCTGCGTGGCCACCCGCCTGACCAGGGACGAGCTGGACGACGTCGTCTACGCCGCGAGCGAGGCCGTGACCAACGCCCTCACCCACGGCAAGCCGCCGGCGCGGCTGCGCGTCTGGGCGGACGACGCGCACGTCGTGGTGGCCGTCGCCGACCGGGGCGAGGGCCCGGCCTCGCCGACCGCGGGCCTGGTGCCCACCGAGCGCACCACGACCGCGGGCCTCGGCCTGTGGCTGACCCACCGGACGTGCCGCGACGTGTCCCTGAGCCGGGACGCGGACGGCTTCACCATCCGGATGGTCGTCGGCGGCTCCACTTAAGTCCGCCCGGGTCTTCACTCGGCGGGCCCTGCTCAGCGGGTTCCGCTCGACGGATTCGGCTCGACGGGTTCCGCTCAGGCGTTCCCGCTCAGAGCACGGCCCCGTCGTCCCACCCGGAGTCCGGCGGCGGGCCGCTGCGCATCCGCAGCACCAGCCACCCCGCGCCGGCGCAGATGACGATCAGCGCCAGCGGCGTCCCGAGCGCGCCGCTCAGCCCGAACAGGCCGGGGAACAGCAGCACCACCACGCCCAGCAGGATCACCAGCAGCGCGGCGACCGTGCCGGGTCGCAGCGCGGGCAGCGGCGGCGGGTCGGGCGGCATGTAGTGGTTGTCGGGGTCGTCCGGGTCGTCGTCGGCGTCCGCGGGGTCGTCCTCGACCGTGGCCACGGCCGGCTGCCCCTCGGGCCGCACCGGGCGGGCGGGCTCGGCCTCGTCCTCCGACTCGTCGTGGTCGTCCTCGCCGTCGAACCAGGCGCGCTTGCCGACGCCCTCGCGTTCCAGCCCGGCCACGATCTCGGCGAAGGTGGCGTCGACGTCCTCGGGGCCGTCGGTAGAGTCGCGTCGGGAGTTCATCGGCGTGCTCCACCCTCCGAAGCCGTGACAGGCGGGTCCAGGAGTTCCATCGTCCCACGTGCCCGCCGCGTTGCGGGTACGACAGCCGGGCGACGACTTCGACCGTACCGCGTGCGCACCGGGCTTCGTTGTGGTTTGGGCCGTCGGCTCCGTAGGCTGACGTCGGGGATCAAGCTCGTCGAGGAGGCGCTCCCAGCGGTGCTCTACTGGTTGATGAAACACATCTTTCTCGGGCCGCTCCTGAACCTGTTCTTCCGGCCCAAGATCATCGAGGGTGCCGAGAACATCCCCGCGGAGGGTGGCGCGATCCTGGCGAGCAACCACCTCGCGGTCTCCGACTCGTTCTTCCTCCCGCTGAAGCTCTCGCGCCGGATGACCTTCCCGGCCAAGATCGAGTACTTCACCGGGAAGGGGCTCAAGGGGACGTTCAAGCGCTGGTTCTTCTCCGGCGTCGGCCAGGTGCCGATCGACCGGTCCAGCGCGTCGGCGGCCCAGAGCGCGCTCGACACGGGCGTGCGGATCGTGCGCGAGGGCAAGCTGCTCGGCATCTACCCCGAGGGCACCCGCAGCCCCGACGGCCGCCTCTACAAGGGCAAGGTCGGCGTCGCGTGGATCGCCCTGGAGTCCGGCGCCCCGGTGATCCCCGTGGCGATGTTCGGCACGGACAAGGCCAACCCCATCGGCTCGAAGATGTGGCGGCCGTACCCCATCCGGATCAAGATCGGCAAGCCGCTCGACTTCTCCCGGTACGAGGGCCTGTCCGGCGACCGGTTCGTGCTGCGCTCGATCACCGACGAGATCATGTACGCGCTGATGGAGCTGTCCGGCCAGGAGTACGTGGACGTCTACGCGGCCAAGGCCAAGGAGGTCCAGGCCGACGGGACGACCCCGGAGCGGCCCGATCGCCTGCCCGAGGCGAAGGCCGGTTGATCGCCACCTAGGGTGGTGCGGTGCGGTTCTTCTACGACTGTGAGTTCATCGAGGACGGGGTCACCATCGACCTCGTCTCCATCGGCGTGGTCGACGAGGAGGGTCGCGAGTTCTACGCCGTCTCCACGGAGTTCGACCCGGCCAAGGCCGGGCCGTGGGTGCGGGCCAACGTGCTGAACCAGCTGCCGCCTCCCGCCGACCGGGCGTGGCGCAGCCGGGAGCGCATCAGGAACGACCTGCTGGACTTCCTCGGCGGCCCGAAGGCCCAGCGGGACGACGTCGAGCTGTGGGCGTGGTTCGCCGCCTACGACCACGTCGCGCTGGCGCAGCTGTGGGGCCCGATGCCCGCGCTGCCGCGCTGCCTGCCCCGGTTCACCCGCGACCTGCGGCAGCGCTGGGAGGACGTGGGCAAGCCCCGCCTGCCGCAGCCGCCCGCCGACGCGCACGACGCGCTGGCCGACGCCCGGCACAACCTGGAGCGGTGGAAGGTGATCGAGGTCGAACGGCTCAAGCGGGGCTTCTCCACGCGGCCGTAGATCGGTTCCGAACGCCGTAACCGAGGTTTTCCCCAACCGTCGCGGTGTGTTCTCCGTCCGGTTGGTGGACCCTCGCTTGCTGCACCGATCCAGCACGTGTCAGTCTTGGGTGACCCACGCCACGAGAAGAGATTGGCTAAGCAAATGCGCATTGGTGTGCTCACCGGCGGTGGCGACTGCCCCGGCCTCAACGCCGTCATCCGCGGCGTCGTCCGCAAGGGCGTCGAGGTCCACGGCTGGGAGGTCCTCGGGTTCCGCAACGGCTGGCAGGGCCCGATCGAGAACCTGACCAAGCCGATCGGCCTCGCCGACGTCGAGGACATCCTGACCCGGGGCGGCACCATCCTCGGCTCGTCGCGCACCAACCCGTACAAGGTCGAGGGCGGTGTCGACAAGATCCGCCAGGTGCTCAAGGACAACGGTGTCGACGCGCTGATCGCCATCGGCGGCGAGGACACCCTGGGCGTCGCGAAGCGGCTCACCGACGACGGCATCGGCGTCGTGGGCGTGCCGAAGACCATCGACAACGACCTGGGCGCCACCGACTACACGTTCGGCTTCGACACCGCCGTGCACATCGCCACCGAGGCGATCGACCGGCTCCGCACCACGGCCGAGTCGCACCACCGGGCCCTGGTCGTCGAGGTCATGGGGCGGCACGCGGGTTGGATCGCGCTGCACTCGGGCCTCGCGGGCGGCGCGAACGTGATCCTGGTGCCCGAGCGGCCGTTCAGCGTCGAGAAGGTCGTCCAGTGGGTGGAGCGGCGGTTCGAGCGCCAGTTCGCCCCGATCATCGTGGTCGCGGAGGGCGCGATCCCCGAGGGCGGCGCCGAGGTGCTGCACTCCGGTGAGAAGGACGCGTTCGGCCACGTGCGCCTGGGCGGCGTCGGCACCTGGCTGGCCGAGGAGATCGCCGGGCGGACCGGCAAGGAGTCGCGCGCGGTCGTGCTGGGCCACGTGCAGCGCGGCGGCATCCCGACCGCCTACGACCGCGTGCTCGCCACCCGGTTCGGCCTGCACGCCGTGGACGCGGTCGCCGAGGGCGACTTCGGCGTCATGGTGGCGCTGAAGGGCACCGACATCGTGCGCGTGAAGCTGTCGGAGGCGACGGCGGAGCTGAAGACCGTCCCCCTGGAGCGCTACCAGGAAGCCGAAGTCTTCTTCGGCTGATCCACCCGGCCAAGGCACCCCGGACGAGGTCCGGGGTGCCTTTCCACATCCGCGTGTCGTCCACTCGGGCATCGCGTGTCGTCCACTCGGGCATCGCGTGTCGTCCACTCGGGCATCGCGTGTCGTCCACTCGGACATCGCGTGTCCTCCGCTCCGGCACTTCATGCCGCACCTTCGGGTCCGCGCCGCCGGTCCCGAATGCGCAACTCGCGGTGTCCGACCGGAGGACACGCGATGCCGGAGTGGAGGACACGCGGGGTTAGAAGGCGTTCAGGTCCAGGTGGGCGGCGAAGGTGCCCAGCCAGTGCTCGGCGTAGTAGCCGTGGCCGAAGACGTGGTGCAGGCCCAGTTCGCGGTGCGACTCGGCGGCGTCCCCGGCCAGGGCGGTGTAGCGGTGGAGAGGGGGGAGGGCGGCGGCGATTTGTCGCCACTGCCTCGCCCGGGACAGGGCCAGGCCCACCAGGTGCGAGCCGTAGGGGTCGCCGGGCTCGTCCACCGGCACGGGCTCGCGCAGCGACTTCCAGCGCGCCTCCTCCAGGTCCGGCAGGAAGGCCTCGAACCAGTCGGCGAAGTCGGCCGGGGACAGCACCCGGCGCATCAGGTCGGCCTCGGTCAGGCCGGGGGACAGGAAGTCGCCCGCGCTCGGCTCGAACCCGCCGTACCCGGCGTCCTCCCGGTGCCAGCGCAGCGCCGCCGCCGCGCAGGCCGCCGCCAGCTCCTCGTCACCGGCGGCACGCGCCGCGTCGAGCACGAGGCCGGTGGAGAAGGCCGTGTTGCCGTGCGTCCCGGTGCGGACCGGCAGCCGCGAACCGACCACCTTGGCGAGGTACCGGTCGCGCAGCACCTCGCTCAGCGGTCGCAGCTCCTCCGCCCACGGCGAGCCCCACGTGCGCAGCTCCGCGTCCAGCACCAGCAGCCACGCCCACCCGTAGGGCCGCTCCCAGAACCCGCCGCTCGGCCCGTCGAAGAACGCCGCCTCGACCCGCGCGTGCTCGGCGGTGATCAGCGAGTCGAGCACGCGGCGCGCCTCGTCCGCGCCCGGCAGCCCCGGCCGCAACCGCAGCAGGCGGACCGCCAGCCACGTCTGGTGCACGCACGAGTGCCAGTCGAACGACCCGGCGAAGATCGGGTGCAGCTGCCGCTGCGGCACGAGCTCGGCATCGTCCGCGATCACGTGCGTCCAGTGCGCGGGGTGGTCCCGCAGGAGGTTCTCCACCGCCACCGACAGCAACCGGGCGGCCGTCCGATCATCCAACCGGGTGTCAGGCATGAGCCACATCATGCCGAGGCGGACCCGCGTCCGTCCTGGAGTGTGGACAGCTATCTTTAACGTGTGAACTGGACCGTGGACGTGCCCGTGGACACGCTTCCCGAGCTTCCGCCCCTCCCGCCCGAGCTGCGCGACCGGTTGGACGACGCGCTCACCCGCCCGGCCGCCCAGCAGCCGGAGTGGCCGGATCCCGAGCAGGTGCGCCGCGTGCGCGCGGTGCTGGAGAGCGTGCCGCCGATCACCGTGCCCGCCGAGGTCGACCGCCTGCGCGAGAACCTGGCCGAGGTGGCGCGGGGCGAGGCGTTCCTGCTCCAGGGCGGTGACTGCGCGGAGACGTTCGCGGACAACACGGAGCCGCACATCCGCGCCAACGTCCGGACCCTGCTCCAGATGGCGGTGGTGCTGACCTACGGCGCGAGCCTGCCGGTGGTCAAGATCGGGCGCATCGCCGGGCAGTACGCCAAGCCGCGCTCGTCGGGCATCGACGCGCTGGGCCTGCCGTCCTACCGGGGCGACATCGTGAACTCGCTGGTCCCCACGCCCGAGGCGCGGGTGCCGGACCCGTCGCGGATGATCCGCGCCTACGCCAACGCGGGCGCGGCGATGAACCTGCTGCGGGCGATGACCTCGGCCGGCATGGCCGACCTGCACCGCCTGCACGACTGGAACAAGGACTTCGTGCGCACCTCGCCGGCCGGCGAGCGGTACGAGGCGCTGGCCGGCGAGATCGACCGGGGCCTGCGGTTCATGTCGGCGTGCGGCGTCAACGACGTGTCGTTGCACACCACGGAGATCTTCGCCTCGCACGAGGCCCTGCTGCTGGACTACGAGCGGGCCCTGCTGCGCCTCGACACCGGCGGTGACCAGGCGAAGCTGTACGACCTGTCCTCGCACTTCCTGTGGATCGGGGAGCGGACCCGCCAGCTGGACGGCGCGCACATCGCCTTCGCCGAGCTGCTGGCCAACCCGATCGGCCTGAAGATCGGCCCGTCGACCACGCCGGAGATGGCGGTGGAGTACGTCGAGCGCCTGGACCCGCACAACCAGGCCGGCCGGTTGACCCTGATCAGCCGCATGGGCAACGGCAAGGTCCGCGACGTGCTGCCCCCGATCGTGGAGAAGGTCACCGCCTCCGGGCACCAGGTGATCTGGCAGTGCGACCCGATGCACGGCAACACCCACGAGTCCTCCACCGGCTACAAGACCCGGCACTTCGACCGGATCGTGGACGAGGTGCAGGGCTTCTTCGAGGTGCACCGCCGGCTGGGCACGCACCCCGGCGGCATCCACATCGAGCTGACCGGCGAGGACGTCACCGAGTGCCTGGGCGGCGCCCAGGAGATCTCCGACACCGACCTGGCCGGCCGCTACGAGACCGCCTGCGACCCCCGCCTGAACACCCAGCAGTCCCTGGAGCTGGCCTTCCTCGTCGCCGAGATGCTCCGCGGCTGAGCGGTTCCGGGCGACCCTGAGCGGCCCTGAGCGCTCCTCGTGCAGAACGGCCCCCCACCTCCGCGGAGGTGGGGGGCCGTTCCACTACCGGGTCACAGCGCGATCAACACGATCCGGGTGTCCTTGGGCACGCGCTGCCCGGCGCGCACGGACTGGTTGACCACCCGCGCCCGGCCCCGGTCGTTGAACTGCACGTCCACCTTCAGCCCGGCCTGCTCCAGCTCGCGCTTGGCCTCGTCGACCCGCTTGCCCTCGACCTGCGGCACGGTCACCGCGTTGGACGTGAACACGGTCACGCGCCGGTCGTTGCCGGTCACGTTCGAGCCGGCCGCCGGGTCGGTGCGCACCACCTTGCCCGCGTCCACGGACTCGGAGAACTCCTCGGGCCCCTCGACCGGCTCGAACCCGGCCGCGGACAGCTCGGCGAACGCCTCGTCCTTGGACTTGCCGGTCACGCTCGGCACGGGCTTGGGCTCGACGCCCTTGCTGAGCACGATCGTCACCGTCGAGCCGATGGGCACGGGCGTGCCGGGCGAGGGGTCCAGGGTGACCACCTTGCCCTTGGGCACGCGGTCGCTGAACTGGTCCTGGGCGGGGTTGACCTGCGGTTTCAGCCCGACCGACGTGATCTCGCGCTCCGCCGCCGCGGTGTCGACGCCCGGCTGGACCTGGGGCACCACGGGCTTGCCGCCGGACACCACGAGCCGCACCAGGTCGTCGATGTTGGCCTCGGTGCCCGCCGGCGGGTCGACGCTGATCACCTGGCCCGCGGGGACCGTGTCGCTCTTCTCGATGGTCTGCGTGTACTTGAGCGAGGCGCCCTCGATCAGGGCGACGGCCGTGGCCTCGTCCTTGCCGACCAGCTCGGGCACCCTGGTGACCCGGCCGATGGAGAACCACCAGGTGGTGACGCCGATCAGCACGGCCGCCACGACCACGACGCTGAGCCAGGTGATGAACTGCCGCTTGCCGCGCGCCCGCAGCTCCTCCTGGAGCTGCTCGGGCGTCTTCTTCTTGCGCGGTGGGCGCCGCGGTCTGGGCCTGGGCGCGGTGAGCGGCGCCTCGGGCGGCGGGACGAGGGCGGCGCGGGGGATCGCCCGGGTGCCCTGGGGACCCGCGACGGGCGTGGCGAGCGGGTTCGGGCGGTGCACCGGCACGGTCGGTTCGGCGAACGCGGCGGGCGCGCCCACGCCCACCGGCGCGACGCGCACGGTCTGCTCCATCGCGGTGGGGGCGGGCACCTGCCGCGCGGTCGGGTCGTCGAGGACGACCCGCTGGGTCAGCGGCTCCCCGGCGACGGCGGCGTGCTGGGCGGTCGGGTCACCCGCGGCGACCGGCGCCGCACCGGGCAGCGGAGCGCCGGGCAGCACCGCACCGGGCAGCACCGCACCGGGCAGCGGACCGCCGGGTAGCGGGGAGACGGACAGCGCGGCGCCGGGCAGCGCAACGCCGGGCAGGGGAGAGCCGGGCAGCGGGACACCGGACATCGGGACCCCGGACAGCGGAGCGCCGGGCAGCGGGACCCCGCCCGACGGAGTCCCGGTCAAAGGCACCCCGGCCAGAGGCGCCCCGGCCAGAGGCGCTCCCGCCAGAGGCGCCCCCGCCGGCGTCCCACCCGAGGGCGGCCCGCCCAGCGGCACCCCGCCCGGCGGCGTGCCGGCGGGCTGCCGGACCGGCGCGGCGACGGGCGTGGGCACGTCCGCGGTCATGAGGCCGAGCTTGGCCCGGACCGCCTCCACCTCGGACAGGAACGAGTCGGCGTCGGCCGGTCGCAGGAACGGCTCCTTGCGCGTGGCCCGGCGCACCAGCTCGGCCACCTCGGCCGGCACGCCCGTCACCGGCGGCACCTCGTCGTTCACGTGCCGGTAGGCCACGGAGATGGCATTGTCGCCCACGTAGGGCGGCGCGCCGGTCAGCACCTCGTACAGCAGCACGCCCGCCGAGTACACGTCGCTGCGCGCGTCGGTGTTGCCCGTGGTCACCTGCTCGGGTGAGAGGTAGGCGACCGTGCCCAGGATCACCGAGTCGCTGGTGACGCCCGCCGCCGACATCGCCCGGACCAGGCCGAAGTCCGCGACCTTCACCGCGCCGCCGCGCCCGATCAGCACGTTCTCCGGCTTGACGTCCCGGTGGACGAGGTCCGCCCGGTGCGCCGCGGCCAGCGCCGCGAGCACCTTCTCCAGGACCGTCAGGGCGAGCGGCACGTCGAGCGTGCCGCGCTCGTTCAGCAGGTCGCGCAGCGTGCCGCCCTCGACCAGCTCCATGACGAGGAACACGCGGTCCTCGTCGACGCCCTGGTCGTGCACCTGCACCACGCCGGGGTGGTGCAGCTTCGCCGCGGCTCGCGCCTCGCGCTCGAACCGCGCGACGAACTGCGGGTCCGCGGAGAACCTGGGGTCCATGACCTTGATGGCCACGTCCCGCTCCAGGCGCGTGTCCACGCCCCGGTAGACGGCGGACATGCCGCCCCGCGCCACCAGGGCGCCTACCCGGTAGCGTTGTTCGAGCAGCCCGCCGATCACGTTCGTCGCCGACCTTTCCACAGCCGTGGATCGTACGGTGGGTGGTGCCGACCGATTGCCGTGCGCTGGATGGTCCCACGCGCGCGTGTGGGCTCCGTGTCAAAGTCGGGCGGAACGGGGGGTGTCCGAGGGGTGACCCGGAGGTGTAAGGCCACCACCCGGTTGGCGCAGGGCGTCGCTCTCGGCGTTGTGGCATCGTGACGCACGTGAGTGCGATTCCTGCCGCTGCCGACGTGCTGGCTCCCGACCTGGAAGTCCTGAACCTGCCGGAGGTCGCCGAGCGCCTCGGCCTGCCCGTCACCCGAGTCCACCAGCTGCTGCGCGACGGTCAACTGCTCGCCGAGCGCCGCGACGGCGTGCTGGTCGTCCCCTCCCAGTTCCTCGCCGCCGGAGGCGTGGTCAAGGGACTGCCCGGCACCATCACGGTGCTGCGCGACTCCGGCTACTCGACCGATGAGATCCTGCGTTGGCTGTTCACCGACGACGAGACCCTGCCGGGTACGCCGATCGAGGCGCTGCGCGGCGACCGCGGCCGCGAGGTCAAGAGGCGGGCGCAGTCGATGGGTTTCTGAGCCGCACCACCCGAGAACCACCGGCCCCACGTCCGGGCAGCCCTCGCGGGTTGCCCGGACGTCGTGCTCCCGGGGCGCCCCGGCGGTCACCTCGGCGGTGCGCGCGGCGGCGAGGTCCGTCACGTGCGCGCGACCGCCCGCCGCCGCGCGCCCGCGCCGGTGATCCGCTGGGCGGCGAGCCTGCCGGAGATCAGCACCGGCGGCACGCCCACGCCCGGCGTGGTGCCGCAGCCCGCCAGCACCGCGTTGTCCAGCACGAGGTTGCGCGGCCGGAACGGCCCGGTCTGCGCGAACGTGTGCGCGGCGGAGAACGGGGTGCCCGCGGCCAGGCCCATGGCGGCCCAGTCGCGCGGCGTGACCAGGTGCTCGACCTCGATCGAGTCGCCGAACCCGGTCAGGCCGCGCGCCTCCAGCGTGCGCACCAGCTCGTCGCGGTAGGCGGGGCCGACGCGTTCCCAGTCGATCGCCGACCGCCGCAGGTTCGGCGCGGGGGCCAGCACGAACATCCCCTGCCCGGGAGGGGCGGTGACCAGCAGCGACGGGTCGCTCATCAGGGTGCCGCGGCGGGTCAGCTCAGCGAAGGTCCGCTCCCACGCGTCCCCGAAGAAGAGGGTGTGGTGCGCCAGTTCCGGCCAGGTGCGCGTCACGCCCGCGTGCAGCACCACCGCCGACGGCGACCAGGTCACCGGCAGCGGGCGGCGCGGGCGGTGGCCGAGCAGGCGGTAGGAGGTCGGCAGGTCCGGGGTGAGCACGACCGCGTCGCACGGGATGCGCTCGCCGTGCCCGGTGCGCACGGCGGTGACCCGGCCGCCGATCCGCTCCAGCCACGCCACCCTGGTCCCGTAGCGGAACTCCGCGCCGGCGTCGCCGGCCGCCGCCGCGAGCGCGTCCGGCAGCGCCCTCATCCCGCCGCGCGGGTGGTACACGCCCGCCACGGTGTCCATGTAGGCGATCACCGCGTACGCGGCCAGGGCCCGCCGCGGCGGCACCCCGGCGTACAGGGACTGGAAGGTGAACACGCGCCGCAGCCGCTCGTCGGAGATGAACCGCGCCACCGCCGGTTCGAGCCGGGCGAACCCGCGCAGCGCGGTCAGCCGGGCCAGCCGCGGCGTGAGCAGGTCCAGCGGCGAGTCGAAGTTCGCGCCGATGAACTCGTCGCGCTCCACCCGGTACAGCTCGGTCAGCCAGCGGCGCAGCGCCCGGTACCCGGAGGCCTCGCGGGGACCGGCGAACCGGCGCACCTCGGCCTCCATCGCCGCGGCGTCGGCGTGCACGTCCAGCGTGGCCCCGTCGGCGAACCGGGCCCGGTAGGCGGGTTCGACGGGCAGCAGCTCCAGCCGGTCGGCCAGCGACTCGCCGACCGCGTTCAGCGCCTCGTCCACCAGCTCCGGCATGGTCAGCACGGTCGGGCCGGTGTCGAACCGGTACCCGCCCAGGTCCAGCCGCCCGGCCCGGCCGCCGGGCACGTCGTCCCGCTCGACCACGGTGACCCGCCTGCCCGCGCCGAGCAGGTGCAGCGCCGCGGACAGCCCGGCCAGCCCCGCGCCGACCACGACGACGTGGTCGGTGCGACCCGAGACCTCCCGCATCGTCAGTAGGCCCGCTTCGTGGCGCTGACCGCCAGCTCGGCCAGCCGCTCCGCCGCCGGTTCCGCCACCGGGGCCCGGTCGAGGGCCAGCAGCGCCGACTCGGTCAGCTCGGCGATCCGCGCCTCGACGGCGGCCACCGCGCCCACCTCCTCCAGCTGCGCCCGCGCCGCGGCCACCGTGACCTCGTCCAGGTCGGGGCGGCCCAGCGCGTCGTGCAGCACGTCCGCGCCGTACTCCATGCCCAGCGCGACCAGCAGCGTCCGCTTGCCCTCGCGCAGGTCGTCGCCCGCGGGCTTGCCGGTCACCGCGGGGTCGCCGAACACGCCGAGCAGGTCGTCGCGCAGCTGGAACGCCACGCCGATGTCCGCGCCGAACGAGCGCAGCCCGGCCACCAGCTCGGGCGAGCCGCCGCCGATGGCCGCGCCCATGTGCAGCGGTCGCTCCACGGTGTAGGCGGCGGTCTTGAGCCGGTCGATGCGCAGCGCGGCGTCCGGCGAGGCGTCGCCGCGCGCCTGGGTCAGCACGTCCAGGTACTGGCCGGCCAGCATCTCGGTGCGCATGTCCCGCCACGGCAGGCTCAGCCGCTGGAGCGCGTCGGTGGGCAGCCCGGCGGCGAACAGCATGTCGTCCGCCCAGGCCAGGGCGATGTCGCCGATCAGCACGGCCGCGGCCAGGCCGAACCGCTCGGGCTCGCCGAGCCAGCCCTCGGCGCGGTGCCGCCCGGCGAACCTGACGTGCACGGTCGGCATCCCGCGGCGGGTCTCGGAGGCGTCCATCAGGTCGTCGTGCACCAGGGCGCACGCCTGGATCAGCTCCAGCGAGCTGACCGCGATGAGCACGCGGCCCGCCAGCTCGGTGTCCGGGTCGCCGCCCGCCGCGCGCCAGCCCCACCACGCGAAGGTGGGCCGGACGCGCTTGCCGCCGCCGAGGACGAAGTCGGCCAGCGCGTCCACCACGCCGGTGAAGTTCGCCTCCATGCGCTCACCCAGTGACCGCCGCTCGGCGAGGTAGCCGGTCAGGGCGGCGTCGACGTGCTTGGGCAGTTCGAGGTCCAAAGGGTGGGGCGGCACGCCCCTATCGTCACCTCTGCGCCGCTCGGCCGCCCAACCGGGGGGTGGTCCAGCAGGTGGAAGGACTGTCCCACGCTGCGAGCGGGCATCTACGCTGGTCCCATGACGTCCGTCATCGAGCGCCTGAGCGGGGGAAGCCCCGTCTTCTCCGTCGAGTTCTTCCCGCCGCGCGACACGGCGGACGAGGCCGTGCTGTGGCGGGCGATCCGCGAGCTGGAGGCCCTCGACCCGGCGTTCGTGTCCATCACCTACGGTGCGGGCGGCTCCACGCGCGACCGGACCGTTCGGACCACCGCCCGCGTCGTCCAGGAGACGACCCTCGTGCCGATGGCGCACCTCACCGCGATCGACCACTCGGTGGCCGAGCTGCGCAACGTCATCGGCTGGTACGCGGCCGTCGGGGTGCGCAACATCCTCGCGGTCCGGGGCGACCCGCCCGGCGACCCCGACGGCGAGTGGGTGGCCCACCCGGAGGGCCTGACCTACGCCGAGGAGCTGGTCCGGCTGTGCCGCGAGCTGGGCGACTTCTGCGTGGGCGTGGCGGCGTTCCCCTACGGCCACCCGCGGTCGCGGGACCTGGACCAGGACACCGAGCACCTGGTGCGCAAGCTGCGCGCGGGCGCGGACTTCGCGATCGCCCAGCTGTTCCTCGACCCGGACGACTTCCTGCGGCTGCGCGACCGGGTGGCGGCGACGGGCTGCGAGACGGTGCTGCTGCCCGGCCTGATGCCGCTGACCACGCCCCGGACGCTGGCCAAGTCGGTGGAGCTGTCCGGCGCGCCGGTGCCGCCCTCGGTGGCGCGCCGGCTGGAGCCGCTGGTCGACGACCCGGCGGCGTTCCGCGCGGCGGGCGTGGACCTGGTGACCGAAATGGGGGAGCGGCTGCTCGCGGAGGGCGTGCCGGGCCTGCACTTCTACACGTTCAACCGCTCGAAGGCGACGCGCGAGGTGGTCGGCAGGCTCGGCCTGGTCCCGGCTCGCGTGCCGAGCTGAACGGGGCCGTCGGGACGGCCCCTCGACACCCCTCAGCTCCTCAACTTCCGCTCCGTCGCCGAGTCCAGCGTCACCGCCAGCCGGTTGAGGCCGTTGATGCTGATGACCAGCGCCAGCAGGTCGGCCAGCTCCTTCTCGCCGAAGGTCCCGGCCGCCCGCTCCCACAGCTCCTCCGGCACGCCGTGCTCGCCGAGCCGCGTCACGGCGTCGGTCAGCTCCAGGGCCACCCGCTCGGTCTCGCTGAAGAACCTCGACTCCCGCCACACGGACACCGCGAACAGCCGTTGCGGGTTCTCGCCCGCCTTCACCGCGTCGGTGGTGTGCATGTCGACGCAGAACGCGCACCCGTTGAGCACCGAGGCGCGGAGCTTCACCAGTTCCAGCAGGGTGTGGTCGACGTTCTCGGCGGCGTAGGAGTTCAGCTCGATCATCAGCCGGTAGGCCTCGGGGGCCGCCGCGGCGAAGTTCATCCTCATGCCACCAGGACGGCGCGGCCGCCCGGGGTGTGACACCCGGTCAGGCGACCAGGTTCCGCCGGTGCGACACCAGGGCCAGGACCAGCACGATCAGCGCCGCCCCACCGGTCAACCCGGCCACCAGCATGGTCCACCCGAAGTAGGACACGGCGTTGGCCCCGGCGTACCGGACGGTCGCGGTGAGCATCGACGCCTGGCCCGGTTTCGGCGCCCACGCGATCGTGGCGTTGTCCTCTTCTCGCCCGTTCGTGTCGATCACCTCACCCGGGAAGGCGATCTTCACCTGGACGTCCGCCCGTTCCGGCGGCACCTGGGTCAGGTCGACCGAGCCGGACAGCGTCACCAGGTCGCCCGAGCGCCGGAAGGCGAGCTGGTACCGGCTGGACGACGCGCTGGTGGCCGCCGCCAGCACCCTGACCTCGTCGAAGGTCAGCGCGCTGAAGTACACCCGGGTCCCGACGTAGTCGTCCTGCTGGTAGGGCTTGGTGGTGACCCGGGCGGCCAGCTCCTCCGGCACCTTCAGCTGCGGGCCGGGGTCGTTGTCCCGGGCGGGCGGGGTCGCGGCGGTGATCTCGCCGGACACGCGGTCGTCCTGCGACACCGCCATCGCGGCGTGCAGCCGGACGCACCCCGTCAGCGCGAACGCCGCGAGGAGGATCACGGGCAGGAGGAGCGCGGAGGCCCTTGGCACCCGGCCATCCTGCCGGCAGTCGTCAAAAGTTGACCGCTGGGACACGATCGTACGCGTGGCTAAATACCTGTCGGGGTGACCTGACCCGCGGGTAACGTGCGGCGCATGGCAACCTCCTCGGCCGGCGTGCACGGCATCAGCAACCAGTTCGTCGCCGATTACGCGGCAGCTGACCCGTTGACCGCGACCTTCATGGGCAAGCCCGGCCACGACGACCGGCTCACCGACTTCTCGCCGGAGGGTCACGCCGCCCGCTACGAGCTGTCGAAGGAGGCGCTCGCCGCGGTCGACGCCGCCGAGCCCGCGGACAAGTCCGAGGCCGACGCGAAGGCGGTGTTCCAGGAGCGGATCGGCCTGGAGGTCGAGCTGCACGAGGCGGGCCTGTCGCAGAGCAACCTCAACGTCATCGCGAGCCCCGTGCAGTCGATGCGCGAGGTGTTCGACCTCATGCCGACCGACACCGCCGACGACTGGGCGGTGATCGCCAAGCGCCTGACCGCGGTGCCGGACGCGCTGGCCAACCTGCGCGCGGGCCTCGCGGGCGCCGCCGACTCCGGCCGCGTGGCGGCCCTGCGGCAGGTCACCAAGGTCGCCGCGCAGTGCGACACGTGGGCGGGCCGCACCGGTGACGCGTCGTTCTTCGCGAAGATGATCGCCGGCGCGACCGCGGACGGCGCGCTGCGCACCGACCTGGAGGCGGGCGCGAGGGCCGCCGCCGAGGCGTACGGCGACTTCGCCGAGTTCCTGCGCGCCGACCTCGCGCCGAGGGCCCCGGCCAAGGACGCGGTCGGCGAGGACGTCTACCGCCTCCAGTCCCGCTACTTCACCGGCTCCCGCCTCGACCTGGCCGAGGCCTACCAGTGGGGCTGGGAGGAGTTCACCCGGATCGAGACCGAGATGAAGCAGGTCGCGGACCGGATCAAGCCGGGCGCCACGCTCGCCGAGGCCGCCGCCGCGCTCGACGCCGACCCCCGCTACCTGGTGCGGGGCAAGGACGGGCTCCGGTCGTGGATGCAGGAGCTGTCGGACAAGGCCCTCGAAGAGGTGCGCGACGTGCACTTCGAGCTGCCCGACGAGCTGATGAGGCTGGAGTGCCGCATCGCGCCGCCCGGCGGCGGCGTCGGCGCCTACTACACCGCCCCCACCCCGGACTTCTCCCGGCCCGGCCGCATGTGGTGGTCCGTGCCGGACGACAAGCAGGAGTTCTCCACCTGGCGCGAGGTCTCCACCGTCTACCACGAGGGCGTGCCGGGCCACCACCTCCAGGTCGCCACGGCCGTCTACCAGGCCGAGCAGCTCAACGAGTTCCAGCGCCTGATGTGCTGGGTGTCCGGGCACGGCGAGGGCTGGGCGCTCTACGCGGAGCGGCTGATGCGCGAGCTGGGCTACCTGGAGGACGACGGCGACCTGCTGGGGATGCTCGACGCGCACCTGTTCCGCGCCGCGCGCGTGATCGTCGACATCGGCATGCACCTGGAGCTGGAGATCCCGCGCGGCACCGGCTTCCACGAGGGCGAGCGCTGGACCCCGGACCTGGGCCTGGAGTTCATGCTGACCCGCACCATCACCGACGCGGCCCACGTGCACGACGAGATCGACCGCTACCTCGGCTGGCCGGGCCAGGCCCCGTCCTACAAGCTGGGCGAGCGGCTCTGGCTCGCGGCCCGCGACGACGCCCGCGCGCGCCACGCCGGCACTTTCGACCTCAAGGGTTTTCACTCGCGCGCCTTGGAAATGGGCGCCATGGGGCTGGACACTCTTCGTGAGCGGCTCGCCGAGCTCTGACCCCAACGGGTGTGAGGTGACCTGGACCTCACGACGAGGTCACCCGATCCGGTGTTGGATGTGCGGGCGAGGAGAGGGGGGAGGCATGAGCAGACGTCCCATGCGCGCGGCGCTCGGCGTCGTGCTGGCCGGCGCGCTGCTGTTCGGCGCGGCCCCGGCGCACGCGCAGCCCGGCGCGGTCTCGGACCAGGCGCAGTGGCGGGTCCGGCAGGACATCGTGGACCACGCCCTGCGCGAGGTCGGTCAGCGCGAGGGCCGGGGCAACTACTACCCGGAGAAGTACCAGCTGCCCGGCCAGGGGATCCTGCGCCCGGCCGAGTGGTGCGGCGTGTTCGTCAACTGGGCGTGGACCGCCGCGGGCGTGCCGGACCGGCCGTCCATGCGCCCGGCGCCCGGCGGGTCGGTGCTCGACCAGGGCCACTGGGCGACGTACTGGCAGAAGTGGGGCAGGGCCAACGGCCGCTGGAAGGACATCGCCGAGCGGGACGTGGCGCCCGGTGACGCCGTGGTCTACGGCAACTACCCGGACATGCACGCGCACGTGGCCCTCGTGGTCGAGGTGAAGTACGACCGGACCGGCCGCAAGGCCACCCACGTCCGCACGGTCGAGGGCAACTTCGGCGAGCGGGTCGTGTACTCCAAGCTGCGCCCGATCGAAGGGCTCAACGCGGGCAGGTACCTGAAGGCGACGGGCTTCGTCTCGCCCTTCTAGGCAGGTTCACCGGACGCGGGTGGTCCCTTGAGGGGCCACCCGCGTTCGTCGTTCCACGGCCCCGATCGACTGACATTCGCTGTCATCTGTCATCTGTCAGTTGTCGTCTGCCAGTTGTCAGCTGTTATCTGTCAGCTTTTATCGGTCAGTCGACCGGCAGCGTGCGGCCGAGCACCGCGAACGGCCTCGGGTCGCCGGTGAACTGGTAGTGCCGCAGCACGTCCGCGAACCCCACCCGCCGGTACAGCCGCCACGCCTTGCTCGGTCCCTCCGGTGTGGACAGCAGCACCCGCGAGTTCGGCACGCCCGCCAGCAGGCTGCGCAGCAGCTGCTCCCCGATGCCGCGGCCCTGCGCGCCCGGCAGCACGTGCAGCTCGGTCAGCTCGAAGTAGTCGCGCATCCACTCCTCGACCGCGTCGAGCCCGGCCACCATGGTCAGCCCCTGCCGCACCTGCTCGTGCCACCACTGGCCCACCGCGCCGCGGTAGCCGTAGCCGATGCCGATCAGCTCGTCCTCGTCGCCGAGCGCCACCACGCACCGCCAGCCGTCGCGCAGCATGTGCGCCAGCCACATGGGCGCGCGCTGCTCGGCCGTGCCGGGCGGGTAGTTCATCGCGCTGACGTACAGCTCCAGCGCTTCGCCGAGGCGGGCGTTCAGCTCGCGCGCGGACAGCTCGACCAGCCGCCAGGCCGGCGCGGCGGTCACTGGGCGACCTCCGCCGGCGTGCCACCGGTCAGCTCGACCAGTTCCGCGCACGTGGTCGGGAAGAGCGCGTGCGGGTGACCCGCGGCGGCCCACACCACCTCGTGGCGCTCCAGCGCGGTGTCGACGAAGGTCCGCACGGGCGTCGGGTGCCCGATCGGCGAGACACCGCCGATCACCTGGCCGGTGTGCTCGCGCACGAACGCGGGCGTGGCCCGTTCGACGCGGTCCGCGCCCGCCAGCGCGGCCAGCAGGTCCTGGTCCGCGCGGTGCGCGCCGGAGGTGAGCACGAGCAGGGGCTCGGTGACGCCGCCGCGGACCGCCGCGAACACGAGGCTGTTGGCGATCGCGCCCACCGGCACGCCCACCGCGGCGGCCGCCTCGGCGGCGGTGCGGACGGCGTCGGCCAGCACGCGGATCCCGTCCGCCGCCTGAGGATGCCCCGCTTCGGCCAGGGCGGCGGCCACCTTGCGGATGCCGGGGTGGTCGAGTGCGCTCACCCGTTCATGAGACCACGCGGCTCCGGGTTGAGGACTGCCGGGCTCGCAGGCTAGGCTGGTGCTGCTCGAACGTTTGTTCGAGCTATGCCTTGGCGGTGGGGCGGGGGAAGCGCCCCACCGCCAAGTGCCGCCGTCTCCCCGCGGCGGTCGTCGCCGTCCGACGCCGCGAGGAGGCCGCGAGGGTGTCATCGACCTTCCCCCTCCCGATCCCCCCCGGCGCCGGTGGTCCGGCCCGCCCGCACCCGGCGCCCGGCCCGCCTCCCGCACGGCGGACGACCTGACGCGCCCAGCGGCGCGGTTCACCTATTCGGTCGACGAGATCACGTACGAGGACGGACTGTGAGCAGGGGACTGGTCGCCTACGACCGCCTGATCGACGTTGTGGAGCTGGAAGCCGAACGCCTGGCCGCCGCCGCGGAGGGGCAGCGACCCGAACGGCAGGTGCCCGCCTGTCCCGGGCTCAACCTCGGGGAGACCGCGAGGCACGTGGGCAGCACGTACCGGATGGTGTCGACGTGGCTGAGGGAGGGCAGCCAACCCCTGGTGTGGCAGCAGGACCCCGAGGAGGGGCAGGAACTGCCGGAGTACGTGCGCGGAGGGGTCCGGGACCTCGTGCGCGCGCTGCGGGCCCGCGAACCGGACGACCCGTGCGAGACGTGGTGGCCCGCCGAGCGCAACCACAACTTCTGGGCGCGGCGGCTGGCGCACGAGTCGACCGTGCACCGGATGGACGTCCAGGGCGCGGCCGGGCTGCCGGTCGACCCCGTGGACGACGACGTGGCCGAGGACGGCATCGACGAGATCCTGTCGCTCTGGCTCGGGCACCGGCTGGACCTCATGGGCGTCCGCGGCACCCGGCTGGGCTCGGTGGCCATCGGCACGCCGGGCCGCACCTGGATCGCCGCCACGGGCCCAGAACCGGCCGCCGCGCACCTGCTGCTGCCCGACGAAGGTCCCACCGCGGACGCCGAGGTGCGCGGCACGCCCATGCAGCTGTACCGCTGGCTGTGGGGCCGGATCCCGGACCGGGACCTGAGGCCGACCACCGGTGACCACGACGCGATCGCCCAGCTGTGGGCGCTGCTGAGGTTGGCCACCAAGTAGTGGCGCGTCGTTTCCGCTCGCTTTTGTTGCGCCCGCGCAACAAAAGCGAGCGGAAACGAGCCGCCCCTCGGGTACAACTGTGGCCCCATGGGGTGGAAAAACCGGTTGAGGCTGGTAGAGACCGGCGGGACAGTCCTAGCGTGCCCGCATGGATTCACGCATGTCGAATGCGCTCAGCCGCGAACTGGGTGACGCCCTTCGGCGCGCCCGCTACGAGTCAGAGGTGAAGTTCGGTGCCCTGGTCGAGGAATTGGGATGGTCGGCCGGGAAGATATCCAAATTGGAACGGGGCACGCGGGGCACCAGCTCGATCGACATCGCCCGCTACGTCGGCCACCTCCGCACCGACCAGCCCACCTACGACCACATCATGTCCCTGGCCGAGGAGTCGAACGCAGGCCACCTGGTCCGCGAACACGAACTCGCGATGCCCGACGCCCTGCGCGCCCTGCTCCTCCACGAGCAGACCGCCAAGACGATCTGGTCGTACGAGATCATCACCATCCCCGGACTGCTCCAGACTGCGGATTACGCGCGCGGCATGATGAGCACACCGGAAGGTGAGCGCTGCGTGGCTGAGCGGATGGTCCGGCAGGAGATCTTCGACAAGCCCCTACCGCCACGGGGTCGGTTCTTCATCCACGAGGCGGCCCTGATGCGTGCGGCGGGTGGCCCCCAGGTGATGTACGAGCAGATGCTGCAACTGCTGTTCCGGGGTGGCGTGAGGTTGGTGACGTTCGCGGCCGCGCTGCCGGCGTCGCTGAACTCCGCCTTCAGCTTCATGACCTTCGCCGACCACCCGCCGGTCTCCTACGTCGACTGTGGTCCGGTGGCCCTGTTCTCGGATGATTTCGCCACCACGGGCCGGTTCCGTCGATGCTGCAACGACCTCGACCGGGTGGCTCTGAGTGAGGAAGAATCGCGGTTGGTGTTCGCCAAGTGGGCGGACCGTTACGACCGACTGCGGGAGGAACAGAGTGCACCCGGAGGCGAGGCAGTGGCGTAAGAGCAGCTACAGCGAAGGGGCGAACACGAACTGCGTTGAAGTGGCGATGCAGTGGCGTAAGAGCAGCTACAGCGGTGGCGAGAACACCAACTGCGTGGAGGTGGCCTTCGAGCCGGTGGCCGTAGGTGTGCGGGACTCCAAGTACACCGCCCCGCAGTTGGCCTTCAGCCCCGCCGCCTGGCGTGCCTTCCTCCAGGCCGCGCCGACCCGCTGACCGAGCACTCGTCGTCCGCGCGCCGGGGCACTTCCGGATCCGTTCCGTCGGAAGTGCCCCGGCGCGCTCAGGTCACAGCGGGATCGAGGCGACCTCGTGGAGCCCGTCCTCGTTCGCCGTCTCCAGGCGGAAGCGGACCTCGCGGCCCTCGAACTCCAGCACCCCCACCGAGTTCCCGAAGTGCGGCCCGCTGAGCTTGCGCCACGCCACCGGGTCCGGCGAGATCCCGCGCCGGTCCGCCCACCACCGCATGAACCTCGCGATCGGCCGCGACCACGACGCGCGGAACGCGGGCCGGAACACCCACGGCGGATCGTTGTGCACCGGTGAGCACACGAGTTGGTAGACCTTGGCCTCCACCCGCGTGGCGAACGACGCCCGTGCCGCGTAGCTGTGGTGCACGTCCCCGGACAGCACGCACACCGTCCCCGGCGCCCGCTCGTCCTTCATGACCCGCTCGATCAGCCGCGCCAACCGCTCGTACGACGCGCGGAACGCGGGCCAGTGCTCCAGGTCCGCCACCTGCCGCACCTTCTCGCCCACCCGGCCGCGCCACCCGGGCAGGCCGGCCATCCGCTCGTTGAGCGACTGGAGGTGGCTCAGCGAGTGCGGCATCAGCCACGGCAGCGACGAGCCGATCAGCAGGTGGTCGAAATCACCGACCGAGTTCTCCTCGATCCACCGGAACTCCTCCTCGCCGACCATCAGCCGCTCCGGCCCGGACAGGATGCGACCGCAGCGCGTGTCGACCACCAGCAGCCGGATGCGGCCGAAGTCGCGCAGGTAGCTCCACCGCGTCGACTTGCCGCCGTCGACCTCCTGGTCCGCCTGCTCGGCGAAGTCCTCCAGCAGCGGCTGCACGTCGCCGCCCGCCGACCGGACCTTCTCGTACAGCGGGTCGCGCGCCAGCTCTCCCGGGCTCAGGTTGCCCAGGTGCTGGTACACCCAGTACGACGCCAGGCCCGCCCGGATCCGCTCGGGCCACCACTGCTTCTGCGCCATCTGCTCGCGCCACGTCCGCGACGTGTTCCAGTCGTCGCGCACGTCGTGGTCGTCGAAGATCATCGACGTCGGCACCACCGACATCAGCCAGCGGATCTCCGGGTCGGCCCACGACTCGTGGTACAGCTCGGCGTACTCCCGGAACGACACGACCTCGCCGGCGGGCTCCGGCCGCCGTTCCGCCAGCCACCGGGTGATCCGCTTCGTCGGCTCGTCGGCGTAGACCTGGTCGCCCAGCAGCATGAGCGCGTCCGGCCACCGCTCCGGCGGCTCGTCCTTCATGCGCAGCGCGAAGGAGTCCAGCGCGTCCACGCCGAGCTTGTCGGGCTTCTGCGGGTCGCCGACCTCCTTGGCCGCCCGGCACGACCCGAACACCAGCGTGCGCACGGGGGCGGTGCGGATGACCGAAGGCGGGAACCCCGAGTCCGGCTGGGGCCACACCACCTCGTCGTCCAGCCGCACGTCGTAGGTCGTGGTCGTGCCGGGCCCCAGCCCTTCGACGACCACCAGGGCGAAGTGCTGCTCGCCCACCTGGAACGTCCGCGCGGTGTGCCCCGCCACGGTGACCTCGCACGACGCGTCCGTTTCGACCCACACCGTGGCCGATGTGGGGTCGACGTGCCTGAGCACAGGACCAAGGACCAACTCCGCCATGGCGCAGACGTTACCTTCGGCCCATGGCAACGAGGTTGGACGACCTGGTCGTGGACGCCGCGAGCCCCGCCGCACAGGCCCGGTTCTGGTCGGCCCTGCTGGGCACGGAGATCACCGAGGAGCGCGAGGACGAGGCGTGGGTCACAGTGGTCGACGGCCTGGACCTGACGTTCGTGTCGGTCGACGACCCCGGGACCGGCAAGAACCGCGTGCACCTCGACCTGGCCTCGAACTCGGCCGACCACCAGGTGGAACTGGTGGCCCGCGCGGAGGAGCTGGGCGCGCGGCGGGTCGACGTCGGGCAGGGCGACGTGCCGTGGGTGGTGCTGGCGGACCCGGAGGGCAACGAGTTCTGCGTGCTGGAGCAGCGCGACGAGTACGCGCACACCGGTCCGGTGGCGGCGGTCGTGGTCGACGCGGCGGACCCGGTGGCGCAGGCGGTGTTCTGGTCGGCGGCGACCGGGCTGCCGGTCACGCGCGAGCACGCCGACTACGCGTCGCTGCGGCAGGAGGCGGGGCCGTCGCTGGAGTTCGTCCGGGTCGCCGAACCGAAGCGCGGCAAGAACCGGGTGCACCTCGACGTCGCGCCGCCCGCCGACGGCGACCTGGCGGCCGAGGTGGCGCGGTTGGAGGCGTGCGGCGCGGTGCGCGTGGACGTCGGGCAGCGCAGTGTGACGTGGGTGGTGCTGGCGGACCCGGAGGGCAACGAGTTCTGCGTGCTGACGCCTCGGTGACCCCGCGCCGACCCCGCTTGGTAGACGTCGTCGAGGCCTCCGCCGTCCCCGGGGGCCCACTTCGCGGCGCCACTCTTGCGGTGTTCGTGGTCATGGGATGTGTCACCCCATCGTGTTAACGCCCTGGGTTGGAAATCATTTACTTGATCTAGCGACAGCGGTATTTTGGGTCTGCGGGGCACGAGCTGGAATCGCGACGGAACACCGGGGAGGGTGTTGTGTCGATCGTGGTGGGCTGACCTCTCGTCGAATGCGGGTAATTCTCCTTCTCGCATCATCGGCGCTTTCTTCGGTACTTCCGGTTCGTCGGCTGCTCCGTGCGGCGTGAATGATCATCTTCCGATTCGAATCCAGGGGGACGTATGCGCAGGGCCAAGACCATGGTGGCGGGTGGAGCCGCGGCGCTCATGGCGTTCAGCGGGGTGCTGGCGGTCGCACCGGCCGCCGGGGCCCAGGAGGGTGACGTCGGGGCTCGGCACTACTCCTGCGGCAGTTCGAGGCCGCCGAATCGCGACACGCAGGGTTCCGACGGCGTGTGGCCGAGGGCGATCAGGGACATGGTCGCCGAGAGCGGTTCGGCTTACTCGTGCGGCGACCTCGGCCTCATCCTCCACTACGACAGGCTGGACTACTACTGCCACACCCAGGGGAACGACGGTCAGTGGTGGACCTACGTGTCCGCTTTCGACTGGGGCATCGCGGGCTGGGTCCCCAACAAGTCCCTGAAGGAACCCGGCAGCCTCGCGGGGTGCTGATCGGTGGTGCGCGGCGGGCGTTCCCGCCGGGTTGCCGAGCGCCGGGGCGGCGGCCGATCCGCTGATCGACGAACCGGGTGGGGCTCGTGGCCGTCCGCGGTCGCGAGCCCCACCCGGTTGTGGCCGAGCCGGGACGAGCGCTGTCCTGGCTCGATCACTCTGATCAGTGGAGCTCTGCTTGACACGGGCCTGCACGGCCGGTTCGGGTTCAGGCGGGTTTGCGGATAGGCCGGTGTAGGCGGCGACGGTGAGGGTGGCCAGTGCCCATAACAGCGCCTGCAACACCCACAGCGCGACGGTGAACACCTGGCCGGGGGTGGTGGAGGTGGCGAGGTCGCAGCGGGCGCGCACCCCGGTGACCCCCAGCGGCAGGCCGCGGTCGATGCCCAGGCCGATCAGCTCGGTGGTGGAACACGGTGTCCCGGCCGGGATCGCGGCGCCGGGGTGCGCGAGGGGCCGGACGCGTTCGGCGGCGTGATGGTCGGTACCGGTGGTGATCTGGCCGGCGGTGTAGCCGGTGCCGCCGGCCAGGGCCAGGGCCACGACGAGGGCGAGCACCAGGCGGTGCGCGCGGTAGCCGTAGCGGCCCAGCCACCCCCACAGCCGGTGCCGCAGGCGCGCGAGTCGCCCGCCCAACGCTTCGGGTGCGCGGCGGCGCAGGTCCTCCTGCTGGACGATGAGCACCTGGCGGGCGTTGCCGTCGTGCCCGGCGGCCCGCTCCACGGCGGCCAACTGCTGGTACGGCTGGGGCAGGTACTCCGGGGTGTGGTGGACCAGCAGGTGCAACCACTGCCGCCACGACACACCCCCCAGACGGGAGAACACCAGGCCCCGCACCATGACCTGCCGGCCGGCGCCGGCCACGCAGGGTCGGCCCGGCCTCCACCAGCCCCTGCGGACACACCACCGTGGCCGGCAGGAACAACAGCCCGTCCACCTGCGCGTCGGCCAGGACGATCAGCGGTCCGTCGCCGCTGTTGGCGATCACCGCTTCCTCGAAATCGGCCTGTCCGCCGATGTGGGCGCTGCGCACCAGAGCCGGCCTGGTGACCGCTGTGATCCGCTCCTGGTCCACCCGTCCCTGATATCAGCAGGACCGGCGGTCCGCCGGCTCCCGTGCCGCAACCGCCGAGGAAAGCGCCGCAACAGCGGCATCGCAGATCACCCGCCGGACACCGACGACCGGGCAGACCGGCCCGCGACCGCCACAACGGCCGACCGGCTGAAGTTGGCGGTCGGGCAGGCCGCTGACCCGCGGTCCGCCAACCAGGTCCGAGCACCGACGACTTCAGTCGGACGAGACAACGGCAACTGTCCGTTCCGGTCGGACTTTGCGCGTGGCAGGACGATCCCGATCGAGTCGGTGCACTTCATCGCGCGTTCGGCTCGGGGGCGTAGAACGCGGTGGTGGCTCCTACCGCGGCCGCCACGTGATCCGGATCGCCGCCGCCGGACAGGTGGGCTTCGCCCCATGCCGCGGCGCTGCGCCGAACGAACTCGCGGCCCTCGGGCGAGGTCCGGAACTCGTCGTGGTCGAGGGTCTCGCCGTCTGCCAGGAAGCGGGCCAGGGTGAGCAGGTGCAGGTCCCAGCCCACGCCGCCGGCACCGGGGCCGTAGGTCGGGAACATGGGCTCGCCGACGGCCGCCGCGTGGACCAGTTCGAACCCGGTGTCCCCGGCAGGGCCTGGGAACAGCCGCACCTCGACCTCGCTCGTGCCCGGCCACTCATCGGCTTCCGGCCCGAAGAGCCAGGACACCCGCAGCAGCCGCGGCGGGTCACACTCGAGGACCTCCCCGTGCTCACCGCCGTCCAACTCGAACGACCCGCCCAGCCGAAGGTCCCCGGTGACCGACTTCAGCCAACGGCCCAGCCGCTCGGGGTCGGTGATGGCGTTCCACACGTCCTCGACCGGTGCGTCGTAGCGCCGCCGCAACTCCATCGTGTACGCGTCGCCGGCGGGCAAGGCCGCTGTTCCCATCGTCCGGCGCGCGGCGGCCAGTTCGTCCAGCACGTCCTTCATGTCGTCTTCCTCTTCTCCGGCGGATCGGCCTTGTCGGCGCCTGAGGTCCGGGACGCGCGTCTGCCGCGGGCCAACTCGGTGCCCAGGGCATCGAGCCGCTGGTCCCAGAAGCCGCGGAACCGGTCCAGCCACACGTCGACCTCGCTCAGCGGCGAGGGGTCGACGGCGTAGAACCGGCGAGTCCCCTCAGCCCGGACCGACGCGAATCCGCTCTCGCGCAGAACGCGAAGGTGCTGGGAGACCGCCGGTTGCGACAGTGCGAACTCGGCCCGGATCACGTCCGTGATCGCGCCCGAGGTCTGCTCGCCGTCGGCGAGCAGCTCGAGAATGCGCCGGCGCACCGGGTCGCCGAGGACGTCGAACGCGTGCACGCCCTGGAATCTACCGGCTCAGACTTATATAAGGCAAGTCTGGTATTAGGGGCCTTCGGCGATGGCGCCCATCGACATCCGACACGGCTCACCAATGCCGGCGCGCTCCAGCCACGACTCGAACCCGACGTGCCGGCCCGTCGTCGACGACCACCGCAGACCTGAGTCCGGACGCTCGCAACGGCTTCGCAAGGCAGGTCCGGACTTCGCAAGGTTCGTCCGGGCAGGACGAACACGCCCTGGTGGCTGTGGCACCCCGTCGTCTACAGTGCCGATATGCAATATATTAGCCGGGCGCTGTACCGCGACCAGGCGCTGACCGCGATCCGCGAGGCGATCCTGGGCGGCGACCTCGCGCCCGGTGAGCCGATCAAGGACGTCGAGCTGGCCGAGCGGCTGGGCCTGTCGCGCACCCCCGTGCGCGAGGCGCTGGCCCGGCTCACCGACGAGGGCCTGGTCGAGACCAAGCCGCACAGCTACACCCGTGTCACGCCGCTCGACACCGCCGCGGTCCGCGACGCGCACGTGCTGGTCCAGACCGTGCACGCCCTGGCCGCGCGGTTGGCCGTGCCCCTGTTGGAGCCCGCCGACCTGGACGCCATGCGCGAGGCCAACGCGGCCTTCGCGCAGGCGTTGGCGGGCGGTGACGTGCCCGCCGCGCTGGCCGCCGACGACGCGTTCCACGCGGTGGCGGTGCGGCGCAGCGCGAACTTCGCCGTGATCGCCACCATCGAGCGCTACACGCCGCTGGTCCGCCGCCTGGAGCGACTGCGCTTCGCCGCGCCGGTGGGACGCCACTCGGTGGCGATGCACGAAGAGATCATCGCCGCGTGCGCGGCGGCCGACGCCGACCTGGTGGCCCGGCTCGTCGAGCGCAACTGGGCGACGCTGGCCGACCTGCTGGAGGAGAACCGACGTGGCACTGGCTGACTTCCCCCGATTCCCGCTGCTGTTCGGCCCGTCGCCGGTGCACCCGCTGGAGCGCCTGAGCGGGCACCTCGGCGGCGCCCGCGTGTGGGCCAAGCGCGAGGACTGCAACTCCGGGCTGGCCTACGGCGGCAACAAGACCCGCAAGCTGGAGTACCTGGTCGCCGACGCCCTGGCGCAGGGCTGCGACACCCTGGTCTCCATCGGCGGCGTGCAGTCCAACCACACCCGCCAGGTCGCCGCCGCGGCCGCGCGCGCCGGGCTGGGTTGCGTGCTGGTGCAGGAGAGCTGGGTGGACTGGCCGGACGCGGTGTACGACCGGGTGGGCAACATCCTGCTGAGCCGCCTGATGGGCGCCGAGGTGCGGCTCGTGGAGGCGGGCTTCGACATCGGCGTGAAGCCCGCGTGGGAGCGGGCGGTCGAGGACGTCCGCGCGGCGGGCGGCAAGCCGTACGCGATCCCGGCGGGCGGGTCGGACCACCCGCTGGGCGGCCTGGGCTTCGCGGGCTGGGCGGCCGAGGTCGAGCGGCAGGAGGTCGAGCTGGGCGTCCGGTTCGACACGGTCGTGGTGTGCTCGGTGACCGGCAGCACGCAGGCCGGGATGGTCGCGGGCTTCGCGGGCGGCGGGCGGCGGGTGCTCGGCGTCGACGCCTCGGCGAAGCCGGACGCCACGCGCGACCAGGTGCTCCGGATCGCGCGGGGGACGGCCGGGTTGTTGGGCGTCGAGGTGACCGACGCGGACGTGGAGCTGGACGACCGCTTCCACGAGGGCGTCTACGGCGTGCCCGGTGACGCGACCCTGGAGGCCATGAGGCTCGGCGCCCGTTTGGAGGGCATGATCACCGACCCGGTCTACGAGGGCAAGTCCTTGGCGGGCCTGGTGGAGCTGGTGTCCACCGGCGAGATCCCGCGCGACTCCAACGTCCTCTACGCCCACCTGGGCGGCCAGCCCGCGCTCAACGCCTACAGCGCCCTGTTCCGCTGAAGCCCCGAATTCCTGAGTTCCCGAGCCCTGGGTCCCGGGCCGAACTGCCGCTGCTGACAAATCCGCAACCGGCGCTTTGCGCGAAGTCACGAAGACCGCCGTGCCGCCGGCCTCGAAAGATGATCCTCACGTCCCGTGCGACAGCGAGGAGCGAGCGATGCCGGCACTCCGGCGAGCGAGGAGAACCCGGGCCGCGGCGGTAGGAGTCGCAGGGGATGGGTGCGTCGCACCGGCCTGCCCCGCAGTTCCTGGCCACCTCCCCCAACTCCTGACCGCCGATCACGCGGGACCGGGTGATCGCCACAGACCGCCGCGGGCAGCCGCGGGTCCCACCCTCGCGCCGGGTGAGCCCCGCGGTCCCGCGGCTCCCCGCGTGTCCGCCGGTGCCGTGCCCGGTCGCCGAACCCGGAACCCTAGGCCCGCAACCGCAAACCCTTCGGCGTCGCGCGGAACCCCGCCTCCTGGAGCACGCCCGCGAGCCTCGAACCCAGCGCCACCTCCCCGTCCGCCCGCTGCACCGCCAACTGCCCCAGCCACCCGTCGCGAACCGCCCGGCTCAACGCCTGCGCGGCGGCCCGCAGCGGCACCTCCTCCTCGGTGAACGACAGCAGCGACCGACCACCCCGCTCCACGTACAGCACGACCACCCCGTCCACCAGGACGACCAGCGCGCCGGCCTTCCGCCCCGGCCGGTGCCTGCCCTCGCCCAGCGGCTCCGGCCAGTCCAGGGCCGCGCCGTGGGGTTGAGCCGGGTCGGCGGCCGCCAGCACCACCGCCTCGGGCGCGCCCGCGTGGTCCTGGCCCACCGGCCGGGACAGGGCGCGCAGGCGGTCCACCGCGCCCCGGGCCGCGAACTGCGCCGCGCCCAGGCCCTCGACCACGTACCCGCGCACGACCTGCCCGGACTCCTCCATCGCCCGCAGCACCCGGTACACGCCGCTGAAGCCGCCGGTCACGCGTTCGGTGTCCAGCGCGCCCCTGGTCAGCACGCCGTGCCGCTCCAGGAACGCCTCCGCCCTCGCGTGCGCCCGGCGCGTCGGGTCGGGCGCGGGCACGACGGCCAGGGACCAGCGGCCCGCGACCGTCGGCGGCCCGGTGCGGCTGGGCACGTCGGGGCGGCCCGCGCGCATCCGGGCGTAGCGGCCGCGCGGCGCGGACCGGCGGGGTTTGTGCGCCGTGCCGCCGCCCGCGACGAGCGCCCGCAGCGGCGCCAGCGTGTCGTTGGTGACCACGCCCGCCCACACCAGGTCCCACAGCGCGCCGACCACCTCGCCGTCCGTCGTGGGCCCCTGGAGCGAGACCCGGTCGACGACCTGGCGGAAGAACAGCGCGCCGCCCGCCAGCGACTCGACCACGGCCCGGTGCAGCGGCGAGTCCGGCGCGGCCTCCGGCACGAGGTCCGGCAGCAGCAGGTCGGCCACGTCGGTCGGGGCCAGGGCGATCCAACCGTCGCCGCCCGCCAGGGAGCCGCACCCGGTCCAGGTCACCTCGCCGGACGCGGTCAGCTCGTCCAGCAGCGCCGGGCTGTAGCCGGGCAGCCGCGCGGGCAGCAGCAGCGACTCCACCGCGCTCGCGGGCAGCGGCGCGCCGGCCAGCTGCTCGACCACCGAGTACACGTCGTCCACGGTCGGCGCGGCGCGCAGCCGCCTGCCGATGCCGTGCCAGCCGGGCAGGAAGCGGCCCAGGGCCGCGGGCTCCACCGGCTCGACCTCGGCGCGCAGCCGCGCCAGCGACGCCCGCCGCAGCCGGCGCAGCACCTCGGCGTCGCAGTACTCGGTGTGCGAGCCGCCCTGCTGCGGTTTCAGCGCCAGCGGCCGCAGCTCGCCGCGCACCAGCCTCCCGGCCCCCGACATCCGCTCCAGCACCGCCGTCACCACCGCGACGCCCAGGCCGAACCGCTCCGCCGCCTGCGCCGCGGGGAACGGGCCGCGGGTGCGCGCGTACCGGGACAGCAGGTCGCCCAGCGGGTCGGCCACCGGCTCGGTGAACGCCTCCGGCACGCCGACCGGCAGCGCCACGCCCAGCGCGTCCCGCACCCGGCCCGCGTCCTCGATGGCGAGCACGCGGTCCGCGCCCGCGATCCGCACCCGGATCGCCCGCCGCTGCGCCACCAGCTCGGCCAGCCACTCCGGCCGCACGCCCCGCTCCGCCGCCTCGGCCTCGGACAGGTCGCCCAGGAACCGCAGCAGGTCGGCCGCGCCCTCGACGTCCCGCGCGTGCCGGTCCGGCGCGAGCCGCTGGAGGTTGCGCTCGACCTCCTCGACGACCTCGGGGTCGAGCAGCTCGCGGATCGCCTCGGAGCCGAGCAGCTCGGCCAGCAGCGCCGAGTCCAGCGACAGCGCCGCCGCCCGCCGCTCGGCCAGCGGCGCGTCCGCCTCGTACAGGAACATGCCGACGTACCCGAACAGCAGGCTCCGCGCGAACGGCGACGGCGACGGCGTCTCCACCTCCACCACCCGCACGCGCCGCGCCCGCACGTCGGTCATCAGCTCGCGCAGGCCGGGCACGTCGTACACGTCCTGGAGGCACTCGCGCATCGCCTCCAGCACCACCGGGAAGCTCTCGTACTTCGCCGCCACCGACAGCAGCTGCGCCGCCCGCTGCCGCTGCTGCCACAGCGGCGTCCGCCGCCTCGGGTCGCGCCGGGGCAGCAGCAGGGACCGCGCCGCGCACTCCCGGAACCGCGCCGCGAACAGCGCCGACCCGCCGACCTCGGCCACCACGACCTGCTCGACCTCCTCCGGGTCGAGCAGCACGTCCTCCGCGCCGACCACCACCGGCGCGCCGTCGGCGTCCACGGCGTCCGGCAGCCGCACCACGATCCCGTCGTCGGAGTGCGCCGCCTGCACCTCGATGCCGCGCCGCTCCCGCAGCCGCGCCGCCACCGCCAGCGCCCACGGCGCGTTGACCTGCGCGCCGAACGGCGAGTGCACCACCAGCCGCCAGTCGCCCAGCTCGTCCCGGAACCGCTCCACCAGCACGACCCGGTCGTTGGGCACGTGCCGCGTGGCCTCGCGCTGCTCGCCCAGGTACGTCAACAGGTTCGTGGAGGCCCACGCGTCCAGCCCGGCCGCCGCGGTGCGCTCCCGCGCCGCGGCCTCGTCCGCGGTGGACACCTCGCGCAGGAACTTCCCCAGCGCCCGGCCCAGCTCCAGCGGGCGGCCCGGCGCGTCGCCCTTCCAGAACGGCATCCGCGCGGGCTGCCCCGGCGCGGGCACCACGATCACCCGGTCGTGGGTGATGTCCTCCACCCGCCACGACGACGTGCCGAGCAGGAACGTGTCGCCCACCCGCGACTCGTAGACCATCTCCTCGTCCAGCTCGCCCACCCGCGAGCCGGGCCGGTCCTCCGACGCCGGCGTCATCACCGCGAACAGGCCCCGGTCGGGGATGGTGCCGCCGGAGGTCACCGCCAGCCGCTGCGAGCCCGGCCGCCCGCGCAGCTCGCCGTTGATCCGGTCCCACGTGATGCGCGGCCGCAGCTCGCCGAACTCCTCGCTCGGGTACCGGCCCGCCAGCATGTCCAGCACGGCCTGGAGCGCCGACTCGGGCAGCGCCGCGAAGGGCGCCGCCCGCCGCACCAGCCCGGCCAGCGCGTCGACCGTCCACGTCTCCATCGCCACCATGGCCACCACGTGCTGCGCCAGCACGTCCAGCGGGTTGCGCGGGTACCGCACGGCCTCGATCGCGCCGTCCCGCATCCGCTCCGCGACCACCGCGCACGACACCAGGTCGCCCCGGAACTTCGGGAACATCACCCCGCGCGACACCGCGCCCACCTGGTGACCGGCGCGACCGACCCGCTGGAGCCCGGACGCGACCGTCGGCGGCGCCTCCACCTGCACCACCAGGTCGACCGCGCCCATGTCGATGCCCAGCTCCAGCGACGACGTGGCCACCACGCACGGCAGCCGCCCGGACTTCAGCTCCTCCTCCACGGTGACCCGCTGCTCGCGCGACATCGAACCGTGGTGGGCGCGGGCGACGGCGGCCGAGCGCTGCGTGGTGACGCCCGACTGGGCGGGCGCCTCGGCCGGGAACCGCGCCGGTCCGGCGGTCGCCCCGGGGGCGTCCACCCCAGGATCGTCCACCTCCGGGTCGTCCACCCCGGGGAAGCCCCCCGCCTCCTCCTCGGCCAGCTCGTTCAACCGCGCGGTCAGCCGTTCGGCCAACCGCCGCGAGTTGGCGAACACGATCGTCGACCGGTGCTCCCGCACCAGCTCCAGCACCCGCCGCTCCACCGACGGCCAGATCGACGCCCGCTGCTCCGCGCCCGCCGCCGAACCGGACACCTCGCCGGTCGGCTCGCCCAGCACCGACATGTCCTCGACCGGCACCTCGACCCGGACCTCGATGGTCTTGGCCGTCTTCGGCTGCACGACCGTCACGGGCCGCCCGCCCACCAGGAACGCGCCGACCTCCTCGACCGGGCGCACCGTCGCGGACAGCCCGATCCGCTGGGCGGGCCGCTCCAGCAGCGCGTCCAGCCGCTCCAGGGACAGCGCCAGGTGCGCGCCGCGCTTCGCGCCCGCCACCGCGTGCACCTCGTCGACGATCACGGTCTCCACGCCGCGCAGCGACTCCCGCGCCGCCGAGGTGAGCACCAGGAACAGCGACTCGGGGGTGGTGACCAGCACGTCCGGCGGCGTCCTCGCGAACGCCCGCCGCACGTCCGCCGGGGTGTCGCCGGTGCGCATCCCCACCGTGATGTCGGGTTCGGGCAGCGACAGCCGGTGCGCGGCCTGCCGGATGCCCGCCAGGGGCGCGCGCAGGTTCCGCTCCACGTCCACCGCCAGGGCCTTGAGCGGGGAGACGTAGAGCACCCGGCACCGCCGCTTCGGGTCGGCGGGCGGCGTGGCGGAGGCCAGCCGGTCCAGCGCCCACAGGAACGCGGCCAGCGTCTTGCCCGAGCCGGTGGGCGCGATGACCAGCGCGTGCTCGCCCGCGGCCGCCGCCTCCCACGCGCCCGCCTGCGCCGCGGTGGGCGCGGCGAAGGCCCCGGTGAACCACTGCCGGGTGGCGGGGGAGAAGCGGTCGAGAACGTCCATGGAGACCATCGTGAACCCCAGCACCGACAATTTCATGGCGCCGCCTCCGGCGTCGCGGCTCGGGCGCCTGGAAGTCGGCCGCTCACGCCTGATTTCCCGACGATCGAAGGGCGTGATCGCCGGGAAATGAGTCACGAACGACCGACGCGCCCTCGCGTGGTGGTTGCCTGTGGCACGATCTGCCCGTCGGAACCGAAGGGGTGAAACGTGCGCTTGCTGTCCGTTGACCTGGGCACTTCCAACACCGTCGCGGTCCTCGCCGCGCACGGCAGGCCGCCCCGGGTCGTCGAGGTGGACGGCTCCGCCACCATGCCGTCGGCCGTCTACTGCGAGGAGGACGGCACCCTGGTCGTCGGCCGGGACGCCGAGCGCCGGGCCCGCCTCGACCCCGCCCGCTTCGAGCCCAACCCCAAGCGCCGCGTGGACGACGGCGTGCTGCTGCTCGGCGACAACGTCGTCCCGGTCACCGACGCGCTGGCCGCCGTCCTGCGCCGCGTGTTCGAGGAGACCGCCCGCCAGCTCGGCGGCGAGCCGCTGGACGAGGTCCGCCTCACCCACCCCGCCCAGTGGGGCCTCACCCGCCGCAACGTGCTGCTGTCCGCGGCCAGGCTGGCGGGCGTCACCGGTGAGGTCGTCCTGGTCCCCGAACCGGTCGCCGCCGCCTCCCACTACGCCTCGCTGGCCGTCGGCCAGGCGCTGGCCGTGTACGACCTGGGCGCGGGCACGTTCGACGTGGCCGTCGTCGCCGCCACCCAGAGCGGTTTCACCGTGCTCGCCGAGACCGGCCTGCCCGACCTGGGCGGCCTGGACGTCGACCAGGCCCTGCTGGAGCACGTCGGCCGGCAGATCTCGCACCGCGACCCGGCCTCGTGGCAGCGGCTGCTGCGCCCGGAGTCCACGGCCGACCGGCGGGCCCGGCGCGCGCTCCAGGAGGACGTGCGGGCCGCGAAGGAGTCCCTGTCGCGGCACGCGCACACCGAGGTGCCGATGCCCGAGCCGTTCGAGGACGTGCTGGTCAACCGATCCGACCTGGAGGCGCTGGTCCGGCCGAGCATGCTGCGCAGCGTGGAGCTGCTGGCCTCGACGATCCGCTCCACCGGCATGGCGCCCAACCAGCTCGCGGGCATCTACCTGGTCGGCGGCGCGAGCCGCATCCCGCTGGTGGCGAACATGATCGCCGAGCACGTGCGGGTGGTGCCGACGAGCCTGGACCAGCCGGAGACCGCCGTCGCGCTGGGCGCGCACCACGTGCCCAAGGACGGCATCACCCCGCGCTCCCAGGACCTGACGCTGCCCGGCCGCGAGCCCGACACCGTGGTCACGAAGCCGGTGAACCCCGCGGTCAGCGGCCCCTACCAGGTCAGCACGCCGGTGACCGGGCCCAACCCGGTGCAGAACCCGGCCACCAGCGGCGCGCACCAGGTCAACCCGAGCACGAGCGGGTCCTACCCGGTCAACCCGGCGACCAGCGGTCCGTACCAGGTCGGCTACCCGCAGACCGGGCCGCAGCAGTTCAACTTCCCGAACGTCGCGCCGCAGCGGCCCGCGAAGCGGGGGCCGGACCGGAAGGTGCTGGTCGCCGCGGGCGCGGTCGTGGCGCTCGTGCTGGCCGTGGCCGGCGGGATCTTCGTGCTCAACAGGCCGGGCACGCCCGACGCGCAGGACTGCAAGACCGACGTCGCGCTGGACGACAAGGGCTTCACCGGCTGCATGCGCCTGCTCGCGGGCGCGGTCCCGGACAGCGGCACCTGCAAGTCGGGCGGCGCGCCGGGGGTGGGCGGCGTCAGCGGCATCAAGGGCACCGCGGTCAGCTGCTCCGTCCAGGACGACTACTCGGTCCAGTACGTGCTCACCGAGACGGTCACCGGCGCGGACCAGGGCGCGGAGGCCGTGGTGCGGTCGCTCAAGAGCGACATCGTCGAGGCGAGGTGGGAGGGCAACGGCCTGTCCGGCGAGTACCGGGCCGCCGCGGACGGCGGGCTGGGGCTGCTCGTGTTCACCGCCGACGGGCTCCCGCTGCTGGGCATCGTGACCAAGAGCAGCGGCGGCGAGGAGCTGACCGCGGACGCGGTCGCGGACTTCTTCGAGCGCACCGTGCAGCCGGGGACCTGACCCGGTCGGTGGCTGTTCGGGCCGCCGGCCCTTTGGCACGATCAAGATCGTGACCGTCCTGGAGGTCGTGCAGCGCAGGGTGTTGCGGGTGCTCGCGACCGCCCAGGTGCTGGGCGCGGCGGGCGTCACCATCGGCCTGGCGTTGAGCACGCTGATCGCGGCCGCGCTCGCCGACTCCGACCTGGTCGGCGGCCTGGCGCAGACCGCCGCCGTGCTCGGCGCGGCCGCGTTCGCCCTGCCCGCGGCGCGCCTGGCGGCCCGCAGCGGGCGCAGGCCGGCGCTGGTGCTCGGCTACGGCGTCGGCGCGGCGGGCGCGGTGGTGGCGGCGGGCGCGGTGGTGCTCGGCTCGTGGCACCTGCTGCTGGGCGCCCTGGTGCTGTTCGGCGCGGCGTCCGGCGCGAACCTCGCCGCCCGGTACGCGGGCGCGGACCTGGCCCACCCGCACCGCCGGGCGCGCTCGGTGGCGCTGGTGGTGTGGGCGGCGACCGCGGGCGCGGTGCTGGGGCCGAACCTGGCCGACCCCGCCGGGCGGGTGGCCGCGCTGCTGGGCCTGCCCGTCGGCGCGGGGCCCTACCTGCTGTCGGCCGTGCTGTTCGGGCTGGCCGCGGTGGTCGTCCTGCTGTTCCTCCGGCCCGACCCGCTGACCGTCGCGCGCTCTGCCGCCGAACCCGCGCGCGACCGTGCCCGCGAAGTGGGCGACAGGCGGGGCGCGGCGGCGCTGTGGCGGTCGTTGACGCCCGGCGCGAGGCTCGCGCTGAGCGGTGTGGCGCTGTGCCACACCGCGATGGTCGGGCTGATGTCGATGACCCCGGTGCACATGGACCACGCCGGCTCGTCGCTGCGCGTGGTGGGCCTGGTGATCAGCGCGCACGTGGCCGCGATGTACGTGGCCGGCCCGCTGTTCGGGTGGATGGCGGACGAGCTGGGCCGCGTGCCCGTGCTGACGATCGGCGTGGCGCTGGTGGTGGCCGCGTCCGGCATCGCGGGCATGGCGCCCCCGCACGACGCGCCGCAGTTGGCCGCCGGCCTCGCGCTGCTCGGTTTCGGCTGGTCGGCGGGCCTGGTGGCGGGGTCGGCGCTGCTCACCGAGTCGGTGCCGGCGGTCGACCGGCCGGCCGCCCAGGGCCTGTCGGACCTGTGCATGAACGCCGGTGGCGCGGTCGGCGGCGTCGCGGCGGGCCTGGTGGTGAGCACGTGGTCCTACGGCGCGCTGGGCCTGCTCGTCGGGTTCACCGCGCTGCCGCTGCTGGTCGCGTGCCTGTTCTCGTCGTCGCAGCGGGTGGGCTGAGCGGCGGGTGGGCCGAGCTCAGCGCTTGCGGTTGTGCCAGTACGCCCGCAGCCCCACGACGATCGCCGCGACCAGGGCGGCGATCACCACGACGGTCCCGATCGGCGACGACAGGCCCGTGGGGTCCTCCTGGAGCAGGGTCACCGTTCGAGGTTAGCGCGCCGGCGGTGAGCCCGCGCACGCCGGTTTTCGCTCGTGGCGACCCCCGTCCGCGTGCCAGGACCCCCGGTCGTGGGCTCCGACTGGTGCCGGACGCTGCAACTGCCCCCGGGTTCGCTGACCGCCGACGCGGTCGAGGAGGTGCTGTCCACGGCCGAGAGGGCCGGGTTCTCGCCGCACCGGGCGCTCGACGGGCTGGTCAACGCCTTCCACCCGGACGACCCGGTGGAGCACGACCCGGGGGTCCCGGACCGCGGCGCGGTGGTGGCCGAGCTGGCCGCCGGGACCTGCGCCACGAACCTGTGGACGTCGCCCGAGGTGGACGTCTTCCTGGCGGCCGACCCCGGTGGCGCGGGGGAGGCGGCGTCCCTGAGGTTGACGCTGGACTCCTGCCACACCTGGCGGCAGCCCCGCCCCGGGGCGGAGCCCCACCGGCGGCTGCACCGCGACCTGACCGCGCTGTGGCCGGACCTCGCGGAGCGCTCCGGCGCCGCGTTCGGCCGGGTCGAGGACGACTGGTCGGTCCTCCAGGTCCGCGACCTGGTCGACGACCCCTCCTCGGACGACGCGCCGCCGCCCGGCCGCCGGCCCGACCTGCCCGGGTGGTGGACCTGCTTCGGCGCCGACCTGCGCCGGGACCTGCCGCCGCTGCCCGCGGACCTCGGGACGACCGTCCGCCGCACGCCCGGCGGCGGTGCGGTGGTCGGCTTCCTGGACGACCCGGCCGCCGTCGACGCGCCCGCGTTCCGGGACCTGCGCGTCCGGTTCGCGAGGTGGGCCGGCGCGGCGCACCCGGCGGGCTGACGGGGCGCGGTGGACCGCGCGCTAGCCTGGGCGCGATGCGCAACACGGTGTTCCGCAAGTTGATGGCGGACGAGTTCGGCCAGGTCCGCGGGGAGATGATCGCCCGCGACCACGTGATGTCCGTCCTCGGCGGGCGCACCGCGGACGAGGCGTTGGAGGCGGGGACCCCGGCCAAGGAGGTCTGGCTCGCCGTCTGCGACGCGTTCGACGTGCCCGAACAACGCCGGTGACCCGGCGTGGCGACCAGGTCGGTCGAACACCTGTTCGGCTACACTGCCCGACACGACCGGGTACCTCGCCCCGCTGGTGACCTGGTCGCCGCCGAAAAATGTCGGACCCCACCCGTAACGTCGGCCCCGACATCGCACAGCGACCCAAGACAACCGAGGTGGACCCCAGATGGCACCCCAGGCTCCCGACCGGGACAAGGCCCTCGAACTGGCCCTGGCCCAGATCGACAAGCAGTTCGGCAAGGGCTCGGTCATGCGGCTCGGCGAGGAGGGCCGCGCCCCGATCGAGGTCATCCCGACCGGCGCGATCGCGCTCGACGTCGCGCTCGGCATCGGCGGCCTGCCCCGCGGCCGCGTGGTGGAGATCTACGGCCCGGAGTCGTCCGGTAAGACGACCGTGGCCCTCCACGCCGTGGCCAACGCCCAGCGCAACGGCGGCATCGCCGCGTTCATCGACGCCGAGCACGCGCTCGACCCCGACTACGCGCGCAAGCTGGGCGTCGACACCGACGCCCTGCTGGTCTCCCAGCCGGACACCGGTGAGCAGGCGCTGGAGATCGCGGACATGCTGGTCCGCTCCGGCGCGCTCGACATCCTGGTCATCGACTCGGTGGCGGCGCTCGTGCCGCGCGCCGAGATCGAGGGCGAGATGGGCGACAACCACGTGGGTCTCCAGGCCCGCCTGATGAGCCAGGCGCTGCGGAAGATCACCGGCGCGCTCAACTCGTCCGGCACCACGGCGATCTTCATCAACCAGCTGCGCGAGAAGATCGGCGTGATGTTCGGCTCGCCCGAGACCACGACCGGTGGCAAGGCGCTGAAGTTCTACGCCTCCGTGCGCCTCGACGTGCGGCGGATCGAGACCCTGAAGGACGGTGGCGAGCCGGTCGGCAACCGCACCCGCGTCAAGGTCGTGAAGAACAAGGTGGCCCCGCCGTTCAAGCAGGCCGAGTTCGACATCCTCTACGGCCACGGCATCAGCCGTGAGGGCTCGCTCATCGACATGGGCGTCGACCAGGGCATCCTGCGCAAGTCCGGCGCCTGGTACACCTACGAGGGCGACCAGCTGGGCCAGGGCAAGGAGAACGCGCGGAAGTTCCTGCGCGAGAACCCGGACGTGGCGAACGAGATCGAAAAGCGGATCAAGGAGAAGCTCGGCATCGGGGCGACCCTCGACACCGAGGAGCCCGCCGCCGCGCCGGTCGAGTTCTAAGCGGACGTGGCAGGACGAGGCGGTCGTGGTCGCGGGGCGCCCCGCGACCGCTCGACCGGCAACTCCCGCTTCGGCCGGGCCATCGGTTCGGGCACGGGGTCGGGCTCGGACGAGGGTTCGGGCGCGGGTTCGGGCGCGGGTTCGAGTTCCGGCGCGGGTTCCGGCTTCGGCCCGGAGTTCGACCCGGCCTCGGAGTTCGACCGGGCTTCGGGCTTCGGCCGGGCTTCCGGCTCGGACCCGCACGTCGACGAGCCGCGCCCGGTCGACCCGGCGAAGGAACAGCGCAAGGCGACCGACCTCTGCTACGCGCTGCTCGCCGCCAGGGCGAGGACCCAGGTCGAGCTTCGCGATGCCTTGCTGCGCAAGGGCATCCGCGAGGAGACGGCCGATCTGGTGCTCGGCAAGTTCGACCGGGCGGGGCTGATCGACGACGCGGCGTTCGCCGAGGTCTGGGTGCGCTCACGCCACACCTACCAGGGCCTGGGCCGGCGTGCCCTGGCCGTGGAGCTGCGGCGCAAGGGCGTGGCGGACGAGGTCGCGGCCGAGGCGATCGCGGCGGTCGACGACGAGGCGGAGGAGGAGCGGGCGCGGGAGCTGGTGCGCAAGAAGCTGCGCCCCATGGCGGGCCTGGACGACACCACCAAGATCCGCCGCCTGGTCTCCGCGCTCGCGCGCAAGGGCTACTCGCAGGGCCTGGCCTACCGGGTGGTCCGGGACGAACTGAGCCGCGCGGGCGAGGAAACCGCCGCGCTGGACGACCTGACCCAGGACTGACCGCCCCACTACTGACCGGCTTCACGGTCGACCGCTCCACGACCGACCGCCTACGAGCGATCTGCTCCACACCGGCCTGCCCTGGTGCGGACTCGACGCGCGGCAGGCTCGGTTCGTCGGGTCGCGGGCTCGAAGCGTGGGCGGGCTCAGGCTCAGGTGGCTGGGCTCAGGGAGCACGTCGGGGCCGGGGAGCGCGTCGGGGTTCAGGGGAGGCTGCGGGTGAGGCGCCAGAACTGGCGCTTCTTGTCCTCCCGCACCACGACCCCGAGCCGGCTCAGCTCCTCGCGCAGCTGGGCGGCGTCCTCGTGGTCGCCCTTGCGCAGGGCCTCCGCCCGCACCTTCAACAACGCGTCCGCCCCGGGCGGCAGGTCGGGCGTCCCCGCCGCCCACCGCCGGTACCGGTCCTCGTAGGGGTCCTTCTCCAGCCACTGGTAACCGTGCCGCTGGAAGGCCCGGGCCAGGTCCGCCGTCTTCAGGTCGCTGCTCTCCCTGGCCAGCTCGCCGGTGTCCACCCCGAGCAGCACGAGCTTCTTGCCGTCCACGAAGACGCCCGACACCAGGGTCCGGTCGAAGTTCCGCAGCCGCCCGCCCCGGTTGAACTCGACGCCCTCGTCGAAGACCTCCACCGACAGCCGCTCGTAGGCCGCCATCCCGGCGATCACCAGGCCGCCCACCGCGCCGATCCCCAGCGACCCGATCATCGCCCACGGCTCCGGTACCGAGGCCACCAGCCGGAACGGTCCCTGCATCGGCGCCCACGACAGGCCCGCCACCCACCCGGCGATCGACCTCAGCCCGAACAGCACCGCCGCGCCCAGCACCGGGAACCCGGCCCACACCAGCGCCACCTGTGAACGAGGTTCGGCGACCACGGTGCTCCGCCGCGCATCCATCCCCACTTACCTCCCCCGAAGTGAGAACTCAACTTATCGCCGTAGCCTGACCAAGTGAGAATCAGGGCCGACCACGTCGTCTGGGACTGGAACGGCACCCTGCTCGCCGACAACCACGCCGTGCTGGCCGCGGTCAACCGGATCTGCCGGGACTTCGGTCGCGACGCCGTCACCCTCGACCTCTGGCGCGACACCTACAGCCGCCCCCTCAAGGACTGCTACGAGCGGCTGCTCGCGCGCACCCTCACCGCGGGGGACTGGGCCCGCATCGACCTCGCCTTCCACGAGGAGTACCGGGCCGCGCTGCACGAGTGCGCCCTCGCCGACGGCGTGCCGGACCGGCTCAGGGCCCTGCGCCAGACCCAGTCGCTGCTGTCCATGTGGTTCCACGACGAGCTGGTCCCGAAGATCACCGAACTCGGCCTGCACGACCTGTTCACCCGCGTCGACGGCCTCCGCGCCGACGTAGGCGGCGGCTCGAAGGCCGAGCACCTGGCCGCGCACCTCGACGCCCAGCGGCTGCGCCCCGACGAGGTGGTGGTCATCGGCGACGTGGTCGACGACGCCGACGCCGCCCGCCACGTGGGAGCGCGGGTCGTGCTCGTCGCCACGGGGGTCAGCTCGCGCCGGGTCCTGGAGCGGACGGGCGTGCCGGTCGCGGACTCCATCCCGGAGGCGCTGGCCCACCTGGCGTGACCCGGACCGCTGGCCCACCTGGCGTGACCCGGGTGGCGGCCGGTCGGCGCCGAGGCGAACGGGGGCCTGTCCCCAGGCCCCCGTCGACACCGATCAGGGCGCGCGGTGGCGCCCCGGGTCCGGTCTCACCCCAGCGCAGCCGCCGCGCGGGCGAGCTCCTCGACGCGGTCGAAGTCGCCCGCGACCAGCGCGTCCTTCGGCGCCAGCCACGACCCGCCGACGCAGCCGACGTTGGGCAGGGCCAGGTAGCGCGACGCCGTCCCCGGCGTGATGCCGCCGGTCGGGCAGAACCGCAGGCCGGGCAGCGGGCCGCCGATGGACTTCAGGTAGTCCACCCCGCCCGCGGCCTCGGCGGGGAAGAACTTGAGCGCCGTCAGGCCCCGCTCGGCCAGCCTCATGGCCTCCGACACGGTCGCCGCGCCCGGCAGGAACGGCAGCCCGGTGTCCTCGGCCGCGTCGAGCACCCGGTCGGTGGAGCCGGGCGTCACCAGGAACCCGGCGCCCGCCTTCGCGGCCTGCTCGGCGTGCTCGGGCCGGGTGACCGTGCCCGCGCCGATGACGATGTCCGGCACCTCCGCCGCGACCCGCTCGATGGCCGCCAGGGCGGCCGGGGTGCGCAGCGTCAGCTCGATCACCCGGATGCCGCCGCGCAGCAGCGCCCGGGCCAGCGGCACGGCGTGCGCGGCGTCGTCCACGACGACGACCGGGATGACGGGGGACAGCTCCAGCAGGTCAGAGCTGGTGGTCACCGGGAAACCTCCTGGTTGAACTGGCCTTCGAAGTGCGAGGCCGCGATGGGTCCGAACACGCTGGCGCCCCGGTCCGCGGGTCCCACGGCCCGCCGCAGCGCGGCGAACAGCTCGCGACCCGTGCCGGTCCACGCCTGCGCGTCCGGGGGGAAGTCCACCAGCTCGCGCGAGGTCAGCTCCGCCGGGTCCACGAACACCTCCAGGGTGCCCGTCTCGGCGTCCAGCCGCAGCACGTCGCCGTCGCGCACGCGTGCCAGGGGTCCGCCCACGGCCGCCTCCGGGGTGAGCTGGATCGCCGCCGGGATCTTGCCCGACGCGCCGGACATCCGGCCGTCGGTGACCAGCGCGACCTGGAACCCCCGGTCCTGGAGCACGCCCAGCGCCGGGATGAGCTTGTGCAGCTCGGGCATGCCGTTGGCCTGCGGGCCCTGCTGCCGCACCACGATCACCACGTCGCGCTCCAGCTCGCCCGCCTTGAACGCCTCGCTGAACGCCTCCTGCGAGGTGAACACCCGCGCGGGCGCCTCCACGACGCGGTGCTGCGGCTTGACCGCCGACACCTTGATCACCGCGCGGCCGAGGTTGCCCGCCAGCATCCGCAGGCCGCCGTCGGCGGCGAACGGGTCGGTCGCGGGCCGCAGCACGTCGGTGTCCAGCGAGCGGCCCGCGCCGGGGCGCCAGGTCAGCGCGCCCTCGACGAGCACCGGCTCCCGCGTGTAGCGCGACAGGCCGGGACCGGCCACGGTCCGCACGTCCTCGTGCAGCAGGCCGGCCTCCAGCAGCGTGTGCACCAGGAACTGCACGCCGCCCGCCGCCTGGAAGTGGTTGATGTCGGCCGAGCCGTTGGGGTAGACGCGGGCCAGCAGCGGCGCCACCGTGGACAGCTCGGCGAAGTCGTCCCAGCTCAGCTCGATGCCGGCGGCCGAGGCGATGGCGACCAGGTGCATCGTGTGGTTGGTCGAGCCGCCGGTGGCCAGCAGCGCGATCAGGCCGTTGACCACGGACTTCTCGTCCACCACGTGCCCGACCGGGGTGTAGTCGTCGCCGCGGCTGATCTCCACGGCCCGGTGTGCGGCCTCCTCGGTCAGCGCCCTGCGCAGCCGGGTGCCCGGCGGCACGAAGCTCGCGCCCGGCAGGTGCAGGCCCATGACCTCGACGACCAGCTGGTTGGAGTTCGCGGTGCCGTAGAAGGTGCAGGTCCCGGGGCTGTGGTACGAGGCGGACTCGGCCTCCAGCAGGTCCTCGCGGGTCGCCTTGCCCTCCGCGTACAGCTGCCGCACCCGGGCCTTCTCCGAGTTCGGCAGGCCGGAGTTCATCGGGCCCGCGGGCACCAGGATCGCGGGCAGGTGCCCGAACGACAGCGCGCCGATCAGCAGGCCCGGCACGATCTTGTCGCACACGCCGAGCAGCAGGGCGGCGTCGAACATCTCGTGGGACAGCGCGATGGCGGTCGACATCGCGATCACGTCCCGGCTGAACAGCGACAGCTCCATGCCCGCGCGGCCCTGGGTGATGCCGTCGCACATGGCGGGCACGCCGCCCGCGAACTGCGCCACGCCGCCGACCGCGCGCGCCGCGTCCTTGATCCACGCCGGGTACTCGTCCATCGGCTGGTGCGCCGACAGCATGTCGTTGTACGAGGACACGATTGCCACGTTCGGGCGACGCATCGCCCGGAGGAGGTCTTTGTCACCGCCGGTGATGCCGGCGAAGCCGTGCGCGAGGTTGCTGCACGCCATGTCGCGGCGGGCGGGGCCCTCTTGGTGGGCTCGGGCGACGCGGTCGAGGTAGGCGGCCCGGCCGGCGGCGCTACGGGCGGCGATGCGAGCCGTCACTTCGGCGACGACGGGATGCACGCTCATGTTCGCTGTCTCCGGTGGTGATCACGGGCTGTGTGGCCCGGTGGGACGGCAGCGCTGGCGTCGCACGGTCGGACGTGACAACAGGCACACTATGTCACGACTCATGATCCTTACAAAAACGATTCAGCAGCTGAGACGCGCCGTCACCACCTGTGGTGCTTGTCACAGGCGCGTCGACTTGGCAGAGTCGGCACCGGACCCAAGGAGGTGCTGACCATGACGTCTTCCGAGATCGTGGCCCTGCGCCGGGCGCTGGGGCAGCTGCGCCAGTGCGTCGGCGGCCTGCGCGCGCGGTACGGCGACGTGGCCGCGGTGCAGAGGCTGGCCAACGACGTCGAGCGCATGGACATCGACGCGACCGAGCTGGTCGACCTGGACCGCACGCCCCGGCAGCGGGAAGCGCCCCGGGTCGAGCGAGAGGTGGTCGTCGTGCCGGACACGCCCTACGACCCGGAGTTCTGGCACGACGCAGACGACGAAGGCCTCGGCGGCTACCGCAGCCACCGAACCTGACCGACCCCCGACCGGCCCCCGCGTGAACGGACACCACGCGGGGGCCGGTTCGGTTTTTCCGCACCACGTCCCCGGCACGCCCCGGGGGCCGAACCCGAACTGTCCCCACCACAACGAAGTGGAACGAGGTGAGGTATGAGGGCGCAGATCGCCCGGCGCACACTGCGAACCGACCGGTGGTGGCTGCCGCCGCTGGTCACGTTCGGCGGCCTGCTTTTAATCTCCATCTACGCGGCCGTGCGCACGTTCATGGGCGACTACTACTGGGTGGACGAGCACCGCTACCTGACGCCCATGTACTCCCCGTGCCTGAGCCAGGAGTGCCTGCCCGGCGCGGCCCACTTCGGCCGGCCGCTGCCCGAGTTCCCGGGGTTCCTGACCCCGCCGGTGATCATCATCCCGTTCCTGCTGGGCTTCCGGCTGACCTGCTACTACTACCGCAAGGCGTACTACCGGGCGGCGTGGCTGTCCCCGCCCGCGTGCGCGGTGGCCGAGCCGCACGCCAAGTACACCGGCGAGACCAGGTTCCCGCTGGTCATGCAGAACCTGCACCGCTACTTCTTCTACGCCGCCTCGCTCCTGCTGCTGATCAACGTCTACGACGCCTTCTACGCGCTGAGCGCGGGCGTGGGCCTGGGCAACCTGGTGCTGCTGGTGAACGTGGGCCTGCTGGCCGCCTACACGCTGTCGTGCCACTCGTGCCGGCACATCGCGGGCGGGCGGCTCAAGCACTTCTCCAAGCACCCGGTGCGGTACTGGACGTGGACGCAGATCTCCAAGCTCAACGCCCGCCACATGCAGCTGGCGTGGGCGTCGTTGATCTTCGTCTGCGTCACGGACCTCTACATCGCCCTGGTCGCCTCCGGGACGATCACCGACCTCCGATTCGTCAACTGAGGAGTGGTTTTGCCCGAGCTGGAACGGCATTCGTTCGACGTGCTCGTGATCGGTGCCGGCGGCGCCGGGCTGCGCGCCGCGATCGAGGCCAGGGAACACGGCATGCGCACGGCGGTGCTGTGCAAGTCGTTGTTCGGCAAGGCCCACACCGTCATGGCCGAGGGCGGCGTCGCCGCGGCCATGGGCAACGTCAACTCCAACGACAACTGGCAGGTGCACTTCCGCGACACCATGCGCGGCGGGAAGTTCCTCAACAACTGGCGGATGGCCGAGCTGCACGCCAAGGAGGCGCCCGACCGGGTGTGGGAGCTGGAGACCTACGGCGCGCTGTTCGACCGGACCGAGGACGGCCGGATCAGCCAGCGCAACTTCGGCGGCCACGAGTACCCGCGGCTCGCGCACGTGGGCGACCGGACCGGGCTGGAGCTGATCCGCAGTCTCCAGCAGAAGGTCGTGTCCCTCCAGCAGGACGACCTGGCCGAGACCGGCGACTACGAGTCCAGGCTGCGGGTGTTCCAGGAGTTCACCGTCACCGACCTGGTGCTCGACGCCGGCCGGGTCGCCGGCGCGTTCGGCTACTGGCGCGAGTCCGGCCGGTTCGTGCTGTTCGAGGCGCCCGCCGTGGTGCTCGCGACCGGCGGCATCGGCAAGTCGTTCAAGGTCACCTCGAACTCGTGGGAGTACACCGGCGACGGCCACGCGCTGGCCCTGCGCGCGGGCGCGTCGCTGATCAACATGGAGTTCGTCCAGTTCCACCCGACCGGCATGGTCTGGCCGCCGTCGGTGAAGGGGATCCTGGTCACCGAGTCGGTGCGCGGCGACGGCGGCGTGCTGCGCAACTCCGACGGCAAGCGGTTCATGTTCGACTACGTCCCCGAGGTGTTCAAGGACAAGTACGCCGACAACGAGGCCGAGGCCGACCGCTGGTACACCGACCCGGACACCAACCGCCGGCCGCCGGAGCTGCTGCCGCGCGACGAGGTGGCGCGGGCGATCAACTCCGAGGTCAAGGCCGGCCGCGGGTCCGAGCACGGCGGCGTGTTCCTGGACGTGTCCACCCGGATGCCCGCCGAGGAGATCATCCGGCGGCTGCCGTCGATGCACCACCAGTTCAAGGAGCTGGCCGACGTCGACATCACCGCGCAGCCCATGGAGGTCGGGCCGACCTGCCACTACGTGATGGGCGGCGTGCAGGTCGACCCGGACACGGCCGCGTCCTCGGTGCCCGGCCTGTTCGCCGCGGGCGAGGTCTCCGGCGGCATGCACGGCTCCAACCGGCTCGGCGGCAACTCGCTGTCGGACCTGCTGGTGTTCGGCAGGCGGGCGGGCGCGGGCGCCGCGTCCTACGTGGCCGGGCTGGCCGACCGGCCGGTGTGCTCCGACGAGGCGGTGACCGGGGCCGAGCGCACGGCGGTGGCCCCGTTCGCGGGCGACGGCGGCGAGAACCCGTACACGCTGCACATGGAGCTCCAGCAGGCCATGAACGACCTGGTGGGCATCATCCGGCGGGCCGAGGAGATGGAGCGGGCGGTCGAGCGGCTCGACGAGCTGAAGCGGCGGGCGGCGTCCGTGGTCGTCGAGGGCCACCGGCAGTTCAACCCCGGCTGGCACCTCGCGCTCGACCTGCGCAACATGCTGCTGGTCAGCGAGTGCGTGGCGCGGGCGGCGCTGCTGCGCACCGAGAGCCGCGGCGGGCACACCCGCGACGACCACCCGGGCATGGACGCCGAGTGGCGGCGCAAGCTGCTGGTGTGCCGGGCGCCCGGCGGCGACGTCGAGGTGGTCGAGGAGCCGCAGGCGCCGATCAGACCGGACCTGCTGGCCCTGTTCGAGCGCACCGAGCTGGAGAAGTACCTGACCGCGGGCGAACTGGAGGCGTGACGGTGGGTTACCAGGGGCACTTCCGGGTGTGGCGCGGTTCCGCCGAGGGCGGCGGCCTGGAGGACTTCACCGTGGAGGTCAACGAGGGCGAGGTCGTCCTCGACGTGATCCACCGGTTGCAGGCCACGCAGGCGCCGGACCTCGCGGTGCGGTGGAACTGCAAGGCGGGCAAGTGCGGCTCGTGCTCGGCCGAGATCAACGGCCGGCCGCGGCTGCTGTGCATGACGCGGATGTCGGTGTTCGCGGAGGGCGAGACGGTGACCGTGACGCCGATGCGCACGTTCCCGGTGATCAGGGACCTGGTCACGGACGTGTCGTACAACTACCGGAAGGCCAGGGAGGTCCCGGCGTTCCGGCCGCCCGCGGGCGTCGCGCCGGGCGAGTACCGGATGCAGCAGGTGGACGTGCAGCGCTCGCAGGAGTTCCGCAAGTGCATCGAGTGCTTCCTGTGCAACGACACCTGCCACGTGATCCGCGACCACGAGGAGAACAAGGAGGCGTTCGCCGGGCCGCGGTTCCTGATGCGGGTGGCCGAACTGGAGATGCACCCGCTGGACTCGGCGGACCGGGTGGGGCAGGCGCAGTCCGAGCACGGGCTCGGGCTGTGCAACATCACCAAGTGCTGCACCGAGGTGTGCCCCGAGCACATCAAGATCACCGACAACGCGCTGATCCCGATGAAGGAGCGCGTGGCCGACCGCCGGTACGACCCGGTGGTGTGGCTGGGCAACAAGCTGTTCCGGCGGCGCTGAGGCGGGCGCGGCCGAGGCGGGTGTGGCCGAGGCGACCCCGGTCGCGCGCGGGAAATGCCGCGCGCGACCGGGGTCGGTTGTGGCACGCTGGCGGTATCTTTTCCGCCTGGGGGGTACTCGCTTGCCCACGTCGACGTCGCCCCGCCCGGACCGGTCGGTGGCCTGGGAGCTGGAACCGTCCGGCTCGTCCTGGCTCCTCCGGTTCCGCGGCCCGCCCGAGGTCGCCGCCCACGTGCTCGGCGCCCTGCCCGGTGGCGAGCCGGTGCGCAACCTCGGCAACGACCGCCGCTGGCCCTACCGCGTCCGGCTCGGCGCGCCGCCGCCCGCCGACCTGGCGGACTTCTTCCGGCTGCTCGGCGAGGTGCTGGTGGTCCCCGTGGAGCACGAGAGCGTGGACTGCCTGGTGGCGCTCGACCACCACCTGGAACCGGACGGGACCGCGCGCACCGCGGTGGCCGAGCGGCTGCACCTGGTCAAGCACCGCACCGGTACGCCGGCCGAGGTCGACCGCGCTGGTCAGGCCCTGTGCGCCGCGCTGGCGGAGGTGGTGATCAGGCACGAGTGGTTCGCCCGCGCGACCCGCGTCCTGCCGGTGCCGGGCCACGACCCCGACCGCCCGGCGGTGAGCGCGCTGCTCGGCCTCGCCCTGGCGCACGACCTGGGTCTCGGCCTGACCCCGGTCACGTCACCGGGCCGGGTCCGCAAGCCGGCCCGCCTGCTGACGCCGCGCGAGCGCGTCGACCTGCTCGGCGCGTTCCGGGTCGACGAGGACCTGGCCGGGCAGACCGTGCTGGTCGTGGACGACACCCACCAGAGCGGCTACACCATGGCGGGCGTGGCGAACGCGGCCCGTCGCGCCGGTGCGGTCGAGGTGCTCGGCCTGACCGTCACGCGCAACCCGCGCCGCTGAACCGACCCTGCTGACCCCGCTGCCGGCGATCCCCTCGGGGTGCTGGTGCGTCACCTCATCGTGCGCCGTCGACTTCGAGTTGATCGCGGAGGATGTGCTTCCACGTGCTCTGCCCCGTAGCCGTCGCAGTCCGCCGGGTGCGAGGCGCGGATGCGCAGGATCCTGCCGTTGCTCGTCGTCGCTGAAACTGATCAGTTGCACCAATCCCCAGTTGTCGCGGTGGTTCGGGGTGTTGAGCAGGCGCTCCTGCCAGTCTTCCGCGTACCCCCGCAGGGCGTCGATCATCTCGGTGATCGCTTCGTCGAACGACGCGCCATCAGCGAAAGCAACCGCGAGCAGGAACGCCAGAGCCGGGGCAACATCCGTTGCCCCGGCTCTGACCGGCTACTTCACTCGCTGGAGGCGCTCAGGATCAGCTGCAACCCGAGGTGGAGCCGCAGCCCTCGCACAGGTAGCAGGAGCCCGCCGGGCGCATCTTCGTGCCGCACGTCATGCACAGCGGCGCGTCGGCGGCCTTGCCCAGGTGCAGTTCGAGCAGTTCCGTGGAGCTGCCGACCTTCACGTCCTGCGGCTTGGACTTCTTCTCCGGCGCGGGCGCCGGCGCGTTCGCGGGAGCCGACTGCTCGGCCGAGCCCACCGAGGTGCGCAGGCCCTCCAGGTCCACGTCACCGCCGTTGTAGTCCGACGCCACCTGCGCGGTGCGCTCGTCGGCGGTGAAGATGCCCAGCTGGGCCCGCTTCTCGAACGGCAGGTAGTCCAGCGCCAGCCGGCGGAACAGGTAGTCCAGCACGCTGGTCGCGATCCGCACGTCCGGGTCGTCGGTCATGCCGGCCGGCTCGAAGCGCAGGTTCTGGAACTTCGAGACGTAGAACTCCAGCGGGATGCCGTACTGGAGGCCGACCGAGATGGACATGGAGAACGCGTCCATCACGCCCGCCAGCGTCGAACCCTGCTTGCCGAGCTTGACGAAGATCTCGCCGAGGCCGTCGTCCGGGTACGAGCCCGCGTGCAGGTAGCCCTCGGCGCCGCCGACCGTGAACGACACCGTCTGCGACGGGCGCTTCTTCGGCAGCCGCTTGCGCACCGGCCGGTACTCGATGACCGGCTCGGCGGCCTTGGCCTCCGACGACGCCTTGGCCGACTTGCCCGCCGACAGCGGCTGGCCGACCTTGCAGTTGTCGCGGTAGATGGCCAGGGCCTTCAGGCCCATCTTCCAGCCCTGGTAGTAGATCTCCTCGACCTCCTCGACGGTCGCCGTCTCCGGCATGTTCACCGTCTTGGAGATCGCGCCCGACAGGAACGGCTGCACCGCGGCCATCATCCGCACGTGGCCCATCGGCGCGATCGAGCGGTCGCCCATCGCGCAGTCGAACACCTCGTAGTGCTCCAGCTTGAGGCCCGGCGCGTCCACCACGTGCCCGTGCTCGCCGATGTACTCGACGATCGCCTCGACCTGCTCCTCCTGGTAGCCCAGGGCGCGCAGCGCGCGCGGCACGGTCTGGTTGACGATCTGCATGGAGCCGCCGCCGACCAGCTTCTTGAACTTCACCAGCGCCAGGTCCGGCTCGATGCCGGTCGTGTCGCAGTCCATCATCAGGCCGATGGTGCCGGTGGGCGCGAGCACGCTGGCCTGCGCGTTGCGCCAGCCGTGGCGGGCGCCGACCTCCTGGCAGCGCTGCCACTCCCTGGTGGCCAGCGAGCGGACCGCCGCGTCGTTGGCGTGCAGCGCGCGGATCGAGTCGTTGGCCGCCGCGTGCTTGCGGATGACCCGCTGGTGCGCCTCGGCGTTGCGGGCGTAACCCGCGTACGGGCCGACGACGCCCGCCAGCTCCGCGGAACGCCGGTACGCCACGGCCTGCATCAGCGACGTGATCGAGGCCGCCAGGGTGCGGCCGCCCTCGGAGTCGTAGGCGTGGCCGGTCGCCATGAGCAGCGCGCCCAGGTTCGCGTAACCGATGCCCAGCTGGCGGAAGTCGCGCGTGGTCTCGCCGATCGAGGGCGTCGGGAAGTCCGCGAAGCTGATGGAGATGTCCATCGCGATGATGATCAGCTCGACCGACTTGGCGAACAGCCCGGCGTTGAACGAGCCGTCGTCGGACAGGAACTTCATCAGGTTCAGCGACGCCAGGTTGCAGCTGGAGTTGTCCAGGTGCATGTACTCCGAGCACGGGTTGGACGCGGTGATCCGGCCCGACTCCGGCGTGGTGTGCCAGTCGTTGATCGTGCCGTCGTACTGGATGCCCGGGTCGGCGCACTCCCAGGCGGCCTTCGCGAGCTTGCGGAACAGGGACTTCGCGTCGACGTGCTCGATGACCTCGCCGGTCATCCGGGCGCGCAGGCCGAACTGGCCGCCGTCCTCGTAGGCGTGCATGAACTCGTCGGACACGCGGATCGAGTTGTTGGCGTTCTGGTACTGGACGGACACGATGTCCTTGCCGCCCAGGTCCATGTCGAACCCGGCGTCGCGCAGCGCGCGGACCTTGTCCTCCTCGCGCGCCTTCGTCTCGATGAACTCCTCGACGTCGGGGTGGTCCACGTCCAGCACGACCATCTTCGCCGCGCGGCGGGTCGCGCCACCGGACTTGATGGTGCCCGCGGACGCGTCGGCGCCGCGCATGAACGACACCGGGCCGGACGCCGTGCCGCCGGAGGACAGCAGCTCCTTGGACGAGCGGATGCGCGAGAGGTTCAGGCCCGCGCCGGAGCCGCCCTTGAAGATCAGGCCCTCCTCGCGGTACCAGTTGAGGATCGACTCCATCGTGTCGTCGACCGACAGGATGAAGCAGGCGCTGACCTGCTGCGGGGAGCTCGTGCCGACGTTGAACCACACCGGCGAGTTGAAGCTGAACACCTGGTGCAGCAGCATCCACGTCAGCTCGTGCTCGAAGAGCTCGGCGTCGGCGTCGGTGCCGAAGTAGCCGTGCTCGACACCCGCCTTGACGTAGGTGAGCACCACGCGGTCGATGAGCTGGCGGAGGCTGTGCTCGCGCTGCGGCGTGCCCACCGCGCCGCGGAAGTACTTGCTGGTCACGATGTTGGTGGCGTTGACGGACCAGAAGTCGGGGAACTCCACGCCGCGCTGCTCGAAGTTCACCGAGCCGTCGCGCCAGTTCGTCATCACGACGTCCCGGTGCTCCCAGGTGACCTCGTCGTACGGGTGCACGCCTTCGGTGGTGTGGACGCGCTCCACCTTCAGCTTGGCGTTCTTGGCGCCCGCGCCGTTGCGGGTGGCGGTCTTCTTCCCTGAGCCACCGACGGTCTCGGTCATCCGGGTTCCCTCTCGATCAGGTGTGTGGTGGCGCGACCACGTCCGGGCTCCCCGTCCGAGGCGGTCGCTGTGGTGTTCTGGTCGCGGCTGTACTGGGCCGCGGCGTTCTGGTCGCGGCGGCGGGCGCCGGTCGTCGTGCCGGTCCGTCGTGCCGGTCGTCGCGCTAGTCGTCGCGCTGGGCGTCGCGGAGATCGGCGATCTCCTTCTCGAAGTCCTCGACGGACGAGAAGGAGCGGTACACGCTGGCGAAGCGCAGGTAGGCGACCTCGTCCAGCTCGCGCAGCGGGCCGAGGATCGCGAGCCCCACCTCGTGGCTGGGGATCTCGGCGACGCCGCCGGAGCGGATCGACTCCTCCACGCGGTGCGCGAGGTGCTGGAGGGCGTCCTCGTCGACGGGGCGGCCCTGGCAGGCGCGGCGGACGCCGTTGACGACCTTGTCACGGCTGAAGGGCTCGGTGACGCCGGAGCGCTTCACCACCGCGAGCACGGCCTCCTCGACGGTGGTGAACCGGCGGCCGCAGCTGGAGCAGGACCGCCTGCGGCGGATCACCTGGCCCTCGTCCACCTCGCGGGAGTCGACCACGCGCGAGTCCGAGTTCCGGCAGAACGGGCACCGCACGACTGATCTCCCCTGCTCGAACCTGCCTGAGCGCAGCACTCAGCGCGTTAGCCCTGGGGAGGGGGAATAACCCAACCTGTGGACTAACTACGTCGGTGCAACCACTAGATGTAGGGGTAAACCTATGCCTTGGCCCCCAGCGACGCAAGCTGACTGGTCACCCGTATGGCTGATCCGCAGTCCCATCCCCGAACGGCCCTGCACCCTACCCGCACCCCCTCCCCGCCCCTCGCGTGTCCTCCGCTCAGGCATCACGTGTCCTCCACTCCGGCATCGCGAGTCGTACGTTCAGAACCGCCGTGTCGAACGCTCAGGACCCCCGAGTTCAACGCTCAGGTACCCGGGGCCGTGGCCGGAGGGGTGCGCGAATGTTGAACTCGGGGGTCC
>NZ_BAAAKE010000018.1:0-186521 GCF_039527585.1 Saccharothrix xinjiangensis | reverse complement strand
CAACTCCGCGGCGATCAAGCGCTGCTTCGCCGCGCGTTCGGGCAGCCAGTGCACGCCGTCGCCGCCGACGGTGTGCGTGACGGAGGTGGCCCGGCCCCGCGCGAGCGCCTCGGCGACCTTGTCCTCGACCTCCCGGACGTGGGCGACCCACTGCTCGTCGGTCAACGGCTCCAGGACACCGGGCCCACCGGCCGACGCGGTGAACGGTGCGACGACCAACGACACCGCCACCAACACCGCGACCGCGAGTCGCGACCACCACGGCCGCTCGGGCCTCACCGACGTCGCAACAATCTCCGCTCGGCGCATGCTGTCCCCTCCGGGTGTCTTGGGACACCACCACCGGCATCCGGTGAACGCAGAGTCGTCCCACGACAGGAATTCGGCCAGCCGGTCGGCTCGGCACCACCTGGACAGGTGGTGCCGAGCCGAGGCGTCGGGTGAACGTCGGCACGCACGGTCATCATCAGGGTGGGTATCGGGTCTTCCGGACCGTACCTCTGTCAGGTCCCCGTCCTGGAGGAACCCCGCACTGACTCGTCGCCCACTGGAAGGACGTCCTCTCGGCGGGACTTTCCCCATCGGGTGACGCACCGCGTCGAGCACACCTTCGGCGTCCATACTCGTACCCGTTGTCGGTCATCGAGGAAAGGATGGTTGTTATGAGGCAGGACGATGACAACCAGGACGTCGTTGAGGATCACTCCATCGAGCCCACGACCGAAGAGCAGGACGACAAGACCCTTGTCGAAGATGATGAGGGCACCGACCCGGCCACCGAACCCGCCGCCTCCGGACAAGGCAAGAAGAACGGCGGACCTGGTCCGCAGAGCCGGCTTGCCATCAACTGAGCACATCGTTCCTCACCATCTCCGTCGACCGCAGGAAGGACCCGGCCACGGAGAGCAACAGCAGTCCCGGTCGTGGAGGCCGGCCGCGCACGGACCACCGGCCGTTGGCGGCGCCGGGGCCGCGCCAGCAGCCACGTGCGGGGAGTAGGCCCAGTTGGACAGGAACTCCCAGCCCACCGACCACGGGGCCCGAGCAGAGCGCCCGACGCTGTCGGGGGACGACGGTGCCGGACTGCTGTCCACCATGCAGTCCACTCCGTCCGGCAGAAGCATCCCGGTCGGCGGCTGCATCCCGCCATCCTTCCCGGCAGCGTGGACGGCTGGCGCGGCCACCGCCCGAACACCATCACCCGCCGCCCGACCCCTGCCGGGTTTCGCCGTGCGCTCAGGGCGGTGATCGTATGGGCCCGGCCGGAGCGGTCCTGTCGTCACGGAGGGTGATATTCGCGTCGTTGTGGGGTGGTGTTCGCCGGTGGGGTGGCTGATTCGGGTGGTCATCCGACCCCGGGGTTTTTTGTGTCCTGTATGGACCATCCTGTCGGTACAGCGACCCTGCTGTGAAACTGTTTCAGGACAGGAGATCGTGATGGACGAGAAAAAGACGGTGACACCGTACGAGACGCCGGCCCTGGTCGAGCTGGGAGAGTTCGGCGAGGACACCCTCGGGCACGGCGAGGAGATCGAGGACTGGCAGGCTTATTTCGGCTGAGCCTCCATCCGGCTGGATACGGTGAGTGATGACTGAGGGTTGGCTGGCGTTGCCGGATACCGTGGCCGCCGGATCGTGGATCGGGGCGGCGCGGGCCGGATCCGAGGTGGTGTCCCACGCGTCGGGCCGGCCGTGGCTGGTGGGCCGGTGGCAGCCTGGTGAGTGCACCGTGGCGGAAGCCGGGCTGGTGCGGGTGGCGGTGATCGGGTGCTGCCCGGTCACCGCCACCCGGCTGTGCGGGATGGTCGCCGGGGTGCGGCGGGTGGCGGAGTTGGACGCGGTGGCGCGTGCGCTGCCGGGCAGTGTCCACGTGGTGGCGTCGGTGGAAGGTGTGCTGCGGGTGCAGGGCGGCCTGGCCGGTCTGCGTCAGGTCTTCCACGCCCGCCGCGACGGGATCACCGTGGCCGGTGACCGGGCCGATGTGCTGGCCGCGCTGGTCGGGGCGGAGGTCGACGAGCGGATGCTGGCCGCCCGGATCGCCTGCGGCCCGCGACTGCCTTCCCCGTTGGGCGAGCGGTCGATGTGGCGGGGTGTGCGGGCACTGGAACCGGACCACTACCTGCACGTGGACACCTGTGGCGACGCGACGGCGGTGCGGTGGTGGCGACCACCCGCCCCGGACACGTCCCTCGATGCAGGCGCGGGCGTGGTGGGCGAGGCGCTGCACCACGCGGTAGCCGCCCGCACCGGGGCCGCCGGGGCGTCGAGCGCCGACCTGTCCGGCGGGATGGATTCCACCTCGCTGTGCTTCCTGGCCGCCCGGGACACCCCTGGGCTTGTGACTTTCCGCTCGGGCGAGATCGAGGCGGGCAACGACGACGCGGGTTTCGCGGCCCTGGCGATCCGGGCCCTGCCGCGGGCCGAACACCTGGTCCTGCCACCGGCGGACATGCCGACGGTCTACGCCGACCCGACACGCACCGGGGACGCGGAGGCGCCCTACCCCTTCGCCCGCACCCATGCCATCACCCTGCACACCGCCGCGGTGCTGGCGGGGCGCGGATCGCGTCGGCACCTGGCCGGGCACGGCGGTGACGAACTGTTCCACGAGGGCTTCGCCTACCTGCGCGACACCCTGCGCCACCACCCGCTCACCGGATTTGCCCACCTGCGCGGCCACCGCGCGCTGCACCGCTGGCCGCTGGCCGCCACCGTCACCGCGCTGACGGACAACCGGACCCTCGCCGGCTGGTGGCGCGACCAGGCACGGTGCCTCACCGACCCGCCCCCGGCCCGCCGCACCCCCACCCTGGGCTGGGGATCTCCGCTGCGCGCGGCGGACTGGGTGACCCCGGCCGCGGTCGAGGCCGCGCGCGGGCTGCTGCTGGACACCGCCGGGCACGCCCGACCGCTGGCCGACGAACGCGGGCAGCACGCCACCCTGGCGGTGCTGCGCACGATGGGGCCGGCCTACCGCCGGCTCGCCCGGCTCTTCGCCACCGCCGGGATCACTCTGGAGATGCCCTACTTCGACGACCGGGTGATCGAGGCGGCCCTGTCCGTGCGGCCGCACGAGCGCCGCACCCCCGGCCGCTACAAGCCGCTGCTGGCCGAGGCGATGCGCGGCGTCCTGCCCCCGGAAATCGCCGGGCGCTCCACCAAGGGCGAGTTCGGCGAGAACCGGAGGATCGGGTTGCGCCGCAACCTGCCCGCCCTGCTGGACATGTTCGCCGACTCCGCGCTGGCCGCCCAGGGTGTGATCGACGTCGACGTGCTGCGCGCCCGACTGCTGGCACCCCAGGTCGACAACTCCACCGCGTTCGCCCTGGAGCGGCTGCTGGGCTGCGAGACCTGGCTCCGCACCACGACCACCAACACCAACACAGTGTCACCCGGATCGGGGAAGACCGATGAACCTGCGACTGCGTCCTGACGTGGCCACCACCGCCACCGAGCACGGCACCGTCCTGCTCGACGAACGCACCGGCCGCTACTTCCAGCTCAACCCCACCGGCACCCGCGTGCTGCACGCCCTGCTCGACAACCAGGCCGCCGACCGCATCGCCGGCGACCTGGCCGCCGACCACCACCTCGACCCCGGCCAGGTGCAACACGACGTCACCGCGCTGATCGGCCGGCTGCGCACCGCGAACCTGGTGGTCGAGTCGTGAGCGTCCCCGTCGCCCTGGAACACCGCGTCCGACTACCCGCGCACCGCCGCGTGCTGCCACTGCTCGCGGTCGGCGCCGCCCGCCTGCTCACCCGCCTGCCCCCGGTCAGGCTGCGCCGGATCCTGGAGTTCGCCCGCCGCGGCGCCCGTCCCGCCACCGCCGAGCAGGCCCTCGCCGCCCGCGCAGCGGTCGTCTCGGTCAGCCTGCGCTGCGCCGGCCAGGGCTGCCTGCAACGCTCCCTCGCCGCCACCCTCTACTGCCGCGCCCGCGGCACCTGGCCCACCTGGTGCACCGGCGTGCGCACCCACCCCTTCACCGCCCATGCCTGGATCCAGGTCAACGGCCAACCCATCGGCGAACTCCACCCCGCGGACCACTACAACACCCTGCTCGCCATCGAACCTCTCCCACAACCCCGACCCACGGGTCCATCCCGCAACCGGTGTGTCCGACGTTGTTGATCAGCAGTTTTCGGCTCCCGGCCAGCGGTCACCGAACGTGATGGCGAAGGCGTTGAGCACGGGCTTCCAGCGCATCGTCCACCTGGCGCGGCCCGTCCCGGTCGGGTCCAGGCTGCGGGTGACAAGGTGCAGACACCTCATCGCCGACTGCTCGGTCGGGAAATGCCGCCGCCGCGACGTCGGGCGTGGGCGCGGTGTAGATCGGGATGACGTCCCGTTTGACCGCGTCCCGGTCCTGGCGGGCCACCAGCCGGACGGTGTTGCGGATCAGGTGCACCACGCAGGTCTGGACCACGGTCTGCGGCCACACGTTCGCCACCGCGTCGGGCAGGCCCTTGAGCCCGTCGCAGACCAGGAAGAACACGTCCCCGATGCCGCGGTTCTTCAGGTCGACCAGCACGCTCATCGGAGAACTTGGCACCCTCGCCACCGGTGCCCATCCACAGCCCGAGCACGTCCTTACGGCCGTCCACGGTGACGCCGATGGCGGCGTAGACCGGCCGGTTGGCGACCTGGCCGTCACGGACCTTGACCACGATCGCGTCGAGGAACACCGCCGCGTAGACGGCGTCCAGCGGGCGGCCTGCCCAGTCGTTCATCTCCGCCACGACCTTGTCGGTGATGCGCGAGACCGTCTCCCTCGACACCGGGGCGCCATAGATCCCGGCGAAGTGCGCCGAGATCTCCCCGGTGGTCAACCCCTTGGCATACAACGACAACACGATCTCGTCGACATCGGTGAGACGACGCTGCCGCTTCTTGACGATCCGCGGCTCGAAGGTGCCTTCCCGGTCGCGGGGCACCTCGATCCCCACCTCGCCGGCCGCGTCCGAGATCACGGTCTTGGTCCGGCTGCCGTTGCGCACGTTGGTCGACTCGCGTCCGGGTTCCGCGCGGTTCTTCTCGTGGCCGAGGTGCTCGGTCATCTCCTCGGCCAGGGCGGTCTCCAGCACGTTCTTGGTGAACAGCTTGAGCAGGCCGTCCGGGCCGGTCGACGCCAGCCCTCGCGCCTTGGCCTCGGCCACCATCGCCGCCGCAGCGGCCTGCTCCGGCGACAGCTGCCGCCCGGTCCCGCTCTTCCTCGTCCCCACAAGCTCAGATGTCATCACTCACAGTGCCCATCCCGCCGGACCCCAGGCCCGGCGTGTCGGGCCGAACACACCGATTTCGAAACAGTCCCGCCGCCGAACGCAGTGGCACGGTGCGGCAGTTCGCCCGGTATGGAGAAGCTGATCGGTGCTCATATCGCAGAAGAAGTCCACGAACGGTCCACCGGGATATGCATTGGTGGCCCCCACCTCGGCGCACCCGTGGTCGGTGACAGTATTCCCGCGCCGCGCCCCCGACCTCTGGTGCTCGATCGTGAGGGTCGGCTGTCCGGGCGCGCAGCCGGACCGCCTCAAGGACGGGAGCCGGTGTCCACGGTCACGAGCGCGTCCGGTACGTCGATGTCCGTGCCGATGGACACCGCTTGCAGGTGGGTCGCGCGTAGGAGTGGGTAGTAGGTCTCTCCGAACGGGCCGCCGGAGAGGCCGGTTCCGCCGTGGGTGGGGAGGAACGGTGTGGTGCCGGAGTGGGAGTCGTTGACCTTGATGATGCCGCCGTTGGTGATGTCGGTGAGGAAGCGGTCGATGGTGTCGGGGTTGGTGGCCCAGAGCGAGTTGCGCAGGCCGTAGGCGTTGGCGTTGAGCAGTGCGAGCACCTGCCCCAGTAGGTCGGGGCCCTGCTCGGGGACGATGATCGGCAGCAGGGGGAAGAAGGTCTCCTCGGTGACTGCGGGGAGCGTGCGTGCGATGTCGAGGCCGTTGACTCGGATGAGGGTGGGTTGGACGAACGGGCCGTGCGGGTTGGGGTTGCCGGCCAGGTCGATCAGTGAGCCGCCGGTGAGCAGGGTGGTGCCCGCGTCCTGGGACTTGGTCAGCATGGTCAGGAATTCGGCGGCCTTGGCGACCGGCGCGAGCGTGGCGTCGGGGTCGGTGGGCAGGCCGGGGCGCAGATCGCGGACGTGGGTGGTGAGGCGGGTGATGAATTCGTCGGCGATCGTCGGGTGGGCGACCACGTACTTGGGCACCATGCAGATCTGGGTGGAGGCGAGGAACGCCTCGGCGGCGGCGAGGACGGAGCGGTCGAGGTCGGCGTCCTCCCAGACGACGAAGCCGTCGTTGCCGGCGAGTTCCAGCAAGGGTTTCTTGCCGTGCTGCACGCATTGCGCGCCGACCTGGATGCCCAGTTCAGAGCTGCCGACGAAGGCGATGTCGTCGATCAGTGGGTCGGCGAGCCATGCCTGGAGCATGTCTTGGGCGCCGCCGCAGACGATGTTGCACACACCCGCCGGTGCTCCTGCCTCGCGCAGGGCGGGGAGTACGAGTTCGCGGAAGATGTACATGACGCCTGCGGGGACGGCGGTGGGTGCGCGCATCACCAGGGTGTTGCCGGCGAGCATCATGGGGATGGCGAGGCAGGACAGTGTCGCGGCGGCGTTGCGGGGTGGGTGGAAGGCGATGACGCCGTCGGGCAGGTGGCGGACGAGCAGCCGGCGGTTGCCGACGGTCTCCTCGCGTGTCATCTGTGCCGCGCTTCGGGCGAGGTATTCGGGGCTGAGGCTGTGGGCGATGCCGGCGATGGACCACTGGGCCACCCGTGACGGGTAGCCCTCGGCCATCATCACCGCGGCCAGTTCGTCGCGGTGGGCGAGGATGCGGTGGTGGATGTCGGCGCCGATCGCCAGCCGGTCGGCCAGGGGCGTGCGGCGCCACGCGGGGAACGCTTCAGCGGCTGCTTTCGTGGCGGCGGCGACGTGGTCGGGTCCGGCGACGGCCACGGTCGCGATGACGCCCGGTGCGGGTTCGCCGTTGGCCGCGGCGGTGGCGGCCTGTTTGGCGGCGCGGGGGTCGGTGAGCATGAGGGAGACGTCGACGGGGTGGACCCAGGACGCGCCGTCGACGTCCTGGCCGGCGATGTGCAGGGGCCAGGTGTGGTGCTTCAGCATGGGGTGTTCTCCTTGTCGGCGGTGTGGTTGCCGATGGCGGTGGCCAGCAGTTCCGGTGTGTAGCCGAAGGCGTCGACCAGCGCCTCGGCGTGCTCGACCAGCACGAGGCGGTCGGCGTCGGCCTGGGCGGTCAGTTCGTGCCACCGGGCCGGGTCGAGCAGTCCGTGGACGAGGTACCGGTCGGCGTGCTCGAGCACGAGGGCGGTGCCGTGGTGGCGGGCCAGCACGGCCAGCACGGTGTGGGCCGGTCCGTCCGCGTTGGCGGCTCCGGCGAGCAGGCTGAGGTGGGCCTGCTCTTCGCAGTGTGCGAGGACGGCGTCCCGGGCGTGTCCCGTGGCCGCGTTCCAGGCGTCGAACGGATCGGTGCGGGCCGGGTCGGCCACGATCTTCCTGGCCTGGTCGAGCAGGGCCCGGGTGCGGAAGGCCAGCAGGTCGGGCACCTCGATGGGGGTCGGGCAGGAGCGCGTGGTGAACCGCTGGTCGGCGATGAGTTGTTTGGCGATGGCGAGGGCGAGGACCTGGTTGTCGCCCTCGGCGGTCACTGCGGCGTGGGCGAGGCCGAGGTACTCGGCGATCCGGTTGTGCAGCAGCAGGCCCTGTGCGCCGCAGCGTTCGCGGCACCGGGAGCTGGTGTCGAGCGCGGTGTAGGAGGCGAGCACCTTGACGGTGTTGACGACCAGGGTCCGGTGTGGCTCGGCGACACCCTCGGCCCACAGGTTCTTGGCGGTGTTCACCAGGCCGGTGGCGGCGTAGGCGCGGCCGATCAACCTGATCAGCACGTCGTTGTGGTTGCGGTGGGCCATCGCGGGGACCTGTCGCCCGCGCCCGCCCTGCGTCATGCGGTGCAGCGAGTGGCGGACGGTGATGGCCAGCGCCGCGCGTGCTTCGGCGAGCGCCGCGCCGGCCAGCAGCATCCGGCCGAGCTTGAGGCAGTCCAGGGTCTGCCAGAAGCCCGGCCTCGTGGTGCGCGGATCGGCGTCGGCTCCAGGGCCTGGTAGCCAGTGGCGGCGGGCCACGCGCACGCCGTGAAACCCGGTCAGCGCGTAGTCCATGTCCATCGTGATGCCCCGCGACAGCGGGATCACCCGCACGCCGGGAGCGAGTCCGGATTCGGTCGTCAGGCGCACGGCGAACGCGTGCAGCGCCGGTTCGACACCGGGCATGTCCAGGCGTGCGATCACCACGCCGACGCGGGCCAGGCCGGGCAGCCCGGTGGTGGACATGATCTTGTAGGCGGTGTGGTCCGGGCTGTCCAGCACGAACTCGTCGGTTGCGGCGTCGTAGGTCGCGCGGGTGCGGATGGCGGCGAGGTTGTTGCCGCTGGTGGTCTCGGTGGCGAGGAACAGGCCGATGGCCCGCATCGAATCGACGTCGGCCAGCAGGTCGGCCACGTCCTGCGGACGCTGGGCGAGGTTGGCCAGCGAGGCGGCGCACAGGTTGTAGTGCACGCTCATGATGCCCACGGCGGCCGGGTCGACCACGCCCATCCACTCGTGCAGCGCGCACAGCCGGTGCACGTCGCCGTTGACCGAGGACGGTGGGCCGGTCGCGGCGGCGAGGTCGCGCATGTTGGCGTAGGACTGCCGGGCGCCGTCCATCCAGGACAAGCCGCGCCGGGGGGCGTGTGCGGGTGTGCTGAGCAGCTTGGGCAGGTCGGCGTGGTCGCGGTCGTACCTGCCGTCGAACAGGTACTCGCCCAGCCCTTCGATGAGATCCATGTCAGTTCCCCTCCGGGGCGCGGCCGGACAGGCTGAGCCCTTCGACGCGGTAGATGAGCAGGCCGTCCACCCAGAGGCGGCCGTCGGCAACGACGTGGTCTGATGCGACGGCGGTGATGTCGACCTCGACGGTGACCAGGTCGTGCGTGGGCACGACCTGGCCGCGGTAGCTCCAGCGCATCGGCCGGCCGGTCGCCAGCGGGGCGTCGTCGGGCGTCCACCCCTGCCGGAGCAGGTGGTGGCGCAGGAGTTGGGCCATCGCCTCGACGCCGAGGGAGCCGGGCTGCACCGGGTCGGTGAAGAAGTGCGCGGCGAAGTACCAGTCGCGGGCGTGCACGACCTTCTCCGCGCGCAGCCTGCCCAGTCCGGCGCGGCCGCCGTCCGGCCAGGACCCGGTGACGCGGTCGAGCACAGGCAGTTCCGGGTTGCGCAGGTCCACGTCGGAGTTCGGTGCTCCCGTGATGCCTTCTCCGGGCATCCCGACCTGCTCGTCGAACGCGGAGTGGGGGAAGAACCCGAAGGTCGTCTCCAGTTCGAGCACCGGGACACCGTCCGCGCTGGTGCGCGCGGTGAACCCTTCGATGACCAATGTGCCGTCGTCCGACATCGCCGTCAGTTCCACCTCTGTGCGCAGCGTCGTGGCCCCCGGCGGGATCTCCCGGAGCAGGGTGAGCGCGCCGTCGAGGTTGCGGAACCGCAGGTCGTCGGCGGAACGCAGCGGTGCGCCGGTGTAGGCGGCGAGCCAGCCACAGGTCTGCAACGCCGTCTCCATCACCGAACTCAGGGGCATCGGGCCGCGCACGTCGTGCTCGCCGACGGCCCGGTTGCCGACGATCGCGGCCCGGGGCGATCCGGTGATCTCGGTGATGCGGTCGAGGAACTGGAACGGTGGGGCGGGCAGCCGCATCATCCGGCGTGGCCCGTCGAACACTGCGAACGCGTTGCCGAAGGCGGCCGAGGGGCGGCCGGTGGCGAACGCGCTCATGGCGGCTTCGTCGAACGGCACGCCGTCCTCGGACCGGGCCACCGGCTGTCCGCTCGCCGGGACGGGGCGGTGCGGCCAGTCCGGTACGAGGCGCAGCCGCACGCCGGCGGCGTGGAACGCCCGCACACCGTCCACCGTGCACACCAGGTCGGCGGCGATTTCCGGTAGCGGCCCGCCGGTGTGCGCGGTCACGAACACCTCGTAGGCCAGCGACCGGCTCTGCGGTGTGACCTGACCACGGCAGCGCAATGTCACCGTGTTCCCCGGTACGGGTTCGAATCGCCAGCCGTCGCGGTCCCGGGTGTGTCCGAGGGCGGTGAGGTGGAACGCCGCGGCCTGCAGGCAGCCGTCGAACATGAGCGATCCGGGCATGCACGGGTCGTTGTGGAAGTGGCCGTCGAAGAACCAGTGGTCCGGGCGGATGTCCAGCTCCGCGCGCAGGTGGCCGCGCCCGAGCGGTCCGCCGGCCGGGTCGAAGGTGGTGACCCGGTCGAGCAGCAACGCGCGTTCGTCGGTGATGCGGGGTGTGCGCACGTGGGCGCCGGTGATCTCCCAGTCGTGGCCGAAGCACGCGGCCAGGTCGCCGCGCGAGAACGCGCGCACCCGATCGTCGTCGAAGGAGCACGCGGGGCCGGTGGCGGGTGTGTGGGGTTCGGTCGGCCGCAGCGCCGCCGGGTCCCACAGCAGCCCGCCGGTGCCGGCCAGCTGCTCGTCGGTGAAGAAACCCGCCTGCCCGTGGCGCACGGTCAGGCGCAGGCGGTCGTCGGTGTGGCAGTCGTAGTGGAAGAAGAACAGGTGGGTGCCGTCGTGGTCGGCGTGGCCGTCGACGCTGATGCGGAAGCGGAGGGTGTCGCCGGGCACGGGTGGTGAGTCGTGGAAGGTGAGCTCGCAGCCCAGCAGCCGGTAGACGCGGTCACCGTCGTGGCGCAGGTCGGCGCCGAGCCAGCTGATCAGCAGCAGGTCGGCCTGGCCGGCTTCGAGCATCAGACCGGCGGGCATCCGCCCGCACGGGTCGAGGTACCAGCTGTCGTGGAGCACGTCGGTCTCGGTGCGGATGACGCCTCGTCCCATCGACGCGGGTTCGCCGTCGAGGTCGAGCACCCGGTCGGCGAGCAGCATCGGCGGTCGGGGCATCCTGGTCTGCCTGGGCCGTTCGTCCAGTTCGGCGAACCGCGGGCCCAAGACCGCGGAGACCTCGCCGTGCGCGAGGTGTTCCAGCGTGGCCCGGTCGAACAGCGGCCGATCGGCCGACATCGAGACCGATGCTGCCTGGACGGCCCGGGCGCTCACGGCCAGGTACCGCTGGTGCAGTTGGTCGAGGCCGGTGAGCACGGCCAGATGGGTCCGGGTCGTCGTCGCGTGGATCCCGCCCAGGACGGCCGCCGCAGTCGTGCCCCGGGCAGTCGTGCCGAGGGCACCGGTCAGCGCGGCCACGATCCGCGGGTCGAGCGCGCGTTCCCGTTCCGGTGCGGCTGCGACGGGTGCGTCGACCGCTGGTTCGGGGAAGCTGATGAGCGGCGGGTGCGCGGGCACTGTGGTGGTGCGACCGGGCGACACAGGTGGGCGGTGGGCTGCGCCGATCAGCCGCGTCCAGTGCTCGTGGTCGACGCCCACCCCGGCCGCGAGCAGTTGGACCACCGCGTCGGTGATGTGCTCGACGTCGTCACCCGCACCGGGGTCGAGGGCGAGCGCCAGGTGCTCCCGGCCTCGCAGGGTGGTGTCGATCCAGCCCGTGCACAGCGCCCTCGGGCCGTGTTCGACGAACACCCGCACGCCGTCGTGCCAGGAGCGTTGCACGGTGGCGGCGAATTGCATGGTGCCCAGCGCTTGGCGGGTCAGCGCGTTGGCCGCCGCGTCGGCGTCGGCGTGGAACCAGTCGGCTGTGCCGGTGGTGTAGAACCGCACGCCGGGTACCGGTTTCGTCGGTCGGTGGTGCAGCGCCCGCCACGCGTCGGCGACTTCTTCCAGCACAGGGGCGTGCGCCGCCACGTCGTAGGTGAGCGGCACGGCGTAGTCAGGGCGCAGTCGCTCCAGGAACCGCTCGCACGCGCCCTCCTCGCCGCCCACGGTGCAGGAGTCGGGGGAGTTGACCGACATCAGGTGCACGGCCCGCTCACCGTCGACCGCCGCACGGACCCGTTCGACGTCTCCGCCGAGGAGGTGGGCGCGCCACCGCGTGCCGGTGATGCCCGTCCGCCGCCACCAGCGGCGGACCGCGGCGAAGTCGCCGACGAGTTCGTCCCGGAACAGCGGCGAGTCGCGGGTGTCGCGCAGCAGGGATTCCGTATCCGGCCAGGCTCCCAGGGCCAGCAGCGCGTTGTTCTCGCCCGAGGAGTAGCCGATCGTCGCCCGGGGGTTCAGACCCAGGACGTCGAGGCTGAGCCGGGCGTGCAGCTGGCTCAACCACGACGCGCCCAGCACCCGGGACAGGACGGTCTGCTCGGCGGTGTCGGGCAGGAACGTGGCGGACACGTCGTCGATCGCCTCGCCGAACCGCTCGCTCACTTCTGCGGTCAGTCCGGGCAGCGCCAGCGCCAGTCCGCGCCCCATGCCCCGGTAGGACGCGGCGCCGCCGGTGAAGACCAATGCTACGTCGCCGCCGAGCGGCCGGTCGGCGAAGGCCACGCCGCGAGGACGGGGGCCGCTGCCGGCGAGCCAGGCACGGGCCGCGCTCAGCGGGCCGCTGACCACCAGGCGCGCCGGTCCGTCGGATGACTCGTGCCCGGCGTCGAGCGCGCGCACCACGTCCGCCCGGTCGCGCCCGGAGAAGATCCGCAGCCCAGGCGCTTCCGTCGCACTCCAGCCGCCGGCGTCGACGGCGCGCAGGCCCACCGGGCCGACCCGGGCGGTGTGTTGACTGAGCCACGGCGCGGCCGGTCCCTCGGGGTCCGGTACGGCGCGGTGGTGCAGCGCCAAGGTCGCGGCGGCGAGCGCGAGGGCGTCCACGGCGGCGTGTGGCTCGCCGAACCGGGTCGTCGGGTCGTATCCGCCGTCCCCGACCACGAGCCGCGCGTCGACCTGGTCGTCCAGGGTCGCGAGCACCGCGTCGCCGTCGGCACGGGCGCGTGTGAGCTCTTTGAGCACCAGCACGATCGCGCCGTCACCGGCCTCGCCCTCGCGGCTGACCGCGCGGTGGATCGGCTCCGCCGACAGGTCGACCGCGCCGACGAGCGCGCTGTCCGCCTCTCCCAGGGCGATGGCGTGCGTGGCGAGCCTCAGGGCGGTCGTGCCGGACGCTTCCTCGTCGAAGACGGTGAAGCACGGACCGCGCAGGTCGAGCTGCGAGCCGATCCGGTTGGCGACCACGTTGCCCATCAGGCCGAGTGCGGCGGGTGCGTCGAGTTCGGGGCCGAAGGCGTCGGCGGCCTCGGGCATGCGCCACCGCGCGCCGTGCCGGGCGGCCTCGGGATCGCCACCTGCGCCCATCACGACCGCGGTGCGGTCGGGGTCCAGCCGGACGCCCGCGGCGGCCTCGCGTGCCGCTTCCAGCGCGAGCACCTGCTGGGGCAGGGCGGCGGCGAGATCCCTGGGCGGGAACGCCACGCCGTCCAGCCTGATCTCGATCCCGGTCCGCGCGGGCGCGACCGGCCGGCCGTCGAGGAGGGCGGCGGTGAAGTCGGCGGTGTCACGCCCGTCTCCCACCCGTGCGCCCACCGCGACGATCGCCACCCGCCTGCGCTGCGGCTCTTGACCTGTCACCGGCTCGGCTGTCGGTCCGACGTCACCGGGGTCGAGCACGACGTGGGCGTTGTTGCCTCCGAAACCGAACGCGCTGATCGCCGCACGCCGCATCCCGGGCCACTCCTCGGCGGCGGACAGCACCCGCAGCGGGGTCCCCGCGAGGACAGGCGACGGCTCATCCGCCCCCGGTGACGGTGGTCGGACACCGGCCCGCATCGCGGCCATCACCTTGATCAACCCGGCCGCGCCCGCCGCCGTGACGAGGTGGCCGAGGTTGGCCTTCAGCGAGCCGATCGGCACGTCCGCGCAGCCGCTGAAGACCTCCGCGACGCCGTGGAGTTCGACCGCGTCACCGATGGCGGTGCCGGTCGCGTGGCACTCCACCAGCGACACCGACTCCGGGCCCAGGCCGGCCGCAGCGTAGGCGGCGCGCATCGCACGCACCTGGCCTGTCCGGTCCGGCGCGAGCAGCCCCCGGCCGCGCCCGTCGTTGCCCAGCCCGATGCCCCGCACCACGCCGTGCACGGCCAGACCACGTGCGACCGCGTCGTCCAGCCGCATCAACGCCACCAGCGCCGCGCCCTGCGCCGGGAGCAAACCGTCAGCGTCCCGGTGGAACGGGCGCGACCGGCCCGTCGGGCTGAGCGCACCCAACGCGCCGAACCCCTTGTGCACCAACAAGCTGTCCGCGCCGTTGACCCCGCCTGCCAAGACCAGGTCCGCTTCGCCCGCGTGCAGCCGGTCGCAGCCGATCTTGAGCGCGTACAGCGAGGAGGCGCACGCCGCGTCCAGCGTCAGCGTGCCGCCGCCGAGCCCGAGCACCCGCGCGGTGAGCCGGGCCGGTGCGGTGGAGTGGAACCGGGAGCCGGCGGCCCCGCGTGCTCCCGCCGCGCCTTCGCGCCAGAAGCTCTCCGCATACGCGGCGAAGGACGGGGTGGGGAACGCGAGGTTGCCCAGCACGACGCCGGTGCGTGCGGCGAGGCCGTGCTGGGCAACCTCGGCGAAGGCCTGCCGGGCGGCGTGCAAGGTCCAGCAGGTTGTCGGGTCGGCTTCGTCGGGTGTGAGGCCGGTCGGGTCGAACACGTCCTCGAACCCGGTGACGAACCCGCCGACCGCGCCGACCGGCTCCACCCCCGGTGGCGCCGGGGCGAGGGCGGTGCGTCCGCTGCGGACCAGGTCCCACAGCGCGTCCGGGGTGAGGGCGCCGGGCAGGACGCAGCCACGGCCGACGACGGCCACCGGCGCGGAGGTCATCGGCGCTCCCCAGGGCCGGCGTCCGGCCGGGCGACGAGTTCGACGCCGAGCAGGTCGGCGTGAGGGCTGCCGTCGGTGTCGGTGAGCAGCACGTCGCACACCACGTGGTGATCGTGCACCGCCACCGGCCGCACCAGGCACCGCACGGGCCCCTCGGCCGGACCGGAACGGTGCACGTGCACGGCATCGATACCCATCGGCAGGGTCGACAGCCCTGCCTCGTGCCACGCCCACAGCACCGCCGTCTGGATGCCGCCGTCGACCAGCGCGGGATCGGTGTGCCACGGCTGATCGGGCCAGCCGAGTGAACCCAGCCCGTCGATGCTGGAGACAGCGCCCTCGGCGCCGATCGCGTGCACCTGCCGCAGCGCCCGGAACAACGGGCCGTGGAACAGCACCGGCTCGGTGTATGGGGTGTCGGCGCAGGGCGGCCGACCACCTCCGGGTCGACTCTCACGGTCTTGCGCCGGGGCGAGGTCGTCGGTGATCCGTGCGGTGGCCACGGCCGTGCCGTCCGCCGTGCTCAAGCGCACGGTCCCGTGCTCGGCGGTGATGACGATCCGGTGCGGGCTGTCCGGGAAACCGGCCGCCCGCAACGGCCGCAGCACCCGCACCTTCCTCAGGTCGCGGCCCTGCGCGGCGCGGACGAACCACTCGGTGATCATTGCGATCGGTACCACCGGCGCACCCGCGATCACGTGGTCGGCGAGCTGCGGGTCGGAACGGCCGGTGACCACGACCTCCGACGTACGCGGCGAGCGCGTGAGGCTGGTGGTCCGCGCGTCGGGCAGCAGCAGCACGGCGGGATCGCCGGCCGTGCCCAACTCCCGCAGGAATGCCCTCGCTCCGGCTCGGGCGCTGATCAGCGGGACGTCGTCGGCGCGGAAGACCTCCGCCAGCTCGGGGGTCACCATGCCGTGGTCCCACGGACCCCAGGCCAGGGCGCGGACCGTGCGACCGGGGTGGGCGGCGTGGTGGACGGCGAGCAGGTGCTCCACCGCGTGGTTGGCCATCGCGTAGTCGGCCTGGCCGCGGTTGCCCGACCAGGCGGCGACGGAGGAGAACGCGCACACCAGCTCCAGCGGGTCGGTCGCGGTGAGGTCCAGCAGCGCGCGCAGACCGTCGACCTTGGCGGCGAACACGGTGGCGAACTGCTCGTCGGTCTTGTCCGCCACCAGCTTGTCGTGCACCACGCCCGCACCGTGCACCAGGCCGGTGATCGGCCCCCACGTCCTTCGGACCTCATCGAGCGCGTCACCCAAGGCGGCCCGGTCGGTGACGTCGACTGCGACGTACCGGTGCTCCACGCCGAGGGCGTCCAGCTCGGCCAGGGTGGCCCGGACCTGCCGGGAGGCCGTCACCGTCGCGGCGTTCCGGCCGACCTCGGCGAGATCGCGACCGTTCGCGCGCCGGGCGAGCGCGGCCCGCACAGCCATGTCCGGTGTGGCGGCCAGTTCGTCGTCCTCGACGACGAGCGGTGAACGACCGAACAGCGCCAGCCGCGGCCGGCATGTTCGCGCCAGTTCCAGCCCCACCGTCGCGGTGACTCCGCGCGCCCCACCGGTGATCACGACGACGGATCGTTCGTCGACAACGGGCGTGCCGGTGGTGGCGGTGGCGACGACCAGTTCGCGTCGTAGTCGGGTGCCGTCGGCGCGCAGCGTGACGTCGCGGTCCGCACCGCCCAGGCACAGTTCGTCGGCGAGCGCGGCCGGGTCGCGATGGCCGCAGTCGACGGCCTTCGCCGACACCTCCGGCCACTCCAGGTCCAGCGTCCGTGCCAGCGCGGCCAACCCGCCCAGCAGCGCCCGAGGTGCGGTGGGGTCGTCGCCGGAGTCCAGGACCACCACGAACACGCCGTCGCCCGGTGCGCGCGCGAACCGGCGTGCCGCCTCGAACACCGTGCGCTGCACGGCCAGCACCTCGTCCACCGAAGCGGGATCGGCCAGGCCGGCCAGGTGGATCACGGATCGGGCGTCGTGCGGCTGGGTGGCGGATGCCGTCGCACCGATGCCCCGCTGCCTCAACGCCTCGGCCAGTTCACCTCCCCAGCCGCCGGGACCTCCGACGATCGTGACGGGGTGCCGGTGCAGCCCGCCGAGTGCCGATCCCGGGGGGCGAGCAGGCGCCTGCCGGGAGGTGAGCCGTGCCAGTGGCCGGGCTGGGTCGCCCTCCTCTGCGGTGTCACCGGTCGCGGCGCTCGTCCGCGTGGCGGCGGGGGTGCGGCCGGCCCGTCGCGGTGCGGCGGTGCTGAACCGCTCGGCGACCTGCCGCACGGTCCGCAGCGACCCGATGTCACCGGTGCCCAGCGGGGGCAGGTCCGGCATGCGTTCCCGCAGGGTGCTCATGATCTGCACGCGTTTGATGGAGTCGACGCCGAGTTCGCCGTCGAGCCGCATGTCGGCGTCGAGCATGTCGACCGGGTAGCCGGTCAGCTCGGCGACGATCTTGAGCATGACCTCGGCGACGTCCTGGTCGGTGGTGACCGCCGGAGCGGCCTCTGCCGGCACCGGGGCAGGGGCAGGGGCGGAGACCGTGGACGGAACCTCAGCGGGCGCCGGCAGCGGCTCCACGGGCAGCGGCTCGACGGATGTCGGCGCGGGCGTCCAGACGGGCTCGCGTGCGGGCGGCGGCGCAGCGAGCGCGGGCCATGGTCGGGGTGCCGCGGCCGGTGGAGGTGAGGAGGGCGTCGCCGTGCCGGTGACCGCCGACACCAGTCCGCGCAGGGCCTCCTCGGCGGTGCGCAGGTAGGCGAGGTGGGTGCCCGCGATCGTCTGCTGGACGGTGGCGTGTGCCTCGCTGGTGGCGCGCTGCATTTCCTGCAGGGTGCGCAGCCACTCGGCGGAGGGCTGGTGGGGCGCGGTCACGGGTTTCCTCTGGTCGGCTGGTTCGGACGTGGTCGGCGAGGTTTCGGACGTTCGGACCCGAGCCGTGGGAGTCGGTGCGGGTCGTTCGGGTCGGTGGCCGTTCGCGCCGGTGATGGGGACGGTCATCGCGGCCGGGGCGGCGGGACGTGGTGCCCGGACGTCGCGCCACAGCGCGGCGAAGTCGAGTTCGACGCCGCGCACAGCGAGCCTGCCCATAGCGGTCTGCAACGCCGTCTCGCTGTCCTGGTCGCGGTGGTCCAGGCTCACCGCCAGGTGCTCACGGGCCCCGAGCACCCCGTCCACCAGCCCTGTCAGTGCGCTACCCGGTCCCACTTCGACGAAGGTGCGCACGCCCTCGCCGTACATCGCTTCGATGGTGTCGGCGAACAGCACCGGTCCGCACAGGTGCGCGGCCAGCCGTTCGGGCACGCTCCCCGGATCAGCCGGGTAGGGGAGCCCATTGGCGTTGGCGTGCACCGGGACGCGCAGCACCGACATCGGGATCGCCTCGGCCGCGGCGCGCAACCGCTCCGCGGCGGGAGCCATGAGCGGGGTGTGCGCCGCGACGGAGACCGGGAGCCTCTTGACCCGCACACCGCGGTCACGGGCCAACGCCTCCAGCGCGTCGATGTCGCGGACCGCGCCGGAGGCCACGATCTGCTCGGGACCGTTGCGGTTGGCGGGCCACAGCCGTGAGCCGCCGGTGTCGGTGATCAGTTTCTCCGCGGCCTCGATCGGGCAGTTGAGCGCCAGCATCGCCCCCGGTTCGCCCGCTTGGCTCATCAGTTCACCGCGCACGCGGGCGAGCCGCAGCAGGCTTTCCGCGTCGAACGCCCCGGCGTGGTGCAGGGCGACCAGTTCACCGGAGCTGTGTCCGGCGGCGCGGTCGGCCGTCAAGCCGAGGTCGTGCAGGAGGTTGAGCAGAGCCAGGCTGTGCGCCGCGAGGGACGGCTGGGTCCACTCGGTGTGGTCGAGCAGGCCGGCGTCGTGATCCTCGGCGTGTGGACGGGGGAAGACCACGTCGTGCAGCGGCCGGTCGCCCAGGGGGACGTCGGCGGCGGCGTCCCACGCCTGGAGCGCCCGTTCGTGGTGCAGCAGCAGTCCGGCGCCCATGTTCGGGTACTGGCTGCCCTGGCCGGGGAACAGGAACGCCACCGGGCCGCGGCGTCCCGGTCGTCCGCTGTAGGCACCGGCGGGGAAGGTGATCTCGCCGTCCTCGTCGCCGCGGACCGCGCGCAGCACCGAGGCGAGCGTCGACCTGGCGGTCTCCAGGTCGGGTGCCACCAGTGCCAACCGCCTCGGTGCGCCGGGGTCGAAGGTCTCCTGGCTGCGGCGGGCGATCTCGGAGAAGTCCGTACCGTGCGCGAGCGCGTCACCCAGTTCCTCTACCGAACCACCGCAGAGCAGCACCAACTCGGTCGCGGCGACACGCCACCGCCGGGGCCGGTTGGCGCCCGTGTACTCCTCGACGGTGACGTGGTAGTCGCTGCCGCCGAAACCGAAGCTCGACACCGCGCTGCGGCGGGGGTGACGCGAGTCGCGCACCCACGGGCGCGCGGTCGTGTTGACGTAGAAGGGGCCGGATGCGGGCCTCGGCGCGCGGACCTTGATCGTCGGCGGCAGCACCCGCTGGTGCAGCGCGAGCACGGTTTTGATCAGACCGGCCGCGCCTGCGGCGGCCTTGGCGTGCCCGATCTGCGACTTCACCGACCCCAGCGCGCACCACGACCCGTCGCGGCCGGACCCGCCGAACACCTCCAGCAACGCGGCGACCTCGGTCGCGTCGCCCGCGACGGTGCCCGTGCCGTGCGCCTCCACCAGCTCGACGGTCTCCGGCCCGTACCCGGCCGCGTCGTAGGCCCGTCGCAACGCCCGGACCTGACCCGCGGCGACCGGGGCGTGCACGGCGTCGCCCTTGCCGTCCGAGGCCGTGCCCACACCGCGCAGCACCGCGTAGACCGCGTCGCCGTCGCGTTCGGCGTCGGAGAGCCGCTTGAGCGCGAACATCGCCAGGCCCTCGCCGAGGATCGTGCCGTCGGCGTCGTCGGAGAAGGGACGGCACTCACCGGTGGGCGAGAGCACCTGGGACTTGCCGAAGCACATGTAGGTCGTGATGTCGTTGAGGGTGTCGACGCCGCCGGTGATCATCAGGTCGGCGCGGCCCAGCGCCAGCTCCCCGATCGCGACCGACAGCGCCGAGAGCGAACTCGCGCACGCCGCGTCCACGGTGTGGTTGAGGCCGTGCAGGTCGAACCGGTTGGCGATGCGCCCGGCGACCACGTTGCTCAGCAGACCGGGGAACGATTCCGGTCGCCACGGCACGTACTGCTCGGCGATCCGGTCGCACACCTCCCGCACGACGTATTCGTCCAGGCCCTGTGCCCGCAGCCCGGCCTCCCACACCGGCCGCTGCATCCGCGAGGACATGTGGTGCAGCATCTCCAGCGCGATCGCGCCCAGCACCACCCCCGTGCGGTCGCGCACGTGCTCGGGCAACGGCCCGTCGTGCACCTCGCGCAGCACCGCGTCCGCGGCGTGCAGGGCCAGCAGCTGCGCCGTGTCGGTGGTGGCCAGCGACGACGGTGGCGTGCCGAACGCGAGGGGTGCGAAGTCCACCGGAGCCAGGAAACCACCGCGCTTGGCGTGCACCTTGTCGGCCGCGCTGGGGTCGGGATCGAAGTAGTCACCTGCGGACCAGTGCGTGTCTGGTAGTTCGGTGATCAGGTCGCGTCCGGTGACGACGGTTCGCCAGAACGCGCCGACGTCCTCGCCGCCGGGCAGCAGGCAGCTCATCCCGATCACGGCGATCGGGACGGGCGCGGTCACGTCGTGTGCCAAGGCAGGACTCCGGTGATCAGGCCAGTGGGCGGGGGACGAACCGGACGGGCGCGACGCGGCGGCCGGTGACCCGCAGCTGGTGCGCGCGGGTCGTCACGGTTGCGCCCTCCATGAGGTTGCAGCCGATCTGGGTGACCGTGCAGGACCCGGGTTCCGCCAGGAACGAGCCCTTCACCCACCGGTTGAACGCGCCCAGTGCCGGGCCGCACCAGATCTGGTAGTCCGCCACGCGGTCCGGGTCACCGATGACCGCCCACCCGCTGGACCGCCCGAGGTACCAGCGGAACACCAGCGCCATCCGGTGCCGGGGATCGGCCACGGCGCGGTCGAGCTGGTCGGGATCGCGTTGCGCCCAGAACGCCCGTGTCTGCCTCCACACCTCGTCGACCGGCAGCCGGAACACGTCGCGCTCCAAACGCGCCAGCACGTCGGTGGGGATCGACTCCAGCGAGTCGTGGTCGCAGTAGAGGTCGTACAACCGCTGCGCGCGGGAGGCGAACATCGTGCCGGTGCGCAACACCTGCAACCGCACGCCCATCTCGAACATGTCCGCGGCAGGCGTCATCACCGTGTCGGCGACGTCGGCGCGGAACAGCAGCGCCTTGGCCGCTTCCGACAAGCCCGACTCGACCGTGAGCTGGTTGACCGACCCGGTCACCACGTAGGCGGCGCCCATCGCGAAGGCCGCCGCGACCGCCGTCGGCGTCCCCAGGCCGCCCGCCGCGCCGACGTGCACCGACGGCGCCAGCTCGTCGCGCAGCTCCAGCACCGCGGGCAGGATCGCGGTCAGCGGCCGGTTGTCGGTGTGCCCGCCGCTGTCCGCCTCGACCGTGACCGCGTCAGCCAACGGCACCCGTGCCGCCAGGTCGGCCTCCGCCCGCGACAACGCGCCCTCCTCGACCAGACCGCGCAGGATCGCCGCGGGCGCGGGCCGCAGGAACAGCCGCGCCACCTCCGGCCGGGACACCTTGGCGATCAACCTGCGGGGCCGCGCGACGACGCCGGTCGCGTCGGTGGTGGTCCCCGCCGCCGCACACAGCACGACCGCCGGGGTGAGGTCGAGGTAGGCCGACGCCGACACGACCGGCACGTCCGTTCGGACCAGCAGCTCGGCCGCCGCGCGTTCGACGGCCGGCTCGCCGGGGGAGTGGATCAGGTTCACACCCCAGTTGCGCCGACCCGGCAACGCCGCGGAGATGTCCGCGACCGCGCGGACCACCCGGTCCGGCGACACGCCCCCGGCGCCGTAGCAGCACAACATGCCCGCCCGCGCCATCGCCACGACCATGCGCGACGACGAAATCCCGTTCGCCATCTCACCCGCCAGATAGGCGTGGTCGAGACCGAAATCGACGCGGAACGACGGATCGCCCAACTGTTGGGGAAAGAGCGCGGGAAGCGCCCCGGTCACCTGCCAACCATGCCGGGCCAGGAAGTCGACATCGATTCGTCCCGTCCCGATCGCGCCCAATCGGCCCTCGTTCTCCAGCAGCAGCAACCCATTTCGTGGGGAGTGGGAGAGCCTGGCTAAGTCATCGGGATCGGTGGCCGGCAGCGGCGCGGTGACGGCAGACAACAGAAGATCTCACCTCGACCAACGTGGGTGACGCATCCGGTGGGCGCGGCAACCTTATCGGTTTACCGGCATGGTGCCAGCAGGATCACCCGATCGGGTCTTCGGTGGCTGACCTGCCTCTTCTGGGCGACCCGTACCCAACGAACAGCTCTGATGGATCGCATGTCGCATAGTGATGATCACTCCATCGGGGTATCAAGGTTCACAAGCGGCCCGTCGATGTGATCGAATCGGCGGCGTTCCTGTTATCGCACTGTGCGAGTCCTCGCATTCCACCGGTGATGCTCCAACGGTGTCGGCTCGCCGTGTTTTCACTGCTGTAGGCGTTACCGATCGCGCGATGGGTGGTCATTCTGATGATGATCACCGGTGAAGCGTGGTCGGCGGACTGTCACGGCTTTGTCGCACCATTCGAACTTCCTCTCTCCAGGAGGCTTCTCTTGTCCAATGAGCTGCTCGACCGCAAGCTGACCGTCGCGTTCGGCCAGATGGACCTGGACCGCGACGGCTACATCGAGAAGGAGGACGTCATCGCCCTCGGGATGAACACGGTGGCGCATTTCGGCATCGACCCGACGTCCGCACAGGGGCAGGCGGTCAACCGCGCCTTCGAGGGCATCTGGACGGCACTGGCGGAGCACTTCGACACCGACGGCGACGGGCGCATCTCGCCCGAGGAGTACCGCGCCGGTTTCGTCGCCGGCTTCGGCGACCAGGCCAGGTACGACTCGTTCTTCCAGCCCGCGGTCGACGCGATCATCAGCCTGGGCGGCTCCGAGCAGCCCGACACGCTCAACCTCGCCGAGTGGCGCACGATCCAGGCCGCCTACGGCACCTCGCGGCAGGAGGCCGACGAGGTCTTCCACCTCCTGGACACCGATGACAGCGGTGTGCTCACCCGCGCCGAACTCGGCGTCGCCGCGAAGCAGTTCTACACCGGCACCGACCCCGACGCGCCCGGTAACCACCTGTTCGGCCGACTGGCCTGACCTGCTCTGGTCTCGTCCGGGGTGCCGCCGAATCCCGTCTATGAGGCGGTACCCCGGTTCCGTGGGCCACGCAGTCGAAGTACATCGCCGCCGATCTCATCCTGCCGTCGACTGCGGCACTTCGGTCCGCCTGGATCAGTGCGGCAGGGGAGAACACATTTGGCATCGAGGGAACTCAGCCGTCGTCGACGTCACCGTCGTCGGGTGCGCGGACCCGACGACGGAGGCGTCTTCGCTGGTGTCTTCGGTCCTGCCTCGTGCGCGGCTGAAGCGGCTGTGGACACTTCGCCCGTCACGCTCGGCAGGTTCAGGCGGTGGAAGCATCCGCTTCGAGGAGTTCGGTGAATACCTCGCCGGGTTTCTTCCAGTTGTGGATCTTACGGGGTCGGTCGTTGATCTCGGCGGCGATGATCGCGTCGGTGACGGTCAGGGAGTCGCGTCCGCGCAGCGGGACCAGGACCAGGAAGCGACTGGTGCGCTCGACCAGCGTGGCCACCGCACTCCTGCCGCCCTTGCCGATCACCGAATCCCCCTCCCAGTGGCCGGGCACGGCCCGGTCGTCGGCCTCGGCGGGACGTTCGTCGAGGTGGCGGGGCTCGCGGATACGCGGCGCCGGACGTGGGCCGCGCCTGCCCGTGCGGCCGGTGCGCAGCGAGATCAACTCCTGCCGCAGTGTTGCGACCGGTTGGGCGTAGACCCACTGGCAGACGGCCTCGTGACTCACCTTCCCAGCGTCCCGGACCGGCTCGTCGCGTGCCAACCGGCCGGCGATCGACGCCGGTGACCAGCCCGCCCGCAACAGCCCGACCACCCGTGAGCGCAGAACCGGGTTCCGGTCCACCGCCAGTGGCTTCGGCCTCGCCCGGGCCGTCCCCGCGGCCCCGTCGGCGGCCACCGCCCGGTATCCGTCCCTGTCACCGTGACGGTTCACCTCACGGGACACGATCGAGGCATCACGCCCGATCCGGACAGCGATTTCCTTGTACCGCAACGACTCGACCAACCCCACGGGAGATCTCCTCCCGATCGGCCAAGGTCAACATCCGACGCACGGCGGGCAATCCTTCCCCACCGAACACCACGATCGGATGCTACGACCGCCTGAACCTGCCCCTCTCGAACCGCACCACGGGAAAATTCCTGGCAAGCCAGGAGTCCAGCGCGTAGTGCAGGAAGAGATTCGACAACAGTGGTGAGATCGCCGATCCCTGCGGAGTCCCCTTGACAGGGACGACACGGCTGCCGTCCGGATGCCGGACCGGTGCGACCAGCCACCGTTTCACGTACAGCACCACCCATGGCAGGTCCGTGTGTTTCTCCACCGCGGCGACGATCTGGGCGTGCGGAACGTTGTCGAAGAAGCCCTGGATGTCCAGATCGACCACCCACGGACGTCTCCAGCACCGCTGCTTGCACACCTCCACCGCGTCCAGCGCAGACTTTCCCGGCCGGTAACCGTAGGAATCGGCGTGGAACACGGGGTCCACGTCCGGTTCCAGGATCATGGCCACGGCGGTCTGCGCTATGCGGTCGGCGACGGTGGGCACTCCCGGAACCCTTGTGCCACCACCGGGTTTCGGGATCGGGACCGCCTTCACCGGCCCCGATAAGTAACTTCCCGACGACATCCTGTTCCAGAGTTTGAACAAGTTGTTCCGAAGATCCCGCTCGAACTCTGTCAGTGACTGTCCGTCGACCCCGGCCACACCCTTGTTGCCGCTGACTTTCAGATAGGCATTCCATATCAGCGACTTCGGAATATAATACGACTTGCCCGCCGATCCTGTCTCGCCCATGCGATTCCTCCCGTTTGGTTGATCGCCGGACGGCACTCGACGGCACGCCCCCTTCGCTCCGCGCCCATTGCAGGCGTTTCATCGCTACTACGGGACGTTCCGCCCTCCTGGCCCGCGCCCGGTATTCCGCGGCTCGCGGATTGGCCGCTTGCCGGTCTCCCAGTGGGTTCCGCCTCAATCCACTGGAACCCGTGTCGCGCCGAGGAGTTCTCCTGGTCCGTTGCGGAGCCCAAGCCAAGCTCGCGCCATCTTCATGCCGGGCACCGCCAGAGCGGTAGGCAGGTTTCCCTCTGGCTCATCCCGGGACAGCATTAAGGCCCCGGGTTTGATGCCGCCTGGCTTAACGACACGTCGTCGATGGTTCACTCTCGTTCGCCTTCTTGGCTCATACCTGCCGCCTCTCGCGACGGCTTTTCCACGGACGTTCACCGCCATGGCTCATTCACCACAGCAGCTCGTGGCGGTTTGACGCCGGCACCTGCATGCCGATGCCGAAGGGCCTGCCTCAATCTCTGCAACAGCACGGTTGCTGCTGATTGTTCCGTCTTCTACATCAGAGCAACCCAGCTCCCTTCAGGACACGCCAACGCGATGGCCGAGTCGTTCTTCGCCACCCTCAAGACCGAGATCGGCATCACCCGCCTGGGACACCCGCGACGACGCCCGACGCGACGTCTTCTCCTACCTCGGCTACTACAACCACGACCGTCTACATTCGACACTCGACTACCACGCCCCGCACGAGGTCCGCGTCGGCTATCGTCAAGGTCTCACCCTCGTGGCATGAAATCCGGTGTCCGGTCCTCGGAGACAACCTCATAGTGATGCGTCTCGCTATCTCACGATGCCTGTCAGCCGATCGGGGGTGTCCCTATGTGGTTGTCAAGCCGAAGCCGGGGCCGGGGTGGGTTCGGGGTGGCGGTAGTGGGTGTTGGTGCGGAGCATGGCGAACAGGACGTCGCAGCGTCGTCGGGCCAGGCAGATCAGGGCGGCGTTGTGTTTCTTGCCCTGGTCGCGTTTGCGCTGGTAGTAGGCGCGGCTGGTCGGGTCGGAGAGGGCGGCGAACGCGGCGAGGAAGAACGCGCGTGTGAGTTTGCGGTTGCCGGTGCGGGCCGGGTGTTCGCCTTTGATGCTGCTGCCGGAGCTGCGGGTGACGGGGCGATGCCGGCGTAGGCGGCCAGGTGGCCGGAGGTCTTGAACCCGGTGGCGTCGCCGATTTCGAGCAGGATGCGGGCGGCGGTCCTGACGCCGATGCCGGGCATGGAGGTCAGGACCTCGGCGAGAGGGTGGGCATCGAGTATCACCTCGACCTCGGTGGCGACCTGTTTGCGTTGCAGGAGAACGGTTTTCAGGCTGTCGGCCAGGCGGGGCAGCACCGTGTCGGCGGCGGTGGTGCCGGGGACGACGACGGTCTGCTCCTCCAGCGCGGCCAGGATCGCGGTGACGAGCTTGTCGCCCAGGCGGGGTGCGTGGGCGGTGGCGATCGCGGTGAGCTTGCGCCGGCCGGCCTTGGCGATGCCGGTGGGCCCGCCGCAGCGGGACAGGATCTCCAGCTCCGCCGGGTGGCTGATGCGGGAGCCGATGGCGCGTTCGAGGGCGGGGTGCAGGCCGGTGAGCAGGCCGCGGATGCGGTTGGCGAGGCGGGTACGGCGTGGTGTTCGCCCTTGCCCACGTCCAGGCCGAGGAACACCCCGAAAGTGCTGGTCATTCATCGTGCCGTTCGTTCGTCGCGGGTGGTCGCGGGTGGGCATCGTCGGCCGGCACCCACGTTAAGACGAGACCTGCCCGGCGGGCGGCCGTGTCCCTATCAGCGGTCCGGCGATGCCACCGGGTCCGGTGACACCACCCCCCCGGATCATGCCTTCGACCGGGGGCGTCGGTCATGCCGGACTCGGCGACCACAACTCCCTGACCAGGAGCTACGAAAAAGGTAATGGGGACAGAGCCCGACCGAGCCCACCGCGCTCGGCCTCGGCGCGCGCTCGCTCGACGTCACCGACTCTCGTCACGCCGGGCGCCGGTCATCGGCGACCAGGTGGGGTGGCGCCTGTCCGCTCGTGCTGAGCAGCCGTTTCCGGGCTTGGTCGGGTGAAGGTCCTTTGGCGCGCAGACGGGGAACTCCTGGTAGATCGGGCGTTCGGACACGCTGGACGCCGCCTCGCCCTGAACGGGGTGGGGCGGCGCGGTGAACGGTGGATGCCCGGTTACCCGGTGCAGTTGGGAACAGCGGGGGTGCTGCCGACGCAGTTGTTCACGAGGTTGGCGCTGATCGACGAGTCGGTGGTGATCCCGCCGCCGTTCACCACAGCGGTGCCGAGGAGAGTTGCGACGGTCGTGCGAGTGCCTCTCCTGACCCCTTCTTCCGTTTCGCGGGCTCCCCTGGGCCGTGGTCGCACCGACCACGGGGAGGCACAGATAGGAGAAAGCTCCGGCTCGGTCACGTCCGGCTTCCGAAGGGGGCCGGTCCGTCACCGAGGTTCGGGATTGCAGGATCAGCGTAGCTCCGACAGGAAAACGGTCTATAGGTCATTGCGGTGAACGGCTGCACCCGTCCTGTCCGCGGCTATTCGATTCACCGGTACGGGTGATGCGGCCTTCCGGAGCTACCCTTAGTGCTCGTTTTGAGCTTGAGTTGGTGAAGGGCTTTGGTGCGCAGGCGGGGGACTCCTGTTGGATCGGACGTTGTCGAAGCACCGCTCTGCCGGGAGTTCCGTTGTCATCGTGCCCGATCCCCGCGGGCGTGTCACCGCGGGTGCCCCCTGCTGCCGCCTGACGACGTCCCGCCGGCCCAGTCGACGAACGAGCCGCCAACGCGGTCGATGATGGCATCACGTGGCGCGCCCTGCCCGCGGACTTCCCGTCCCGGCCCGGGGTCTGCAGGCGCTTCGCCGCCTGGGAGAAGGCCAGTGCCACGCAGCGGTCGCCCGACGGGCCGCGGGTGCGCCCACGACCGCGAACACCTGCCCCACCACCACGAAGTCGTGGTCCGCTGGGCCATGATCCGCATCACCACCCGCCGGTCCGCCCAACGCGAACAGCTCGGGAACAGCTGCCGGGACCGGCGGTCGTCATGCCTTTCAACGGGCATTCCCGATGTGTGGGAATGTTGCTGAATAGGGATCGCGGATAACCGCCTGCTGTGCGATCGACTCGATGGGAAAAACCGGTGGAGGGTCAGTGTCATGCCATTTACGTCGATCGCAGTGGTCCTCATTGCACTCTGCGGAGCGCTGTCACTCGTTCGAGGTTCCCGGACTACACCAACGGCCCACAGCCCTGGCTTGGTCGTTGCGGTAACCTGCGATCCGTCGACACGGAAAGCAGTTGCCCGCCTCTGGCGCGACGGATCTCCGACCTGGGAATGTGGCACGTGTCCGCACGCCCTCAGGAGAACTCACGCGTTCGTTCGCGGGCGTCCGCCGCAGTGATTCCCCCGACCTCCGAGCAGACAACGGGACGGCATGTCAGCTCAGGTGTCAGCCCGACGTGCCACGGTCTATCGGAACAGCTTCCACCACTACCGATGGGAATGGTCGTGGCCGTTGAACCCGTTGCCGTTGTCGGGCGTGGTTGTGTGCTCCCCGGCGCGCTCACGCCGGAAGTCCTGTGGCGCAACATCCGCGATGGGGTGTCGAGCCTGTCCCCGGCGACGCCCGAGGACTGGGTCGTCCCGCCGAGGCGACCACCGCTCGGGGCGGTGGGTGGCTTCGTCCGCGGCTTCGACGCCGTGTTCGACCCCGCCGGCTTCCGGGTGGACCCCGGATCCCTCGACGGGCTGGACCCGCTGTTCCGGTGGGTGCTGCACGCGGGCCGCGAGGCGTTGCGGGAGTGCGGCGGGGCGGAGCGCTTCCTCCCCAGGGCCGGGCTGGTGCTGGGCAACCTCTCCCTGCCGCCACCGGAGGCGGTGCGGTGGGTGATGCGGGTGTGGTCGGGGAAGGGGGTCGGCGGGCGGGCGGTCGATCCGCGCAACCGGTTCTTCTCCGGGCTGCCCGCGCACGTCGCGGCCGAGGCGCTCGGGCTGGGCCTGGGCGGCTTCGCGCTGGACGCGGCCTGCGCGTCGTCGCTGTACGCGGTCAAGCTGGCGTGCGACCGGCTGGCGGACCGCTCGGCCGACCTGGTGCTGGCCGGTGGGGCCAACCACGCCGACCCGCTGTTCCTGCACCGCGGTTTCGGCGAGTTGTCGGCGTTGAGCCCCACCGGGCGCAGCAGGCCCTTCCAGCGCGGCGCGGACGGCCTGGTGCCCGCCGGGGGCGCCGGGGTGGTGGCGCTGATGCGGCTGGCCGACGCCCGGTCGGCCGGGATCGCCGTCCTCGCCGTCATCCGGGGCGTGGGTCTGGCCAACGACGGCGCCGCGGGCGGTCTGCTGGGGCCCTCCGCCCTCGGGCAGGAGCGGGCGGTGCGGCGTGCGTACGAAGCGGCGGGCGTGGACCCGGCGACGGTGTCGCTGCTGGAGTGCCACGCGACCGGCACACCCGTGGGCGACGTCGTCGAGGTGCGCTGGGCGGCACGGGTGTTCGCCGGGTGCGCGGACCTGCCGATCGGCTCGGTCAAGTCCAACCTCGGGCACGGCCTGGCCGCCGCGGGGATGGCGGGCCTGCTGAAGGTGATCGGCGCGCAGCGCGCGGGCGTCCGGCCGGCCACCCTGCACGTGGAAGAGCCCGTGGCGGAGTTGCGGGGCACCGTCCTGCGCCCGGTGCGGGAAGCCGAGGAGTGGCCGGGGTCGCGGCGTGCCGCGGTCAGCGGCTTCGGTTTCGGCGGCGCCAACGCCCACCTGGTCGTCGACCCGGGTGACGACGTGGTGGGCCACCTCGTGGTCGCACCGCCGCCCGTGCGGGACCCCGGCGACTCCCCTGAGGTGGCGGTCGTCTCGTTGGCGGTGCGGATCGGCGCCGACGGCGATACCGAGGCGTTCCGCAGGCTGCTGGTGGAGGGCGCCGGTGCGCGGTCGGGCGAGCCCCGGGAACGGGTCGACCTCGACCCGCGCGGACTGCGGTTCCCACCCGTGGACCTGAGGGCGGCCCTCGGCCAGCACGTGCTGCTGCTCGACGCGGCGGTGGAGGCCGCGGGGGGATGTGAACTCCCGCGCGAGCGGACCGCCGTGGTCGTGGGCATGGGCGGTGACGCGGAAGTGGCCCGCCACTCGGTGGCCTGGCGCCTCGCCGACGACCGGGAGGAGGTCGAGGTCTCGGGCCCCCTGACCGCGGCCAGGGTGACGGGCACCATGCCGAACCTGGTCGCCAACCGCGTCAACGTGCAACTCGACCTGGGCGGACCCGGTCTGACGGTCTCGGCCGAGGAGGGCTCGGGGCTGGTTGCCCTGGAGGTCGCGGCACGAGCCCTGCGCGCGGGGGAGTGCGATGCCGCGCTCGTCGGCGCGGTCGACCTGTCCCACGAGACGGCGCACCTGACCGCGGTGGCCGCGCTCGGCGACCCCGGACCGCCCGCCGACGCGGCGGTGGCGCTGGTGCTCAAGCGAGTGGCGGATGCCCGTCGGGACAGGGACGAGGTCCTGGCCGTGCTCGGCGGCGACGCCCCGGACCTGACCGTGGGCGACTTGGTGCGGCCGGGCACACCGCACGCGGACCCGGCCGCCCTGATCGGCAGACCCCACGCGGCGGTGGGGCTGCTGGCGGTGGCGACCGCGGTGACGGCGCTGCGGCACCGGGTGCTGCCCGGCGGCGGAGGTCCGGCGGCCCTGTGCCCGCGGCTGCGCGTCGCCGAGATCGGTGTGCGGGTGCTCGGCGCGCCGCCGCTGCGGGTCCGGTTGACGGCCGGCCCGGTCGGCCGGTGGTCGGCGGCGGGGGCGCCGCGCCTGCTGGTGTTCTCCGGACGCGACCGCGGCGAGGTCCTGGCCGCCGCCCGCGGTGGCGCCCGTTCGGCGGCCGGCCCGGCCCGGCTCGCCGTGGTGGTGCGCGGCGACGACCGGGAGGCCGTCCTGCGCCGCGCGTGCGACTGGCTCGACGGACGGGGGGTGCGGCCGGCGGGAGCGGCTTACCGGGACCGGCCGGTGGGCGGCGGGACCGCCTTCGTCTACACCAACGGCGCCGCCGCGTACCCCGGCATGGGGCGTGAACTGGTGTTGGCCCTGCCGGAGCTCGTGGAGGGCGTTGGGCAGCGGTGCGGCACGGGCCTCACGCCGCTGGTCCGCGGCGGGCGGGCGAGCGCCGTGGACCGGCTCGTGGCGGCGTCCTGGCTGGCGCTGCTGCACACCGAGCTGAGCACCCGCCTGCTGGGGCTGCGCCCCGCCGCGGCCCTGGGCTACTCCTCCGGTGAGAGCACGGCCCTGATGGCGTTGCGGGCGTGGCCCGACGTCGAAGGGCTGCTCCGCGAGTTGCGGACCGATCCGCTGTTCGCCGAGGACGTGGCGGGCGAGCACCGGGCGGTGCGCGCGCACTGGGCCCGGCACGGGCACGCGGGCGGGCGGTGGACCAGCCACCTGGTCCACGCGCCGGTCGACCTGGTCCGCGCGGCGGTGGCAGAGGAGCCGTGGGTGCACCTGATGACGGTGAACGCGCCCGACGTGTGCGTGGTGGGCGGTGAGGAGCAGGCGTGCCGGGCCTGGCTGGCGGGGTTCGGCGCGGCCTCGGTCATCCCGGTCGACTACGACGTGGCCGCGCACGCCCCCGAGTTGGCCGAGGTCCGGCGGCGGTGGTGGGCGTTCCACCACCGCCGCACCGACCCGGTCGACGGGGTGCGGTTCTACAGCTGTGCCACGGGGGAGGAGTACGTGCCGACCGCGGAAGGGATCGCCGAGGTGCTCACGTGGTCGGCGACGAGCACGGTGGACTTCGCCGCGACGGTGGAACGCGCCTACGCCGACGGGGTCCGCGTGTTCGTCGAACACGGTCCGCGCGGGTGGTGCACCGGGTGGATCGGGCGGACCCTGGGCGAACGCGACCACGTGGCGGTCTGCCTCGACGCCGCGGAGGGCTCCGGCCTGGACCGGCTGTGCTCCTCGGTGGCCGACCTCGTCGCGGCGGGTGTCGCGGTGGACGCCGAGGCGTTGTTCGCCGCGCTGGGCCGCGCCGCACCCGCGCCCCGGCGGTCGACCGCGGTGGTCTCGCTGCCCGCGCACCCGCACCGGGTCGGCGCAGGGTCGACGCGCGGGCGCCCGGCGCGACCACCGCTCGCCGCCCCGAGCCGGACGGCACAGCGGTGAACGGGGAGGTGGACGGCGTGGTGAACGGCGTTCCGGCGACGCCGGAGCCGCACCGCGGAACCGTGGTCGCCGCGCATCGGCTGCTGGTCGACCGGGCGAGCGAGGCGCACCGGGCGTTCCTGCGCGGCCGGGAGCAGGCGCACCGGCTGCTGCGCGCGGCAGCGCTCGGCACGTCGTGCGGACCCGCCCCCGCACCGCGGCCGGGGGCCGTGTTCGTCCGCGGCCAACTGGAACACCTGGCCACGGGCCGGCTCTCCGAGGTCCTCGGACCGGAGTTCGCCGCCTGCGACGGGATGCTGCGGCCGACCAGGCTGCCCGCGCCGCCCCTGCTGCTGGTCGACCGGGTCACCGCCCTCGACGCGCCGCGGGCGGAGCTGGGCACGGGCTCGATCCGCACCGAGACCGACGTGCGGGTCGACAGCGACTACCTGGACCCGGCAGGCCGGGTCCAGGCCGGTTCCCTGACCGAAGCGGCCCAGGCCGACCTGCTGCTGTTCAGCTGGATGGGCATCGACCTCCTCGTGGGCGACGGGCGGGTCTACCGGCTGCTCGGCTGCGAGCTGACCTTCCACGGCGAGCTGCCCGTCCCCGGCGACACCCTCCGTTACGACATCCACGTCGACGGGCACGCCGAGCACCGGGGTGTGCGGCTGGCCTCCTTCCACTACGACTGCCACGTCGGGCCGGAACTGCGGCTGTCCATGCGCGACGGGCGGGCCGGGTTCTTCACCGACGCCGAGCTCGCGACGGCCGGGGGCATCCGGTGGGACCCCGCCGCCGACCAGCCCGAGCAGGCCCCGGTCGATCCCGCCGCGATCTCGGGTGCGCCGCGGTCCTACGACCGGGCCGCGGTGCGCGCGTTCGCCGCCGGGGACCCCGCCGCCTGCTTCGGCCCCGCGTGGCGCGCCTGCCGCAGCCACGTGCGCACGCCCCGCCTGCCCGCCGGGCGGATGCTGCTGCTGCACGAGGTGGAGGAGTTCGCCCCCGCCGGGGGCCCGTGGGGCCGGGGCTACCTGCGCGCCCGCACCGCGATCGGCGAGGACGACTGGTACTTCGCCGCGCACTTCCTCAACGACCCCTGCATGCCCGGCACCATGATGCTGGAGGGCGGCCTCCAGGCCATGGCCTTCCACCTGGCCGCGCTCGGGCACACCGCGGACCGGGACGGCTGGCGGTTCGCACCCGAACCCGGCAGGCCGGTGACCATGCGGTGCCGCGGCCAGGTGACCCCCCGATCGCGTGAGCTGGTGCACGAGGTGTTCGTCGTGTCGGTGGTGGCGGGACCGCTGCCGACGCTGGTGGCCGACGTGCTGTGCTCGGTGGACGGCGTCCCGGCCTTCCACCTGAGCCGGGTGGCGCTGCGGCTGGTCCCGGACTGGCCCCTGGAGCACTGGAGTTCGCTGGGACCGGTCCGGGAGCAGGCCACCGGCGAGCCCGTGCCGCACGCCGAGCTCGGTGGTCTGCTCGGACACCCCGAGGACCCCCGGGCGGTCGTGCTCGACGGCGTCGCGATGGACCGCCGGGCGCTGCTGGCGTCGGCGTGGGGGCGCCCCTCGACGGCGTTCGGGCCGCGCTTCGCGGAGTTCGACGGCGCCCGTCGCTGCCCCCGGCTGCCCGGCCCGCCCTACCTGTTCCTGAGCCGGGTGGTCGAGGTGGACGGCCCCTTCCCCGGCACCCGCGTGGGCAGCCGGGCGACCGTGGAGTACGACGTGCCGGACCGCGCGTGGTACTTCGAGCAGAACACGGGGCCGGTCATGCCGTTCGCCGTGCTGGCCGAGGTGGCGCTGCAACCGTGCGGTTGGCTGGGCAACCACGTCGGCAGCGCCCTGGGGCGGGGCGGCGAACTGCTGTTCCGCAACCTCGACGGCGACGGCGTGGTGCTCGGCCGGGTCGGGCCGCGGGTCCGGGTGCTGCGAACCGAGGTGGAGCTGCTCAGCGACAGCGAGCACGAGGGCATGGTCATCCAGTCCTTCGCCGTGCGGTGCTCCGCCGACGGGGTTCCGGTGTTCGTCCTGCGCACCACCTGCGGGTTCTTCCCGCCCTCGGCGTTCGCCGACCAGGCGGGCCTGCCCGCCTCCGACGCCGACCGCGAGCGGCTGGCCGAGCCCGGTGGTCCCGCCGCGGCGGCGGACGCTCCGCGCCCGGCGGGCTGCCCCCCGCCTCCCGGCCCGATGCTGCGGGCGCTGGACCGGGTCACCGGGTACTGGCCCCGAGGCGGACCGGCCGGGCTGGGCAGGCTGCGGGCGGAGAGCGACGTCGACCCCGACCACTGGGTCTTCAAGTCCCACTTCTTCCAGGACCCGGTGCAGCCGGGCTCGCTGGGCATGGAGGCGGTGTGCCAACTGCTCCAGCACTACCTGGTGGCGTCCGGCCGCCTGGCGGGGCTGCCCGGGGCCCGGTTCGAGCCGATCCTCACCGGCCGGCCCGTCACCTGGAAGTACCGGGGCCAGGTGGCGCCGGGAAATCGCCTGGTCACCGTGGAACTGGACATCACCGAGGCGGGCGAGGACGACTTCGGCGCCTACGCCGTCGGCGAGGCGTGGCTGTGGGTGGACGGCAAACGGGTCTACCACCTGCCGCGGATCGGGACGCGCGCGCTGCCCGGACCGGTGGCCGAGGAGGTGTTCGACCCCGGTGTCGAGCGCTGGACCGCCGACCACCGCCCGACGTGGACCGCGCCGGTGCTGCCGTTCATGTCGGTGGTGGACCTGCTCGCCCGCGCCGCCGCGCGCCACACCGGCGCGCCGGTGCGACGCGTGCGCGACGTGCACCTGCGCCGCTGGCTGGTCGTCGACGAGCCGTTGCGGGTGCGGACCGAGGTGACCTCCCTGGAGGGAGGGTGCGCGGTCGCCCTCTCCGCGGGCCCCGCCGGCGGTTCCCCGCCACCGGGTCCGGCGGCCACGGGCCTGGTCGAGGTCGGCGGCGCGGTCGGGGAACGGCCGCCGCCGTTCCCACCGCTGCCCGACGCCCACCCCGAACCCGACCTCTACGAGTCGGGGGACCTGTTCCACGGCCCGGCGTTCCACTACCTGGTCGAGTCCCGCGCCGGCGCCGCGGGCGCGTCGGGCACGCTGGACGCCGGCGCGGGCGGGGTGCCGCGCGGCTCGCTGCACCAAGGGCTGCTCGACGGTGCGCTGCACGTCGTGCCGCACCAGTCGCTGTGGCGGTGGTCGCCGCTGATCGGCCGCGACCGGATCTCCGTGCCGCACCGCCTGGTGGAGCTGCGGGTGTTCGAACCGCTGCCGGACACGGGAGCGGTCGGGGTGGAGGCGCGCTTCGCCGGGTTCCACGACGACAACCACCTGCTGCCGGTGGTGGACGTCCAGCTGGTCGTGGAGGACCGGGTGGCGCTGGACCTGCGGATGGTCCTGGTGCTGCTCCCCCTGGGACGGTTGGGCGCGCTGACCCCCGCCGAGCGCCGCGCTTTCGTCGGGTACCGGAGCCTGGTGGGGGCGGGCCTGTCCGCCACCGCGGACGGGTGCACGACGCTGCGCGCGGCAGAGGTCGCCGCCGTGGACTGGCTGCCCGGCACGGTGGCCGCGATGTACGGCCTGCCGGAGTCGGCGGACCTCGCCGACCGGCCGGCCGAGATCGCGGTCAAGGAGCACGTCGGGCGGCTGGCGGGCGTGCACCCGGCCGATGTGGTCGTCGACGCCGACCTGCGCGCCGCACACCCGCTGGACCGAACCCGGCAGCGCTACGAGGTCCAGGTCGAACGGCACGCCGGGACCGTCTCGGTGCGCACGGTGAACCAGTGAGAGGAGCGGTGCCATGTCGAGGGGCCGAGGAGGAGGGCGGACCAGCTGGGTCCGGTTCGCCGCGGTGTTCGTGGCGGGATCCCTGGCCGCCGCCGCGGTGTTGACCGGCGTGGCCCGGGGAGCGTTGGCGGCGTCGTTCACGGTGGCGGGGACCAGCTTCAAGACCACCGCGGACAAGTTGGAGGGGGAGGGGTTCGTCCAGTTCGGCGGGGTGGTCCAGGGCTCGGGCGACGCGCACCCGGTGGCGGTGAGCGGTTTCCGCAGCGCGGTGCTGGACAACTTCTGCCAATCGGTGCTGCTGCGCTCGATGCCCGTGGTCGGCGACATCACCCTGCGCCTGACCTCCCCGGGGCCCGGTGGGATGGCCGCCACGAACATGATCATCGACGTGGCCGAGCTGAGCGGGGACCTGACCCTGGTCAACGCCGAGATCGGCATCGACGCGGCCGCGGCGGGCAAGGGACCGGACGAGCTCCGGGGCCCGCCCGGCGCGTACGCCCAGCAGGCCGACCGGGCCACCGCCGTGGGCCTGCGCCAGACCGCCTGGAGCACCACCGCGCACACGCTGCGGTTGAAGAACCTCCACCTGGCACTGCGTTCGGGCGCGGCCGAATGCTACTGAGCCGCGTGGTGGTCCCGATCCGTCGCGGCCGGGTGCGGCTGCGGCGCTGGCGTCGCGGCCGGCCGTTCGGCGCGGGGTTGTTCCTGCTGGCGGGCGCGGTGCCGGTCATGGCGCCCCCGTACGCGACCTTCCGGCTGGGTGACGCCCTGATCTCGGTGCAGACCGTCGGCGGGGTCTCGGCGTTGCTGGTGGGGGCGCTGCTGCTGGTGTGCGGGCTCTCGCTGTGGGTGCGGCCCGGGTACCGGGTCGCCGCGGGCGTCACCGCGGTCCTGCTGTCGTTGGTGGCGCTGGTGACTAGCAACCTCGGCGGCTTCCTCGTGGGCTCGCTGTGCGGGCTGGTCGGCGGGGCGCTGGCGGTGTCCTGGACCGACCGCCCCCACGAGCGCCGGCACTGGTGGTCGTGGGCGCTGGTCCTGGTGGCCGTGCTGGTGGTGCACCCCGCCGAGGCGGCACCGCGGGTGCCCCCGTCGGGTGAGCCGTGGACGCTCACGGCCGAGGAGGTCGGCTTGGACGGGCTGGCCTACGCCGGGGTCGTCGAGACCTCCGTGGCGGGCCGGGTGACCAGGGCGCTCCGGTTCACCGCGCACTCGGCGCGGGTCACCGGCATGGTGCAGGTCGTCCCGACCACCGGCGGTCGGTCGGTGGTGCTGCGGGCCACGGCGGCGCGGTTCGGTGGCGGAGTCGAACTGCTGGTCCTGCGGGTGACCGCGACGGTGAGCCTGCTCGGGCTGGTCGGCCTGCCCGTGGACTTCACGCCGGAGCGCCCTCCGCCGCTGGTCCTGCCGTCGATCGTCCTCACCGACGTGCGCACGGTCAACGCGCCGGCCCGCGGTGCGGCGCTGACCGTGGCGGGGGCCGTACTGGAGGTCCGTTGACCCGTGAAGTCCGCCTCACGCACGGCGCCACCGCTCCGATCGGGCACCCCGAGGCGTCCGTGACCGGGATCGACCCGTCCATCGGCAGACGGCTCGAAGCCCACCGCAAGCGGCGGGGGTTGTCCCGGCGGACGCTGGCCGAGCTCGTCGGCCGGAGCCAGGAGTGGTTGCGGCAGGTGGAGAAGGGGTTGCGCCCCCTGGACAGCATCGAGGTCCTGACCCGGATCGCGGAAGTGCTGCGCATCGGCGACTGGTCGGAGCTGCTGACCGCCCGCGCCACGCCGGCGCGCAGGCACGACGCCTCGGCGCAGCCGCTGGTGGAGCGACTGCGCCGGGCGTTGTGCGGTCAGCCGCCGTTGGCCCCGCCGGAGGGCTGCGCGGAACCGGCCCGCGGGATCGGCGAGTTGTGGTCGTGCTGGCGCGCGCCGGGGCGCCGCTTCGAGGTGGTGGCCCACCACGCCGCCGTCGCCCTGTGGCGGACGGGCCGAGGCGGGCCGGCGACGGACGCGGACCGCCACGACCGCGTGCGGGCCCTGCTGCTGTTGCACCTGGTGCTGTCCCGCCTGGGCGAGCGCGACCTGGCTTACCTGGCGGTGCACCAGGCGGAACAGCACTGCGACGCGGGTGCGGCTCCGGTGCTGCACGCCTGCTGCCAGCAGGCCCGAGCCCGCGAGCTGCACCGGGCCGGTTACCCGGGCGGAGCCCGCGATGTCGTGGAAGCGGCACTGGACCGGCTCACCGGGCACGCCACCGCGGGTCCGGAGCGGACCGGCGCGACGATCGGGTTGTGCCTGTGCGCCGCCGAGGTCGAAGCGGACCTGGGCAACGAGCGCGCGGCCGAGGAACTGCTGGTCAGGGCGGAGGCACTGCTGGTCAGGATGGGCGGATCGCACCCGTTCGGGACCGACCTGGACCTGTTGTCACCCGGACCGGGCGCGGTCGGTGTGGTGCGCGTGCGCAGCGCGCTCGCCCTGGGCAAGATCGAGCTGGCACTGCACCTGGCCCAGGAGCACAAGCCGGGGAACAACCACCCGGTGGACGAGCGCGTCAACCACGACATCGCCATGGCCCGCGTCCACGCGGGCCGGTACGACGACGTGACGGCCCTGCTGACGCTCCTGCGGGTGGAACGGGTGAGCCCGGACGACCTGCGCTACGACGTGACGGCCCGCGACGTGGTCGAAACCCTGTGGCACACGACCGTTCCCCCGGTGCGCGCCGAACTGGCCCACCTCGTGGAACGGTTGCACGGGACCTGAGACCGGACGCGGCCGTCAGGCCGGGTCGCGTCGGGCGACCAGCCTGTTCAGCGGTCGGTCCTGCCACAACCTGGGGTCGTGGCGCAGGATCGCGGCCACGCAGTCGTCGAGCACGCGGGAGGGTTCCACGCCCAGTTCGCCGATGACCAGCGCCCGCGCCAACCGGTGGGCCTCCAACGCCTCGGCCAGCCGACCGGCGCGGTACAGGGCGACCATGAGCTGCGCGTGGAAGCGCTCGCGGAACGGCGAGGCCAGCAGCAGGCGCCGGATGTCGGCGACGACCCCGTCCGCCGCGCCGGTGGCCAGCGCCGCGTCGAACGCGGTTTCCCACAGCTCCCACCGGGTCTCCTGGAGCCCGATGCGGGCGGCCTGGCCCTCCAAGCCGACGTCCAGCCCGGTGAACGGCTCGTCGCGCCACAGCGCGAGCGCCCGGTGCGCCAGCCCCAGCGCCCGCGCCGGATCGGCGGCGACCGCCCTCCCCGCCCGCACGGCCAGGTCCTCGAACTCGCCGATGTCCACCTCGGCACCGCCGTCGGCCACGACGCGGTAGCCCAGGTGCAGGGGCTCGACCCGCAACCGCGAGCCGCACCACCGCCTCAGGTCGCGCCGCAACCTGCTCACGTGGGCCTGCAACGCGCCGACCGTGTTGTCGGGGCGCTCCCGCGGCCACAGCTCCTGGGCCAGCCGGTCCTTGGACACCACCGATCCCAGGTTCACCACCAGCGCGACCAGGAGCCGGGTTCGGATGGACGAGTGCACCGCGACTTCACGCTCTCCGCTCCGGATCAACACCGGTCCCAGGCACAACACCCGCATCCGATCGTCCTCTCTGTCGTGGGATGCCCCCATCGTGGCCCCGCGGCGCGGAAATGACACCAACCACGTTGGTGTGACGACGTCCGCCGGAGTTGCGGCGCCCGTGCCACCGCGGTTGCACCCCGGGGCCCGACGTGACCCTGTCAGCACAGGTGTCAGGTCGCTTTCCTAGCGTTCGGAGCAGGCACAGCGCCCATCGGCGGTCCGGCCGTCGCGTCCGTCGTGGACGTGGCGCGTCGTGGAGCCGGGAGAGCGGGGACGAGATGGCGGTTCGACTCCCACGACCGGTGGTGCCGGGTGACGCGCCCCCGCCCACCGGGCGCGTCGTGGGCCACTGGGTCCCGACCGGCAGGCCCGCCGCTTTCGACGCCGCCGGGATCACCGAGCTGGCCCGGTGCGCGAGGGACGCGTTGTTCGTGCTCGACGGCGGCGCGGCGCGCGGTCGTGGACTGGGTGTCGACGGGCGGTGGGCGGAACCCGGCGAAGGCGGCGTCCCGGTCCTGGGCGTGCTGCCGCCGCTGGACCCGGAAGGCCTGGGCGACCGGGACTTCAACGCCGCGCACGGCACGCGGCTGGCCTACGTCGCCGGGGAGATGGCCAACGGCATCGCCACTACCGACCTGGTGGTGGCCATGGCCAGGGCGGACATGCTGGGGGTGTTCGGCGCCGCCGGGTTGCCCACGAGCGTCGTGGCCGCGGCCGTGGACGAGCTGGCCGCCCGGCTGCCGGACCGGCGCAACTGGGCGGTGAACCTCATCCACTCGCCCGCCGAGCCGCGCGCCGAGGAGGACACCGCCCGGCTCCTGGTCGAACGCGGCGTGCCCTGCGTGTCGGCCTCGGCCTACCTGTCGTTGACCCCGGCGGTGGTGCGGTGCGCGGTGGCGGGCCTGCGGCGGGACCGGACCGGACGGGTGGTCCGGGCTCGGCGGGTGGTGGTGAAGCTGTCCCGCCCCGAGGTGGCGGCCCGGTTCCTCGCCCCGGCTCCGCCCGAGGTCCTGCGCGAGCTGGTGGAGCGGGGCCAGGTGACCGCGGCGGAAGCGGAGCTGGCCGCGCGCGTGCCCCTGGTCGACGACGTCACCGCCGAGGCCGACAGCGGCGGCCACACCGACAACCGGCCGCTGGCGGTGCTGTTGCCCGCCATCGCCGCCGTGCGCGACCGGATGGCCCGCGAGCACGGCTACCCGACGGCGGTGCGGGTCGGCGCCGCGGGTGGGCTGGGCACCCCGATCGCGGTGGCCGCCGCGTTCGCCGCGGGAGCGGCGTACGTGGTGACCGGTTCGGTCAACCAGTGCGCGGTGGAGGCCGGGCTGTCCGCGGCGGCCAAGGAGATGCTGGCGCAGGCCGACATCGCCGACGTGGCGATGGCCCCGGCGGCGGACATGTTCGAACTCGGGGTGACCGTGCAGGTGCTGCGCCGCGGCACGCTGTTCGCCGCCCGCGCGACCCGGCTGCACCAGGTGTACCGGGACCACGCCTCGCTGGAGGCGCTGCCGGAGGAGGTGCGGACCAAGCTGGAGCGGGACGTCTTCCGGGCCCCGGTGGCCGAGGTGTGGGCGTCGACGCGGGAGTTCTGGCGCGACCGCGACCCGGCGGAGCTGGAGCGCGCCGACCGCGAGCCGCGGCACCGGATGGCGCTGGTGTTCCGCTGGTACCTGGGGCAGGCGAGCCGGTGGGCGATCACCGGGGACCCCCTGCGCCGGGTGGACTACCAGATCTGGTGCGGCCCGGCGATGGGCGCGTTCAACCGGTGGGTCGGGGGAAGCCGGCTCGCCGACCCCGCGCACCGCTCGGCGCCGCTGATCGCCCAGGCCCTGATGGACGGCGCGGCCGCGTGCACCCGTGCCCACCAGCTGCGCGCGCACGGCGTCCCCGTCCCGCCGGACGTGGCGGCCCCGTCCGCGTGAACCACCACCACAGGGAGGTACGCATGACCGCAGCCGAGGCAGGCGGGCAGACGCCGATCGCCGTCGTCGGGCTGGGAGCGCTGCTGCCCGGCTCCACCGGCGTGGGCCGGTTCTGGCGCTCGCTGGTCGAGGGCCGCGACCACATCACCGACATCCCGCCGCACCGGTGGCGCCCGGAGGACCACTACGACCCCGACCCCGCCGCGCCGGACAAGACCTACGCCCGGCGCGGGGCCTTCCTGTCCGGCGTCGACTTCGACCCGCTGGCCTACGGCATTCCCCCGAACCAGCTGCCCGCCACCGACAGCGCGCAGCTGCTGGCCCTGATCGGCGTCGAACAGGCCTTGGGCGACCTGGCCGGCGAGTTGTCCCCCGCGGTCCGCGAGCGGACCAGCGTCGTGCTCGGCTCCGCGGCCCTGCCGCTGCTGCCCCGGATGAGCCACCGCCTGGAGCGCCCGGTGTGGCGCAAGGCGCTGCTGGAGCACGGGGTGGCGGAGGAGCTGGCCGACCAGGTGTGCGACCGCATCGCCGAGCACTACCCGCCTTGGGTGGAGGCCACCTTCCCGGGGCTGTTGGCCAACGTGGTGGCGGGCCGCATCGCCAACCGGTTCGACCTGCACGGGACCAACCACACCACCGACGCCGCCTGCGCCAGTTCGCTGTCGGCGGTGGCGACCGGGGTGGCCGAGCTGGCCCTGGGCCGGGCCGACCTGGTGCTCGCGGGAGGGGTGGACACCCAGAACGGCATCGACATGTTCGTCTGCTTCAGCAAGACACCGGCCCTGTCGCCCTCCGGCGACTGCCGGCCGTTCTCGGCGCGGGCCGACGGCACGATGCTGGGCGAGGGCGCGGTGCTGCTCGCGCTCAAGCGACTGGCCGACGCCGAACGCGACGACGACAAGGTCTACGCGGTGATCCGCGGTGTGGGCACGTCCTCGGACGGTGGCGGCACCGCCATCTACGCACCCGTGCCGGCGGGCCAGGTCCGCTCGCTGCGCCGCGCCTACGAGCAGGCCGGGTACGCGCCCACGACGGTCGGCCTGGTGGAGGCGCACGGCACCGGCACCGCGGCGGGCGACCGCGCCGAGTTCGCCGCGCTGCGGGAGGTCTTCGACGACCCCGGGCGCACCGAGCGGCAGTGGTGCGCGCTGGGCTCGGTGAAGTCCCAGATCGGCCACACCAAGTGCGCCGCCGGGGCGGCCGGCCTGCTGAAAGCGGTGCTGGCGCTGCACAACAAGGTGCTGCCGCCCACCATCAAGGTCGACCGGCCCCACCCCGACCTCGACCTGCCCACGAGCCCGTTCCACCTGAACACCGCGGCGCGACCGTGGATCCAGGCCGACGACGAGCCGCGGCGGGCATCGGTGTCCAGCTTCGGGTTCGGCGGCTCGAACTTCCACCTGACGCTGGAGGAGCACCTGCCGACGCGGGGCGTCGTGACACCGGTGCACCGCGCCGCCCCGAGCGAGCTGCTGCTGTTCAGCGCGGGGACCCCGGCGCAGCTGGCCGCGCGGCTGCGCGCGGTGGACGCGGACGTCCCGCCTCGGCCGGGGTGGGTGCGGGACAACCTCCGGGCCTTCGACCCGACGTGCGCCACGCGGCTGGCGGTGGTGCTCGGCGAGGGCGGCACGCGTGACCTGCGGGAGCTGGCCGCCCTGGTGGACCGGGCCCCCGGGGCCGCGTTCGACCTGCCCTCCGGGGCCCACTACCGGGTCGGCGAGCCGACACCGGGTCGGGTGGCGTTCCTGTTCCCCGGGCAGGGCTCGCAGTACGTGGGCATGGGCGCGGACCTGGCGGTGCACGACCCCGGCGCGCGGCGCGCGTGGGACCGGGCGGCCGGGCTGCGGTTGGCCGACCGGGCGCTGCACGGGGTGGTGTTCCCGCCACCGGCGTTCACCGACGAGGAACGGGAGCGGCAGCAGCGGCTCCTGACCGACACCGAGTGGGCGCAACCCGCGTTGGCCGTGCACAGCCTCGCGCTGCTCGACGTGCTGAGCCGGGTGGGGCCGGCCGCCGACGTCGTGGCCGGGCACAGCTTCGGCGAGTTGGTGGCCCTGCACCACGCCGGGGTGTTCGACGCCGCGGCGCTGATCCGCCTGGGTCGCCGCCGGGGCGAGCTGATGCGCGACGCGGCCGCCCGCACCGCCGGGGCGATGACCGCGGTCTCCGCCCCGGCCGAGGAGGTCGAGCGGCTGATCGCCGAGGAGGGGCTGGACGGCGGGCTGGCCGTGGCCAACCACAACGCGCCCCGGCAGGTGGCGGTCTCCGGGGATCCGGAGGCGGTCGCGCGGCTGGAGCGGCTGATGGCCGCGCGGGGCACCGCCACGCGCCGCTTGGCGGCGTCGGCGGCCTTCCACAGCCCGCTGCTCGCCGACGCCGTCGAGCCCTTGGCCGAGTTCGTCGCGGGGGTCAGGTGCGCGCCGCCGCGGCTGCCGGTCTACGGCAACGCCGACGGCCGGGCGCACCCGGCCGACCCCGACGAGATCCGCGGGCGGATCGCCGCGCACCTCACCGCCCCGGTGCGGTTCGTGGAGCAGGTCGAGTCGATGTACGCCGACGGGGTCCGCACGTTCGTGGAGGTGGGCGCCGGATCGGTGCTCACCGGGCTGGTCGGCCGGATCCTGGGCGATCGCGACCACCTCGCCGTGGCGCTCGACCAGCGCGGACGCCACGGGCTCACCGCCCTCCAGGACGGCCTGGGCAGGCTCGCCGCGCACGGCCTGCGCCTGGATCCGGCCGCGTTGTGCGAATTCCTCGCCGATCCGGTCGGCGAGCAGAAGAGGAAGTCGGTGATGACGGTGTCGATCGACGGCGGCAACCAGGGGACCCGCTACCCCGAGGCCGAGGGCAACGTGGTGCTGCCACCACCGCGGCCGCTGCCCGCGGCGAACCCGGCCCACGCGCCGGCGCCACCCACCCCGGGTGGTGATGCGTGGGTGGCCGTGGTGCGGGAAGCCCAACGGGAAACCGCGGAGGCGCACTCGCAGTACCTGCGCGCGCTGACCGACACCCACTTGGCGTTCCTGCGGGTGTCCGAGGGCTCCATGACCGCCCTGCCGGGCCCGGCGCAGCCGCCGCGGGAGTCCAACGGCCACTCGGCACGTGTGCCCTTCGCCGTTCCCGCTCCCGATCCCACCACCCCCAGGGGCGCCTTCGCACCCCCGGGGGTGGACCTGCCCGCGCCGGTCCAGGCCGCGCCGGACCTGCCCGCTCCCGTGCGGTCCGCGCCGGTCCAACCCGCTTCGCCACCGCCCACGCCGGACGCGCCGGGCGGATCGGTGGACGTGCTGCTGGCGGTGGTGGCGGAGCTGACCGGCTACCCCGTCGACGTCCTCGACCTCGACATGAACCTGGAGGGCGACCTCGGCATCGACTCCATCAAACGCGTCGAAATCCTCTCCGCGCTGCGCGAACGCCTCCCCGACCTGGTCCCCCCGGGCGCAGGCGGGCCGGCACAACCCCAGACCCTGCGCGAGATCGTGGACGCGGTCGGGAAGGACGCGCCCGACGTCACACCGGCGACCACACCGGCGGCCCTGCCCGGGCAGAGGTCGACCGGGCAGAGGTCGACCGGGCAGAGGTCGACCGGGCTGCGGGTTCGGCGGCTGGCCGTGCGCGTCCGTCCCGAACCGCGCCAGGGCGTGTCCGTGCCGGGACTGGCCGACGGGCCGATCGCGGTCACCGATGACGGCACGGGCGTCGCGGGCGAGGTGGTCGGGCTGCTGCGCGAGCACGGTATCGACGCCACCGCGGTCGACGTGGTGCCCGCGGACGCGCACGGCGTGGTGTTCCTGGGCGGGCTGCGCGCGGTCGAGGACCCGGGACAGGCCGACGCGGTGCTGTACGAGGCGTTCCGCGCGGCCCACGCCGTGGCGCGGGCGTTCTCCGATCGCGGCGGCGTGTTCGTGACCGTCCAGGACACCGGCGGCGACTTCGCCCTGTCCGGCCGGTGCGGCTCGCGCGCCTGGGTGGCGGGTGTGGCAGCGCTGGCCAGGACGGCCGCGCAGGAGTGGCCCCTGGCGCGGGTGAAGGCGGTGGACTGCGAGCGCGGCGGGCGCTCGCCGCGCCACGTGGCCGAGGCCGTCGTGGACGAGCTGCTGCACGGCGGCGCGACCGCCGAGGTGGGGCTGGCCGCCGACGGCATCCGGGTCACACCGGTCACCACGCCCACCGAGGTGCGGGCCGGGGCGCACGACGCGACGCACGGGCGGATCGGCGCGGACTCCGTCCTGCTGGTCAGCGGCGGGGCGCGGGGCATCACCGCGCGGGCGTTGCGGGCGGTGGCCGAACGCCACCGGCCGCGGCTGGTGCTGCTGGGGCGCACCGCGCTGGAGGACGAACCCGACGGCTTGGCCGAGGCGGTCGACGAGGCGGCCCTGGTCCGCGCGCTCGCCGACCGGGGCGACGCGCCCCCGGCGGAGCTGGCCGGCGCGGCCCGCCGCATCCTGGCCGTGCGGGAAATCCGCGAGACCCTGACCGCCCTGGCCGAGGCGGGCGCCCAGGCCCGCTACCTCGCCGTGGACGTGCGGCGACCGGACGACCTCGGCCCGGCCCTCGCCGAGCTGCGCGCCCAGTGGGGGCCGATCACCGGCTTGGTGCACGCCGCGGGCGCGGTCGACGACCACCTCATCGAGGACAAGTCCGAGGAGCAGTTGGACCTGGTGCTGGGGACCAAGCTGTCCGGTCTGCGCACCCTGCTCGCCGCGACGGCCGAGGACCCGTTGTCGCTGCTCGTGCTCTTCTCCTCGGTGGCCGGCGTGTTCGGCAACGTGGGCCAGGGCGACTACGCGATGGCCAACGCCGTGCTGGACGCGGTCGCCTCGGTGGAACGGACCAGGCGACCCGACTGCCTGGTCCGGGCCCTGGCGTGGGGGCCGTGGCGGGGAGGCATGGTCACGCCGGCCCTGGTCCGGCACTTCGAACGGGCGGGGGTGGACCTGATCGAGCCGGACGCCGGCGCCGAGGCGCTGCTGGCCGAGTTCGACTCCGACGCCGACGACGACACCCGTGTGGTGCTGACCGCCGCCGAGGAGGTGGAAATCGACCGGGTGGAACTCGCCGTGACCGACAGCGCCGCCCGTTAGCACGTCGTCCGGCGACAGGGAAAAACGAAAAAAGCTTGTTCCCGCCCGTGCGGACAGCGGGCGGGAACAAGCGCGTGGTGTCGTGGCGGGGAATTGTTCGCGGGCTGACCGGAATTCAGCGCAAACTGGCCATCAGGTAATCGCGGTCGATGCCGGGCCGGTCGGTGTAGGACAGCCCCAGGGCCGCCAGGCCGCTTTCCTCGTACCCCCGGCTGACCTTCAACCAGGGCAGGTACGCCCCGATGATGGCGTGCGCGGTCCGCTCGGCTTCGGAAATCGCGTCGGCGGGTGCCGCGGTGGTGCGGACGCGCACGCCGACGTGCTCGCACAGGGCGGACGCCACGTCGGTCGCGGCCACCCCCAGGGGGTGCACCACGTGGTGGATGCGCGGCGGACCGGGCGTGCCGCCGAGGTGCGCGGCGCCGACCATCGCGCGCGCCGCGTGCTCGACCGGCAGCAGGTTGCACCGGGCGTCCTCCGCCACCTCGTGCAGGGTCATGCTGCCGTCGGCGGCCATGACCTGCGGCACCTCCCGCAGCATGGTGCGCACCGCGTGGGCCGCGTACCGCAACGGGTGCTCCGGCCAGCCGGGGTACCCGGCGCGGTCGGTGACCAGCACGCTGAGCCGGAACACCGTCACCGGGTGCCCGTGCCGCTCGGCCCAGTCGAGCACCAGCCCCTCGGCCTCGAACTTCGAGCGCTCGTAGGGGGTGTGGAACCCGTGGGAGCCGTCCAACCTGCGCGCGGGGACGATCCCGTCGCGCTGCGCCCCGGCCACCCCGATGCTGCTGGCGTAGCACAGCGCGGGCCGGCGCCCGCCCGCCGACAGCAGGTCCAGCACCCGTCGCGTCCCGCCGACGTTGGTGGCGTCGACCTCGCCGCGGCCGGGGGCGTAGGTGATGTCGGCGGCGCAGTGCCACAGCACGTCCACCCGGTCGGCCAGGCGGTCGAACGCCGACCGGGACAGCCCCAGCAACGGCAGGCGCAGGTCGGCGTCGATCACCTCCAGCCGCTGCGGCACCCGCCGCAGTTCCTCCTCGGGCAGCCCCGACCAGCGCAGGAACGTGGTGATCCTCTCCACGGCCGACCGAGGTCCCGGTCGGGCCAGCACGGTCAGCGACGGGGTGTGCTCCAACAGTTCCCGCACCAGCCGCAACCCCAGGAAGCCGGTGGCGCCGGTGACCACTACCGACACGTGGCTCTCCTCTTCCTCCGCTTCTCGCGGACGCGCAGGCGCCACGTGGTGAGCGCCGCCACCAGGAACGCCAGGGGCAGCACCGACCCGACGCGGGACCACAGGGCCACGAGGACCGCCAGCACCCTGAGGGCGGGCGGGACGTGCGCCGGGGGACGGGTCACCTCGAACTCCTCTCGGCGGTCGGCCGTGGCCGACCGCGCCTCGTGCGCCACAGGTAGCCCGCCGCCGCGGCGGCCAGCAGCACCTTGCCCCCGCGCCCTCGCGCACCGCCGCGGCCCGTCTGGGCCACCCGCACGGTGACCTGGCCGTCGGCCAGGTCCCGCAGCACGGCCCGCGCCCGCAACGCGTCCTCGCCCCAGGAGGCCACGTCCAGCGCGAGCCGGGCCAACTGCGGCTCGGACGCGGCGTCGTCGAGCAGTTCGGCCATGATGTGGCGCAGTTCGTCGCGGAGGACGCCGGTCAGGCTCAACTCGGGCACGAGGTGGCGGATGGCCCCGTCGAGGTTGGCGAAGGACTTGGCCAGCACGGCGACGGAAGGACTGGTGCGGATGCCCCGCCTGGTCGCGCTGCTCAGCGCGCTGGTGAGGCTGGCCCCGAAGTTCAGGTCCGCCAGCGAGGCGTTGGCGATCGTCGGCACCAGGGCCTGCATGTCGTGCTGGAACGCCGCGACGTCGGCGCGTGCGGTGGCGCAGCCCATGTCGATCCACGCGTGCGCGGCGCCCCGGCCGTCGTTGAGCGCGATGTTGAGCAACATCAGCAGCAGGCCGCGGCTGGTGCGGCGGTCGACGCGGCCCACCATGCCCCAGTCCAGCAGCGACGCCTTCGCGCCGGGGTGCACGAAGACGTTGCCCGGGTGCGGGTCGGCGTGGAAGACACCGGTGGTGAAGTAGGCGCGGTACATGTACGCCAGCAGGTCGCGGCCGATGGCGGTGCGCTCGGCGGTGGAGAAGGCGGCGGGGTCCGCGTCGCGGATCGAGCACCCCGGTGCCCGGCTCTGCACCAGCACCCGCGGGGTGGCCAGCACGACCTCGGGCACGTCCAGGTGCTTGAAGGCGGTCACCTCGGCCCGTGCTCGGTCCATCTGACGGGCCTCGGCGGTGAAGTCCAGCTCGGCGCCCATCGCGTCGAACAGCATGCGCAGCGTCGCCCTGATGTCGACCACCTCGGCCAGGTCCGGCAGCAGCCGGGTGGCCAGGCGGGCGGCCCGGCGCAGCAGCGCCATGTCCTGGTCGACGACCGGCGCGATCCCGGGGCGCTGGACCTTGACCGCCACCAGTCTGCCGTCGGGCAGCGTCGCGGCGTAGACCTGGGCCAGCGAGGCCGCGCCCAGCGGACGTCGGGTGTCCAGGTCGCGGAACCGCGCGCGCCACCCGGCGCCCAGCTCGGCGCGCAGCACCGGCTCGAACACGGCGAACGGTTGCACCGACACGGCGTCGTGCAGCTCCCGCAACTCCCGGACCACCTCCGCGGAGACCAGGTCCGGCCTGGTGGAGAGCATCTGGCCGAGCTTGGTGTAGAGCGGTCCCAGGTCTTCGAGGGTGTGGCGCAGCTGCCTGGCGCGGCGTGCGCGGCCGGTGTCGGTGTCCCGGTGCAGGACGTGGACCAGCTCCGAGCGCAGCAGCGATCCCAGCGCCGAGGCCAGGACGCGCGTGCGGTGGTCGCCCAATCTGCACCGTCCGAATGTTGGTGGATCACCGGATGACGGGTACGAATGCGGGAATTCTCGCCTCGTCATGGTGGTGAGTTCCCCCGGGAAAAGACAGTGGATTCACTCCGTCGTGTCGGATTGCGACCTCCACAGCCGAGTCCGGTGGAGTCCGGATCACCGACGGTGGCGATTCCGCGTCCGTTCGGGCCGAAGTTCCGGAAAGGGGAGTACCTCGTCTGGCCGTTCACCCGGCCCGGTGCCGCGGAACTAATATCGTTGACGATTCAGGGCTCGATGCCGCCATCGATGGACAAAAGGTGCTGCCATGCTCGAACAAGATCAGGGCGAAGCTGTGGAGCGGCCTGCGACCGAGTGGATGAGCGGGTTGGACGCGCTGCTGTGGCGGGCCCAGCAGACCCCCGCGCTGCACGCGCCGATGACGTTCGTCTTCCTGTTGGATCGAGCGCCCGACCACGAGGAGTTCCTCGCCGAGCACGCACGGTTCCCGCAGTTGGTCCCCCGCCTCGGCCAGCACGTGCTCGACGGCCCCCTGGGACTGGGGGTGCCCCGATGGGCCCCCGACCCGCGGTTCGACCTGGCCAACCACGTGCGGCGGGTGCGGCTGCCCGACGCCGCCGGGGTGGGTGGGTTGTTGGAGCTGGCGCAGCGGTTGGCGTACAGCCCGTTCGACCGACGTCACCCGCTGTGGGAAGCGGTGCTGGTGGACCGGGTCGACGAGCGGCGCGCGGGCTACGTGATCAGGCTGCACCACAGCATCGCGGACGGCGTCAACGTGGTCCGGTTGGCCATGCTGCTGTTCGGGGCGGACCCCGGAGCGCGGCGTGCGGCAGGGGACGCGATGAGGAGTGGGCACGCCTCGTTCCTGGCCGAGGCGGGTGGCAAGCTCGCCGGCGAGGTGGCCGGCGCCGCGCGGCACCCGGTGCGCACCGCGCTGCGCGTCGGGAAGGTGACGCGGTCGCTGCTGGACCTGGGCGCCCGGTTGAACCTCCCGGGGTCACCCGCGCTGCGCCACCGCGGCGGGTCGTGGCGGTTCCTGACCTCGGAGGTGCCCCTGAGCACGCTGCGCGAGGCGTCGCGCCGGGTCGGGGCGACGGTCAACGACGCCATGGTCACCGCGGTGCTGGGCGCGGTGCGCCGGTACCACGAGCACCTGGGCGAGCGCGCGGACCGCTTGACGGTGTCGGTGCTGCTGGGCGGGCGGGGCGGGCAGTCCGCGGGCAGCGGCAACAACATGTCCCTGGCCCCGATCGACGCACCGGTGGGCGAAACCGACCCCATCCGCCGGATGCGCCTGGTCGGCGACCTCGTCAACGGTGCCCGGGGCGAACAGTCGGGGACGAGCCCCGTGGGTCTGGTGGGGTTGACGGGTTTCCTGCCGGGCGCGGTGACCGCCCCGGTCCTCAAGACGCTGAGCACCCGGGTGGACGTCCTGGTCAGCAACGTCCGGGGTCCCGCCGAACTGCGGCTGGCGGGCTGCCGAGTCGAGGGCGTCTTCCCGTTCGGGCCGACGATGGCCACGGCGGTCAACGTGTCGACGACCTCCTACCTGGGCACGTGCTACGTGGGCACCACGGTGGACACCGCGGCCGTCCGGGACCCGGACCTGTTCGCGACCTGCCTGCGCGAGGGCTTCGCCGAGGTCACTTCCGACGTGGGCGCCGCGCCCGGGGCCGGCTGAGACGCCGGGATGTCAGAACAGGGTGTCGGCGTCGTGGGCGACGATGTGCCGGAGGCAGCGCTCGGCGAGCGCGGCGATGGTCCAGGAGGGGTTGGCCGTGCCGGTCGAGCCGGGGATGAGCGCCGAGTCGGTGACGTAGAGGCCGGGGTGGTCGTGCACCCGGCCGTGCAGGTCGCACACGGCCTCGAAGACCGCGCCGCCGAGCGGGTGCGCGGTGAAGGGGACGAGTGCGTGGGAGGGGAGCGCCAGGCCACCGGCCCGCCCGACGAGTCGTGCGGCGGAAGCGTCGGTGGCGACCTGGGCGTCCAGGTCCGCGGTGGGCGGCCAGTCCAGCACCACCCGGTCGGTGGCGGGGTCGTGGCGGAAGCGGCCGTGCCCGCCGGGCAGGCCCATGCCCAGCAGGAGCGCGGAGAAGGTCTCGACCGGCAGCGGGGCCGGGATGTGGAAGAAGGTGGCCGGGCCGGTGGGCGCGCCCCGGTCGAGGTAGCCGGCGACCGACGGACCGCCCTGGTGGGGCAGGCTGGGGTCGAGCAGCTCGGTGCGCAGGTAGCCGCGGTCGCCGTTGGTGGACCAGAAGTTCCCGACGTCGGGAGGCAGGTCGGGCAGGGTTCCGGTGGCGCGGGCGCGCACCAGCAGCTTGGAGGTGTTGACCGAGCCCGCGTTGAGGAACACGGCGTCGGCGTGCACCAGCACCCGCTCGACGACCTCGCCGTCGGTGGTGATGCGGTCGCAGCGCAGCAGGTACCGCCGCGAGGTTCCGGTGGCTACCTCCCGCACCAGGTGCAGCGGCGCGATGGTGACCGACCCGGTGGCCACGGCGTCGGCGAGGTAGGTCTTGTCCAGCGAGAACCGGCCGCCGTTGTTGATGCCGTAGAGGTGGTCGCCCTCGGTGCTCCACCGGGGCAGGCCGCCGGCCAGTTCGCGGCGCAGCACGTCCCAGTCCATCGGCTGCGGCAGCCGGACCGGGGTGGTCCCGGCGCGGGCGGCGTCGGCCAGCAGGTCGCGGCTGGAGGTGTAGCGGACGTGGCCCAGGACGTCGTCGGGGATCGGGGAGAACCGCAGCATCGCGGCCACCCGCGGGTAGAAGACCCGCTCCATCTCCTCGTGGTCGATGCCCGCCGGCAGCACCCGGTGGAACAGCTCCGCCTCGGGTTTGAGCGAGATCCCCTGGTACACCAGGGAACCGCCGCCGACCCCGGCGCCGCAGTAGACGTCCAACCCGGCGGTCCTGATCCGCTCGACCAGCCCGGTGTAGGGCTGGAACAGCGCCGGAGGGGAGAACGGCAGCACGGGCGTGGGTTCCAGCCAGCTGGACCGGCGGTCGGGGGAGAAGAACCGGGGGAAGGTGTCCACCCCCGGTCCGCTCGGCCACCAGCGGCCCCGCTCCAGCACCAGGGTCCGCACCCCGGCGCGGCCCAGGCGCAGCGCCGCGACCGATCCGCCGAACCCGCTGCCCACCACCACCGCCCGGTGGTGCTCCTCGCGCACGGGGGTGACGCGCGCGGAGGCGGTGCCACCGGTCGCGGCCAGGACCGCGGCCGAGCCCGCTCCGAAGATCAGGCTGCGCCGGGACACGGTTGCGGCCAGCGCCACAGCTCCTCCTCAAGACGGTGGGGGTGGGCGCCAAGCCTGAGGCATCACCGGGGAACGGGCCATTCCTCGAAAGCGTGAACCGGGGTTGCTCAGAGTGGTCCTGGGACGTCCTGGGACGTCGCGCTGAACGACCCGCCCGGCACGGCCCCCCGTGCGACCACCAGTGCCCGTCGCGGGCTCACCCCATCACGGCTCCACCGCGCGTCCTTCGACGACCATGCCAACCCCCCGAACCATGCGAGGTAAGAATGGCGGAACGCGACGACTCCCCGGCGGCGGTGGCGATCGTCGGCCTCGGCTGCCGGTTGCCCGGCGGCATCCACTCGTTGACCGGGTTGTGGGACGCCCTGCGCGAGGAGCGGGACCTGGTGGGGACCGTTCCCGCCGACCGGTTCGACAGCGCGCGCTTCGTGGCCGGCCACCCGGCACGACCGGGCAAGTCCTACACGGCGGCGGGCGGCTTCCTGGACGACGTCGCGGAGTTCGACGCGGACTACTTCGGCATCTCACCGAAGGAGGCGGCCCACCTCGACCCGCAGCAGCGGTTGGTGCTGGAGTGCGCCGCCGAAGCCCTGGACGACGCCGGGATCGCCCCGGACGCCCTGGCGGGCGGCGACACCGCCGTGTTGATGGGCGTTTCCTCGAACGACTACTGGGAGTTGCAGTTGCGCCGACCGCGGGCGTTCAACGCCTACACCATGAGCGGTGTGGCGTCCTGCAACGTCGCGAACCGCGTCTCGTACGCGTTCGACCTGCACGGGTCGTCGACCGCCGTCGACACCGCCTGCTCCTCCGCGCTGGTGGCGGTGCACCAGGCGTGCGAGGCGCTGCGCTCCGGGCGCAGCGCCACGGCCCTGGCGGGCGGGGTGAACCTGCTGCTCGACCCGAACGGCTTCGCCGGGTTCTCGCAGGCGTCGATGTTGTCGCCGACCGGGCGGTGCCGCCCGTTCTCCTCCCACGCGGACGGTTTCACCCGCGCCGAGGCCGCCGGGGTGCTGGTGCTCAAGCCGTTGGCGGCGGCGCTGGCCGACGGCGACCGGGTGCACGCGGTGATCCTGGCCAGCGGCACCAACACCGACGGCCGCACCGCGGGACTGGCGTTGCCCGACGCGAAGTCGCAGGCCGCGCTGCTGGCGCAGGTGTACGCCGAGGCGGGCGTAGGTCCGGACGAGGTGGCCTACGTCGAGGCGCACGGGACCGGCACGCAGGCGGGTGATCCGATCGAGTGCGCGGCGCTGGGCGAGGTGCTGGGCCGGCGGGGCGCCGGCGCCGGGCGGCTGCCGATCGGGTCGGTGAAGTCGAACCTGGGCCACTCGGAGTCCGCGGCGGGCGTGGCCGGGTTGCTCAAGGCGGTGCTGGTGCTGCGGGAACGGCGGATCCCGGCGACGCTGCACCTCGACGAACTCCGCGAGGAGATCGACTTCGCCGGCCTGGGGCTGGAGCCGGTCGCCCACATCCGCCCGCTCACCGGTCCCGGCCGCGGGGTGGTGGGGGTCAGCGGCTTCGGGTTCGGCGGCGTCAACGCCCACGTGGTGCTGGCCGCGCCGCCACCGTCGCCCCGGTCGGCCGCGGGCACCGGGACGCGACTGCCGGTCGTGGTGAGCGCCCGGACGCCGCAGGCGCTGGCCGAGGCGGCCCGCAACTGGGCCGACCACCTGGAGGGCGTCGCCACGGAGGACTTCTACGACACCGCGTTCACGGCCGACCGGCGAGGCAAGCACGAGCGGCGTGCCGCGGTCGTGGCAGCCGATCCCCGCGAGGCAGCCGACGCCCTGCGAACCCTGGCCGGGGGCGAACCGGTCCGCGGCGGCGCGTCGGCCACCGCGGTCCGGCGGGGGCGGATCGGGTTCGTGTTCGACGGCAACGGCTCCCAGTGGGCCGGGATGGGCCGTGAACTGCTGTCCGCCGACCGGGCGTTCCGGGCCGAGGTCGTCGCGGTGGACGAGGTGCTGACGCCGTTGCTGGGCTGGTCGGCGCTCGACGAGCTCGCCGAGCCGGACGCACCGCGGTGGCGGCGCACCGAGATCGCCCAACCCGTGCTGTTCGCGGTGCAGGCCGGGCTGGTGGCGGCACTGGCCGCCCGCGGGATGAGGCCGGCGGCGGTGGTCGGGCACAGCGTCGGGGAAGTGGCCGCCGCCCACTGCGCCGGGGCGCTGGACCGCGTCGCGGCCTGCCGGGTGATCGCCGCCCGCAGCCGGGCCCAGGCCGCGACCGCTGGCACCGGGCGGATGGCCGCGGTCGGCCTGGGCGAGCAGGACGCCGAACGCCTGCTGGCCGACACGGGACACGCCGGGCAGCTCGCGATCGCCGCGGTCAACAGCCCCCGCGACGTCACGGTCTCCGGGCACGCGCACGCCCTGGCGGCGCTGGGGGAGGAGGCACGGGGACGAGGCGTGTTCTTCCGCGACCTGGAGCTGGACTACCCGTTCCACAGCCCGGTGATGGACTCCCTGCGCGGTGGGCTGACCGACGCCCTGACCGGCCTGCGCACCGCGGACTGCCGGATCCCGCTGGTGTCCACGGTCACCGGCGCCCCCGTCGACGGCGCGGACCTGGACGCCGGGTACTGGTGGCGCAACGTGCGCCTGCCGGTGCGGTTCGCCGACGCGGTGCGCGTCCTGGTCGGGCAGCAGGGCTGCGACGTGCTGGTGGAGGTCGGCCCCCACCCCGCGCTGGGCACCTACCTGCGCCGGGTGGCGGCCGACTCGGCCGACCCGGTCGCCCTGGTGCCGACCACGACCCGCACGATGTCCGGACCGGACGCGCTCGACCTCGCCCAGGCCCACGCGCTGGCGGCCGGCGGCGAGGTGGACCGGGACGCCTTCTTCCCCCGTCGCGGCCGGGTGGTGGACCTGCCCGCCTACCCGTGGCAGCGCGAACGGCACTGGAACGGCCATCCCGACTGGTGGCTGCCGGGCACCACCCAGGACACCGCCGCGCCGGTCCACCCCCTGCTGGGTTCCCGGCAACCGGGACCGGAGCCGGTGTGGTCGCAGGACGTCGAACCCGGCCCGCTGGGGTGGTTGGCCGACCACCGGGTCGGCCGCGCCGTGGTGCTGCCCGCCTCCGCGCACGTGGACCTGGCGCTCGCGGCGGGGCGGGAGGTGCTCGACGCGCCGGTGGAGGTCACCGGCCTGGTGATCGACCGAGCGCTGACCCTGCCGTGGGACGACCCGGACTCGACGGTGCGCCTGCACACCGCGCTGGGCCGGGACGCGCGCTTCAGCGTGGCCGCCCGGGTCGGGGAGCACGGCGACTGGGTCGAGCACGCCAGGGCACGGGTGCGGCGGCTGCTGAGCGACGCGCCCCCGCCCCTGGACGTCGCCGCCGTCACCGACCGCCTGCCCCGGACGATCACCGCCGAACAGCACTACGCCGCCTGCGCCCGAGCGGGCCTGCCCTACGGGCCCGCGTTCCGGGTCCTGACCGGGCTGCGGGTCGGGGACGGCGAGGTCCTGGCCGCGTACTCGGCCGCGGTCGAACCGGACGACCGCCACCCGGCGCACCCCACGGTGCTGGACGGCGCGTTGCAGGCCGGGCTGTCGCTCATCGCCGAACCGGTAGCGCACCTGCCCGTGGGGATCGACGCGGTGCGCTTCCGGCGCCCGATGCCCGCGGTCGGGCTGGTGCACCTGAGCACCCGCACCGCCGACGCGCGGCAGATCTCCTGGGACATGACCATCACCGACCCCGACGGCGTGGTGGCGCTGGAGGTCGTGGGCTGTCGAGCGCACCGCTTCGAGGGGGCCCGACCACCGCGCCCGGCCCGCCTGGTGGAGGTGCTGCGGGCCGCCCCGCTACCCGACACCCCCGCCGAGGCCTCCCCGCTGCCGTGCCCGCACGCCGTGCTCGCCGGCTGCGAGCCGGACCTGGCCGCCCTCGCCGACCGGTGGCGCGAACACCCCTACGGCGAGGTGCGCCGCCGCACCGCACAACTGGCCGGCCACTTCACCGCGGCGGCCCTGCGCGAGCTGTTGCCCGCGGCGGACACCGTCACCTTCCCCGCCCTAGCCGCCGCGGGCGTCCTGCCCGGGCACCGCCTGCTGCTGACCGCGCTGATCGACTCGGCGGTCGGGCACGGCCTGCTCACCGAGGCGGGCGAGGGGCGTTGGGGCTGGGGGTGCGAACCCGAACCCCACCGGCTCTTCCGGGCCGCGTTGCGCGCCCTGCCGGCCGAGAGCATCAGCTTGCAGGGGTACGGCGTGTGCGGGCTGCACCTGGCGGCGGTGCTGCGCGGTGAGCGGGACCCGCTCGACCTGCTGTTCGCCGAGCCGGACAACCTGGCCACCCGGTTCTACGACAGCGTCCCGGCGATCCACCACCACAACCGGGTGGCCGCCCGCCTGCTGCGCGCGCTGGTCGAGAACTGGCCGGCGGACCGGCCGCTGCGCGTGCTGGAGGTCGGTGCGGGCACCGGCGGCCTGACCGCGTCGCTGCTGCCGCTGCTGCCGGCCGGGCGCACCCGGTACACCTACACCGACATCTCGCCGGCGTTCTTCTCCCAGGCCGAGGAGCGCTTCGGCGGCTTCGGCTTCCTCGACCACCGGGTGCTGGACCTGAACGCCGACCCGGCCGAGCAGGGTTTCACCCCCGGCTCGTTCGACCTGGTGGTCGCCGCCAACGTCCTGCACGCCACCCGCGACCTCGCCCGCAGCCTGCACCGGGTGGCGGACCTGCTGGCCGACGGCGGGCAGCTGCTGGCCGTCGAGATCCACAACGCCTCCCTGTTCGCACCGGTGTTCGGGCTCCTCGGCTCGTTCTGGGACAACGAGGACACCGACCTGCGCCCCGACGGCCCGCTGGTGGCGCGCGAGGACTGGCCGCCGTTGCTGGCGGATCGCGGGTTCACCTCCGCCGTGCAGGCCGGGGACCTGGCGCACGGCGACTACTCGGTGATCCTCGCCGCCCGCGACAGCCGCCCGGCACCCGTCGCCGGCTCCACCGACACCCGCTCCACCGATGTCCCGCCCCCCGATGTCCCGGCCACCCGGTGGCTGGTCGGCCGGATGCCCGGCGCGGCCCCGGCTGGAGGGCTCGCACCCGAGTTGGTGGCCGCGCTGCGGGACCGGTTCGGGCACGCGGTGGTCCACCCGGTGCCGGTCGACGACGACACCGGGCGCTGGACCGCGCTGCTGTCGCGCGAACCCGGTCCCGTCGACGTCCTGCTGGTGGTCGACGCCCAGGCCACCGACGCCCCAGCCGACTCCTCGGCGGCCGACGCGACCGAGCGGGCGGTGCGGCACTGCGCCGTGCTGCGCGCGCTGGCCACCGCGTCCACCGAGGTCACCGGCCGCTCCGGGGTGACGTTGTGGCTGGTCGTCCCCGCGGCCGAGGGGGGAGGGCAGTGCGCCCCGGCGACGCCCGGCGCCGCCGCGTGGGGCGCGGCGCGCAGCCTGGCCAACGAACACCCCGGTCTCACCGTCCGCAGGATCGCCCTGGCCGGGCACGCCGCAGACGACGCGGGGAGCCTCGTCACCGGACTGGTGCGGGAAGCACTGGCCCGCCCCGAGGACGACGAGGTCCTGCTCACCCGCGCGGGCCGCTTCGTCCCCCGCCTCCGCCCGCCGATCCCGCCCACCCACCCGTCCTCCGGGCGCGGGGCGGACACCCGGTACACCCTGACCCTGTCCCAGCCGGGCTCGCGCTACCGCCTCGGCTGGCGACCGGTGGCCCCGCCCGTCGCACGACGAGGCGAGGTCGTCGTGGAGGTCGAGGCCGCCGCGCTGAACTACCGCGACGTCCTGCTGGCCACCGGCCTGGTCCCCGCGAGCAGGCGTGACGAGTGGTCGGAGGCGGTCGACATCGGTGGGGAGTGCGCCGGTGTCGTCACCGCCGTCGGACCCGACGTCGGGCAACGGGCACCGGGAGACCGGGTCGCCTGCGTCACCATGGGCAGCTTCGGCTCCCACGTCGTGGTCCGCGCCGAGCACACCCTGCCGGTGCCGGCGGGCACGACGTGCGCCGAGGCCGTGACCCTGCCGCTGGTGGCGTTGACCGTGCACCACGCCCTGCACCGCCTGGCGCGCCTGTCCGCGGGGGAGACGGTGCTGGTGCACGGCGCGGCCGGCGGCGTCGGCCTGGCCGCCCTCCAGTACGCCCGGCACGTCGGCGCCCACGTCATCGCCACCGCCGGCACCCCCGCCAAACGCGACCTGCTGCACCTGCTCGGCGTGGAACACGTCCTCGACTCCCGCAGCCTGCACTTCGCCGACCAGGTCCGCACCCTCACCCACGGCCGGGGCGTCGACGTGGTGCTCAACTCCCTCGCCGGCGAAGCCCAGATCCGCAGCCTCGGCCTGCTCGCGCCGCACGGCCGGTTCCTGGAACTGGGCAAGCGCGACTTCCTCGCGGACGCCTCGCTGCCCCAGGCGCCGTTCATCGACAACCTCGCGTTCTTCGGCGTGGACCTCACCGTCCTCTACACCCAACCGGCCCCGCTGGCCGAAGCCGTCGCGGAACTGGACGAGGCCGTGCGCGCCGGGACCTACCGACCGCTGCCGCACCGCAGCCACCCCGCCTCGCGGGTCGAGGAGGCGTTCCGCAGCCTGCAACACTCCCGGCACGTCGGCAAGGTCGTGGTCGACTTCGGCGACCCCGTCCCCGTCGACCGGCCCACCACGCCCCGCGACCTGGACGCCGACGCGGCCTACCTGGTCACCGGCGGCCTGAGCGGGTTCGGCGCCGCCACCGCCCGCCACCTGGCCACCCGCGGCGCCCGCCACCTGGTCCTGATCGGCCGGCGCGGCGCGCGCACGCCCGGGGCCGACGAACTCCTGGCCGACCTGCGGGCACTCGGCGCGCACGTCGAGGCGCACGCCGCCGACGCCGCCGACCCCGAGGCCGTGCGCCGCGTCCTGACCGACCTCGACGCCACCGGCCGCAGGCTCGCCGGCGTGGTCCACGCCGCCATGGTCCTGCACGACGCGCCGCTGACCGACCTCACCGACGACCACCTGCGCGCGGTCCTGACGCCCAAGCTGACCGCCGGGCTCCTGCTCGACCGGCTCACCCGCCACCGCGACCTCGACTTCTTCGTCGTCTACAGCTCCGCGGCCTCGTGCCTGGGCAACATCCGCCAAGCCCCCTACGCCGCGGCCAACGCCGCACTGGAAGCACTGGTCCGCGACCGCCGCCGGGCGGGGCTGCCCGGCCTGGCCGTCCAGTGGGGCGGCATCGGCGACACCGGGTACGTCCACCGCACCGGCCGCGTGGACGAGCTGGTCGCCGTGGGAATCGGGGCACTGCCCGCCGAGGACGCCCTGCACGTGCTGGACGAGCTGCTGGAACTGCCCGACGCCGTCGTCGCGGTCGGCCACTTCGACTGGGAACGGCTGTCCCGGATCCTGCCCGCCCTCGCCGCTCCCCGAACCGCCGCGCTGCTGTCCGCGCAGGACGACACGCCCTCCGCCGAACGGTTGCGCGACACCCTGGTCGCCGCGACAGACGCCGAAGCCCTGGTGCTCGTCGAGGACGCCTTGGCCGACCTGCTGGCGAAGGTGCTGCAAACCACCCCCGACCGCATCGACCGCACCCGCCACCTGAACCAGCTCGGAGTCGACTCCCTCATGGCCGCCGAACTCGCCACCCTCGTGCACCGGCGCTTCGACTGCGAGATCCCCGCCGTCGAACTCGCCGGCGCACCCGGCCTGACCGCCCTCGCCCACCGCATCCGCGCACGCCTGGGCAGCGCCACCGCGCCCACCGACATCCCCTCGCAACGCCCGACCGGGGAGGACCGGTCACCGGTGGGCGACGTCCCCCCGGCCGAAGTCCGATGAGCCCGTCCCTCACCGTGCTCACGCACCGCCCCCGGGCGCGGTGGCGCCTGTACTGCCTGCCGCCCGGCGGCCTGGGTCCGGAGTTCTACCTGCCCTGGTGCCCCTTGGTCCCGACCACCACCGAGCTGTGCGCCGTGCACCTGCCCGGTCGCGGTCTGCTGGCCGACCAACCGTGCACCACCGACCCGAAGGCCCTCACCGCCGCGCTGACCGACCTCATCGACGGCCAGGACGACCCCCGGCCCTTCGCCCTGTTCGGCCACAGCGCCGGCGCGCTGCCCGCCTTCACCACCACCCGGCGCCTGCGCCGCACCGGCGGCCGCCCACCCGCGCTGCTCGCGCTGTCCGCACTGCCCGCGCCCCACTCGGGGCCCTACACCCAGACCCTCGGCGCGTTGCTGCTCAGCGGTCACACCGCGGCCAACCAGGCCCTCGGCCTGCCCACGGGCGCCGCCACCGACCCGGCCCGGCTGGCGACCGCCTACGTCCCGCTGCTCGGCGACCTCCTGCTCCTGCTGCAACACCGGCACCAGGACGAGGCGCCGCTGGACTGCGACCTGGCCCTCTACGGAGGGCAGGACGACCCCGTCGCCGACCTCGACCAGCTCACCGCCTGGAACGACCTGACCACCACCCCGGTCACCCCGCGGCTGTTCCCCGGCGGGCACACCTACCCCGTGGACCAGGCCGAAGCGCTGGTCGCCCAACTGCACCACGACCTGCGGGCCGCCGCCGACCGCGGCGACTGACCCCCGGCCGCGTCCGCCACCGACCCGCACGACGATCACCCGGGCCCACCACCGGACCACCGCACCGAGCACCCGCCCCGACCGATGCAGAGCAGTGGAGGACACGATGGTTCGACGGGTGTTGATCCCGCTGACAGCGCTCGCCCTGATCCTCGCCCCGTCAACGGCCGCGGCCGGCGCCGCGCGCCACCCGGTGGTCCACTCGGGCGCGGCGGCGCTGGTGCACGCCGCGCTGAACCCCGACACCTCGCCCGCCGGCGCGAACGACCCGACCTGCCGCCCGACGCCCGCACACCCCCGCCCCGTTGTGCTGGTGCACGGCACCGCCGAGAACATGACCTACAACTGGTACACGCTCTCCCCGTTGCTGGCCAACCACGGCTACTGCGCCTTCGCCCTGAACTTCGGCCAACTCCCGGGACCGCACGTCGGCCTGCCGGGATCCCGCCGAGCCGGCGGCGTCGCCCCCGTCGCGAGGTCCGCCGCCGAACTCGCCGCGTTCATCGACGAGGTCCTGGCCGCCACCGGCGCGTCCCAAGTGGACGTCGTCGGCCACAGCCAGGGCGGCGTGATGCCCCGCTACTACCTCAAGTTCCTCGGCGGCGCCGACAAGGTGCACACCCTGGTCGGCCTGGCGCCGCCCAACCACGGCACCACGATCTCCGGCCTGGCCCACGTGCCCGGCGTCCCCGAGCTGCTCGCCGCCGGCGTCGGCCCGGCGGTGACCGACCAGCTCACCGGCTCCGACTTCCTGCTCAGGCTCAACGCGGGCGACGACACCGTGCCGGGCGTGCACTACACCGTGATCGTCACCCGGTACGACGAGGTCGTCACGCCGTACACGTCCGCGTTCCTCGACGGCCCGAACACCACCAACATCACCCTCCAGGACCTGTGCGGCCCGCTGCACACCTCCGAGCACCTCGCCCTGCCGTTCGACGCCGCCGCCCTGCGGCACGTGCTCAACGCCCTGGACCCCCTCCACGCCCGACCGGTGACGTGCGGCCTGACCCTGCCGATCATCGGGGGTTGACACGCCTGGATGCCCAGTTCCCCGAACCGGGGAACGCCGCGCTGCGTTCTTGGTCTCCACGCACACCGCGTTGACGGTCGAAGTGACCGGTGGAACGGGAAGTCCTGGAACCCCTGGCCGAGGTCGCGGGTCCCCACGTGCACCGCCCACGTGCTGTCCCGACTGCGCGCGGCGTTGGCGCTTCGGTATCCATCCGGCCCGATTGCGCGGGACGAAGTTGGGCCGGTGTCGGGGCGGTGTGCCGTGACGGCCACCCGGGTCACGTGCCGCGACTCGATTGAGTGAACTGTTCAGGTCGGTCGAGGTGCCGGGTGGTGGGGCGTGGGTTACTGGTTGCCGACCCTTGCCCCCGCCGTTCTCCGGGACGGCGCCTTCGTGCCCGAGGAGAACGACGTCATGGCCGGCGATGGACTTTCCGATGATCTCGGGCGGGTGGGCGATCCGGTCGCGGAACGCGTCGTGGCCGATTTGGTGGCCGAGGACCGCTTGGGTGAGGTGAACCGGCTGCTCCGGGAGTGGCGGTCCAACGACCAGCAGATCCCCGAGGGTTTGCCGGCCGGCCTGCGGGAGTTCCTGGAGCAGGCGCGCAGGGCCGTGCCGGAGTGGGCCGACCAGACCCGGTTGCGGCGGGTTCGCGAGTTCTTCGAGGATGACGGCATCCACATCGGCGCGGCTCTCGCGCTCGGGTCGATGGCCCTGGCCTACGCCGTTCCCCTGGGCGCGAAGATGATGAGCCTGACCCACCGGTTGCGGTACCCCGAGCGGCGCATGGCCAACACCGCCCAGTTCGTCTTCGACCTGATGCGCCCGGACCCGTTCGGCCCGAACAGCCAGTTCGTGGTGAGCGCGGTGAAGGTCCGCCTCATCCACGCCACCATCCGCCACCACCTGCGGGCGAGCGGCAGCTGGGACGAGGAGAACGACAAGGTCCCCGCCTCGCAGGAACACCTGCTGATCGTGTGGCTGGCGCTGTCGGTGCAGGTGATCGACTTCCTCGGTCGGCTGCGGGTCACGGTGACCGAGCAGGAGGCCGAGGACTACCTGCACACCTGGCGGGTGGCGGGCACCTACCTCGGTATCCGGGCCGAGGCCATGCCGGACACCATCGCGCAAGCCCGCCACGTGCTCGCCGACGCCCTGGCCCGGGGCGGCGGACCGTCCCCGGAAGGCGCCGAGCTGACCCGGCACCTGCTCGCCCTGTACGCCGACGCGGTGCCCGGCCGCCTGTTCGACGGGATCGTCCCGGCCTACCTGCGACACCTCATCGGCAAGGACATCGCGGAGTGGCTGGAGGTGCCGAGCTCCCGGTTCTGGCAGGTCGCCCTGGGCGGGTACCTGTTCGTCGTCGGGCTGGTGGAGAAGGTCGAGGACCGGAGCCGGATCGGTCGGTGGGTCCTGGACAAGGCGGGGCAGTTGATCTACGACCTGGAGTTCCGGATCCTGACCCAGGGCAAGAGCACACACCTCGAACTGCCCCTGGAGCTGGCCGGCTACAACCCGGCCCCCTTGCAGGCCGCCGCGATGGCACCGGTGGAGCGCGCGGGCGAAGAACCCGTGATCCCCGTGGAGGAGCTGATGGCGGAGACCGTGCCCGAACCGCGCGACTCGACGGAGCACGACCCGGCCACGGCACAAGAACCCACGACACGCTCCTGAACCGCGCCGACGCCGCTCTCCGGCGTCACGGCCGCGGTTGGCGGTGAACAGCAGGGTCTGGTCGGCGGAGAGCCGGCAGGCGCAGGCGCCGTCGATCAGGGTGCCGCGGCTGACGCGCAGGGCGGCGAGGAAGTGCTCGGTGCTCGCCAGGCGGAGCCCCGGGTGAGGGCGTCGAGCACCTGCCGGGCGGCTCGGCGCCCGGCTTCGGCCTGGTGGCGCAGGTCGGGTCGTTCGTCGATGATCCGGTAGGAGGAGAAGTCGGCCAGACCGATCACGACGACGGTGTCGCTGCCGCCCGTGCAGTAGATGAGTTCGCGGTAGAAGGTGCCGACCTCGCACGCCTCGCCGCGGCGGGGGTGGTCCATGCCGCCGTAGACGAGGTGGCGGCCTTCAAGGCTTACCCTGGTGTAGCGGCCGTCGAACTCGCCCTGCTCGGTCAGTTCGATGCCCATTCCGGTCCGGTGCGAACAGGTCCTCTCGAAGAAGACCGACGCCTCCGCATCCGCGGTGTCCGAAGGTGGTCACACCGTCCTTCGCTGGTCAGCCGATCCCGTGACCGTTGATCAGCCAGGTCGGAGGAAGGCGACGCCGACCTCGATCGGCGACGCCTCGTCCACCCGATGCGCTTCGAAGTCGCCGTCGTCGGACGCGATCACGGTCGCCGGAATGGCCACCGCTGCTGCGGCGATACCGGCCGCCATCCACGGCGGAGCTCTCCGTGCCGGGTGTCGCCGTTCCACGTCGTCCTCTCGTGCGTGTCAACGACTACGAACAACTGTCATGTTTCTCCGGCTCAGTGGTGGGACGCGGCAGAAGCTGAACGTGGCGCTGGCGCTGGCGCTGGCGCACGATCCCCGGGTGCTGTTGTTGGACGAGCCGCGGCACTGCGGCGGGGTTCTCCACCAGCCCGGTACTGGGCCACCTCGCCATCCGGCTCACCTGGTTCGCGGTGGCGGCCCTGATCGCACTGGTGAGCTTCCACCGCAGCACCCGCAGCACTCGCAGCACCCTGCCCGCTGCCCCACAGACCCCCGCGCCCCCGTTACGCCGAACCCCCGCGCCCTGGGCGTCGGCGTCCGACACGACAGCACCCTGAGGTCCCCGTCCCCGGATGCGCACACACCCACACCCCCAGCCCACCCCGGCGCCCTTCGACGACGTCACGCCCGCGTGGCGGGGCCGGACCACCGGCCGTGCACTGATGGGCGAGGACCCCCTCTTACGGGCGGCGTACCGGCTGTGCCGCCGCACCACACGAGCGCACGACCCCGCCATCCACGCCCTCGTCCAGCTCCTGCCGGCCGTGCTGCGCCCGGCGTGCTGGGCCCTGTGGGCGGCCGCCAGTGCCCTGGACGACCTGGCGGACCGTCCAGGAGCGGAACCGGCCCGGCGCGCTGCCCACGTCGAGGCGTGGGCCAAGGCCCTGGAATACGACCTGTCGGTGGGCACGAGCACCGATCCGATCCGGCACGCCCTGGTGGACACGGTGGCGCGGTGGCGTCTGGACCTGTCCGGCCTGCGGGGCGCGATGGCCACGACACGGGACGACGCCCGCGGTCGGCGCTTCACCGACTGGGGCCAGTGGCGGGCCTGGCGCAACCAGGAAGTGGCGCCCTGGGTCGACCAGGTGCGGCAGCTGCTCGACCAGGCCGGCGCGCCGATGACGCTGCGGTTGGACCGGCAGGCCGACTACCGGCCCTTCGTCGACGGTGCCCAGCTCACCGACACCCTCACCGACCTGGGCACCGACCTCGCCCAGGGCCACCTGCTCCTGCCACGGGAAGACGTGGACCCCTTCCCCGGAGCGGAGGAGGACCTGATCCGACGCCGCTGGAGTCCGGCCTCGGCGGCCCTGATCGCTGAGTCGAAGCCCTCAGGCGCGAAGAACACCGCACCCGCGACCGCACCGGACCGACCCTCACCACCTGCCTCGACTACGGCGGCCGCGACGAGATCACCCGCACCGCCGCCGCACTCGCCCAAGCAGCCCGCGACGGTGACGTCGACCGCTCACGTCACCCTGACCACCACCGGCCAAGGGCCTGGGCCGGCACGGATCCCAGGGCGTCGTCCACGGCACGGCGGGGTCGACGGTCGTGCCAGGTCCTGCGACCCGCAAGCGTCAAGCGCCGAATGTCGCGCTGATCACGCGGTGCGCACGGTGGCGCACGGTGGCGCACAGGTCGAACGTCAACTCGTCGGTGACCGCGATGTCGATCTTCCCCGACGGGCGGACCACGCACGCGTGGCCCTGCCGGTTCAACTGAGCAGGGGAGCCCGGCGGTGGCTTGCGGTCGACAGCGCGGGCGCCGGCCTGGTGGGTCCACCGCGAAATCCTCGCCAGGTCGCTCGCTCGACCGGTGGACGCGGAGCTAAACTGCCATTCGTGCCGAATCTGCGGATCAGCGAGGCCGCCGCGCTGCTGGGGGTCAGTGACGACACCGTGCGCCGGTGGATCGACCAGGGGCGCTTGGCGTCGGTCCAGCTGGACAACGGGCGCAAGGGCGTCGAGGGCGCCGAGCTGGCGGCGTTCGCCCAGCGCGCCGCCGAGGCCGCCGAACCGGGCGTCACGATCGCCGCGTCGGCGCGCAACCGGATGCGCGGCATCGTGACCAGGGTCGTCAAGGACGGCGTGATGGCGCAGGTCGACATGCAGGCCGGGCCGTTCCGGGTCGTGTCGCTGATGAGCCGAGAGTCGGCCGACGAGCTGGGCCTGGAGGTCGGCAGCGTCGCGGTCGCCTCCATCAAGTCCACCCACGTCGTCGTCGAGATCCCGGAGGCGTGACCGTGACCCGGGCCGCGCGCGCGTTCGCGGTGGTCGTCGCGTCCGCCCTGTCGCTGGCGGGTTGCGGCGGAGGCGGCGCAGCCGAACCGGGCGGGACCGGCGAGGTCGTGGTGTTCGCCGCGGCCTCCCTGACCGGGACCTTCACGCGGTTGGGCGAGGACTTCGAGGCGGCCAACCCCGGCGCCGCGGTCGAGTTCAACTTCGCGGGCAGCTCGGCCCTGGCCCGGCAGATCAACCAGGGCGCGCCGGTCGACGTGTTCGCCGCCGCCGACCCGGCCACCATGGCGCAGGTCCGGGACGCGGGCGGTGTCGTCGCCCCGCCCACCGCGTTCGCGCGCAACCGGCTCCGGATCGCCGTGCCGAGGGGCAACCCCGCCGGCATCACCGGGTTGGCCGACTTCGGCGAGGCCGAGGCCACGATCGCGTTGTGCGCGGAGCAGGTGCCGTGCGGCGCGGCGGCGAAGAGGGCGTTCGAGGCGGCCGGCGTCACCCCGCGGCCCGACACCCTGGAGCAGGACGTCAAGGCCGTGCTGACCAAGGTCCGGCTCGGCGAGGTCGACGCCGCGCTCGTCTACGCCACCGACGTCGAGGCCGCCGCCGGCGAGGTGGAGGGCATCGGGTTCCCCGAAGCCGACAAAGCCGTCAACGACTACCCGATCGCCCCGCTGGCCAAGGCCCCCAATGCCGCCGGAGCCCAGGCGTTCGTCGACTACGTCCTGTCGGACAAGGGCCGCGCGGTGCTCACCGAGGCCGGGTTCACCGCACCGTGACCCGCACCCGCAGGCGGGCGGCACGCGGTCGGGCGCCGCTGGCCCTCGTGCTGCCCGCCCTGCTGGGGCTGGCGTTCCTGCTGGTCCCGTTCGCCGGGCTGCTGCTGCGCGCGCCGTGGGGCACGCTGCCCGCCCAGCTGCTCAGCCCCGGCGTCGGGGAAGCGCTGCGGCTGTCGCTGGTGTGCGCGACGCTCGCGACCGCGGTGTGCGTGGTGCTCGGCGTGCCGCTGGCGTGGGTGCTGGCCCGCGCGGACCTGCCCGGTCGGGGGTTCCTGCGCGCCCTGGTGACCGTGCCGCTGGTGCTGCCCCCGGTGGTGGGCGGTGTGGCGCTGCTGTTCGTCCTCGGCCGCCGGGGCCTGGTCGGGCAGCACCTGGACGCCTGGTTCGGCGTGTCCCTGCCGTTCACCACCGCCGGTGTCGTGGTGGCGGAGGCGTTCGTCGCGATGCCGTTCCTGGTCATCTCGGTGGAGGGCGCGCTGCGGGCGGCCGACCCGCGTTACGAGGAGGCCGCCGCCACGCTGGGCGCGTCGCGCCGGCACGCGTTCCTCCGCGTCACCCTGCCCTCCGCCCTGCCCGGCCTGGTCGCGGGCACGGTGCTGTGCTGGGCGCGGGCGCTGGGGGAGTTCGGCGCGACCATCACCTTCGCGGGCAACTTCCCCGGCGAGACCACCACCATGCCGCTGGCCGTCTACCTGGCCCTGGAGACCGACCCGGACGCCGCGGTCGTGCTCAGCGTGGTGCTGCTGCTCGTCTCGGTCGCCGTGCTGGCCGGGCTGCGCGACCGCTGGCTCAGGGGAGTCGCGTGACCCTCGACGCCCACCTGCGCGCCACGCGCGGCGCCTTCGACCTCGACCTGGCGCTGACCGTCGAGCCCGGCGAGGTCGTCGCCCTGCTCGGCCCCAACGGCGCGGGCAAGACGACCGCGCTGCGCGCCCTGGCCGGCCTGCTCCCGCTCACCGGCGGCCACCTGCGCCTGGGCGACCGCGCCTGGGACGAGCCGCCGGGCGCGTTCGTGCCGCCGGAGCAGCGCCCGATCGGCGTGGTGTTCCAGGACTACCTGCTGTTCGGCCACCTGTCCGCCTTGGACAACGTCGCCTTCGGCCCACGCGCGCGGGGGGCCCGCAAGGCCGACGCCCGCGCCACCGCCCGCGCGTGGCTCGACCGCGTCGGCCTCGCCGAGCACGCCGGCAGCAGGCCCCGCGCCCTGTCCGGCGGCCAGGCCCAGCGCGTCGCCCTGGCCCGCGCCCTGGCCACGGAGCCCGCGCTCCTGCTGCTCGACGAACCGCTGGCCGCCCTCGACGCCGCCACCCGCCTGCTCACGCGCGCCGAGCTGGGCGACCACCTCGACCGCTTCACCGGCAGCGCGGTCCTGGTCACCCACGACCCGGTCGACGCCATGGTGCTGGCCGACCGCCTGGTCATCCTCGAACACGGCCGGGTCGTGCAGCAGGGCCCACCCGTCGACGTGGCCCGCCACCCCCGCACCCCGTACGTGGCCGACCTCGTGGGCCTCAACCTCTACCGGGGCACCGCCGACGGCGCCGGGGTCGACCTCGTCGACGGCGGCCGGTTCACCCTCGCCCGGCCCGCCCACGGCCACGTGCTGGTCACCTTCGCCCCCACCGCGGTCAGCCTCCACACCACCCGGCCCGCGCACGACGCCGTCAACACCTGGGAGGTCACCGTCACCGGCGTCGAGCAGCACGCCCACACCAGCCGCGCCCGCCTCGCCGGCGCGCCACCGACCCTCGCCGACCTCACCGCCGCGACCGTCGCCGAACTGCGCCTGCGGCCCGGCGACCGGCTCTGGGCCGCCGTCGAGACGGCCGAGACCCGCGCCTACCCCGCTTGACCGAAGTGCCGTCCCCATGACCCGAACGGACCTGTCCCGGTCGCGCCTTATGGCCCAATGCTGTGTCCTGTACGGGTACACCGCCGCGCATGGAGGATGTCGTGCCTCTGACCGACCTGCTCAAGACCAAGATCGACCGCGGTTTCGGCCACCTCGACGTCGACGGTGACGGCCTGCTCACCGAGCAGGACCACGTCCTCATGGGCCACCGCGCCGCGAGGGCGCTGGGCCACGCGCCCGGTTCGCCGCAGGAGCAGCGCATCGTGGAGGCCTACCTCCGCATCTGGCACGACCTGCACCGCCCGCACATCCCCGGCGGCGGCGAGGCCATCACCCGTGAGCAGTTCCTCGCCTCCACCGGCAGCCTCGCCGACGACCCGCGGGCCGCGCGCGCGAGCGTGGGCGCGCTCGCGGAGGCCTTCCTCGCCATCGCCGACACCGACACCGACGGGCACGTGAGCCCGGCCGAGTTCCTGGTGTTCCAGCACGGGCACTTCCCGGGCCTGACCGAGGAGGAGTCGAACGAGGCGTTCCGGCACCTCGACGTGGACGGCGACGGCCGGCTCACCGCCGAGGAGTTCGTCCAGGCGTGCGTCGACTACTGGTCGAGCACCGACCCGGACGCGCCCGGGAACTGGTGGTCCGGCAGGCCCGTGACCTGACGCCGGCCACGCCCGTGACCTGACGCCGGCCCGCACCGGGGCAGCGCTCCCACCGGGGCCGCGGTCGGCCGCGCGCCGGCTACCGTCGCCGACGGCGGACCGCGGCACCGTGATCCGATATGGTCCGGGCCGATGATTCCGCAGCCTCGCCCCTCGGACCCGTCGGCCGACACCGACTTCCCGTCGTCGGGTTCGCCCGTCTTGGGGCGGAAAGTGCGGTTACGCGCGATCGAACCCCGTGACCGGCCCACGCTGGTCGGGTTCGACCGGGATGCCGCCGACCCCGGGTCGCCGCGGGTCGGCGGCTACCGGCACTGGGCGGCGCACCGGGTCCGCACGCCCGATTCGGGCGAGGACCTCCAGTTCGCGATCGAGGCGCTGCACAGCGGGGTGCTGGTCGGGTCGGTGTCCACGGTCCAGGCCGACGCCGCGTCCGACCGGTTCAGCTACGGCATCGGGATCGGGTCCCGGCACCGGCGGCGCGGCTACGCGGCCGACGCCATCACCGCCCTGCTGGCGCTCATGTTCGGGCAACGCGGCCACCGGACGTGCGAGGTCGGCATCTACGGCGGCAACTCCGCCTCCCTGGCGCTGCACGCCGGCCTCGGCTTCCGGGAGCGCAAGCGCCTCCTCGACCCCGACCCGTCCCGGGGCGAGTTCCGGCACCTGGTGCTCATGACCATCACCGCGCGCGAGTTCGCCGCGCTCCACCCGGACCGCGCCGGGTCGCCCGACGTCGGCGGTCCTCGCCGCGGCCGGCACTGGCGCGAGCGGCGGGGCCGGCACTGGTCCGCCCAGGAGAGCTGACGCAGGAGAGTTGACGCAGGAGAGCTGACGCAGGACAGCTGACGGGACCGCGCCGCCCGGACCCTCGGCCGTGGCCCCTGCCGGGCACGCGCACACTGGAGCGGTGAACGGCAAGCGCAAGCGCGGCGAGCTGAGGATCTACCTCGGCGCGGCGCCGGGTGTCGGCAAGACCTTCGCCGTGCTCGGGGAGGCCCACCGGCGTCGTGACCGGGGCACCGACGTGGTGGTCGGCCTGGTCGAGACGCACGGGCGGGAGCGGACCGCGGCCCTGCTCGGCGGCCTGGAGCAGTTGCCGCGCAGGCAGGTCCGGCACCGCGGTGTCGAGTTGCCGGAGCTGGACGTCGACGCCCTGCTCGCCCGCGCGCCCGAGGTGGCGGTGGTGGACGAGCTGGCGCACACCAACGCGCCGGGTTCCCGCAACGCCAAGCGCTGGCAGGACGTGGAGGAGTTGCTGGAGGCGGGGATCGACGTGCTGTCGACGGTCAACGTGCAGCACCTGGAGTCGCTCAACGACGTGGTCGAGCGCATCACCGGGGTGGCGCAGCGCGAGACCGTGCCGGACGAGGTGGTGCGGCGCGCCGAGCAGGTGGAGCTGGTCGACATCACGCCGGAGGCGTTGCGCCGCCGGTTGGCGCACGGCAACGTGTACGCCGCGCACAAGATCGACGCGGCGCTGGGCAACTACTTCCGGGTCGGCAACCTCGCCGCGTTGCGCGAGCTGGCCCTGCTGTGGTTGGCCGACCAGGTGGACGTGGCGCTCCAGCGGTACCGCTCGGAGCAGCGCATCACCGACACCTGGGAGACCCGCGAGCGGGTCGTGGCGGCGATCAGCGGCGGCCCGGAGAGCGAGACGCTGATCCGGCGGGCCCGCCGCGTCGCGCTGCGCGCCGGTGCGGAGCTGATGGTCGTGCACGTCCTGCGCGGCGACGGGCTGACCGGCGCGTCGCCGCGGTCGGTCGCCGGGTTCCGGCGGGTCGCCGAGGACCTGGGCGCGACCTTCCACACCGTGGTCGGCGACGACGTGCCGACCGCCCTGCTGGAGTTCGCGCGCGGCGTCAACGCCACCCAGCTCGTCCTCGGCACGTCCCGCCGGCCCCGGTTGGCGCGGGTGTTCGAGGAGGGCATCGGTTCGGCGGTGATCCAGGCGTCCGGGCCCATCGACGTGCACATGGTCACCCACGAGGAGGCGCGCCGCGCGCCCCGGTGGCGGCCGAGCCGCAAGGCGCTGTCCCGGCGTCGCGAGCTGGCGGGGTGGCTGCTGGCCGCGGTGCTGCCGCTCGCGGTGACCGGGGTGGGCCTGCTGGGCGCGCGCGAGCTGGCCTTCGCCACCGACGTGGTCGGGTTCTTCCTGGCCACCGTGCTGGTCGCGCTGATCGGCGGTCTCGGACCCGCGGTGGTCGCGGCGCTGTTCGGCGCGGGCCTGCTCAACTTCTTCTTCACCCCGCCCTACCACAGCCTGGCCGTGGCCACGCCGGAGAACCTGGTCACGCTGGCCGCCATGCTGGTGGTCGCGGTGCTGGTCGCGCTGGTGGTGGACCGGGCCTCCCGGCTGGCCGAGCAGGGCGCGCGGGCGCGCACCGAGGCCGCCCTGCTCGCCTCCTACGCCCGCACCGTGCTGACCAGCCAGTTCCCCGTGGTGCGGCTGCTGGAGCAGGTGCGGGAGAACTTCGGGCTGGAGTCGGTGGCGCTGCTGGAGCGGCGCGGCGGGGCGTGGGAGCGCGTGGCCTGCGTCGGGCCGAAGCCCTGCGACGAGCCCGACGAGGCCGACGTGGACGTGCCGGTCACCGCGGACGTGCACCTGGCGCTGCGCGGGCGGGCGCTGCCGGCGAGCGACCAGCGGGCCCTGGAGGCCGCGGCCGGGCAGGCGGTGCTGGCCCTGCGGCAGCAGCGGCTGGCCGCGGAGACCGCGCAGGCGCAGCGGCGGGCCGAGACCACCGAGCTGCGCACCGCGCTGCTGTCGGCCGTGGGCCACGACCTGCGCACGCCGCTGACGTCCATCAAGGCCGCGATCGGCAGCCTGCGCGACCCCGAGCTGAGGCTGTCCGCCGAGGACACCGCGGAGCTGCTGGAGACCGTGGAGGTGTCGGCCGACCGGCTGACCGGGCTGATCGACAACCTGCTCGACTCGTCCCGCCTGGCCACCGGGGCGGTCGCGCCGCGGCTGAGGGCGGTCACCTACGACGAGGTGGTGGCCCTCGCGCTGGCGGGCGTCGACGAGCGCGCCACGGTGTCGGTGGACGTCGCCGAGCACCTGCCGCCCGTGCTGGCCGACCTGGGCTTGATGGAGCGCGTGGTGGCCAACGTGGTCGACAACGCCCTGCGCCACGGCAGGCTGAGACCGCGCCGCGCGGTCGACGTGGACGGCGACGGCGCCATCACCGCGGACGAGCCGGAGGTCGCGGTGCGCGCCAGCGCCTACGGCGACCGGGTGGAGCTGCGCGTGGTCGACCACGGCCAAGGCCTGCCCAAGAACACGGCCGAGGCGGTGTTCGCGCCGTTCCAGCGCCTCGGCGACCGCGACGCCACCCCCGGCGTCGGCCTCGGGCTGAGCGTGGCCAAGGGCTTCGTGGACGCCATGGGCGGCACGATCACGGCCGAGGACACCCCGGGCGGCGGCCTGACCGTCGTGATCTCCCTGCCGGTCGCCCGGGTGGCGGTGTCGTGACCACGATCCTGGTCGTGGACGACGACCCGCAGGTCCTGCGGGCGCTGCGGATCAACCTGACCGCCCGCGGCTACGAGGTGCGCACCGCCGCCGACGGCGTGTCGGCGCTGCGCGAGGCGGACGGGGTGGACCTGGTCCTGCTCGACCTCGGGCTGCCCGACCTCGACGGCGTCGAGGTGATCACCCGGCTGCGCCGGTCGAGCACCGTGCCGGTCGTAGTGCTGTCCGCGCGGCCGGGGTCGGCGGCCAAGGTGCGGGCGCTGGACGCGGGCGCGGACGACTACGTCACCAAGCCGTTCGGGATGGACGAGCTGCTGGCCAGGCTGCGGGCCGCGGTGCGCCGCTCCGGCAGGCGGCCGTCCGGCGAGCCGCCGGTGCGCACCGCGTCGTTCACCGTCGACCTGACCGCGAAGAAGATCGTCCGCGAGGGTCGCGAGGTGCGCCTGACGCCGATCGAGTGGGGGCTGCTGGAGGTCCTGGTGCGGGCGGGCGGCGAGGTGGTCGACCCGGAGAGCCTGATGGCGCGCGTCTGGGGGCCCGCCTACACCTCCGCCACCCACTACCTGCGGGTCTACCTGGCGCAGCTGCGGCGCAAGCTCGAACCCGAACCGTCCCGGCCGCGCCACCTGCTCACCGGACCCGGCCGGGGCTACCGGTTCCGGGTGTGAGCCGGGCGGGGCCGATCGGTCGGGGTGTGCGGGAGGCCCGTCCGTCAGGCCGCGCGGCCCCGGCCCACCGGCCTCAAGCGCGTTCCCCGCGCCGGCCGGGTCCCGCCCTCGCCTCCCGGTTCGGCGTCCGACCCGGGGCCGGTGCCGACCCCGGGCTCGACGTCGGCCTCCCGCTCCCCGTCGGGGTCGCGGTGACCGCGCCGGACCACCACCAGCACCACCAGGGCCAGCACCAGGATCACGTGCGACGTCACCCGGGTCACCGTCGCCTGCCCGTTCACCAGGTCCCACGCCGAGAACCCGCCGACCACCACCACGAACGCCGCCACCACGGGCAGCAGCCCCGCCGCCGCCCGCGGCTTGAGCGCCGCCCACAGCAGGCCGACCCCCAGCGCCAGGTTCCACGCCGTGCCCTCGTTGAACAGGTGGCCGGGTCCGTGGTCGCCGTGCCCCGACACGCGCGCCGCGCCCGCGCCCGCACCCAGCAGCTGGGACAGCCCCAGGGTCAGCTGCGCGACCGCCACGGCCGCCAACCCGCCGCGCGCGTACCACCCGTCGGTGCGCACGAGCGGTGGCGCGGCGTCCAGCACGGCGGTCGCCAGGTCCGGTGTCGGCGTCGCCGGGCGCAGCCGCAACGACCTGGTCAGCGCGGTCGCGCGGTCCTGCCACGCCCGGCACGACGCGCACCCGGTCAGGTGCGCGTCGGTCTCGGCGGCGGGCGCGGGTTCCTCCTCGCCGTCCACCCGGGCTGACAGGGCCTCGCGGCAGGTGTCGCAGTCCACGACGAACATTGTCGGCCACCCGGCGGCAGAAGTCGCCCGATCCCGCCCGTGCGGCTGTTCACCGGGACGTACGGTGATCAGGGCATCACCCGGCGTGCACAGTCAGCGGAGCGGCCGCTCGTCGACCACCGTCCACTTCACGGCCTTGATCGTGCCGTCCGCGGTGGTGCTCTCGCCGACCGCCGCACCCCGGTTGTTCAACGCCACCGGCAGGCTGTGCGCGCCGCCGAGCGAGCCGAGCCACACGTGCTTCCCGTCGCGCCACAGGAACGCGCGCGCCGCGTCCGGGTCGTCGGCCGACGACCAGCCGAGCACGTCGCCCCGGTCGTTGACCGCCACCGCCTCGGCGGGCCCCGGCACGCCCAGCACGACCGGCTTGCCGCCGCCCGGCCACAGCGTCGCCCGCCGCACGCCGCTCGCGTCCGTCGTCACGCCGACCACGTCGCCGCGCTCGTTGATCGCCTGCGGGCCGCGGGCCACCCGGCCGTCGGGCGACAGCACGGTCACCGAGTCGCCCTCCCAGCGCAGGGCCAGGCCGTCCTTGTTCCCGACGACCACACCGGCCTCGTTGATCGCCGACAGCTCGTACGGGCCCGTGCCGGGCGTCGTGGCCAGCCGCGTGCACGTGACGCCCTCGCAGCGGAACGCGTAGCGGTCCCCGGCGAACATCGGCAGCTTCGACCCGACCACGACACCCGCGTCGTTGATCGCGTCGATGAACAGGTGGGGCTCCGACAGCGGCAGCGCCTCGTGCTCGTCGCCGCGCCACACCGCGGCCCGCTCCTGGTGGTACCCGGAGGACGAGGTGGAGTACGTCATCGGCACCTGGCCGCTGTCGTTGATCACCTCCGCGCCCACCCACCCCGAGCCGGGCGGGGTGATGTCGACGACCTCGCCGGCCCGCCAGATCCTGGGCCGGTTGACGTAAGGCCCGACGGAGCTCTTGGCCTCCACGACGAGCACCTGCCCGCGCTGGTTGATCGCCCGGGGGTTGCCCGCGCCGAGGTCGACGGCCGCGCCGCCGGGCGTCCAGTGCACGCCGCGGACGGGACCGTTGCCGTAGGCGGCGCCGATCACCTGACCCAGGTCGTTGACGCCGACCGTGCGGTGAGTGGGGTGGTCGGGCAGGCCGGGCAGTTCGGTGATCCGCACCTCGGCCCACGCGGCCGGCGCGGTCACCAGCGGCAGGACGACGGCGAGCGCCAGGGCTGCCTGGAGAACACGTGTCTTGGGCATGGTTCGCTCCGTTGCGAGATGTCCATCTGAACCGATTCGCACGGTAGTGCCGGTCCGACCGGGACGGCGTCGTCCGGACAGCGGAATCCATTGGCGGTCAAGGAGGTCGTGGACCGGGTGGCGGCCGGCGCGGAGGTCGTCCGCGAGGCGCCGCGGCGGTTCCGCCGACCAGGTGCCGGGACGCCGTAGCGGCGCCGCTCCCCGCGGTGCCATGGTCACCGTCGGGAGTGGTGGTCGGTGAGGCGCCGCCACGGTGACAGGGGGAGGCCACATGTCCCGCAGGACGACGGCGCTGCTGGCGGCGGGGGTGGTGACGGCGGCGCTGCTGACCGCCGGCGCCGGCACCGCCGCGCCGGGCGCACCGGAGCCCGAGCCGCCGGGGGCCTTACCCGGCGGCACGGTGACGCTGCTGACCGGCGACCGGGTCACCGTGCGGGCCGGCCGCGCCGAGGTGAGGCCGGCCCGGGGGCGCGAGGGGGTGCGGTTCCTCCAGCGGCGAGACCGGGACGGCGCGCTGCACGTCGTGCCCCTCGACGCGGCGGGCGCCGTGCGGTCCGGCGTCCTGGACGAGCGGCTGTTCGACGTCGCCGGCCTGCTGCGGGCGGGTTACGACGACCGGGCCGGCGGCGGGACCCCGCTGATCGTCGTCACCGACGGCCCGGCCGTCGCGGGGGAGCCGCTGCCGAGCATCGGCGGGTACGCCGTGGAAGCGCCCGGGGACGGTTCGTTCTGGTCGGGCGCGGTGGCGGCCGGCGTGACGCGGGTGTGGTTGGACGGCCCGGTGCGGTCCTCGCTGGACCGCAGCGTGCCGCAGGTCGGCGCGCCGGAGGCGTGGCGGGCGGGGCACACCGGCCGCGGCGCGACGGTCGCGGTGCTCGACACCGGCGTCGACGCCGACCACCCCGACCTCGCCGGCGCGGTGGTCGAGGCGCGCAACTTCAGCCTCAGCGACACCACCGACGACCGCAACGGCCACGGCACTCACGTCGCGGCCACGATCACCGGCTCGGGCGCCTACCAGGGCGTCGCCCCGGACGCCCGGCTGCTGGTCGGCAAGGTGCTCGGCGACGGTGGCGGCGGGCGCGAGTCGGACGTCATCGCCGGCATGGAGTGGGCCGCGGCCGCGGGCGCCGACGTGGTGAACATGAGCCTGGGCTCCTCCCTGCCGAGCGACGGCGCGGACCCGATGTCCCTGGCCGTCGACCGGCTCACCGAGCGCAGCGGCGCGCTGTTCGTCGTGGCGGCGGGCAACACCGGCCCCTCGGCGGGCACCATCGGCAGCCCGGCCGCCGCCGACTCGGCGCTCACCGTCGGCGCGGTGGACCGCGAGGACGGCCTCGCGCGGTTCTCCTCGCGCGGACCGCGCGAGGGCGACGGCGCGATCAAACCGGACATCACCGCGCCGGGCGTGGACGTCGTGGCGGCGCGGGCCCGCAACGGGCGCATCGGCACGCCGGTCGGCGAGGCGCACGTGGCGCTGTCGGGCACCTCGATGGCCGCACCGCACGTGGCGGGCGCAGCGGCGATCCTCGCCGCGCGGCACCCCGACTGGACGGCCGACCAGCTCAAGGGCACGCTCATGGGCAGCGCGCGGCCCGACGACGCCCTGTCGGTCCACGAGCAGGGCGCCGGACGCCTGGACGTGGCCCGCGCCGTCGCCCAGTCGCTGTCGGTCTCGCCCGCGTCGCTGAGCCTGGGCACCGCGTCGTGGCCGCACCACGACGACGCGCCGATCGAGCGGCGGCTGACCTACCGCAACGGCGGCACGACCCCGGTCACCCTGGACCTGTCCGCCGACCTGCGCGACCCGGCCGGCAACCCGGCCCCGGCGGGCCTGGTCACCGCCACGCCCGCCACGGTCACCGTGCCGGCGGGCGGCTCCGCGTCGGTCACCGTCACCACGACCACCTCGCTGGACTCGCCGGACGGCCGGTACGCGGGAGCGGTGGTCGCCACCGGCGGCGGCGCGTCCGCGCGCACCCCGATCGGCTTCACCAAGGAGGTCGAGAGCTACGACGTGCGGGTGACCTTCCTCGGCCACGACGGCGCGCCCACCGCGGACCACACCTTCCGCTTCGCCGACGTGGTGCGGCCCGAGTCCTACTCCGGCCACGACCGGTCCGGCGCGGTCGACCTCCGGCTGCCCCGCGGCGCGTACCACTTCGACGCGTACGTCTCGGGTTACCCGGACCACCCGCTGACCCAGTTCCTGGAACCGAACGTCCTGGTCGACGGGCCCGCCGACCTGGTGTTCGACGCGCGCGACGGCCGGGAGGTCACCATGCGGGTGCCGCCACCGCGCGCGGAGGTCGGCTTCGCCGAGACGTACTTCCACCGCGACACCGCGGCCGGGCGGATCGCGTTCGGCGTGGTGTCGAGGGACCTCAAGGGGATCCGGCACGTCCCGTCGAGGACGTCCGCGCCCGGCGAGGCCGGTTTCTCGGTGCGGGCCAGGCTGGCCGAACCGGACGGCGCCGGCCACTTCGCCGGCAGCCCGTACCAGTACAACGTGGGCTGGGAGCACGACGGCGGCGTGCCCGCGCGGTTGGAGCGCACCTTCGCCGACCGCGACCTCGTGGAGGTCACCTCGAAGGCCTCGGCGGCGACCGCGGGCGGGTCCGGGTTCGTCCACCAGGTGGCGGGCGGACCGCTCCCGCTGCGCGTCACCGAGCGCTACTCGCCCGGCATCGACTGGTCGGGGAACTTCATCCAGGGCGAGAACCCCGACGCCTACCCGTACGAGGGCTACCAGCTGACCGCCGCGCCCCGCCGGTTCGAGCGGGGGCGGCCGGTCACCGAGGAGTGGAACGCCGCCGTGTTCGGTCCCGCGTTCCCGAGGACGGCGGACCCCGGTCAGTGGGGCCGCCGGTTCGGCGACGTGATCGCGGTCGACGTGCCGCTGTTCACCGACCGGGACCCGCGCCACTTCGGCTACGCCCCGGTCGAGCGGGGGTGGACCGGGCTGCACCGCGACGGGGAGCTGATCGCCGAGCAGGCCGTCGAGGGCAACCTCAGGGCGGAAGTGGCCGCCACGAGCGGGACCTACCGGCTGAGCACCTCGGCCGACCGGGCGGGCCCGGCCGAGCTGTCCACGCGGGTCACGGCCGACTGGACGTTCACGTCGGAGCACGTCGAGGGCCGGGAACCGCGGGCCCTGCCGCTGCTGGCGGTGCGGTTCGCGCCGTCGCTGGACGACCGGAACCGCGCGCGGGCCGGGCGGCCGTTCGCGTTCCCGGTGTACGTGCAGCGCAACGACACGACCCGCACGTCCGGCGTGCGCACCGCGGTGCAGGTGTCCTACGACGACGGGAAGACCTGGAAGCCCGTGCCGCTGGTCGAGGTGGGCGAGCGCTGGGTCGCGGCGGTCGTGCACCCGGCCGGCGCGCGGTACGCGTCGCTCAAGGCCCAGGCCCGTGACGGCGCGGGCAACTCGGTCGACCAGACGATCATCCGCGCCTACGCGCTGAAGTGAGGTCCGTTTGGACCTGCTTGGCGCTCAGCCGAGCAGGTCCAACGGGTTCTTCCGCACGCGCTCCGGCCAATCCGACCCCACCAGCCCGGCCGCCGCGCAGCCGGGCTTGCGCCGGGCCTGGTCGGCGAACCGCTCCAAGAACGCCTCGGCGAACCCCAGCCGCGGGTAGCGCTCGACCACCTCGGCCCGGAAGTCCGGCGAGAACTCCGACAACCGGCTCCCGGACACGTCCGCGCTCACCGCGACCTGCAACAGGTGGCTCTCCGGGTCGTCGTCGGCGGGCACGTCGTCGCGCATGTGCAGCACGATGACCTCGCTCAACCGGTTGCGCCGAGCCCGCCCCCACCCCGCCCCCGCGGCGAACACCCGCGCCAGGTGCCCGCCCGCCTCCTCGAACGGCAGCTCGTGGCTGTCGAACGGCGAGGTCAGCGCCAGGTCGTGCAGCAGGGCCGCGACGTAGAGCAGCTCGCCGTCGTGCGCGATGTCCACCTTCGCGGCATACGCCTTGGCCCACACGTGAGCGCGCAGCGAGTGGTGCAGCAACCACGGCTCGGCGTACTCCTGGCACACCTCCAACGCCGTCGCGGCCGCCCTGGAATCGGGTGCGGTGAAGAAGTCCACGCCCGCAGCGTAGATCAGGTCCGACCGACCTCACCGGCAGTGTCGACGGCGTGCCACGTGACCGCTCACTTGCAGCGCGGGTGCGGCGGCGGGATCGTCCTGTCCCGGAGCGACGGCGGTGGCGTGGTGAGGCCGGGATCGTCGCTGCTCATCCAGCCGACCAACTCGCTCAGCGCCTGATCGTCGAGGATCCGGCCCAGCCAGAGGGGTTTCGCCCCGGCGGCGCGCGCGGCGGGGGAGGGGTGGACGACGAGCACGTGGGTGTCGGGGCAGGAGTGCAGGCACTTGGACCGGCGGACCTCCGCGACGCCGTCGAGCGCTTCACGCAGCATGCCCAACCGCCGTTCGTGGTCGTACACGGGGTGGTCGCGGGTAACGCCGCTACAGCACTCCCCGCAGACGGTGATGCGCGCGTGTCCGTCAGGCATGAGCGGCCTTCGACGCGACGATGACGACGTGAACATCGTGACCCACGGTCGACGAACCTTTCGGCCAGGGGTCCTTCGGGACCGGAGTGCGGGCTCGTACCAGTGGTCGCACCGGTGCCCGCCCCGGTTCCCGACCGGCCCTGATGAGACGGCGATGTCACCGGGTCGGTGTTGTGCCCGCACCCTGCTGTTGGTCGTCAAAGCGGTCGTGGGAGACGATCGCCGTGGCGCTGGTGCTCGACTGCCGCACCACAAGATGGCGTCCCGGCACCACAGCGCGAGGATCCCGTGAGGCTTCCTCCGGTCAGGTGACATCCGGTCACGTGTCCAGGGCATGATCTGCCCTCATGGTGCTTCCCGCAGCCGACGGCCCCGGTGCGTCCACGACCACCCGCGACAGCGTCGTGGCCTGCGGCGTCTACGTCGACGGCCTCCGCCGGCCGGGGCGCCGGTCTCCGGTCGAGGCCATCGCCGAGGTCCGCGCCCTGGGCCGGGGGTTCGCCTGGATCGGGCTGGTCGCCCCCGACCGGCGCCGGACCAGCGACATCGCGGACGCCCTGGCGTTGCCCGAGTCGGCCGTCGAGGACGCCGTGCACGCCGTGCACGCCCACCGGCGCCCGAAGCTGGAGCGCCACGAGGGCAGCCTGCTCATGGTGCTCAAGACGGTCGGCTACGTCGAGCACGAGTCGCCCACCACCGCCAACGAGATCGTCGAGTCCGGTGAGGTCGTGGTCTTCCTCGGCGCCGATTACGTCCTCACCGTCTGCCACTCCGACTTCGCCACCCTGCGCGAGGAACTGGAACGACAGCCCGAACGGCTCGCCACCGGCCCCGCGGCGGTCCTGCACGCCGTCGTCGACCACGTCGTCGACGGCTACCTCGACGTGGTCGACGCCGTCCAGAACGACATCGACCACGTCGAGGCAGCCGTTTTCGCACCGCGCAGCGAGATCGGCGTGGAACAGCTCTACCTGGTCAAGCGGGAGATCGTGGAGCTCAAGCGCGCCATCGTCCCCCTGGCCGGCCCGTTGCGGGCGCTCAGCGCCGAGCCCGACCCCCTCGTGCCCGACGCGATCCGCTCCTACTTCCGCAACGTCGAGGACCACCTCACCGCCGCGGCCGAACGCGTCGCCGGCCACGACGAACTGATCACCACCCTGGTCAACGCCACCCTGGCCAAGGTCTCCCTGCAACAGAACAACGACATGCGCCGGATCTCCGCCTGGGTCGCCATCGTCGCCGTGCCCACCATGGTCTTCGGCAATTACGGCATGAACTTCGACCACATGCCCGAACTGCGCTGGGCCTACGGCTACCCCCTCGTGCTGACGAGCACCCTCATCGCCTGCCTCGTCCTGCACCACATCTTCAAGCGCAACCACTGGCTCTGAGCCGATTCCGGCACCGCATCGGCCGGACCGCCGTGATCGCCGACTCGGCTGCCATGTTCTGCGGGGACCAGGTGAACACGGAACCGGGTCGCAGGGGCCCGGCGTCCTCTTGCGCGCCGGGGTGATCTCCGGGATCCAGGTCTCCCAGCGGTCGATGTCGGTGTGCAGGCGCCGGATCTCCGCCGGCGACGCGTCGATGAGGACGCCGGCACGGCTGATCACCGGTGCGTTCCGGTCGACCGTCACCCCCGGCAGTCCTGGAAGGCCGCCGCGCCCGGCGGGGTTTCACCGGCCAGGGCCGGCGCCTGCGCGGACAGGGTCAGGGTCGTGCTCGGCGCGGCGATGCGGAGGGCACGGGGGAGGGTGGTCATCTGGGACCTCTCAAGTGGTGGTGGAGTGCTGGTTCGGGCTCTCTCGCGGTGCTTCCCCGGGGTCAGCGGGCGGCGAGGCGGCGGTGTTCGAGGACGGTGGCGACCGCGTAACCGCCACCGCCGGCGAGGGCGAGGACCCAGAAGAGGCCGGGCGTGCCGAAGGCGAGCGAGGTGGTGGAGACCAGGGCGAGCCACGTGCCGAGGCCGTAGTGCAGGACGTTGCGGCGCACGGCGCCTTCACCGAGGTAGAGCAGGCCGACGACGAGGCCGGACCCGGCGGGCCAGAGCACGGCCGGCAGTTCGGGGGTGCCCAGGGTGGACGTGAGGCCGGTGATGGCGAGGAAGAGGGCGGCGAACCCGCCGATCCAGGACAGGCCGAGGAGCCGGCCGCTGAGCAGGTCGGCTGTGCCGGCGCCGCGCTGGGCGCGAGCCGCGGCGACGGTGGCGTACCCGGTGCCTGCGGCGAGACCGGCGCCGAGCAGCGTCATCGGCAACCACCCGGGCAGGTTGAGCAGCGGGTCGGGGCCTCCGGACACCGCGGCGGCGCCGTGTCCGACGAGGTAGGCGAGCCCGAAGCTGAGGTAGGTGGCGCGGTTGTCGGTGTCGCCGGCGCGCGCGGCGGTGGTCGTGGTGGCGACCGGGGCGGTGAGGGTGGCCATGGCTGGGTGCCTCCGGCGGCGGTAGGTGGTTCGCACGGGGTGGGAGGGGGTCCGGCTCAAGGCCGGTTCGCGTCCGGGACGATGACGACCTTGCCCGTGACCGTGCGCGATTCGGCCAGGGCCAGCGCCGCGCCGGCGTCGGACAGGGGGATCCGCGCGGCGATCTGCGGGCGGACGACCCCGTCGGCCACCAGCCGCAGCACGCGGGTGAGGTCTTCGCGCAGCCGGTCGCGGAAGACGTCCAGGCGGCGCTTGCCCGCCCAGAAGTTGTAGAAGCGCGCGCTCTTGCCGTTGGGCAGGTAGTTCCAGCACGTCAGCCGCGCGAGGAGGGTCAGCACGGGCAGCTGCGAGCTGCCTTCGACGTCCTTCGTCGCCGCGGTGCCGTAGGACACCAGCGTCCCGCCCCGGCGCAGCAGCCGCCACGACTCGACCACCGCGGCGCCACCGACGTGGTCGAACACCGCGTCCACCCCGGCCGGCGCGAGTTCCCGGATCCGCCGGTGCACGTCCGGATCGCGGTAGTCGACCGGGGTCGCGCCCAGCTCGCGCAACGCCGCGTGGTGGCGTGGCGAAGCCGTGCCGATCACGGTGAGCCCGGCGTGGCGGGCCAGCTGCACGAGCGTGGAGCCGACACCGCCGTTGGCGCCCAGCACCACGACCGTCCCGCCCGGTCGCACCGCGGCGGCGCGGTGCAGCACCTGCCAGGCCGTGACGCCGTTGACCAGCACGGTCTCCGCGGCGGCGGAGGAAACCTCGTCCGGCACGGGAACCAGGTCGGCGGCGTCGAGCACCAGGGCGCTGGCCCAGCCGCCGACCTTGGTGACCGCGGCGAACCGGCGCCCGATCATCGCGGTGTCGACGCCCGGACCGGTCGCGGTGACCGTGCCGACCACGTCGTACCCGGGGACGAAGGGGAACGGCGGTTGGGAGAAGTACTTGCCGCGCCGCATCTGCTGCTCGGCGAACGACACGCCGGTCGCTTCCATGCGCAGCACCACCTGGCGGGCGGCGGGCGCGGGCAGCTCGCGGGTGCGGAGGTGCAGCCCGTCCGGTCCGACCTTGCCCGGCAGGACGACCTCGGTGGCGGTGACAGTGGCGGTTTCCACGGTGCGCCCTCTCCGTCTCGTTGTGTTTACAGTCGTAAGGCTACGGACGTAAACCTACCGGGCGCAAGAGCTGACGGAGATGAGTTTCCCTGCGTAAGCTCACGGTGTGGAAACCGAGAAGAACGCGATCCGCACCCGCAACCGGCGAGGCGAGGGCGCCCGGCTGCGGGACGAGATCGTGGCGGCCGCGGTCGAGCTGCTCGACGAAACCGGCGACGAGGGCGCCATCACCCTGCGCTCGGTCGCCCGCCGGGTCGGGATCGCCGCGCCGTCGATCTACCGCCACTTCCCGGACCAGCCGGCGATCATGCTGGCCGTCGTGCAGAACGCCTTCGCCGACCTGGACGTCGAGCTCCGGGCCGCGGTGGACGCCACGGCCGGTCCCCGGCAGCGGCTGTTCGCCGTCTGCGGCGCCTACCTGGGGTTCGCCCAGGCCCATCCCGGGCGTTACCGCACCATGTTCGGCGGGCTGTGGACGCCTGATCTGGGTGAGAGCTCGCTGACCGAGGACGACCTGTCCTCACTGGGGCGGTCGAGCATGGAGCTGCTCGCCGACGTCCTGGAGGAGTGCGTGGACGCCGGCTGCGCGACCAGCACCGACCTCGCGGCCGACGCCGTCGCGCTGTGGCTCGGTCTGCACGGACTGGCCCACCAGCGAGCGGTGGCGGCGGCCTTCAACTGGCCACCGGACATCGCCGAACGCGTCATCACCGCCCTCGCCCACCTCACGGACGAGGAGGCCTGAGGCGCAGGTCCGGGGACGGGGCCTACCGGCTCGTCGTCGCGGGCTGTTCGTCGCGGAAGCAGGGGTAGTTCGCGGTCCGGAGCGCGGTGACCAGGTCCGCCCGCGTGATCCTGAACGCGCTCCGACCGCCGACGACACCGGAGTCGAGCTCGTCCTCACCGCCGAGCCGGCCCCTGGTGGACCCGGTCTGCACCTCGTCGACCTCGTAGGCCACCCGGCCGTCGGCGGTGGACACCTCGTCGAACTCGACCAGGCAGCCGTTGACCAACTGCGTGGACTGGTGCTTGCCGTCCTCGTCGTCCCACAGCGAGGAGGCGGTGTGGCCGCCTTCGGCCAACGCCCGTTCGAACGCCTCCCGCCGTTCCCGCCGGTCGTTGGAGGCCATGACGCTGAAGACCACGACCAGCAGCACCACCACCACGACGCCACTGGCGACGAGCAACCTGTTCACGCGACATCCCGTCCGTCGGCACGACGTCGGAATCCGAACACAGGCGGGACGCCCTTTCAAGGACGGTGCGCCGAAGATCCAGTGGCGTCGAGGTGAACACCGCGGCGGGTGCTCAAGCGGCGCCGCTCGGCGCGGTCGCCCAGTCCAGGCTCAGTCGCCAGGCGACGGCCCGCACATCGGGGTCGTAGGAGGCGTCGGGTGAGCGCGCTTCCCGGTCGCGGACGTAGTAGCGGCCGGTGGTGTCGGCGAGGTCGGGGTCGGTGGCCAGGCGCAGCGCGGCCTCGGCGCCCTGCTCGGGGGTGAGCAGGAAGCGGTGGACGAGCCGCCGGAACGGCGCGAGCGCGGTCGGCACCAGGTCGTCGACGATGCCGGTGCTGACGATGCCGGGGTGGACGGCGTTGACGGTGACGCCCGTGCCGCGCAGTCGTTCGGCGAACTCGTAGCCGCAGGTCGTCGCGAGCAGCTTCGCCCTGGCATAGGCCTGGAAGGGCACGTACCCCTCGGCCGGGTTGAGGGCGCGGACGTCGGTGACGCCGGTCAGGTCGAGCGGGACGGGTCGGGCGCGACCGAACAGGGGCACGGTGCGGGCGTCGGACATCGTGGCGGAGACGACGTTGACCACGCGGGCGTGCCCGGCGGCGAGCAGGTGGCCGCGCAGGAGGTGCGTGAGGGTGAACCCGGCGAGGTGGTTGACGGCCAGGTGCCTCTCCACGCCGTCGGCGGTCAGCGCTCGCTCCCGGTAGTGCGCGCCCGCGTTGTTGACGAGCAGGTGCAGGGCGTCGTGCCGCGCGGTGAACTCGGCGGCGAGCCGGTGCGGGTCCGCGCGGGAGGAGAGGTCGCCGGTCAGGACCTCGACGCGGTCGGCGCCGACCTCGTCCGCGACGCGCCGCCGCAGCTCCTCGCCGCGCCCGCGGTCGCGGCTGGTCGTGACGACGTGCGCGCCGGCCCTGGCCAGTTCGGTCGTGATGACCCGGCCCATGCCGCCGGCGCCGCCGGTGACGAACGCCGTGCGGCCGTTCAGGTCGGCCCGGATCCCGGTGGCGCTCACGCCGCGATCCTGGGCGCGAGGTGGCGGTAGGAGGGGGCGACGGCCTCGCGCACGACGAAGTCCGCGAGGTCGGCCCGCGAGACGGCGGTGGTCAACCGGATGCGCAGGTCGGTGCCGGTGCGGTAGCGGCCGGTCGGCGCGGAGTCGCGCAACGCGGGCGGCCGGACGATCGTCCAGTCGGCGCCCGACGCCCGGATGAGCGCCTCCATCGACTCCTTGTCGCGCATCTTGTGCCCGACCGACGCCCACAGCGCCAGCGAGTACGGCGAGCGGTCGCGGCTCTCGGCCGCGCCGTGGGCGCTGACCACGACCAGTCGCCGGACGCCGGTCGCGCCCATCGCGAGCAGGGCGGCCCGGACGCCGTCCGCGCACACCGTGACCGGGCCGCGTTCGGTGGCGCCCAGGGTGCTGATGACGGCGTCGTGGCCGGCGACGGCGCGGGTGAGGTGGTCGTGGTCGGCGAGATCGGGGATCACCGCGACGGTGAGCCCGGGGGCGGGCGGCAGGGCGCCGGTCCGGCGGGTTACGGCGGTGACGGCGTGCCCGGCGCGCAGCGCGACGTCGACCACGGCCCGCCCGGTGCGCCCGGTGGCGCCGAGGACGACCAGTCGAGCTGTCTTTGAGTCACTTTGTCTCATAGTTGGAGCTTGGCAGAGCGCTCGCCTTCGAGTCAACATGTCTCATAAAGTAGGGGCGTGGCCGACACCGAAGACCCGCGCGTCACCCGCAGCCGTGAGGCGGTCCTCGCCGCCGCGCGGGAACTCCTGCGTGAAGAAGGACCGGCCGCCGTCACCCACCAGCGCGTCGCCGCGCGCGCGGAGGTGGGGCGGGCCACCGTCTACCGCCACTGGTCGCGACCGGAGCAGTTGCTGACCGATGCCATGGCCGGCGTGCGGATGCCGTTCTTCCTCGACCCGACCACCCCGGTGAGACCGTGGCTCAAGGCCCAGTTGCGCGTGCTCGCCGACGAGCTGGCCCTGCCCGACGTGCTCGCCGTGACGACCTCGCTGCTGCACGGCGCGGTGTGGAACCCCGAGATCACCGAACGCCGGGACCGGCTCGCCGCGATGATCGGCGGCCGGCTCCGCGCGTCGTTGGAGATGGCGGTGCGGACCGGCGAACTCCGTGCCGCCGTCGACCCCGGTGACGCGGCGGCGCTGCTGATCGGCCCGCTGCTCTACCGCGGCGCGCTCGAACCGGGCCCGGTGCCGGACGCCCTGCTGGACCGCCTGCTCGACGCGGCGGGCACCTGGGCCGACCGCTGACACCTCCGGTCGAGGTCGTCCACCTGCCGCTGGACGCGGTCGGCGTCGGCGTCGCGCCCCAGGCCCCGGTACAGCTCCAGGGCTTCTCCCCAGGCCTCACGGGCTCGGGAGTGGTTGCCGAGCGCGGCGTGGGGGTGGCCCAGGTGGTCGAGGGTGCGGGCGGTGCGGGTGGTGTCGCCGAGGGCGCGGTACCGGCTCAGGGCCTGGTCGTGGTGGTGGATGGACCGGTGGTGATCGCCGGTGCGGTGGGACAGCCGCCCCAGGCTGTTCGACGTGGACGCCTCGCCCGCCGCGTTGTGGTGCCGCCGGGCCGCGATCCGCCACACGGCCAGCGCTTCGCGGTGGTGCCCGCGCTGCTGGTGGAAGGTGGTCAGGGTGCGGGCCAGGTGCCACGCGGTCCGGTGGCGGTGGTGGGTCGCTGCGGTGCGCTGGGCGTCCGACAGGTGGGTGTGGTGGGTGTCCAGCCAGGCCGGCGCGGTCCGGCGGTCGGGCAGCGGTTGGGGGTGGGCGCCGGGGGCGGGGGGGGTCGGGTCGGATCGGCGCGTGGTGCGGGTCGAGGAGGTGGGCTGCCGCGGACGCGGTGTGCAGGTAGAAGTCCACCACCCGCTCCAGTGCCGCCTGCCGCGCCGGCGTGTCACAGGTGTTGGCGTAGGCGCGGATGAGGTCGTGCATCCGGTAGCGGCCGTGCGGGCGGCGTTCCAGCAGGCAGTGGTCTTCCAGGGCTCGCAGGACCTCGCGGGTGCGGGCTCGGGGCAGGCCGGTGAGGGCTGTGGCGGCGGGCAGGTCCGTGTCCGGGCCCGGGGCTGTGCCGAGCAGCGCGAACACCGCCCGCTGCCGATCGGTGAGGTGGTGCAGGGACCAGGAGAGCACGGTGGGCAGGCCGGCGGCGGGATCGGTGTCGTGGTCGAGTGCTTCCAGGCCCAGCTCGCGCAGTTCGGCGGCGAACCCGGCCAGGGGGATGGCGGGGCGGGTGGCGGCCTGGCGGGCGGTGATCGCCAGGGCCAGGGGGTGGCCGCCGCACAGCGCGACGAGCTCGTCGGCCACGTCGGGTTCGGCGTCGACCCGGCCGGCGCCGAGGCGGGCGGTCAGCAGGTCGCGGGACTCGGCGCGGGTGAGCACGTCCAGGGACAGGTGGCGGGCGCCGTGGCGGTCGATCAGGGACGCGAGCGTGGCGCGGCCGGTGACCAGGACGGCGCAGGTCGGGCTGCCGGGCAGCAGCGGCACGACCTGGTCGGTGGTGGCCGCGTTGTCCAGCACTACCAGCACCCGCCGCCCGGCGATCAGGGCGCGGTACAGGGCGGACAGCGCGTCCAGGTCCGGCGGGAGGCGATCCGGGTCGGCCCCGAGGGCGGTGAGGAACCCGCGCACCGCGCCCGCCGGCTCGACCGGTCGCCCGGTCGGGCCGAAGCCGCGCAGGTCCGCGAACAACTGCCCGTCGGGGAAGCGGTGCAGGTTGCGGTGGGCCCAGGTCAACGCGAGCCACGTCTTGCCGACCCCGCCGGCGCCGCCGATCACCGAGAGCGGCACCACCGCCGGACCGGCGGGGGCCAGGGCGCGGTCCAGCGCGGCCAGTTCCGCCACGCGCCCGGCGAACACCCCCGGCGCGGCCGGCAACTGGCGCGGCGCCACCCGGGCGGGCGCGGGCGCGTTCAGGTGGATGCCGCCGTGCACCACACCGGCCTGCACCACCTCGCCCACGGTGCCCGACACCAGGTTGCGCACCCAGGTCCCGCGTTCGGGCGTCACCATCCCGGGCACCTCCCCGGTCCGATCACCGACCAGCGTGGCACCGCGTCCCCCGGAACGCCGGTCGAGGTCGGCGGGATTCACCCGACAGCCTGAACCCCCGGAAGAGGACCGCGGAGGCGCGCCGGTCGGCGCCGCGAGCCCGCTCGTGCCACCACTGCGCGCTCACCCCCGCGGCGCGAACCAGGTCGGATCGGCCCGGGACGAGGCCGGTCCGACCTCACAGGCCGTGGCGGCGGTCGCCCGCCACCAGCTCGGCCACCGCCGCCTCGGACCTCGCCGAGAACGGGTCGCGCAGGGCGTCGACCGCCCGGCGGGTCTCCTCCATGACCAGGTCGCCGTTGATGTGGGCGCCGGCCAGCGCGCCCGCCGCCGCGGAGGCGCCGACCTGCGCGCTCGGGTCGGTGACGTTGCCCGCGACCCACACGCCGGGCACCTCGGTGAGCCCGGTCGGCTCGGCGGGGACGTGTTCGCCGATGCCCTTCGGGTGCTCGACCGCCTTCAGGCCGAGGTCCGCCAGGAAGTCGGCGCGCGCCACCACCCGCGGCCCGACCGCCAGCGCCTCGCGGGCGAACACCGCGCCGTCGCCCAGCCGCACGCCCACCAGGCGGTCGTCGGCGACCTCCAGGGACGCCACCTCGCCGGGCACCACGCGGATGCCGCGCGCGGCCAGCTGCTCGGCCTCCTCGCCCGCCGGCCGCGGCGAGGTGTGGGCGAACAGGACGACGTCGTCGCTGAGCTGCCGGAACATCAGCGCCTGGTGCACCGACACCGGCCCGGTGAGCAGCACGCCGATGGCCCGGTCGCGCACCTCCCAGCCGTGGCAGTACGGGCAGTGCAGGACGTCTTTGCCCCACCGGTCGCGCAGGCCGGGGATCTCCGGCAGCTCGTCGACCAAACCGGTGGTGACCAGCAGCCGGCGGGCGCGGACCTCCCGGCCGTCGGCGAGCGCCACGGTGAACCGGTCGCCGTCGCGGCGGGCGGCGGTGACCTCGCCGGTGACCACGTGGCCGCCGTATCCGCGCACCTCCTCCCGCCCGCGCGCCAGCAGCTCACCCGGCGGCACGCCGTCGCGGGCCAGCAACCCGTGCACGCCCTCGGCGGGCGCGTTGCGCGGCTCGCCCGCGTCGACCACCACCACGGACCGCCGCGAGCGGGCCAGCATCAGCGCCCCGTTCAACCCCGCCGCGCCACCGCCGACCACCACCACGTCATAGCTGTCGTCCAACTCCTGGGTCATCGTGACCACCTCCACGACCAAGATGCGCCGGCTCTGTCGGTCGCGGCAAAGCCTTTTGCCAATTCGGCAACAAAATCGCCGGCCGTCCACCAGGTGCCGGGTGGCCCCGCTCCAAGCGACCCCGGCGCCCGGCTCCCGCAGGTGCCCGGCCACGACCAGGTCGGCCGCCTGATCGTGTCGCCCACGCGCACCACCCGCCGGTGCGGCCGGTCCCGCACCACCTCCTCCACGTGGTCAGCCGCCGACCGTCCCGCCGCCGGCGAAGGCGTACCCGGTGAACTCGGCGATCGGGACGTACCCGAGCCGCCGGTAGAGGGCGTTGCCGGCGGGGTTGCCCGGGTCGGTGAACAGGACGACGTCCGTCGCGCCGGCGTCGAGGAACTCGCCGCACCAGCGGACGAGGTCCTCGTGGTCCCGCGCGCCCAGGACCCGCGCCCGGCCCTCGGGGTGCGATCGCGGCAGGGTGAGCGTGCCGAGGCGGTGCAGGCGGACCCGCCAGTCGACAGCGGGCTCCGCGTCGGTGCGCCGCTGCCACGCCCCCGCGAACGCCGTCGCGGTGAAGCTCCATCCGTCCGGGCGCATACCTCATCGTCTCCCGTCGGGCGCCCGCGCGGGCGCGGAGGTCAGAGGGCTGCGGCCAGGCGAGTGCCCTGGTCGATGGCGCGCTTGGCGTCCAGCTCCGCGGCCACGTCCGCACCGCCGATGACGTGCGTGGTGACGCCTCGCCCGGCGAGGGCGTCCACCAGGTCCCGCACCGGTTCCTGGCCCGCGCACACCACCACCGCGTCGACTTCGAGCAGGCGCGGGTCCTCGCGCCCCGGGCCGAACGTGATGTGCAGGCCGGCGTCGTCGATGCGCTCGTAGTTCACGCCGGTCAGCTGCTCGACGCCCTTGGCCTTCAGCGCCGCCCGGTGCACCCACCCGGTGGTCTTGCCCAGGTCGCGGCCGATGCGGGAGGCCTTGCGCTGCAACAGGTACACCTTCCGCGCGGGCGCGGCGGGCACGGGATCGGCGACACCGCCGCGCACCCGCGCGGGATCGCCGACACCCCACTCGGCGCGCCACCCGTCGAGGTCGAGCGGCCGGTGGGTGAGGAACTCGCTGACGTCCACCCCGATGCCGCCCGCGCCGATCACGGCGACCCGCTCGCCCACCTCCGCGCCGTGCCGCACGACGTCCACGTAGGACAGCGCCCGTTCGACGCCCGGGATGGCGGGCACGCGCGGGACCACGCCCGTGGCGACCACCACCTCGTCGAACCCGGCCAGGTCCTCGACGCCCGCCCGCCGGTTCAGGTGCAGCCGCACCCCGGTGACCTCGATCCGCCGCCGGTAGTAGCGGATCGTCTCGGCGAACTCCTCCTTGCCGGGGATGCGCCGGGCGATGGCGAACTGGCCGCCGACGTCGCCCTCGGCCTCGAACAGCTCGACGGCGTGCCCGCGCTCGGCCAGCGCGGTCGCCGCCGCGAGGCCCGCCGGACCGGCGCCGACCACCGCGACCCGCTTGGCGCGGCGCGCGGGCAGCAGCGCCAGCGTGGTCTCGTTGCCCGCCCTCGGGTTGACCATGCACGTCGCCTTCTTCAGCGAGAACGTGTGGTCCAGGCACGCCTGGTTGCACGCGATGCAGGTGTTGATCTCGTCCGCGCGGCCGGTCCCGGCCTTGCGCACCCAGTCGGGGTCGGCCAGGAACGGCCGCGCCATCGACACCAGGTCGGCGTCGCCGCGGGCCAGCACCTCCTCGGCGACCTGCGGCATGTTGATCCGGTTGGAGGCGACCACCGGCACGCCGACGTGCGGGCGCAGCCGGGCGGTGACGCCGGCGAACGCCGCGCGGGGCACCGAGGTGACGATGGTGGGCACGCGCGCCTCGTGCCAGCCGATGCCGGTGTTGATGATGGTCGCGCCCGCCTGCTCGACCTCCTGGCCCAACCGCACGACCTCGTCCCACGTCTGCCCGTCCTCGACCAGGTCGAGCAGCGACAGCCGGTAGATGATGATGAAGTCGGGGCCGGCGGCCTCGCGGCAGCGGCGGACCACCTCGGTGGCCAGGAGGCGGCGGTTCTCCGGGCTGCCGCCCCAGCGGTCGGTGCGCCTGTTCGTGCGGGGCGCGAGGAACTGGTTGATGAAGTAGCCCTCGGAGCCCATGACCTCGACGCCGTCGTAACCGGCCTCCCGGGCGAGGGCGGTGGCGCGGGCGAAGGCGTCGACCTGCGCGCGGACGCCCCGGTCGGACAGGGCGCGCGGCCTGAACCTGCTGATCGGCGACTTCAGCGCGGACGCGGACACGCTCAGCGGGTGGTAGGCGTAGCGGCCGGCGTGCAGCAGTTGCAGGGCGATCTTGCCGCCGTTGTCGTGCACGGCCTCGGTGACCGCGGTGTGGCGGCGTGCCTCGCGGCGCGTGCTGAGCTTGGACGAGAACGGGTAGAGCCACCCGGCGCGGTTGGGGGAGAAGCCGCCGGTGACCATGAGGCCGACACCGCCCCGGGCGCGTTCGGCGAAGTAGGCGGCGAGCCGGTCGAAGTCCTTGGCGCGGTCCTCGTTGCCGGTGTGCATGGAGCCCATCAGGACGCGGTTGGGCAGGGTGGTGAAGCCCAGGTCCAAGGGCTGGAACAGGTTCGGGTACTCGGTCATCGCCGGGTGTCCTCCCGCAGTGCGGCCAGGACTTCGTCGCACCAGTCGACCAGGGCCTGCTCGGCGCGCACGCCGCCGCGCAGGACGAGGTGCTGGTGCAGCCGCCGCCCGGTCAGCCCGGACGCGTCGGGGAAGTCCTTCTCCTCCACGGCGCGGTACGCGCCGAGCCGTTCGGCGTGCAGTTCGCGGTGCCTGGCGACCTCGGCGACGACCGCGGCCACATCGCCCAGCGACGCGCCGCGCACCTTGACGGCCAGCTCGTGCCGGATCGTCTCCGGCTCGCCGGGTTCGACGAGCCACCGGGCCAGCTCGGCGCGACCCGCGTCGGCCGGCTCGTAGACCTTCCGGTCCGGCCTGCCGTCACCGGCCTCCTCGCGGCAGGTCACCCAACCGAGGTCGACCATCCGCTTGAGGGTGCGGTAGATCTGCTGGTGGGTGGCCGCCCAGAAGAAGCCGATGGACCGGTCGAACCGGCGGGCCAGCTCGTAACCGGTGCCGGCCCGCTCGTCGAGCGACACCAGGATCGCGTGCTCCAACGCCATGGCGGCGACCGTACTGTGCAACTGAGTGCAGTGCAACTAGTTGCACGCTAGGGTGTGGTCATGATCTCGCACCCGTTCCGGCAGGTCGACGTCTTCGGCTCGGCGGCCTACGCCGGCAACCCGCTCGCGGTCGTGGCGGCGGCCGACGACGTGACCGACGAGGACATGCGGCGCTTCGCGCGCTGGACGAACCTCTCGGAGACCACGTTCCTGCTCCGGCCCACCACCGGCGACGCCGACTACCGGGTGCGCATCTTCACCACCTCGACCGAACTGCCGTTCGCCGGCCACCCGACCCTGGGGTCCGCGCACGCCTGGCTGGCCGGCGGGGGAGAGCCCGCTCGGGACGGCGTGGTCGTGCAGGAGTGCGCCGCCGGCCTCGTGCGGGTCCGGGCGCGCGGCGACCGGTTCGCGTTCGCCGCGCCGCCGATGACCCGGTTCGAGCCGGTGGCCGAACCCCTGGCAGCCCGGGTCGCGGCGGCCCTCGGCGTGGAGCGGGATGAGGTCGTCGGGTGCTCGTGGCTGGTCAACGGGCCGGAGTGGATCGGCGTGCGGCTGGCCGACGCGGAGCGGGTGCTGGCGCTGGCGCCGGACCCGGCCGGCCTGGCGGGGCTCGACGTGGGCGTGATCGGGGCGCACCCGGCCGGCGGTGACGCCGACTTCGAGGTCCGCGCCTTCACCGACGCCGACGGGTCCCTGGTCGAGGACCCGGCGACGGGCAGCCTCAACGCGGGCTTCGCGCGGTGGCTGATCGAGGACGGCGCCGCGCCGCGCGCCTACGTCGCCGCCCAGGGCACCGCGATCGGCCGCGCCGCCCGCGTGCACGTCGACCTGGACGACGACGGGCTGTGGGTGGGCGGCGACGTGCGACCGGGGATCACCGGCACGGTCGACCTCTGACCGGGGCGGGCGGGCCCGGTCGTGGTGAGCCCGGTGAGCCCGGTCGTCGGGTTCGGCGGCCGGGCGGCCCCGGTCGTCACGCGCGGGAGTCGATCAGCACTTCCAGGCCGTCGAGGATCCGGTCGAGCCCGAACTCCCACCCGTTGTCGCGGGGCGACCCGTTGGTCGCCCCCGCGGCCGCGTGCAGGGCCGGGAACCGCTGCCGGTGCTCGTGCAGGACCGACCGCAGGTGCTTGTCCGCCGTCCACGGCTGGGTGCCCGCCGTGGCCGAGGACATGGTGTTGCGGATGTGGCCGCTGAGCAGGAACACCGCGTCCATCCGCTCGCCGCCGTCGAGCCCGGTGCCCTCCAGGGCCGCCACCGCCGACTCGGTCCAGCCGACCTCGTGCGGGCCCGTCGCCCGCTCGCCCGTGGTCGCCGCGGGGATCCACGGGTGGCGCTGCCACGTCTCGCGCATCAGCTCCGACCACCGCACCAGCCTCGACCGCCACCCGCCGGGCACGTCCCGCAGGTCCGGCGGCTCGCCGATGGCCGACTCGGTCATCACCGCCACCAGTTCGGCCTTGCTGGCCACGTGCCGGTACAGCGCCATCTTGGTCACATCCAGCTTCGCGGCGACGTGCTGCATCGAGACCGCGCCCAGGCCTTCGGCGTCGGCCACCTCGATGGCGGCGGCGGCGATCCGGTCGACGGTGAGGGCGAGCCGCGGTCGCCGCGCCGGCTTGTCGCGCCCACCCCACAGCAGGTCCGTTCCGGGGCTCTCGCTCGCCATCCACCACCACTTCCACTCGGGGGTTGCCCCCGTGGTCGATCTGTGTCTACCGTACACCCAGTGTCCGGCGGACACACAAGTTTCCCGAGGACACAGAGGTGTCCGGGGGGCACGTCCGATTGCGCAATGGGGGTTTTTCCATGTCCGTGAAGATCTTCGTCAACCTGCGGGTGAGCGACCTGCCGAAGTCCATCGAGTTCTTCGCCGCGCTGGGTTTCGCGCACGACCCGAACTTCACCGACGAGAACGCGAGCTGCATCGTCTTCGGCGACAGCGTCTACGCGATGCTGGCCACCGAGCCGTTCTTCAAGACGTTCACCGACAAGGAGGTCGTCGACAGCCACAAGGCGACCGAGGCCATCTTCGCCCTGTCCGTGGACAGCCGCGAGAAGGTCGACGAGTTGGCGGACAAGGCGCTGGCGGCCGGTGGGCGGCAGGTGAAGGAAGCCCAGGACCACGGCTTCATGTACGGCCGCAGCTTCACCGACCTCGACGGCCACCACTGGGAAGCCTTCTGGATGGACGAGGCGGCGCAGCAGGGCTGAGCGGGGCGCGCGGGGCGCGCGGGGCGGGGTGCGGCAGTGGGCCGCGCCCCGCTACTGCCGGCCCTGTGCACGTCGTGGGCGGAGGAACTGGCGTCCCCGGTGCTGTTCGCGCAAACATCGGCTCCGTCGAGCGGCAGCAGGGCGAGGCGTTGCCGCAGTTCGCCCTGACCGGGGCGTTGGTCGATCTGGGCCCCTACGGGTTCGGCGGGTTCGAGTCCGATTACACGCCCTCGACGTGGAACTCGGTGCGGGTCGGGGACGGGTTGTTCGGGCTGCCGCAGGACTCGGGTCCGATGGCGTTGTTCTACAACCGGTCGGTGTGGGACCAACTGGTGGAGAACCGGTTGGTCGCGGAGATCCCGGGGTGGACCGACGCCTGGTACCGGGCGTTGGGTGACGGCACGATCGCCTCGCTGGCGGTGGGGGCGTGGATGCCCGGGGTGCTGGAGGCCTCGGTGCCCGGCGGGGCGGGCAAATGGGCCGTCGCGCCCCTGCCCGCCCACGACGGCACCCCGGTCACCGCGGAGAACGGCGGCAGCACGCAGTCGGTGCTCCGGCAGAGCGCCAACCCCGCCCTGGCGGCCGCGTTCGTCCGCGCGCGGTTGGCCGAGTTGACCGGCAGGTGGCTCGACGGACCGACCCGCGGCGGCATCACCGGCCACCTCGCCCGGCACCACGACACCGGCACCGTCAACCGGCAGGTCCTGCACAGCTCCCTGCGCGTCGTCCTGCACTCCGGCTACGAATCGGCCGGCCGCCTGCTCGGCTCCGCGCTGCCGGCCTGCCTGGACACCCCCGGTTCACTGGACAACCCTCACCGACGGCGTCACCGACACCGACCTCGGCTGCCCACCCGATCGGGTCGCCCCGGGTGACGTCCCACCCCGTCGAGGCACTTCTCGCCCGTTAGGGCGCTGCCGCCGGGACCGGTCGGGTGCCATGTTGGAACCTCGAACGACGTCGGCCCGGGGGCGGGAGGGCGCACATGCGGCGGACAACGACGTTCGTCCTGGTGGCGGTGGGTGGTTTGCTGGCCGGGTGCCTCGGTCGGGGCGAGGGGGTCGACCCGGCGCGCAACGCCGACGCCCAGGAATTCACGCTGACGATCGTGGCCAACGCCGCCATGGGCGGGAAGAACGCCCGCGGCGCGGCCTGGATCAACGACTGGGTGATACCCCGGTTCACCGAGCAGCAGCGGGCCAAGGGCGTCAACGCGACCATCCGCTTCGAGCAGAACGGCGCGGGCGACGAGGCCTTCAAGACCAAGGTGGCGCTGGACTTCAAGACCGGCGGCGGTGGCGACATCGTCGAGCTGGACGGGATCTGGCTCGGCGAGTTCGCCCAGGCGGGCCAGGTCCGGCCGCTCGACGACGTGGTCGGCCGGGACGAGGTCGACGCGTGGGACGGCTGGCGGCAGATCCCCGCCGCCGTGCGGGGACTCGGCGAGTTCGACGGCGAGCGCTACGGCGTGCCGATGGGCACCGACGGCCGGGTGCTGTTCTTCAACAAGGAGCTCTTCGCCCGGGTGGGGCTGCCCGCCGACTGGCAACCCCGCAGCTGGGACGACGTGCTGGCGGCGGGCGAGAAGCTCAAGGCCCTGCCCGGCGTGGTGCCGGTCCAGCTCAACGCGGGCACCGCGATGGGCGAGGCCACCACCATGCAGGGCGTGCTGCCCGCCCTGGTCGGCGCCGGCGAGCAGGTGTACCAGGACGGCAAGTGGCAGGGCGCCACCGAGGGCGTCGAGGCGGTCCTCGACCTGTACCGGCGCATCTACCGCGACGGGCTCGGCGACCCGGTGCTCCAGCAGGAGGCCAACGGCCGCGACCGGTCGTTCGCGCTGTTCGCGGAGGACCGGATCGGCATCCTGCTGGAGAGCGACTACTTCTGGCGCTCGGTGGTGGAGCCGCGCAACGGCGCGGCCAGGATGGCCGACCGCGACACCACCGTCGGCTGGGCCCTGGTGCCCGCCCGGCGGCCCGGCGCCGGTGTCGGCGGGCAGGACTTCGTGAGCATGTCCGGCGGCGGCGTGCGGGTCGTCAACCCGAACACCGAGTTCCCGCGCCAGGCCTGGGAGTTCCTGCGGTTCCTCAACTCCGCCGAGGCGGTCAAGAGCTCGCTGGGCGGCGGCGCGCAGCTCACCCAGCGCTCCGACGTGAACGACGAGGTGCTCGCGGGCGACCCGATGCTCTCCTTCGTCGCCGACCGGGTGCTGCCGATCACGCGCTACCGGCCGGGCCTGGCCGACTACCCGAAGGTGTCGGCGGCGCTCCAGCAGGCGACCGCGGACGTGGTGTCCGGCCGCAGCCCGCGGGAAGCCGCCGCGTCCTACCGGGACATGCTGGTCCGGGCGGTCGGCGAGGCGTCCGTTGCCGGCGGTTGACCGCGACGTCGCCGGGCTGGGCACGGCGCGGGCGATCGCCTTCGTCGCGCCCGCCCTGCTGCTGGTCGCGGTGTTCCTGGTGTTCCCGGCCCTGTGGACGCTCTACATCGGGATCACCGACTACCAGCTGACCGGCCCGGCCGCGGCCAGGCCGAGCGTCGTGGGCGCGGAGAACTTCACCAGGGCGCTGGACGACCCGCTGTTCACGAACTCGCTGTGGCTGACCGCGCTGTTCGTGCTGGGCTCGGCGGTCATCGGGCAGAACGCGCTGGGCTTCGGGCTGGCCTGGCTGCTGCGCGGCGTGCGGCCGCGGCTGCGGCGCGCGGTCGAGGCGTTCGTGCTGCTGGCCTGGATCCTGCCCGGCCCCGTGGTCGCCTACCTGTGGTTCGCCGTGCTCAGCCGCGACGGCGGCACGCTGGGCCTGCTGCTGGACCGGCCCACGACCGCGTGGCTGGTGGAGTACCCGATGGCGAGCCTGATCGTGTTCAACACCTGGCGCGGCACGGCGTTCTCCATGCTGCTCTACACCTCCGCGCTGGCCGCCGTGCCGCCCTCGCAGCTGGAGGCCGGGCGCCTGCTGGGCGCGAGCGGGTCCCGGCTGGTGCGGGACGTGGTGTTCCCGCACATCCGGGGGCACGTGCTGACCAACACGCTGCTCATCAGCCTGTGGACGGCCAACGACTTCACGCCGTTCCTGCTGACCGCGGGCGGCCCGAACCACGAGTCGGAGGTGCTGCCCGTGCTGATCTACCGCCAGGCGCTGGAGGGCGGCCAACTCGGGTACGCCTCGGCCATGTCGTTGCTGCTGCTGGTGGGCAACCTGCTGGTCGCGCTGGGCTACCTGCGGCTGCTGCGGAGGCGGGCGTGAGCCCGGCGCGGGTGGTGCGCCGGCTCGGCTTCCACGTGCTGGTCGCGGTGGTGCTGGCGTTCTTCGCGGTGCCGATGCTGTGGCTGGCCTCCGCGCCGTTCGACGCCGAGCCCGGGTTGGGCGTGCGGTGGCCGGACTGGACGACGTCGAACGTGCGCGCCACGCTCGCCCACCCGTACGCGCTGACCTCGCTGGTCAACTCGCTGGTGCTGTGCGTGGTCGCGACCGCGGTGACCGCGTCCCTGGCCGCGCTGGCCGCCTACTCGCTGTCCCGGGTCCGCATCCCGGGCCGCGACGCGCTGCTCTACCTGCTGCTGTTGCTGTCCAGCGTGGTCACCGGCACCGCGGCGATGGTGCCGGTGTTCGTGCTGATGCTCCAACTGGGCCTGATCGACTCGCGCTTCGGCACCGCCCTGGTGATCGCGGGCGGGATGCTGCCCGCCGCGATCTTCATCCTCAAGGACTTCATGGACTCCGTGCCGCGCTCCTACGAGGAGTCCGCGCGGGTGTTCGGCGCCTCGCCGGCGCAGGTCCTGGGGCACGTGGTGCTGCCCATCGCCCGACCCGGCGTCGCGGCCGTGGTGGTGTGGTCGTTCGTGAACGCGTGGGGCAACTTCCTGCTGCCGTTCCTGCTGCTGCGCGACGTGGGGCGGCAACCGGCGGCGGTGCTGCTGCGCACCCTCCAGGACGAGGGCGGCACCGCCAACCTGACCGTGATCCCGGTGTTCTCGCTGCTCTACTCGATCCCGGTGGTCGCGCTGTACCTGCTGGTGGACAAGCGCTACGGGTTCCGGTTCCACGGGGGGATCAAGAGCTGATGGCGGGCATCGACATCACCGGGCTGTCCGTCGAGTACCCGAACGGGGTGCGCGCCGTGGACGGGCTCGACCTGCGCGTCACCGACGGCGAGCTGTTCGCCCTGCTCGGCCCCTCCGGCTGCGGCAAGACCACGCTGCTGCGCACCGTCGCGGGCCTGGAGCAACCGGCCGCGGGCGCGGTCGCGATCGGCTCGCGCGAGCTGACCGGCGTGCCACCGGGCGGGCGGGGCGTGGCGATGGTGTTCCAGGACTACGCCCTGTTCCCGCACATGACCGTGGCGGAGAACATCGCCTACCCGCTGCGGGTGCGGCGCGCGCCCCAGGCGCGGCAGCGCGAGGCGGCCGAGCGGGTCGCGGCCGGCCTGAGCCTGTCCGAGCTGCTCGACCGCAGGCCGGGCCAGCTGTCCGGCGGGCAGCAGCAGCGCACCGCCCTGGCCCGTGCGATCGCGGTGGAGGCCGACGTGCTGCTGCTCGACGAACCGCTGTCGAACCTGGACGCGCGGCTGCGGCTGGAGGCCAGGACGTTCCTCAAGCGGTTGCAGCGCGAGCTGGCCCTGACCACCGTGTTCGTGACGCACGACCAGGCGGAGGCGCTGGCGCTGGCGGACCGGATCGCGGTGATGGAGGCGGGTCGGGTCCGGCAGCTCGGCACGCCGCGCGAGGTCTTCCAGCGGCCCGCCGACACGTTCGTGGCCAACTTCATCGGCTCGACCCCGATGAACCTGCTCGACGGGACCGCCCGGGACGACGGCGTCGAGTGCGCGGGTGCGCGCCTGCCCGGCCCGCCCGGACTGCCCGGCGGCGCACCCGTGGTGGTCGGCGTGCGACCCGAGTACCTGAGCGTCGCCGAGGACGGCCTGACCGGCCGGGTGTCGACCGTGGAGAACCTGGGTGTGACCTCGTTGGTGACCCTGGAGTGCGCCGGTGGCGTGCTGGTCAGCCTCACCGTGCCCGAGCAGGGCGAACCGGCCGCGGGCGAGGTGCTGAGCGTGCGCCCCGCGCCGGGGCGGCTGCTGTTCTACGGCGCGGAGGACGGCCGCCTGCTCGGGGTGCGGTGATCCGGTGCGGCGGGGCGCCGCACCGGATCACCGGGCTCAGTGCGTCACCTGCCAGTGGCTGTTCGCCGTTTGCAGGGTGAAGGACAGGCCGTAGCAGCCGAAGTCGGTGCTGTTGACGCTGCCGGGTGGCGTGACGTTCGAGTTGCTCGTGGTCAACGGGGTCCAGGTGCTGCCGAGCTTGATCTTGAGGTTGGCGGCGTGGTACTGGGTGCCGTAGGTCTCCGTGCAGTAGTGGCCCTCGCCCGTGGACGGGTTGTACTCGGTGTAGACCTCGAACATGCTCCAGCCGCCGTGCGTCTCGCTGAGCTTCGCGGTGTCGGCGCTGGTGAACAGCGCGTCCCAGCTGGAGGTCGTGTAGTTGTAGAGGTAGGCGGTCCAGGAGTTGGTCACCGCGTTGGTCTGCACGTCCAGCACCTCGTAGGCGGGCAGCCCCTGGAACGACGTGGTGTAGGTGCTCAGGAAGCCGGAGTCGATCCAGGCCACCGCGGCGAAGCCGGGCGAGGCGGCGCACCAGTCCCACGCGCCGACGCCGTTGCCGCCCTGCCAGTAGAACGTGGTCACCTCGATGCAGGTCTTCCCGCTCGGGACCAGCGTCGGGGCGTACACCACGTCGGGGTTGCCCGACGGGATGCTGATGCCGGGGTTGACGGTGTGGGTGGCCTGCGCCCCGATGGACGAGACGGTCGGGAACGCGCCCCAGACGACGTGCAGGGAGCCGCTCCACGGCGTGATGGTCGTGGTGTCGGACGTCGTGGCGTCGGAGGGCTTGGCGGCCTCGGGCCGACCGGCGCGGAGGGACTCACCGCGCTTGAGGACCCCCGCGCTGACCTGCGAACCGGCCGCGGCCCTCGCCGCTTCGCCGCGCACCGCGGGCACGAGCCTGCCGCTGACGGGCGAGTCCGGCGTCGGCGCGGTCACCTTGACCGGTTCGTCCGGTGTGGCGGCCGAGGAGGGGGAGGTGGGTGCGAGGAGCGCGCTCCCCGCGAGGAGGGCGACGGCGAGCAGGCGCACCGGTGACCGGCGCGATGACCTCGATAACGGCATTGCCTTCGTCTTCCTCTCAACAGGAGAACAGGCGCACCGCAGACGAAGAAGGACGCAGGTGACACGCCTGAATGTCCCCCCAGGACACTGCGGTACCCGAAGCCTGCCCGGGGAGGCCGGGATCAGCTAGAGGTCAATCGGCCGCTGTGCGTCGGGGCTGCGGTTCCCCGCAGTCCACCATCGGCGCGGACGGGGAAGCGGGCGACCTTGTACGTCCAAAGTGGACGGACAGGTGCCGATCCGCGAGCCCTTCGCGGGTGGCGGGCGCGGGTCGGGGCTCGCGGGTCGAAGTTCGGGGTTCGGGGGCTGCGGGTTGCGGGTACGGCACGGCCGATCGGGTGAACCGGCCCGCCCCGGAGGGCGCGCCGGACCGGCTCCGGCGCGACACCGACCGGCCGTCGCGAGCGGCTCGTGCGCGAGGCCTTCCGACGGGGGTTCTCCGGACGGCCCCGGGCGCTGTCCCCGGAACACGCGGCGCACCGTCCGCGGTGACGTTACGATGAGTATCGGGGGAGACACCGAGAGGGAGGAGGTGCCGGTGTGAGCTTGGTGCAGTTCCTCGGCACGACCGCGCAGCAGCAGCAGCCGGAACAGGTGCCGGGGTTGGCGATGGTGGTGCTGTTCGCCGTTCAGGGGGTGGCGGCGCTGTGCCTGTTCCTGATGGCCTACCTGGGCGCCAACGAGAAGTTGCCCCGCAACGCCTTCTTCGGCCTGCGCACCGACCAGTCCCGGGCCGACGACGCGACCTGGCGGCACGTCCACCGCGTGGCGGCGCCGTTCGCCTACGCCGCCGGAGCCGCGGCGATCGCCGGCCTGGGCGCGCTGGCGCTGACCACGGACCGGGCCGCCCTGTTCCTCGCCAGCCTGCTGATCACCAACGTGGTCGTGGTCGTGTTCATCGGGCTCGCGATGACGCACGGGCACCGGAACCTGCCCGTGGGCTGACCCGGCCCCGCGCCGGCAGCGCGCCGCGCAGGCGGTAGAGCGAGGCCGTGACGTCGGAGGTGAAGTAGACATCACCGCCCCCGCTCACCGCGACACCGGTGGGGACGTAGACCGGCGGGGTGTCCGGCACCGGCCGGAAGCCGATCGGCAGGCCGTCCCGGAGCGGGGCGAGCGCGCCCGAGCGCGGGTCGACCGCCACCAGCCGCGCGCGGCCGACCTCGGCGACGACCAGCGCCCCGCCGGGCGCGACGGCGAGCCCTTCCGGCTGGTCCAGGCCCGCCGCCACCGTCGAGCGGGCGCCGGTCGCCGCGTCCACGCGCGTGACCCGGCCGCCGGTCGTCTCGCTCACGTACACCGACCAGCCGCCGGCGGCGGCCATCATCGTCGGTCCGTCGAGGCCCTCCACCGCGGTGCGGCGCTCGCCGGTCACCGGGTCGACGCGCAGCAGCGAGCCCGAGCCGTGGGACGACACCAGGAGGTGGCCGTCCGGCAGGCGCACGACGTCCATGGGCGCGTCGAAGCCGCCGTGGGTGGCCCGCACGGACCCGGTGCGCCGGTCGAGCACCTGCACCGCGCCCGCGGTCCAGCCGGCCGTGGCGACCAGGTCGCCCGCCACGTCGACGCCCGTGGGGAACAGCAGGTCGGTGGCGTACATGCGGGCGGTGTCCCGGACCCGGTGCCCGCCGGCCCGCAGCCGGCGCAGCGCGAACCCGTCGGCGACGTGGAGCACCCCGTCCTCGCCCAGGGCCAGGTCGGCGGCGACCGCCAGGTCACCGGAGAGCACCGTGCGGGCGTCGCCGGTCGACGGGTCCAGCTCGGTGATCGAGTTGTCGGCCATGTTGGAGACGAAGAGCCGGTCGTCGGCGTCGAAGACCAGGTTGTCGATCCCGGGCGACTGCCGCGCCACGAGCACCCGGCCGCCCGCGTCCACGCGGTAGACGCCGCCGGTGCCGGTCTCCAGCGCGAACAGGCGGCCCGCCGAGTCGAAGGCGACCGCGCCCGGCGTGCGGAAGCCGCGCGCCACGGTCTCCACGACGCCGCGGTCCACGTCGATGCGCACGATCTCACCGCGCGACCACAGCGGCCCGTGCAGCCACCCGTCCGGGCCGAAGTCGAAGCCGTTCAGCCCGCCGAGGTCGCGCAGCACGGTGCGCGGCGGGCGGACACCGGCCGGGTCGAGCTCCAGCAGGGCGTCGGGGCCGAAGACCTGCGACGCGAACAGCCTGCCGTCGGGCGACCAGGCCACCGCGTTGACCCCGGGCAGCCCGGTCGCGAGCACGCGCACCGGCCCGCCCGGCGTCCGCGCGTGCACCCGGCCCGCGTTGGTGGAGGTCCAGGCGAGCGTGCCGTCCGGCCCCTCGTCGAGGTCGTCGGCCATGCCGGACGGCGGCGGCTCGACCACGCGCGTCGCGCCGGTCACCGGGTCCACCTCGTGGATCGCGGCCCCGATGACGCTGCCCGCCAGGAGCCTGCCGTCCCGGGTGACGGCCAGCCCGTGGACGCCGTGGAACGGCGAGGGCCTGGTCAGCTGCTCCAGGCGCACGGGCGACGCGGCGGCGGGGACGACCACCGCGCCGGCCAGGAGCACGACCGACAGGAACAGCGGCAGGCCCTTCACCCGGCCACCTCCGCCGCGGCGATCAGGTCCGCGGCCCGCTCCCCGACCAGCACCGACGGGGCGTGCGTGTGGCCGCGCACCAGCACGGGCATGACCGAGGCGTCGGCGACCCGCAGGCCCACCGTGCCCCGGACGCGCAGGTCGGGGTCGACCACCGACGCCGCGTCCCGGCCCATGCGGCAGGTGCCCACCGGGTGGTAGAGCGTCTGGCTCCGCGCCTCGATCAGGTCGCCGCCCACCGGGTCGGCGCGGTCCGGGTCGCGGTCCAGGTGGCGGGCCAGCGCGGGCGCGGCGAGGATCCGCTCGCACCACCGCAGCCCCGCGGTCAGCACCCGCCGGTCCTCGTCGTCCCCGAGGTAACCCGGGTCGATGCGGGGCACGGCCAGCGGGTCGGGCGAGACCAGCCGGATCGTCCCGGTGCTGCGCGGGCGCAGCAGCACCGCGCCGAGGGTGACCACGTGCCGGTCCGGCGGGGTCAGGCCGTCGTCGGAGAACGGGCCGGGCACGAACAGCAGCTCCAGGTCCGGCAGCGCCAACCGGGGGTCGCTGCGCGCGAAGGCGTAGGCCTCGGCGAGGTTGGAGGTCAGCATCCCGCGCCGCTCGGACAGGTAGCGGGCGACGTGGCGCAGGCCGGTCGCACCGGCCAGGGTGATCGGCTCCCGGCAGTCGGCGTGCACGAGGGTCACCAGGTGGTCCCGCAGCCCGCCGCCGACCTCGGGGGAGTGGTGGACCACCGGGACGCCCAGGTCGCGCAGCTGGGGCGCGGGGCCGACGCCGGACAGCAGCAGCAGGTGCGGCGAGTTGACCGCGCCGCCGCACAGCACCACCTCCCCGGTCGCGTGGACCCGGGTCCGCCGGCCCGCGCGCAGGTACTCGACCCCGACCGCGCGCCGCCCGCGGAACAGGACCCTGGTCACGTGGGCGTCGGTGAGCACGGTGAGGTTCGCCCGCCCGGCCGCCGGGCGCAGGTAGGCGTCCGCCGTGCTCCAGCGGCGACCGCCCCGCTGCGTGACCACGGCCTCCGCGGCGCCGTCCGGCTCCGCCCCGTTGGCCACCTCGTGCCGGGGCAGCCCCACCTGCGCGCACGCCGCCAGGTAAGCCGCGGTCAGCGGGTTCGGGTCCAGCTGGCGGCGCAGGCTCAGCGGGCCGCCGCGACCGTGGTGGGCGGCGATGGCCTCCTCCGCGCCCTCGATCCGCCGGAAGTACGGCTGGACGGCCCGGTGGCCCCACTGCTCGCCCGCGTGCTCGGCCCACTCGTCGTAGTCGGCGGGGTGCCCGCGCACCCACATCATGGCGTTGATGGCCGAGCTGCCGCCCAGCGCGCGGCCCCGCGGCCAGCGGATGCTGCGGCCGCCCAGGCGCGGTTGCGGCACGGTCCGGTAGGCCCAGTCCACCTCGCTGCCGAACAGGGTGGGGAACGCGGCGGGCACCCCGACCGCGTCGAGGTCGCGCCCCGGCCCGGCCTCCAGGACGAGCACCCGCCGGCCCGGGTGGGCGCTGAGCCGGGCGGCGAGCGGCGCGCCGGCCGAGCCCGCGCCCACCACCACGTAGTCGTACCGGACCGGGTCGTCGGTGGTTGGGCAGGTGGCCTGGTGGCAGGTCGCGGGGGCGTCGGTTGCCGGGTAGTCGGTGGCCTGGTCGTGGTCGTCCGGGGTGGTCAGCACGCGGGCCGCTCCCAGGTCCACCGGCGCACGCGCGGCGCCTCCCCGGGCACGGCCAGCGCGGCGACGTGCCGTGCGGAGGGCCTCAGCTCGCGCACCGCCCACCCCGGCGCCGGTTCGACCCGCCGGGGATCCACGTCCACGCTCGCCGGCGACCCGGACAGGCCGCGCCCGGTCGCCTTGAGGCAGCTCTCCTTGCACGTCCAGGTCCGCAGGAACAGCTCGGACCTGGCGGGCTCGGCGAGCCGGGCGAGGCGGTCCGCCTCCGCGCGGGTGAAGAACCTCCTGGCCAGCGCCAAGCCGCCCGGGAACGCGCGCAACGCCTCCACGTCGACCCCCACCGGGCCGTCCGCCGCGACGGCGACCACCGCGCACCCGTCGGTGTGCGACAGGTTGAACGACAGCCCGCCCCCGTCCAGCTCGGGCCGTCCCCACTCGCCCCGCACGAGCGCGATGCGCCGCGCGGGCCGGTCCAGGTAGCGCGACAGCACGTCGTGCAGCGCGCCGTGGGCCACCACGTGGTCGTGGCGCAGGCTCGCGGCGCCCAACCGGGCGGCCCGGTCGCGCTCGGCGTCCGGCAGCAGCGGCAGGCACGCCGCCGCGGCGCGCGCGCCACCGGACAGCGCCACCCGCCACACGTCCACCGCGCCGGGGGCCGCCGCGAGTCGCCGGGGGCCGGGAGGCCAGGCCGGCGCCACGAAGTCCGGAGCACCCGCACTCGTACCCATACCCGTACCCGCGACGACCAGCCCACCCGCGCTCACGACGTCCACGGCGCCAGCTCCTCCCGCACGTCGTCCAGCAGCCGCTTCCGCTCGTCGAGGACGAAGAAGTGCCCGCCGGGCAGGAACCTGGCGCGGAACCGGACCGAGGTCTGCCGCCGCCACCGCCAGACCTCCTCCGGCCGCGCCTTCGGGTCGCCCAGGCCGCCGAACGCGGTGATCGGGACGGGCAGCGGCGCCCACGTCCCGGCCGCGTGGGTCTCGTTCACCGCGAAGTCGGCCCGCAGGGTGGGCAGGAAGGCCCGCAGCAGCCAGGGCCGCGCCAGCAGCGCGTCCGGCGTGCCGCCCAGCTCGCGCAGCACCTCGGTGAAGCGCTCGTCGGACAGCTCGTGCACCCACGCCCGGGGCTCGCCGTCCTGCGGCGCCCGCCTGCCGGAGACCATCAGCAGCACGGGCGGCGGCAGCCCGCGCCGGATCAGCTCGCGCGCCACCTCGGTCACCACGAGCGCGCCGAGGCTGTGCCCGAACAGCGCGAACGGCACGTCCGGCGACAGCTCCGGCCCCATCGCGCCCACCACGCCGTCGACCAGGTCCTCCAGCCGGTCGACGGGCGGCTCGCCGAACCGGGACTCCCGCCCCGGCGGGTGGAGCGCCCGCACCCCGACGCACGCGGGCAGCTCCTGCGGCCAGTCGCGGAACACCGACGCGCCCGCCCCCGCGTGCGGGTAGCAGTACAGCCGGAACCGGTCGCCCCGGGACGGGGGCGCGGGCAGCCAGCGGTTCACGCGCGCCACGGCCCCCTCGGCCCGCCCCACCCGGTCTCGGCGGGCTCCGCGTCCTCCTCGGCGAAGGCGTCCTCCAGCCGCTCGGTCACGGTGTCGACCTCGACCAGGTGCACGGCCTTGCCGCGGGCGGCCCCGATCGCGGCGAGCCTGCGCTTGGCCCGGCCCGTCGCGTAGGTCATCAGCGCGCGCATCTCCAGCCCGAAGTACTCCGGCTGGTAGAGGTGGGTGGCGAACTGGATCTGCCGGATCGCGTGCGGCAGCAGCTCCCGCATCCGCCGCCGCGCGACCAGCCAGTTGGCCTCGTCGGCGGCGACGTGCCTGCGGCAGGTGTAGGTGCCCCAGGCCATGTGCCTGCGCTCGTCGTCCCCGATGCGCCGGATGATCTCCCGCATCCCGGGGAACATGCCCAGCCGCGCGCACATCCGGTTCCAGGCGAAGTACCCGGTCAGCGCCAGGGTCCCCTCGACGATGTGGTTGTAGGTGACCGAGGCGCGGACCTGGTTGGCGGGGCAGGGGTCCTCGGTGAGCGCGTTCAGCGACCGCGGCAGCTCCTCGTAGAAGATCGTCCGGTACCCGGGGTTGTCCGCCACGTGGTGGTTGAGGTCGCCGGTCTCGCCGACCGCGTCCAGCCAGCGGCGGAACACCTCGGTGTGCCGCGCCTCCTCGTAGCAGAACTGGGTCAGGTACATCTCGTCGCCGAGCCTGCCCTCGGCGGCCATCGCGGCCAGGAACGGCTGGAGGTCGTGGGTCACCGCCTCCTCGCCGGCGGCGAACATCGCGCACAGCCCGGAGAAGGCCTCCCGCGCGGCCTCGGGCAGGCGCCGCCAGTCCTCGGCGTCCTGCGAGAAGTCGATGGCGGACGGGTCCCAGGACCGGCGGTGGCCCTTGCCGAACAGCCGCAGCGGCACCGAGTCCCAGTCGAGCGACCGCGGGTCCAGCGAGCGGAACCGCTCCCGCCCGGGACCGGCGGCCGGGGCCGGGGCGAGCCGCGGTCGGGGTACGAGGTCGGTCACCGGTGCTCCTCCTCGACGACCACCCGCAGGTGGGAGGGGTCTTCCTGGATCGCGCCCGGCGACGCGGCCAGCAGCTGGACGCCGTCGCGCGAGCCCACCTCCTCGAAGCCCGCGAACCGGTAGGTCACGTACATGACCCGGTTGCGGTCGGAGGGCACGAACTCGGCGTGCAGCGCCGCGCCCGCGGCGGCGGCGCGGCGCACGACGTGGTTGAGCAGCACCGTGCCCACGCCGCGCGACATCACGCGGCACGACATCAGCAGCAGCTTGAGCAGCCAGGCGGGCGACCCGGTGCGGACCAGGGCCAGCCCGATGGTGCCGTAGGAGCCGTAGCGGTCCTCCAGCTCGGCCACCAGCAACAGGTGGTCGGACGAGCGGGCCAGCTCGGCCAGCTCGGCGTGGGAGTAGGTGACGCCGGTGGAGTTGAGCTGGTGCGTGCGGATGGTCAGCTCCTCGGCGCGGCGCAGGTCCTCCTCCCGGGCCACGCGGATGGTGAAGACCATGTCCAGGGTGGCGAGGAACTCGGTGGCGGTGCCGGTGAAGTCCTCCTCGGCGGCGGTGCGCTCGATGCCGCTGCGGTACATCCACCGGCGCTGCCGCGACTCCGGGGTGACGAACCGCGGGGTGAACTCCGGCCGGTCCGGCAGCGTGGCGACCTCGGCCGCGTCCACGCAGGTGACCTGCGGGTGGGCGAAGGCGACCTCGTCGAGCTCGAACGGCTGGTCGTCGACGAACGCCAGGGCGTCCAGGCCGATGTTGAGCGCGGCGGCGATCCTGGGCAGCGCGGCGGACTTCGGGCCCCACGAGACCTGCGGGTGCAGGAAGTACTCGGCCAGCCCGCAGCGCTCCAGCTGCCGCAGGGCGGTCTCGGGGTCGTTGCGGCTGGCGACGGAGTGCAGGACGCCGCGCTCGTCGAGCGCCACGATCGTGTCGCGGACCAGCGGCCGGACCTCGACCTCGCCGTCCTCCAGCAGGATCCCGTCCCAGACGGTGTTGTCCAGGTCCCACACCACGCACTTGACCCGGCCGCGGCGGTCCTCGGCCGCGGCGACCGGCCCGGCCTGCGGTGAAGTCCTCGTCATGCGATCTCCCAACGGGTGGTCTCGTCCGGGGGAAGGCCCTGGAGGGGCACTGCCGGGCTCGCGGACCGCGGCACGCCACCGGTGCGGCAGACGTCCTCGGCGATCAGGTTCTCGTGCACCTGGCTGCTGCCCTCGATGATCTCCATGACCTTGGCGTCCCGGTAGTAGCGGGCCGCCGGGTGGCCGTCCACGCAGCCGACCGCGCCGTGGACCTGCACCGCGTCCGACGCCGCGCGGGCCGCGACGCCGGCGGCGAAGTACTTGGCGGCGCAGGTCGCCACCAGGGTGCCCGGGTCGCCCTCGTCCTTGAGCCGGCCCGCCCGCAGGCACAGCAGCCGCGCCGCCTCGGTGTCCACCGCCATCCGCGTGATCATCCGCCGGACCAGCTGGTGGTCCTTGAGCAGCGCGCCGCCCTGGCGCCGGGTGGCGGCGTGCGCGGCGGAGATCTCCAGGCAGCCCTGGGCGATGCCCACGCAGCCCGCGGCGACGCTGTAGCGGCCGACGTCCAGCGCGCCGGTGATCACGTTCAGGCCCGTGCCGGGGCCGCCGACCAGGGCCTCGGGGCCGACCCGGCAGCCGATCAGGGTGATCTCGGCGAGCATGCCCGCGCGCGTGCCGAGGACGTCGCGGACGGGTGCGCGCCGCACCGCCGGGTCGGCGGCCTCCACGAGGAACGCGCCGATGCCCGCGCCGGTGCGGGCGAAGACGAGCAGCAGGTCGGCGACCTGCCCGAAGGTGATCCACCTCTTGTGCCCGGTGATGACGTACCCGCCGCGTCCGTCCTCCTCCGCGGTCGCGGCCAGGCCGGTCACGTCGCTGCCCGCGCCGCTCTCGGTGAGGCAGAACGCGCCGAGGGCGGAGCCGTCGGCCAGCGGGCCGAGCCACCGCTCCCGCGCCGCGTCGCCGCCCCACCGGTGCACGGCGAAGGCGACCATGCTGTGCACGGTCAGCAGGCTGCGCAGCGAGGAGCAGCCGCGCCCGACCTCCTCGTGCAGCGCGCCGAGGCCCACCATGTCCAGGGGGAGCGGGCCGTCGGGCAGCACCGCGCCGAGGTAGCCGCGCGCGGCCACCTCCGCGACCACGTCCGGCGGGACCGCGCCCGCCAGGTCGAAGTCCCCCGCCCGGGGGATGACCACCTCGTCCACGAAGGAGCGGAAGGCGGCCCGCGACGCGTCGGCGCCCGTGGCCGCCACCGCCCTCATGCGGTGGCCTCCTGCGGAACCGGCTCCCGGGCGGGTGAGAGGCGGTCGACGAGGTCGCTGATCGCGGAGACGCTGCGGAAGTTCTCCCGCCGCAGCTCGTCGTTGGGCACGCGCAACCCGAACCGGTTCTCCACGAACATCACCAGTTCCATGGCGAACAGCGAGTTCACGAAGCCCAGTTCGAAGAAGTCCTGGTCGTCGCCCAGTTCGACCTTGGGCATCTTGCCCCGGACGAACTGCCCGACGACGGCGCGGGTGTCCTCGGCCATGCTCTGCTCTTCCCTTCGCGGTGGTGGTCGGACGGTCAGCTGTAGTCGTAGAAGCCCTTGCCCGACTTCCGCCCGTGCAGACCGGCGGCCACCATCTGCTTGAGCAGCGGGCAGGGCCGGTACTTGCTGTCGTTGAAGCTGTCGTGCAGCACCTCGATGCTCTGGAGGATCGTGTCCAGCCCGATCAGGTCGGCGGTGGCCAGCGGACCCATGGGGTGCCCGAAGCACGACCGGAAGATTCGGTCGACGTCCTCGGCGGGCGCGACCCGGTCCTGCACCAGGAACACGGCCTCGTTGATGGTGAGCATGAGGACCCGGTTGGACACGAAACCCGGCGCGTCGTCGACCAGGACTCCTTCCTTGCCGACCTCGCCGAGCAACGCCAGCGCGGTGTCCACGGTGGACTGCGCGGTGTGCCAACCGCGGATGACCTCGACGGTGTGCTTCATCGGCACCGGGTTCATGAAGTGGATGCCCAGCACCAGCTCCGGGCGCTCGGTGGCCGAGGCGATGCGGGTGATCGGGATCGCGGAGGTGTTCGCCGCGAACGGCGTGGTCTCCCGGCAGATGCCGTCCAGCCGCGGGTACACCTCCCGCTTGAGGTCCCAGTCCTCGGTGATGTTCTCCACCACGAAGTCCACATCGGACAACGCCTCCAGCTCGGTGGCGTAGGCGACCCGCTCGGCCATGCCGTCGCGGCCACCGGCGGAGCCCGCGCCGAGCAGGTGCCCGAAGCGCTCGTACCGGCGCACCTCCTCCTCCGCCCTGACCAGCGCCTCCTTCGACCGGTCGACAAGCACCACGTGGTGCCCGTGCTCGGCGAAGTTCTGCGCCACCCCGGTGCCCATGACACCGGCGCCGACCACTCCCAGCCTCGTCATGCCCTCGTCCACCCCCTGCTCTCGCGCCGGCGATCTTCCCGGCCGAGCCTAGGTTCGGCGCGCGGCGCTCCACATCGGTCGCCGGGACGGAATCGCGTCATCCCTTCCGCCGAGCCGCGACCCGTTCGGAGTGCTGGTCGCGCCATCACCGCCGGGTGGTGCGGAAAGGGGACTCCCGGCCGTTGGCCGCGCCGGGCGGGCGCGGTTACTGTCGGTCGGCCGGGATCCTCCACACCGGACGTCATCCCGATCGCGCCGACGCCGGTGCGCCCGCGGCGGGGAACCGCCGGCGGAGGACACCCGGCGGCACGCGGTGCAACCGAGGACCGCGCGCCGCGGTCGAGAGGGGATCGCGCCATGGTTTCCGAAGTTCCGGTGGTGGTGACCGGGGTCGGCATGACCACGCCGCTCGGCGGTGACGTCACCTCCAGCTGGGCCGCGCTGCTGGCGGGCGAGTCCGGTGCGACGCCGCTGGCCGAGGAGTGGGCGGCGCGGCTGCCCGTCCGCTTCGCCGCCCAGCTGCGCAAGCAGCCGACCGACGTGCTCGGCCGGACCGAGGCCCGCCGCCTGGACCGCAGCCAGCAGGTCGCCGTGGTGGCCGCGCGGGAGGCGTGGGCCGACGCGGGCGCGCCCGGGGTGGACCCGGTCCGGCTGGCGGTCGCCTTCGGCACCGGCATCGGCGGCGCGCTCACCATGCTCGACCAGGACGACCTGCTGGAGCAGCGGGGCCCGCGCAGGCTCTCGCCGTTCACCGTGCCCATGCTGATGCCCAACGCGGCGGCGGGCGCGGTGAGCATCGACCTGGGCGCGCGCGGCGGGGCCCACGCGCCCGCCAGCGCGTGCGCCTCCGGAGCGGAGGCGCTGGCCGTCGGCCTCGCCCTGATCCGCTCCGGCCGCGCCGACGCGGTGGTCGCCGGCGGCACCGACGCCTGCCTGCACCCGCTGTCCATCTCCGGGTTCGCCCAGATGGGGGCGCTGTCCACGAAGAACGACACCCCCGAGGCGGCCTCGCGGCCCTTCGACGTCGACCGCGACGGCTTCGTCATGGCCGAGGGCTCGGGCGCGCTGGTGCTGGAGCGGGCCGACTTCGCCGCGGCCCGGGGCGCCCGCGCCTACGCGACGTTCGCGGGCGCCGGCGTGACCAGCGACGGCCGCGACATGACCCGCCCCGACGTGGACGGCCAGCTGCGGGCCGTGCGCGCGGCGCTGGAGACCGCCGGGCTGTCCGCCCGGGACGTCGACCACGTCAACGCCCACGCCACCGGCACGCCGCAGGGCGACGCCGTGGAGGCGCGGGGCATCGAGCTGGGTGTCGGCACGCACCCGCTGGTCACCGCCACCAAGTCGATGACCGGCCACCTGCTCGGCGCGGCGGGCGCGGTGGAGGCGATCTTCACCGTGCTGACCCTGCACGAGGGCGTCGTGCCCGCCACCCGCAACCTCGACCGGCCGGACGCGGAGCTGCGCTTCGAGGTGGTCCGGGACCAGCCGAGGCAGGTCCCGGTGGCGGCGGCGCTGTCCAACTCGTTCGGGTTCGGCGGCCACAACGTGGTGCTCGCCTTCACCCGCTGAGACCCCGCCCGCCGAACCCGCCCGCGAACCCCTGAGGAGCACCGTTGCCCATCGACGTGCTGAGGGAACTGGAACCGGTCGTCGCGGCCAACCTCGACCGCCACCTCGCGGTGGCCAAGGAGTGGATGCCGCACGAGTACGTGCCGTGGAGCCGCGGCCGGGACTTCACCGCGGAGCCGTGGGAACCCGGGCAGACCACGCTGGACGCGGTCGCCCGGGTGTCGCTGGAGGTCAACCTCCTCACCGAGGACAACCTGCCCAGCTACCACCACGAGATCGCCACCCGCTTCGGCCGCGACGGCGCCTGGGGCACCTGGGTGGCCCGCTGGACCGCGGAGGAGGGCAGGCACGCGATGTGCATCCGCGACTACCTGCTCACCACCCGGGCGCTGGACCCCGACGCCCTGGAGCGCGGGCGCATGGCGGTGATGCAGTCCGGCCACCGCAGCGAGCGGCTGTCCCCGCTGGAGTCGCTGGTCTACGTCTCCTTCCAGGAGCTGGCGACCCGCGTCGCGCACCGCAACACCGGCCACCACATCGACGAACCGGTCATCCGGCGCCTGCTGCGGCGGGTGGCCGCCGACGAGAACCTGCACATGGTCTTCTACCGGTCGCTGGTCTCGGCGGCGCTGGAGCTCGACCCCTCCGCGGTGGTGCGGGCCATCTGCTCGGAGGTCCGGGACTTCGCCATGCCGGGCACGATGATCCCGGGCTTCACCCGCAAGGCCCTCCTCATCGCCGGCGCCGGCATCTACGACCTGCGCATCCACCACGACGAGGTGGTCCTGCCGCTGCTGCGCCAGTGGGGCGTGTTCGACCTGACCGGCCTGGACGCGGAGGCGGAGGAGGCCCGCGACCGCCTCGCCGGCTTCCTGGCGGGCCTCGACCGCGCGGCGGGCCTCCAGCGGGAGCGGCTGGCCCGGGTCACCGCCCGCGGCGCCGCGGCCGTGAACTGAAGCAGCGCGAACCCAACGGCTCGAACCCGCGCGAACCCGACCCGAAGAGAGGACACCCGATGACCCAGTCGAACGAGGAGATCCTGAGCGCCGTGGCGGAGATCGTGGCCGACACCCTCAACGTCCCCGTCGCCGCCGTCGTGCCCGGCACCAGGTTCGCGGAGGACCTGGACGTCGACTCCCTCACCATGGTGGAGCTGGCCGTCGTCCTCCAGGACCGCTTCGACCTGGAGCTGTCCGACGACGAGCTGAAGGACCTGAACACCGTGCAGGACGTCGTGGAGCACATCACCGCCCACGACGGGATGGCGGTGGGCGGCGCGGGGGAGAGCGCCGTCCCGGCCTGACCGCGGCCCGGGGCATCGACACGATGTGACACGGACGGGTGATGGTCGCACGCGAGCGGGCGAAGAACCGACCTCGCGGCCCGCACCCGTGCCACCCTGCTGGAAACCCGGCCCCGGTGCGCGCCGGCGTCACCCACCGTCCCACGAATGGCTGTGAGGGCATGTCCTACGCCGGTTCACCCACCCGTTCCCAACTCCCGCCCGCCGACCCGAGCCCCGCGCCGCCGCGCTTCGCCGCCGGCCCCGTCGCCGTCGTGCTCGTCGCCGCGGTCGCGGCCCTGCTGGCCACCGCGGGCCGCTACGGCTACCACCGGGACGAGCTGTACTTCCGGGTGGCGGGCCGCCACCTCGACTGGGGCTACGTCGACCAGCCGCCGCTGGTGCCCCTGCTGGGCCGCCTCACCACCGCGGTGCTGGGCGACGGCCTGACGGCCTTCCGCGTGCCCGCCGCGCTGCTGACCGCCCTGACGGTCCTGCTGGCCGCCCTGATCGCCCGGGAGCTCGGCGGCGCCGCGACCGGCCAGGTGCTCGCCGCGGTGGCGGTGGCCGCCAGCCCCTACGTGCTGGCCACCGGCCACCTGCTGCACACCCAGACCGCCGTGCTCGCCGTGGGCGCCGCCGTGTGCTGGGCCGCGGTCCGCGCGCTGCGCTCGGCGGACCGCCGCTGGTGGCTCGTGGTCGGCGCGCTGACCGGCGTGGGCGTCTACGCCAGCTACCTGATCCTGCTGCTGGTCGGCGTGCTGCTGGTGTCGCTGCTGGTCACCCGCACGTTCGCGCCGCTGCGCAGCCCGTGGCCGTGGGCGGGCGCCGGGCTGGCCGCGGTGCTGGCCGCGCCCGCGCTGGGGTGGCAGGTCGCGCACGGCTGGCCGCAGTGGACGATGGCGGACCGGATCTCCGAGGGCAACGAGGGCCAGTGGTTGGAGACCCTGTTCTACCAGTTCGTGCTCGCCGGGCCGCTGCTGTTCCCGGTGGCCGTCGCGGGGCTGGTGGGGCTGCTGCGCAGGCCGGGGTGGCGGCCGGTGCGGGCGATGGCCGTGGCCTACCCGCTGATGCTGGCGCTCGTCGTGCTCGCCGGCGGCAACTCGTACTACCCCGGCCCGTTCCTGGTGGTCCTGCTGGCGGCGGGCGGCGTCGTCGCGGCCGACTGGGCGGCGCGCGCGGTGTGGCGCCGGGCCCTGCTCGCGCTCGCGGTGGCCGCGAGCGTCGTGCTGTCCGCGCTGTTCTCCCTGCCGCTGCTGCCCGAGCGGGTGGTGGCCGACAGCGGGCTCGACGAGCTGAACGAGACCGCCGCCGAGCAGATCGGGTGGCCCGGCCTGGTGGAGCGCACGGCCGAGGTCTACCGGTCGCTGCCCGAGACCGACCGCGCCCGCGCGTACGTCCTCGCCTGGAACTACGGCGAGGCGGGCGCCCTCGACCGGTACGGCGCGGAGCACGGCCTGCCGCGCGCCTACAGCGGCCACAACTCCTACCTCGGCTGGGGCGAGCCCGAACCGGGCCGCGACGTGGTGGTGGCGGTCGGCGTCCCCGAGGAGGTGGCGCGGGCGTGGTTCACCCGGTGCGAGGTCAAGGCCCACGTCGACCCGGGTGAGGGCGTGGACAACGAGGAGCAGGGGAAGCCGATCGCGGTCTGCGCCGGGCCGCGCGTGCCCTGGTCGGAGATGGCGCACGTCTCCTGACATCTGCCCGATAGGACGTTTCCCGGTCGGGCGCGTCACCACCCAGGGGGAGGGTTGTCCGCCGAGGAGGCCGGTGCACGTCCGTCGAAAGAATGAGGTCATGCCGATTCGAACGGTTGACGGCCGCTGGGGCGGTCACGCTGTGTTTTGATCGTTTTCCCACCCGTGGCGTTCCGGCGAACGGGCCGGTGGTGGGGTGGTGGGGCCGGTGCTAGCTTCGGAATTCCTGCGGGCGGGTCGTCTCCCGGCGATCGGTCACCGGGCGTGGCCGGTTTCCCGCCGCCGTGGAGGGGTCTCCACCCGTCAGGACCACCGACCCGTTCCCCAGCGAATCTGCGGAGGCGCAGTTGTCCGTCATGGCGAGACGTCGAATCGATGTGGTGCTGGTGGACGAGGAAGACCTGTCCCGCAGGGGGTTCACCGCGGCGCTCAACGAGGAGCCGGACATCCGCGTGGTGGCCGACACGGGGTCCGCGGTCGACGCGGTGCCCCTGGTGGAGCGGTACCGGCCCGACGTGGTGCTCACCGACGTGGGCGCGCCGGGCGCCGAGGCGGTGGAGCTGACCAGGCGGCTCACCTGCGCCCGCACCGCGCCCGCGGTGATGCTGCTGACCAGCGCGGGTCGGGAGGACGTGCTGTTCTCGGCGCTGCGGGCCGGCGCGAGCGGCTTCCTGCTGAAGAAGACGTCCCTGCCCGAGTTGAGCCAGGCCATCCGCGCGGTCGCCGCCGGCCAGGCGGTGATCTGCCCGCCCATGACCAGGCTGCTGCTCGACCGGCTGGGCACCCTGCCCGTCGCGCGCCGCGCCTCCACCGAGGCGTGGTCGCGGCTCAGCGCCCGGGAGCTGGACGTGCTGCGCGCCCTGGCGGGCGGCCGGTCGAACCAGGAGATCGCGCAGGAATTGCACCTCAGCGTGGCCACCGTGAAATCCCACATCTCCAACCTGCTGGGGAAATTGGAACTGCGCAACCGGGTCGAGGCGGCGCTGTTCGTCTACCAGAACAGCCTGTCGTAGTCCGTTAATCCGTCGAAAGTATGAGCGCCGACCGTACTCCCGGGGTGTTCGGGCCCGGGAACAAGGACCACGTCTTTCCGGAGTGAAGGCGGTTGTCCCGGGATACGGCGCGGTGTGGAATTCAAGGGCGATCACCGTCGTCGCCGGATCACCGATCCGCAGGAACCGCCTTTCCGCTCGCGCCCCTGGAGTTCCGCGATGCCACCAGAAACACCCGCCGCCCCGGACGTCGATCCCCGAACGCTGGTCGACGTGCTGCGGGCACGAGCCGCGGCCGAGCCGGACCGGCGCATGTTCACCTACCTCGGCGAGGACCAGGAGGTCGCGGCGTCGCTCACCACCGCCGAGCTGGACCGCCGCGCCCGGGCGATCGCCGCGGAGCTGCGGGAGTGCGCGGAACCGGGCGACCGGGCGCTGCTGCACTACGGGCCGGGGCTGGAGTTCGTGTCGGCCTTCTTCGGGTGCCTCTACGCGGGCCTCATCGCCGTCCCGGTCGCGCCCCTGGAGGCGGGCCGCCGCGACATCCGCAACAAGCGCCTGCCCGCCATCGCGCGCAGCGCCACGCCCCGCGTGGTGATGTCCACCGCGGCGTCGCTGCTCGACGTGGGACCGGAGCTGAAGGCGACCGAGGGCCTGGAGGACGCGGAGCGGTTCGCCTCCGACCTCGTCGACGTGGGGCGCGCCGCGTCCTGGGAGGACCCGGCGGCCGACCCGTCCCGGCCCGCCTACCTCCAGTACTCCTCGGGCTCGACCGGCGCCCCGAAGGGCGTGGTGCTCACCCACCGGGCGGTGCTGAGCAACCTGGCGCTGATCCACGAGAACGGCTCCCGCGACGCGGGCGACGGCCGCACCGGGCCGCCCGCCGTGCTGTGGTTGCCGCTGTTCCACGACATGGGTCTGGTCAACGGCATCCTCCAGCCGCTGTTCGCGGGCTACGACGTGACGCTGATGTCGCCGCTGTCGTTCGTGCACCGGCCCTTCACCTGGCTCTGGGAGATCACCCGCGCGGGGCGGGCGCTGAGCGTGGCCCCGAACTTCGCCTTCGACCTGTGCGTGCGCCGGGTGACCGAGCGGCAGCGGGCCCGCCTGGACCTGAGCGGGTGGGAGCTGGCCGCGGTCGGTGCCGAACCGGTGCGCGCGGACACGCTGGACCGGTTCTGCGCGGCGTTCGGCCCGGTCGGCTTCCGCCGCGAGGTGTTCTTCCCCTGCTACGGGCTGGCCGAGTCCACGGTGATGGTCAGCGGCGGACCGGCGGGGCGGGAGCCGGTGGTGCGCGCGTTCGACGCCGGGTCGCTGGCCAGGTCCAGGGTCCGGTCGGCGACGCCCGGCGCGCCCTCCCGCGCCCTGGTCGGCTGCGGGCAGATCCAGCCGACCATGCGGGTGGTGGTCGTGGACCCGGCCACCGGCGAGGTCGCCGCGCCCGACGAGGTGGGCGAGGTCCTGGTCGCGGGCGACAGCGTCGGCTCCGGCTACTGGAACGCGCCCGACCAGGACGAGTTCACCTTCCGGGCGCGCGTGCCCGGCCACGGCGACCAGGACTTCCTGCGCACCGGCGACCTCGGGTTCGTGCTCGACGGCCAGCTGTTCATCACCGGCCGCCGCAAGGACGTGATCATCCTCGACGGCCTCAACTACTACCCGCACGACGTGGAGCACACCGCGGCCGGCAGCCACCCCGCGGTGCGGGAGCGGTTCTGCTGCGCGTTCTCCGTCGACGACGGCCAGAGCGAAGGGCTCGTGGTCCTGGCCGAGATCGCGGGCCCCCTGCCCGCGCAGGGCGACGGCGAGCCCGAGGACGGCGACGCCGAGGAGGTCCGGCGGGCCATCCGGCGGGCCGTCACCGCCGAGCACGGCGTGCCCGTGCGGGACGTGGTGCTGCTGCGCGCGGGCAGCCTGCCCTTCACCAGCAGCGGCAAGGTGAAGCGGCTGGAGTGCCGCGAGCGCTACCTCGCCGACCGCTTCGCCGCGCGGCCCGCGGTCTGAGCGCCGATGACCGCGACCACCCCCCTGACCGGAAGCACCCCTCTGACCGGGACCACCACCCCCCTGACCGGGATCACCCGTCCGCGTGCCGCCCGAGCGCGGATCCAGAGCTGGCTGACCGACCGGATCGCCGGCCTCGCCGGGGTCGAACCGGGGCGGGTGGACCCCACCGCGCCCTTCGACGACTACGGCATCACCTCCTCGCAGGCGGTCAGCCTGTCCGGCGAGCTGGAGGAGTGGCTGGGCGACGAGCTGCCGCAGACGCTGGTCTACCAGCACCCCAGCATCGCCGCGCTCGCGGACTTCCTCGCCGGCGAGGCCGCCGCGGACGCGCCCGCGCCACCGGCCCAACCGGCGCGCGGGCCGGGCCTCGACGCCGTGTGCGTGGTGGGGATGGCCTGCCGGTTCCCGCCCGACGCGGACGACCCCGACCGGTTCTGGCGCGACCTGCTCGACGGGGCGCACGCCGCCAGACCCGTGCCACCGGGCCGCTGGCCGGCCCGGCCGGAGGACGACGGCCTGCTCGGCGGCTTCCTGACCGACCTGGCCGGGTTCGACGCCGCCTTCTTCGGCCTCTCGCCCAACGAGGCGCTGCGCATGGACCCGCGCCAGCGCCTGGCGCTGGAGGTCGCCTGGGCGGCGCTGGAGCACGCGGGCCTGGCCGCCGACCGGCTGCGCGGCGGCCGGACCGGCGTCTTCCTCGGCATGATGTCCGACGGCCAGTACGCCGCGACGCAGACCGAGGCCGACCCCGGCAGCCCCGACGACCCCCACTTCGGCACGGGCATCGCGCCCAGCGTGCTCGCGGGCAGGCTGTCCTACCTGCTCGACCTGCGCGGCCCGAGCCTCACCGTGGACACGGCGTGCTCGTCGTCGCTGGTCGCGGTCCACCTGGCCGCGGAGAGCCTGCGGCGCGGCGAGTGCGACGTGGCCGTGGCGGGCGGCGTGAGCGCGGTGGTGCACCCCACCGCCGTCCGGCAGGCGCTGCGGATGAACATGCTGGCCGCGGACGGCCGGTGCAAGGCGTTCGACGCCGACGCCGACGGGTTCCTGATCGGCGAGGGCTGCGGCGTCGTGGTGCTCCAGCGGCTGGGCGACGTCCGGCGGCGGCGCGGGCGCGTCCTGGCGGTGCTGCGCGGCTCCGCGGTGAACCAGGACGGCCGCAGCAACGGCCTGACCGCGCCCAACGGCGCGGCCCAGGTGGCGGTCATCCGCGCCGCGCTCGACCGCGCGGGCGTCGAACCGGCGCGGGTCGGCTACGTGGAGGCGCACGGGTCGGGCACCCGGCTCGGCGACTCGATCGAGATGGACGGCCTCCAGGAGGTGTTCGGCCCCGGCCGCGCCGCGCCGCTGGTGGTCGGCGCGGTGAAGACCAACGTCGGCCACCTGCTGGGCGCGGCCGGGGTGGCGGGCCTGATCAAGGCGGTCCTCGCGCTCGACCGCGGCGTGGTCCCGGCGAACCTGCACCACGCCCGGCCGAACCCGGCGATCGGCTGGGGCCGGTGCCCGGTGCTGCTGCCCGCGGAACCCGAGCCGTGGCCGACGGACGGGGGGCCGCGGGTCGCCGGGGTCAGCTCGTTCGGCTGGTCCGGGACCAACGCCCACGTCGTGCTGGAGCAGGCGCCGCCGGAGCCGCCGACCGCGCCGCGACCGGGCCCGCGGCTGCTGACCGTCTCCGGCCGGGACGCCGAAGGGCTCGCGGAGACCGCGCGCCGGCTGTCCGCCGAGGTCGCCGCCTGCCGCGCCGACCTCGCCGACCTCGCCTTCACCACCCAGGTGGGCCGCGCCGCGCTGGAGCACCGCGCCGCGCTGCTGGTCCACGACCGCGACGAGGCCGTCACCGCGCTGGCCGCCCTCGCGGACGCGCCACCGGACCACCACGTGCCGCCGGGCCACCACCCGACCACGGCCCTGCTGCTGCCCGGACAGGGCGACCACCACGCGGGCATGGGCCGCGGCCTGCACGCGGCCCACCCGGCGTTCCGCGCGGCCCTGGACGAGTGCGTCGGGCTCTGCCGGGAGCTGCGGGACCTGGACCTCGCGCCGCTGCTGTTCGCCGACCGGGACCACGGCGACCTGTTCGGCGGAGATCCGGCCGGCGGCGACCCGCCCGACCGGGGCGCCGCGCCGGTGGACGTCGTGCACGCCGCGGTCTTCGCGGTGGACTACGCCTGCGCGCGCCTGTGGGGCGACCTGGGCGTGCGGGCCGACGCGCTGCTCGGCTACAGCCTGGGCGAGTACGTCGCGGCGTGCCTGAGCGGCGTGTTCACCCTGCCCGACGCGCTGGCGCTGGTCGTCGACCGGGCCCGGCTCGTGGCGACCGCGCCGCCCGGCGCGATGCTCGCCGTGGCGCTGCCCGCGGACCGGGTGGCCGACCTGCTGACCGACGAACTGTCCGTGGCCGCCGTGGACGGGCCGGGGCTGACCGTGGTCGCCGGTCCGGAACGGGCGGTGGCCGGGCTGGCGTCGCGGCTGGGGGCCGAGCGCGTCGCCCACCGCCGGGTCGCCGCGTCGCGCGCCATGCACTCCGCGTCGTTGGCCCCGCTGAAGTCCCGGCTGTCCGACCTGGTGGCCGCCGTGCCGCGCGGTGAGCCGGACGTGCCGTTCCTGTCCAACACCACCGGCACGTGGATCACCGCGGACCAGGCGCGCGACCCCGGCTACTGGGCCGACCACCTGTGCCTGCCCGTCCGGTTCGGGCCCGCCGTCGAACTGCTCGCCGCCGAGGGCGTCGAGGTGCTGCTGGAGGCGGGACCCGGCCGCGGCCTGTCGAGCCTGGCGAACCAGGTGCTGTTGGCGACCGGGCGCACCGGGGTGGTGGCGGTGCCGACGCTGCCGGGCGCGGGCGAGGACCGGCCGGACGCGGAGGTCTTGCTCGACGCGGCGGGGCGGTTGTGGGCCAGGGGCGCGGCCGTGGACTGGGCGCGGTGGGACGGCGACCCGGCCCGGCGCACCGCGACCCTGCCGACCTACCCGTTCCGGCACACCGCCTTCTGGCCGGAGCCGGTGCCACCCGGCACGCGTGCCGGGGCTGCTCCGGCGTCCGGCGCGGCCTTGGGCAGGGGCGCGGCTCCTGGCGGCGGCGCTGCTCCGGGTGGGGGCGCGGTCCCTGGCGTGGTCCCTGGTGTGGCATCGGGAAGCGGTGCGGTTCCGGGGAGTGGCGTGGCCTCGGAGCCGACCGCGGTTCCCGGCGCGTTCTCCGCCGCGCGCGCCGGAAAGGCGCCCGACCTCGCCGACTGGTGCCACGTGCCCTCCTGGCGACAGGTCCCGGTCCGGCAGGGGCGGGCCGGTGACGGCCCGTGGCTGGTGTTCGCCGACCCGCTCGGCGTCACCGCCACCGTCGTCGAGCGGCTGCGCGCCGAGGGCGCCGCGGTGTTCACCGCCCAGCCGGGCGGGAATTTCCGCCGGCTCGACGACACCGCCTACGCCCTGGACCCGGAACGACCGGAGGACCACCACCTCCTGCTCGGGCAGCTCGACGAGCGCGGCGTCCGCCCGGCGAAGGTGCTCTACGCCCTCGGCGCGGGCCCGGCCGACGACCTGGACGCGGCGCTGTCCCGGGGTTTCCTGGGCCTGCTCGCCTTCGCCCGGACCCTCGGGCAACTCCTGCCCGCGCACCCCGTGGAGCTGGTGGTCGTCACCGCCAACGCCGTGGCCGTCCTCGGCGACGACCTGGCGAACCCGGAGCACGCGACCCTGCTCGGCCTGTGCGCCTCCCTCGACGCGGAGTACCGCACCCTGCGCTGCCGGTCGGTCGACCTGGACCCGGCCCGGCCGGACGAGGCGGCCCGCGCCCTGCTCGCGGAGCTGGGCCAACCCGCCGAGGACGAGCCGGTGGCCTGGCGCGGACGCCACCGGTGGGTGCGCGAGTGGCGTGCCCACCGGCTCGACCCGCCGGAGCGGCCCGTGTGGCGCGAGCGCGGCACGTACCTGATCACCGGCGGTCTCGGCGGTCTCGGCCTGGCCCTCGCGGAGCACCTGGCCGCCCGCGTCGCCGCCCGGCTCGTCCTGGTCGGCCGCACCCCGCTGCCACCGCGCGACCGGTGGCCGGCCCTCGCCGCCGAGGTGGGCGCGGTCCGGGCGGTGCTGGAGCTGGAGCGACTGGGCGCGGAGGTGGTCGTGGAGACCGCCGACGTGGCCGACGCCGACGGGCTCCGCGGGGTCGTGGACCGCGCGGTGCGCCGCTTCGGCGCGCTGCACGGCGTCGTGCACGCGGCGGGCGTCCCCGGCGCGGGACTGGTCCGGGACAAGGGGCGCGACCAGGCGCTGGCGGTGCTGCGGCCCAAGGTCCGCGGCACCGCGGCGCTGCTCGACGCGCTGCGCGGCGTCCCGGTGGACTTCGTCGCCCTGTACTCGTCCTCGGTGGTCGCGGTGCCCGCTGTCGGCGAGAGCGACTACACCGCGGCGAACGCCTACCTGGACGCCCGCGCGGCCGCCGAGGTGGACGTGCCCGTGGTGTCGGTCGCCTGGGGCCCGTGGCGCTCGGACTCCTGGCAGGCCGAGGTGTTCGCGGGCGCGCCGGAACTCGGCGCGCGGGTGAGGTCCTACCGGGACGAGTTCGGCGTGACCTCGGACGAGGGCGCGGAACTGCTGCACCGGGCGCTGGCGTCGGGTGCCCGGCAGGTGCTGGTGCTGCCCGAGGGCCTGGCCGCGACCCGGCGGCGCTGGGCGCAGCTGTTCACCGGCGACCCGGTGACCCGGCCGGCCGGGCAGCGCTTCGCCCGCCCGGCCCTGCGCACGCCTTACGTCGCGCCGCGCAACGAGGTGGAGCGGCACATCGCGGGCGTGTGGGGCGAGCACCTCGGCGTCGACCGGGTCGGCGTCGACGACCGGTTCTTCGAACTGGGCGGCAACTCGCTGCTGGCCATGACCGTGGTGGCCCGGTTGGAGCGCGAGCTGGGCGTGGCGCTGTCCGCGCCCGTGCTGTTCGAGCGGCCCACCGTGGGCGAGCTGGCCGCGCTCCTCGACCCGGCGGGCCGGGCGGGCGGGCGGGTGGACGAGGCAGGTGCCCGAGGACAGGACCGCCGCCGCCGGGCGGCGGCGCGGCGACGGGGAGTGCGGGGCGGATGAGCGGGAACGACGGTGTCGGGGTGGCCGGTCCGGACGAGGGCATCGCGGTGGTCGGGATGGCGGGGCGGTTCCCGGGCGCGGCGGACGTGGCGGAGTTCTGGCGCAACCTGTGCCGTGGCCGCGACTGCGTCACCGACTTCTCCGAGGAGGAGCTGGCCGGCGCGGTGCCGCCCGACCTGCTGCGCCACCCCGACTACGTCCGGTCCGGCGCGGTGCTGGACGGCGTCGACCTCTTCGACGCGGGCTTCTTCGGCTGCACCCCGCGCGAGGCCCAGGTGATGGACCCGCAGCAGCGCCTGTTCCTGGAGCAGGCGTGGCACGCGCTGGAGGACGCCGGCTGGGACACCGCGCGCCTCGGCGGCCAGGTCGGGGTGTTCGCCGGTGCGGCGCTGAGCACCTACCTGCTCAACAACCTGCTGCCCGACCGGTCCCTGACGGCGTCCGTCGGCGCGGTGCAGCTCGCGCTCGCCAACGACAAGGACTCCCTGAGCACGCGCACCTCCTACCTGCTCGGCCTCACCGGACCCGCCTACTCCGTGCAGAGCTACTGCTCCACGTCGCTGGTGGCGGTGTGCGCGGCCTGCACGAGCCTGGCCGCCGGGGAGTGCGACGCGGCGCTGGCGGGCGGGGTGGCGGTCAGCGTGCCGCAGCGCGTGGGCTACCTCTACCAGGAGGGCGGCATGGCCTCACCGGACGGCCGGTGCCGCGCGTTCGACGCCGCCGCCCTGGGCACGCCCACCGGCAGCGGCGTGGGCGTGGTCGTCCTCAAGCGGCTCGACGACGCCCTGCGCGACGGCGACCACGTCCACGCGGTGATCCGCGGCTGGGCGGTCAACAACGACGGGTCCGTCAAGGCCGGGTTCACCGCGCCCGCGGTGCGCGGCCAGGCCGCGGTGATCGCCGAGGCCATCGCCGGGGCCGGCCTGAGCCCGGACGACATCGACTACGTCGAGGCGCACGGCACCGGCACCGCGCTCGGTGACGCCGCGGAGCTGGCCGCGCTGCGCCAGGCGTTCGGACCGGGTCCGGCCGGGTCGTGCGCGCTGGGTTCGGTGAAGACCAACGTGGGGCACCTCGACCGCGCCGCCGGGGTCGCCGGGCTGATCAAGGCGGTGCTGTCGGTGCGGCACGGCGTGATACCGCCCAGCCTCGGGTTCGAGCGGCCCAACCCGGAACTCGACCGCGAGGGGAGGTTCTTCGTCAACACCGCGTTGCGGGGCTGGCCGGAGACCGGTCGGCCGCGCCGTGCGGGCGTCAGCGCGTTCGGCATCGGCGGGACGAACGCGCACGTGGTGCTGGAGGAGCCGCCCCGGGCGCCGACCGGGCGGGTGGCCCGGGGGCACCAGGTGCTGGTGCTCTCGGCCCGCACGCCGGTGGCGGCGGACGAGGGGGTCGAGGCGCTGGCCGACGCGCTCGCCGGTGCGGAGGCCGCTCCGGCTCCCGCGTCCGCCGGTCCGGGAGCCGCTTCGCCTGGCGCACCCGCCTCGGCAGGCGTCGGCCCGGCCGGCGTCGACCAGGCCGGGGCCAACCCCGCCGGCGTCGACCTGGCCGATGTCGCGTTCACGCTCCAGGTGGGGCGGCGCGAGTTCGAGCACCGCCGGGCCGTGGTCGTGCCCGACGTGGGTGAAGCGGTCACCGCCCTGCGCGAGGGCCGGGTGCTGGTCGGCGCGGACGTGGCGGGCGACCGGCCGGTCGCGTTCGTCTTCGCCGGGGTCGGGGAGCACTACCGCGGCATGGCCGCCGGGCTGCACGAGCGGGAACCCGCGTTCCGGCGGGCGTTCGACGAGTGCCGCGCGGTGCTCGACCCGGCGCTGGGCGTCGACCTGGCGGACGTGGTGTTCGGGGACGGCCGCGTCGAGGGTGGTGACGCCTTCCAGGCGCTGCTCGGCCGGACCGGTTCCGACGAGGGCGAACTGGCCCGGACCGCGTTGGCGCAGCCCGCGGTGTTCGCGGTCGAGTACGCGGTGGCCCGGCTGCTGATGAGCTGGGGTGTGCGGCCGGCCGCCTTCCTCGGCTACAGCGTCGGCGAGTACGTCGCCGCGTGCCTGTCCGGTGTGCTGGCGCTGCCGGACGCGGCCCGCCTGGTGGCCGAGCGCGCCCGGCTGATCGAGGGCGTCGCACCGGGCGGGATGCTGGCGGTGTCGCTGCCCGCCGACGAGGCCGCCGCGCTGGTGGGCCACGGGTTGGACGTCGCCGCGGTGAACGGCCCCGGCATGTCGGTGCTGGCCGGGTCGGTCGAGGCGGTCGGTCGTGCCGCCGCGCTGTTCGAGGCGCGCGGGGTGGCGTGCCGCCGGCTGACCACCTCCCACGCGTTCCACTCGCGGGCGCTCGCCGAGGTGGCCGAGCCCCTGACCCGGTGGGTGGCGGCGAACGTCGAGCCGGGCGAACCGCGCATCCCCTACCTGTCCAACGTCACCGGCACGTGGATCACCGCCGAGGACGTCGCCGACCCCGGCTACTGGGCGCGGCACATGTGCCGCCCGGTGCGGTTCGGCGACGGCGCGGCGGCGCTGCTGGCCGAACCGGACCGCGTGCTCGTGGAGGTCGGCGTGGGGCAGTCGCTGGCGGCGCTGCTGCGCGGGCACCCCGACTGCCCCGCCGAGCGGTTCGGGTCGGTGGTGTCGACGTTGCCCGGCCGGTGGGACCGGACCGACGACCGGGCCGCGGTGCTGACCGCCCTGGCCCGGCTGTGGCTGGCGGGAGCGCCGGTCGACTGGGCGGCGCTGCACGCCGGCGAGGACCGCCGCCGGGTTCCGCTGCCCGGCTACCCGTTCCAGCGCGAGTCCCACTGGGTCGACCCGCCGCGCCACGACGAGCCGCCGACCGACGAGCCGCGGACCCATGAGCCGCGGACCGACCGGCCGACGACTCCGGGGGTGCTCGCCGACCAGGAGGAGACCCCGGCCAGGCGGCCGGTGCGGGAATGGCTGCACGTCCCGGTCTGGCGCGCCCGGGAGCTGCCCCCCGGTGGGACGATCGCGGGACCGTGCCTGGTCCTGGCGGACGACGGCGGTGTGGCCGACGCGCTGGCCGCCAGGCTCGCGGCCGACGGCGTCGGCGTGACCCTGGTCCGGCGGGGGTCGGGGTTCGAGGCGGGCGCCGGTGGCGAGTACCGGGTCCGCGCCGGTGAGGCCGAGGACTACCGGCGGCTGCTGGCCGCGCAGGACACCCCGCCCGCCACGGTCGTGCACCTGTGGGGCGTGGGCGACCCCGGCTCCGAGGAGGAGCTGCGGGCGGGCCGCGAGCCCGGGTTCCGCAGCCTGTGCCTGCTCGCCCGCGCCCTCGCGGAGGCCCCGGCCGGTCAGGTGCGGATCGCGGTGGTCACCGACCGCGTGCAGGGGGTCGTCGACGACGACCGGCCGCTCGCCGGGAAGGCCGCCGTGCTCGGCGCGTGCCTCGTGCTGCCCCAGGAGTACCCGGCGCTGCGGTGCCGCGCCGTCGACGTCGTCCCGGGCGACGCGGGTGTGGCCGACCTGCTGGCCGAGGAGCTGCGGTGGACCGGGAACGACACCCAGGTCGCCTACCGCGCGGGGGAGCGCCTGGTCTGGGAGGCCGCCCCGCTGGGCGGTGCGGGCGACGGCGCCGCCGACGGGCTGCTGCGCCGAGGCGGCGCGTACCTGATCACGGGCGGGCTCGGCGGCGTCGGCCTGGAGCTGGCCGGCCACCTGGCGGCCGAGCACGCCGCCAGGCTCGTGCTGACCGGCCGGACCGGCCTGCCGCCGCGCGACACCTGGGACCGGCACCTGGCCGACCAGCCGGGTTCGGCCACGAGCGAGCGCATCGCCCGCGTCCGCGAGGTCGAGCGGCGCGGCGGCGAGGTGCTGGTGCTGGCCGCCGACGTCACCGACGAGGCCCGGATGCGGGAGGTCGTCGCCGCCGCCCGGGACCGCTTCGGCGGCCTCGACGGCGTCGTGCACGCGGCGGGCGTCACCGACGTCGCCGGCTTCCGCCCGGTCTCCGACCTCACCGACGAGCAGTGCGCGGCGCACTTCGCCGCCAAGGCCGGCGGCGCGCTGGTGCTGGAGCGGGTCCTGCGCGACGAGCCGATCGGCTTCTGCGTGCTGATGTCCTCGATGTCGGCCGTGCTGGGCGGCCTCGGGTTCGCCTCCTACGCCGCGGCCAACCTCGTCCTCGACGCGCTGGCCGTGGCCCACCGCGGGCCGGGCCGGTGGCTCGCCGTGGACTGGGACACGTGGGAGTCCGCCGCGGCGAAGGTGCGGGGTGGCCGGCTCGGCGCGGCGATGACCGAGAACTCCCTGTCCGCCGCCGAGGGCGTCGAGGCCTTCCGGCTCGCGCTGGCCGCGCCGGGCGGGCGGGTCGTCGTCTCCACCGGGGACCTGGCGCGGCGCGTCGAGCGGTGGGTCGGCCTCGTGAGCGCGACCGCGCGCCCGACCCGCACGGCCCGGCCCGCCCTGGCCCGCGCGTTCGCCCCCGCCGACGGCGACCACGAGCGGCGGATGGCGGGGCTGTGGCGCGACCTGCTCGGCATCGACCGCATCGGCGCCGACGACAACTTCTTCGACCTCGGCGGCCACTCGCTGATGGGCCTCCAGCTGATCAACCTGGTGAACGCCGAGTTCGGCACCGCCCTGACCGCGGTCGCGCTCTTCGAGTCGCCGACCGTGCGGGCGCTGACCGCCCGCGTCGCGCCCGCGACGCCGCGCGCGGAGTCGGGCGAGCCCGAGGTCCTGGCCGAGCGGCGCCACCGGGTGCGCGCCTCGGCGGAGTCCGAGCCGGTGGCGATCATCGGCATGTCCGGCCGGTTCCCCGGCGCGCCCACGGTGGACGCGTTCTGGCGGAACCTGTTGTCCGGCACCGAGTCCATCACCCGGTTCACCCCCGACGAGCTGCTCGCCGCGGGCGTGCCGGCGGACCTGGTCGGCGACCCGGCCTACGTGCCCGCCCGGCCGGTGCTCGACGACGTGCGCTCCTTCGACGCGCGGTTCTTCGGCTACAGCCCGCGCGAGGCCGAGCTGACCGACCCGCAGCACCGGCTGTTCCTGGAGTGCTGCTGGGAGGCGCTGGAGGGCGCGGGCTACGCGTCGACGCGCTACGCCGGGCTGGTCGGCGTCTTCGGCGGGGCCAACATCAGCACCTACTGGCACCGGATCGGCTCCGACCCGGACCTGTTCGGCTCGGTCAACGAGTACCAGGCGATCATCGGCGGCGACAAGGACGCCCTGACCACGATGGTGTCCTACAAGCTCGGCCTGCGCGGCCCGAGCTTCGCGGTGCAGACGTTCTGCTCGACCTCCCTGGTCGCGGTCCACCTCGCCTGCCAGAGCCTGCGCACCGGGGAGTGCGACGTCGCGCTCGCGGGCGGCGTCTCGGTGCGCGTGCCCGACCGGGTCGGGCACCTGTACCAGGAGGGCGGCATGGGCAGCCCGGACGGGCACGTGCGCAGCTTCGACGCGCGGGCGGGCGGCAGCATGTTCGGCGACGGCTCCGCCGTGGTCGCGCTCAAGCGGCTGGCCGACGCGGTGGCCGACGGGGACGACGTGGTCGCGGTGATCCGGGGCTCGGCGGTGAACAACGACGGCTCGGTCAAGGTCGGCTACACCGCGCCGAGCGTCGGCGGCCAGGTCGCCGTGATCCGGCGGGCGCTGGCCGACGCCGGGGTGTCGCCGGAGGACGTCGACTGCGTGGAGGCGCACGGCACCGCGACCGAGCTGGGCGACCCGATCGAGGTCGCCGCGCTGAACGCGGTGTTCGGCCCCGGCCGGCCGGGCACGTGCGCGCTGGGGTCGGTGAAGACCAACGTCGGCCACCTCGACCGCGCCGCCGGGGTGACCGGCCTGATCAAGACCGCGCTGTCGCTGCGGCACGGCGTGATCCCGCCCAGCCTGCACTTCGAGCGGCCCAACCCCGAGATCGACTTCTCGGCGGGCCCGTTCTACGTCAACACCGAGCTGCGGGCGTGGCCGGCGCGCGACCGGCCGCGCCGCGCCGGGCTGAACTCGCTCGGCCTCGGCGGCACCAACGTGCACGTGGTGGTGGAGGAACCGCCGTCCCGCCCGCCCGCAGACCCGCCGGGCAGGCCGCACCAGCTGCTGGTGCTCTCGGGCCGCGCCGACGCCGCCGTGGACCAGCTGGCCGCCTCCGTGGCCGACGCCCTCGACGACGGCGGCGTGGAGCTGGCCGACGCCGCCTACACGCTCCAGGTGGGGCGGCGCGAGTTCGAGTGCCGCCGGGCCGTGGTGGCCGCGGACACCGCCGAGGCGGTCGCCGCCCTGCGCGCCGGCGAGGTCCTGGCCGCGGTGGACGAGGAGTTCGAGGTGGACCGGCCGGTGGCCTTCGTGTTCGCCGACACCGCCGCGGACGCGGGAGACCCGGCGGACGCGGGAGACCTGTACGAGCGGGAGCCGGTGTTCCGCGCGGCCGTCGACGAGTGCCGGGCGCTGCTGGACGGCAGCCCGGCGGCCGAGGCGTTCACCACCGGGTACGCGCTGGCGCGGCTGCTGATGAGCTGGGGCCTGCGGCCGGACGCGCTGGCCGGCCAGGGCGCCGGCGAGTGCGTCGCCGCGTGCCTGTCCGGTGCGCTGACGCTGCCGGAGGCCGCGCGGCTGGCGGTCGAACGCGCCCGCCTGACCCCGGCCGAACTGGTGGGGTGGGCGCGGGCGAACCTGGACCCCGCCGCGCCGCGGATCCCGTACGCGTCGGGGACGACCGGCGACTGGGCGTCGGCGGATCCCGGGCACTGGGGGAGCGCACCGGCCGCCGAACCGGTGGACCTGGTGGACGTCGTCACGCGCGGGTCGAGCAGGATCGCCGTGCTGGTGGGCCCCGGTCGGCTCGCCGGAGCCGTGCCGACCCTGGCGGCGGGTGGCGGGGACCGGCAGCGGTCGCTGCTGACCGCCGTGGCCCGGTTGTGGCTCGCCGGGGCGCCGGTGGACTGGGCGGGCCTGCACGCGGGCGAGCGCCGCCACCGGGTGCCGCTGCCGACGTACCCGTTCCAGCGCCGTCCCTACTGGCTGGAGCCCGCCGGACCGGCCGAGCGGGGCAGCGCGGGTGAGGCGTTGAGCGGCCTGCGCCGCGAGGACCCGGACCGGTGGCTGTACCTGCCCGCGTGGCGGCAGACCGCGCCGCCCGCCCCCGCGACCGGTGACGGGACGCCGTGGCTCGCGCTGGTCGGCGGGCCCGCGGGCGAGGCGGTGGCCGACGCCGCGGCGCGCGGCGGCGCCGAGGTGATCAGGGTGCGGCCCGGCGACGGGTTCGCCGTGCTCGACGACGGCTCGCACACCGTCCGGCCGGACAGCCGCGCCGACCTCAAGGCGGTCCTGGCGCGGCTGTGGGAGGCCGACCGGCGACCCCGCCGCCTGCTGCACCTGCTCACCCTGGACACGGACGCCGGCGCTCCTCCGGAGGAGGTGCTCGACCGGGGTTTCCACAGCGTCGTCGCCCTCGCCCAGGCGCTCCAGGACCTGGGCGCGGGCGAGGTCCGCCTCGACGTGGTCACCCGCGGCACGCAGCGGGTCGTCGGCGACGAGCCGCTGCTGCCCGAGCAGGCCACCGTCGTCGGGCCCTGCCGGGTCGTGCCGCTGGAGTCCCCGGCCACGGTCTGCCGGCTGATCGACGTGGTGCTGCCGGACGACCTGGCCCCGCCACCCGGCCTGCTCGCCGAACTCGCGGCCGAACCGGGGGACCGGACGGTGGCGCTGCGCGCCGGCCGGCGCTGGGTGCCCGCCTACGAGCCGGTGCCCGCGCCACCCGCCGCGTCCCCGGTCCGCGACGGCGGCGTCTACGTGGTGACCGGCGGGCTCGGCGGCCTCGGGCTGGCCATGGCCGAACGGCTCGCCCGAGCCGCCCGCGCCCGGATCGTCCTGCTCGGCCGCACCGGTCTGCCCCGGCGCGCGGACTGGCCGGCGCTGCTCGCGGACGACGACCTCGACGCCGACGTGCGCCGTCGCATCGAGGGCGTCCGGCGGATCGAGGCGAGCGGCGCCGAGGTGCTGGCCCTCGTCGCCGACGTCGGCGACGAGGAGCAGGTGCGCGCCGCCCTGGCGACGGCGCGGGAGCGGTTCGGGCCGGTCACCGGCGTCCTGCACGCCGCGGGCGTGCCCGGCCTCGGCCTGCTGCCGTTCAAGCAGCGCGAGGCCGCCGACCGGGTGCTGCACCCCAAGGTCGCGGGCACCCGGGCGCTGGAGCGCGCCCTGCGCGACGACCCGGTCGAGTTCGTGGTCCTGTTCTCCTCCATCACCTCGCTCACCGGCGGCGGCCCCGGCCAGGTGGACTACTGCGCCGCCAACGCCTTCCTCGACGCCTACGCCCACCGCGCCGCCGACGACGGGCGTCGCGTGGTGGCGGTCGACTGGGGCGAGTGGCGGTGGAACGCCTGGGACGTGGGCCTCACCGGGTACGACGACCACGTGCGGGAGTTCTTCCGCGCCACCCGGGAGCGCTTCGGCATCGACCTCGACGAGGGGTGGGCGGCGCTGAGCGCGGCGCTGGCCACCGGGCTGCCGCAGGTCGTGGTGTCCACCCAGGACTTCAGGGCGGTGGCGGACCTCAGCGACCGGTTCACCACCGAGGCGGTGCGCCGCGCGGGACCCGCCGAGCGCCACCCGCGCCCGGACCTCACCACCACGTTCGTGGCGCCGGGGACACCCGTCGAGCGGACCGTGGCGGACCTCTGGGCGGACGCGCTCGGCGTGGCCGAGATCGGCGTCCGCGACAACTTCTTCGAACTCGGCGGCAACTCGCTGGTCGGCGTGGACGTGGTGGCCCGCGTCCGGGCCGCCTTCCCGGGCGCGGACCTCGCGCCGCACGTGCTCTACGAGGCGCCCACGGTGCGTGCCCTGGCCCGGCTCGTCGGCGGCGAGGACGGCACGCGCGACGACCGCGACCAGGACGACAGGCAGGCACGTGGCGCCCGGCGCAGGCAGGCGCTCGGACAGGTGAGGAGCCGGACGTGACCGAGCAGGACCCCGCTGGGCAGGACGCCGCTCAGGACGCTGTTCAGGACGCTGGCCGGGATGCCGGTCAGGACGTTGGTCGGGATCTCGTCGACCAGGGACCGGCGATCGCCGTCATCGGCATGGCGGGGCGCTTCCCCGGCGCTCCCGACGTGGCCCGGCTGTGGCGCAACGTGCTCGACGGCGTCGAGTCGATCCGCCGGCTGACCGACGACGAGCTCGACGCCGCCGGGGTCGACCCGGTCCTGCGGGCCGACCCGCGCTACGTCCGCGTGGCCGCCCCGGTCGACGACGTGGAGGAGTTCGACGCCTCCTTCTTCGGCTACAGCCCCCGCGAGGCCGAGCTGACCGACCCGCAGCACCGGCTGTTCCTGGAGTGCTGCTGGCAGGCCCTGGAGGACGCGGGGCACCACCCGGCCGCCGTGCCGGGCGTGGTCGGCGTCTTCGCGGGCTGCGGGTTCCCCAGCTACCTCCAGCACAACCTGTCGACCCGGCCCGACCTGCTGGCGACGGTCGACAAGATGCAGCTGGGCGTCGGCAACGACCGCGACTCGCTCAGCTCGATGGTCTCCTACAAGCTGGACCTCACCGGGCCCAGCGCGGCCGTGCAGACCTTCTGCTCCACCTCGCTGGTGTGCGTGCACCTGGCCTGCCAGAGCCTGCTGACCCACGAGTGCGACACCGCGCTCGCGGGCGGTGTCTCGGTCGAGGTGCCGCAGACCGGCGGCTACCTGTACCAGGAGGGCGGCATCCTGTCCCCGGACGGGCAGTGCCGCGCGCTCGGCGCCGACGCCAGGGGCAGCGTCATCGGCAGCGGCGTGGGCGTGGTCGTGCTCAAGCGGCTGGCCGACGCGCTCGCCGACGGCGACCGCGTCGACGCGGTGATCCTCGGTTCGGCCGTCACCAACGACGGCCTCTCCCGCGCCGGGTACACCGCGCCCGGCGTCGACGGCCAGGCCGCCGTCATCGCCGACGCGCTCGCCAACGCCGGCGTCGACCCCGGCGCCGTCGGCTACGTCGAGTGCCACGGCACCGGCACCCTGCTGGGCGACTCGGTCGAGCTGGCCGCCATGGCGCGGGTCTTCGCCGGCGTGCCCGCGGGCTCGTGCGCGATCGGCTCCCTCAAGCCCAACACCGGTCACCTCGACCGCGCCGCCGGCGTCGCCGGGCTGATCAAGGCCGTGCACGCGGTGCGGACCGGCCTGCTGCCGCCGAGCCTGCACGTGCGGCGGCCCAACCCCGCGCTCGACGGCCGCGACGGGCCGTTCCGCGTCAACGGGCGGGCACGCCGCTGGCCCGACCGGCGGGGACCGCGCCGGGCCGGCGTCAGCTCGTTCGGCCTCGGCGGCACCAACGCCCACGTGGTGCTCCAGGAGCCGCCCGCGATCCGACCCGGGACCGCCGAACCGTGGCCGCAGGCGCTGGTGCTGTCGGCGAAGAACCCGGCGGCGCTCGACGCCGCGGTGGCCGACCTGCGCGCCCACCTCGACCGGAGCCCCGACCTGCCCCTGGCCGACGTGGCGTTCACCCTCCAGTCCAGCCGCGGCGAGTTCAACCACCGCTTCGCCGTCGTCTGCCGGGACCTGCGGGACGCGGTCCGCGCGCTCGGCGACGGCCGCGGCCTGGTGGCCGAGCAGCGCCGACGGGACCGCCCCGTCCACCTGGTCCTGCCCGACCCGACGGGGTGGCCGCGGGGGACGGCACGCGACGTCGTGGTCCACCCGGAGGTCCGGGCCGCGGTCGACGAGTGCTCCGCCCTGCTGGACGGGAGCGGCGGGGTGGCGGGGCGCGGGCCGGCCGGGATCGAGGAGCGGTTCGGCCCGGCGGTGGCGGACGCGGTCGCCCAGTACGCCGTGGCGCGTGCGCTGCTCGGCTGGGGCGTGGACGTGGCGGAGGTGTCGGGGGAGGGCGCCGGAGGCGCCCTCGCGGCGTCCCTGCTGGGCGAGCTGCCCCTGCTCGACGCGCTGGCCGCCGTGGTGGCGGGGACGTCCGTGCCGTGCCGGGGGACCCGTCGGGGAGAGGACGCCGTGACGGTGGTCCTCGGGCCGGTGGGCGAGGAGCGCCCGGACGTGGTCGCGGGGTTCCCGGACGTGACCGGTCTGGTGGCTCGGCTCTGGCTGGCGGGGGCGCGGCTGGACTGGGCCGCGACCCACCTGGCCGGGCGCAGGCGGGTCTCCCTGCCCACCTACCCGTTCCAGCGCGAGCGGTACTGGATCGACGCCGTGCCGCGTGACCGGAAGCCTGGCTCGGCAGGGGGCGATCTGGCAGGCGGGGGATCGGCAGGGGGTGGCCTGACCGGAGCCGCGCCGGCGGGGCCGGCGGGGCCCGCGCGGTTCGACGACCTGGCCGACTGGTTCTCCGTCCCGGTGTGGACGCGGCTGCCGCTGCCCGTCGACGACCTGGCCGGGCGGGTCGGGGACCGGGGGCCGTGGTTGGTGTTCGCCGATCGCGACGGCCCCGGCGCGGCCCTGGTCGACGCCTTGCGCGACGCGGGCGCGACCGTCACCGCCGTCCGAACCGGGACGGACTTCCACCACGACCCCGATGGCGATTTCTTCCTGCGGCCCGGCAACCGGGACGACCACGACCGGCTCCGGTCCGCGCTCACCGCGCCGCCCCGCACGGTCGTGCACGCGTGGAGCACCGACGTGCCCGCCGGGATGCCCACCCCGGAGGCGTTCGAGGCTGCCCAGGACCTCGGCTTCCACGACCTGCTCGCGCTGCTCGCGGCGGCGCTGCGGTCCGGCCACACCCTGCCCGCGGACGTCGTGGTGCTCACGACCGGGGCTGTGCGGGTGACCGGCGGGGACCTGCGCGTGCCCGCGTCGGCCGGGCTGGGGGGTTGCTGTCGCGTGCTGGGGCAGGAGAACCCGGGCACGGTGTTCCGGCACCTCGACGTGGCCGGTTCCGGTGGCACCGGCTCTGGTGTGGCCGGTCCCGCCGTGGTCGGTTCCGGTGTGGCCGGCTCTGGCGTGACCGATCCCGGCGTGATCGGCTCCGACCCGCGCGTCCTGGCTCACCGCGTGCTGGCCGAGATCTGCGCCGGCACCGCGACCTCGGTCGCCTTCCGCGGCGGCGACCGGTGGGAGCAGTCGTTCCGGCCGGTGCGCGTCCCCGCGGGCGGTGCCGTTCCGCTGCGGGACCGCGGCGCCTACCTGATCACCGGCGGCCTCGGCGACGTCGGTTTCACCCTGGCCGAGCACCTGGCCCGAACCCGGCACGCCCGGCTCGCCCTGCTCGGCCGCACCCCGTTGCCGCCGCGCGCCGACTGGGCCGCCTGGCTCGACCGGCACCCGGCGGACGACCGGGTGAGCGTCGCCCTCCGGCGCGTCCGCGGGTTGGAGGCGGCGGGCGGCGAGGTGCTGACGCTGACCGCCGACGTGGCGGACGCCGACTCCGTGCGCGCCGCGGTGGCACGAGTTCGGGAGCGGTTCGGCGCGTTGCACGGCGTCGTGCACGGCGCGGGGGCCTCCGACGTGGCGGCGTTCGGCCTCGGGCACGCCGTCGACCGGGCGCAGTGCGACGCCCACTTCCGCCCGAAGGTCGGCGGTTTCCTCGCGCTGCACCGCGCGCTGGCCGCCGAGCCGCTGGACTTCCGGCTCACCCTCGGTTCGCTGTCGGCGGTGCTGGGCGGCATCGGGTTCGCCGCCTACGCCGCCGCCAACGCCGCGCTCGACGGTTTCGCCCTCACCGCGAACGACGACGGGGCCGGGCCGTGGCTGGCGGTCGACTGGGAGGGGTGGCGCGTCGGCGACGAGAAGCACCCGCTGCCCGGTGCGACGGTCGCCGACTTCCGGATGTCACCGGAGGAGGGCGTCGCGCTCTTCGAGCGGGCCCTCACCCTGACCGGGCTGGCCGGGCAGGTGGTGACCTCGTCCGGCCCGCTGGGAGCGCGCCTGCGCGCGTGGGTCGACCACGAGGCGAGTGACGCCCGACCGGACGCGTCACCCCGGCACGCCCGCCCCGCCCTGGCCACCCCGCACGCCGCGCCCACGACCGACGAGCAGGTCAGGCTCGTGGAGATCTGGGCCGACCTGCTCGGCATCGACGGCATCGGCGTCGACGACGACTTCTTCGAACTGGGCGGGCACTCCCTGCTGGCCGTGCGGGTGCTCGCCAGGGTGCGCGCGGAGCTGTCCACCTCGCTGTCGCTGGAGGACATGCTCCGCACGCCGACCGTCCGCGCCGTCGCGGCGCACCTGGCCGCTCCGGCGGCCGCAGGAGGAGCTGCGGAAGGGACTGCGGGAGGCACTGGCACCTGCTCGTCCTCAGCGGCCCCTCCTGCGGCCTCCTCAGCCGCCCTCTCCGCAGTCCCTTCCACGGCCACTCCTGTGGCCTCCGCCGCAGTCCCGGTGGCCGGGGCATGACCCCGCGGCGAGTGCTGCTCTCCGACGGCAGCGGCGTGTCCTCCGCCCAGGTCGCGCGCCTGCTCGGCGAGGACGGTCACCACGTCGAGGTCCTGGACTCGGGCGGCGCCCTGCTCACCCGCTCCATCCGGTGGGTGCGGGCGGTCCACGCCGTGCCGCCGTTCGGGGCCGACCCGTTCGCCTGGCTGAACGCCGCGCTCCAGGTGCTGGAGCGCGGCGGGTTCGACGCGCTGCTGGCGACCCAGGAACAGGTGGCCGTGCTGGCGCTGGAGGCACACCGGGTGCGCGACCTCGGGGTGGGACTGGCCGTGCCGGACTTCACGGCACTGGCCCGCGTGCAGGACAAGGCCGAGGCGTGGCGGACCCTGCGCGAACTCGGCCTGCCGCACCCGGTCACCAAGCTCGTGGCGAAACCGGAGGACCTGCTCACCCAGGTCGACCTGCCCGGCTACGTCAAGACCCGCATCGGCACGGGGAGCAGGGGCGTGCGCCTGGTGCGCGACCGCGCCGACCTGGTCCGGGTCGCGGTCGAGTTCGCCGGCGAAGCCGACCACGGCGGCATCCTGGTGCAGGAACGGCTGGACGGCCCGCTGGTCATGGTCCAGTCGGTGTTCGACCGCGGACGCCTGGTCGCGTGGCACGCCGCCCTGCGCGTCCGGGAAGGCGTGGGTGGGGCGGCGCTGGTCAAGGAAGGCGTCGACCTGCCCGCCGTCGCCGAGCACCTGGCCGTGCTCGGCAGCGACCTCGGCTGGCACGGCGCGCTGTCCGCGGACGCGGTCCTGACCCCGGACGGTCCCGCCTACATCGACCTCAACCCCCGCCTGGTGGAACCCGGCAACGCCCGCCGCTGCGGCACGGACCTGACCGGGGCCCTGCTGCGGGTGTCGCTGGGTGAGTCGCCCGTCCCCCAGCCGAACAGGTTCGGGCAGCGCACCCACCAGTTGCTGCTGGCCCTGCTGACCGCCGCGTCGCGCGGTCGGGCGGCGGTGCTCGGCGAGCTGGCGTCGGTGGCGCTGAGGCGGGGCGGTGCGGAGGAGCTGACGCCGCCGTGGCGGGACCGGTGGGCAGCGGTGCTGCTGGCGAAGGCCACCGCACTGCTGCTGGCGAACCCGAAGCGCGCCCGGCTGCTGGCCGACGGCACGGTGGGCGACTACGCCCTGACCGCCGACGGGTGGCGGCGGTTGTGCGAGGTGCACGGGAACCACAACGACCCCGCTGATCCAGCCGATCCCGCTGATCGTGCAGACCCTGTCGGCCCCGCTGATCCCACTGATCCTGTAGACCCTGCCGATCCCGCTGACCCCGCCGCCGCTGACAACCCTGCCGCCGCCCCGGCCGCCAATCTCGCCGCCGACCCCGTTGAATACAGCCCCTGCGCCGGCACCCTCGACCACCCTCCCCCCGACCGCGCCGACCACCCCCGGTGACCCGCGCCTGGTCCGGCCTGGCGGTGATGCTGCTCGCCGCGTTCATGGACGTCGTCGACAGCACGATCGTCGGCGTCGCCCTGCCCGGGATCCAGCGAACCCTGGGCGCGGACGGCGCGGAACTCCAGTGGATCGACGCCGCCTACCCCCTGGCCTTCGCCCTCGTCCTGATCACCGGTGGGCGACTGGGGGACCTGCGCGGCAGGCGACCGGTGTTCCTGGCCGGCGTCGCCGGGTTCACCGCAGCCTCCGCCCTGTCCGGCCTCGCGACCACGCCCGAGGTGCTGGTGGCGGGCCGCGTGCTCCAGGGCGTCGCCGCCGCCGTCATGGTCCCGCAGGTGCTGGGACACCTGCGGGCCGCGTTCCCACCCCGTGCGCGTGGAGCAGCCTTCGGCCTCTACGGCGCGGTGCTCGCCCTCGCCGCCGTCAGCGGCCCGCTGCTGGGCGGCCTGCTCACCGGGGCCGACCTGTTCGGCCTCGGCTGGCGGGCGATCTTCCTGGTCAACGTGCCCATCGGGGTGCTCACCCTGGCGGCGGGCCTGCTGCTGCTCCCGCGCCCACCGGCCCGAGCCGGCCCGACCGCGCTCGACCTGACCGGCGTCGTCCTGCTCGCCGCCGCGCTGCTCGCCCTGCTCTACCCGCTGGTGCAGGGCCGCGAGCACGGCGGCACGTGGTGGCTCGCCTGCGCGGTGGCACCCCTGCTGGTCGTGTTCCGGGCGCACGAACGGCGGGTCACCGCAGGCGGCGGCGCCCCCCTCGTGCGACCGGGGCTGCTCGCCGACCGCGCGGTGTCGGTCGGTCTGCTGGTCGGGCTGGTGTTCAGCGCGGGAGGCAAGTTCGGTTTCGTGCTCAGCGTCCACCTCCAAACCGGTCTGGGGGCCGACCCCTCCGAGGTCGGTGTGGCGTTCGTGCCGTTCGCCGTAGGCGTCGTCGCCGGGTCCGTGACGCGGGCCGGGCCGCGACGAAGCCCGGAGCACACGGCCATCCGCACCGGCATGGCCGTCATGATCGGCGGCCTGGTGGCCACCACCCTCACCGTGCGGTGGTGGGGCCCGGACCTGCACGCCTGGCAACTCGCCCCCGGCCTGCTGCTGGCCGGGGCCGGATTGGCCGTGGTCACCGCGGCCCTGGTGGACCTGGTCCTGGGCGCGGTGCCCGAGCACGAGGCAGGTTCGGTTTCGGGTCTGGTCAACACCTCCTTCCAGTTGGGCACCGCCATCGGCATCGCCGTGGTCGGCTCGGTCTTCTACGCGGTAGTAGGCAACGCGGTCACCACGGCCGCCGACCACCGAGCCCACAACCTGCCCACCTCCTGGTCCACCCGGCCGGAGGCAGCGGCCGCGGTCCGCTGCCTGGCGGCCGAGCACGCCGAGGCCGCGACCACCGGTACCCGACCGTCCCGCTGCACCATTCCGGCCGATCCCGAGATCCGCCGCCTCGCCGAGGACGCGGCGGCGGACGCGGTGCGCCACGGATTCGCCCGCGCCACCGAACGCGGCCTGTGGGCGACGACCGGCATCCTGGTGCTGGGCTTGGCCGCAGCCGGGGCGCTGCCCTCCCGGAGGCCCCGGATCAGGAGCGGTGCAGCCGCACGGTGATCACCTGGAACGGGCGGAACTCCAGCGTCACCGCATCGTTGGTCACGTCCAGGTCTTTCTTGAGGTTGGCTTCCAACAAGTCGGTGATGCAGGCCGATGCCACGGTGAACGACGCCGACAACGAGCAGCTCCTGCGGGTGCCGTACGCCTCGTACAACCGCACGATGACGTCATCCGCCTGGTTGTCGGACAGCTTGACGGTGTCGATCACCACACCGTTGTCGCTCACCCCCACCAGGGGTTTGACCTCCGTCGGGGTGGATGCGCCGCTCACGACGACTCTCCGCAGAGGGTGGTGCAGCCGGTAGCTCTCGCGCACCGCGTCCGGGATGCCCGCATTTACGGCCAAGACGTGGCGGAAGTGGTGTTCGCCGTGGTCGGAACCGTGATCTGGCCAGCGGGAGGCGCGCAGCAACGAGACCCGCACCGTGGTGCTCGTCCCGCCGTCCTCCTTGGGGCGACGGGTGACGTCGTGCCCGTAGGTGGTCTTGTTGGCCAGGAGGACGCCGTAGCCGGCCTCACCGACGTGCAGCCACCGGTGCGCGCAGATCTCGAAGCGCGCGGCGTCCCAAGAGGTGTTGGTGTGGGTTGGGCGGAACACGTGTCCGAACTGGGTCTCCGCGGCGGACCTCTCGGTCTGGACGTCGAGCGGGAAGGAGAGCTTGAGCAGCTTGTCCACCTCCTTCCAGTTGACCTGCGTCGTCACCTCCAACCTGCTGCCCATCCCGGTGACCAGTCGGAGTTCCTGGGTCACCTCGGACCCGGCACCGAAGGTGCGGACCACCTTCACTCCCTCGTCATTTGCCAGCGAAGTCACTTCACAAGGTGTGACCAGGTCCACCACGGTGTTGCGGTAGTAGTTTTCGATGTCCCAGGCATCCCACAACACCGGCAGGTCCTGGTGCAGTTGCAGCAGGTTCCCCCGCTGTCCCGCTGGGATGAGCTCCCGTTCGTTGCTCAGGTCGTAGAGGGACGAGAGGAGTCCGTCGCTATCGACCACCACGCGCAGGGTTGCACTTTCCATCACCCACGTCTTGTCGTTCTTCGGGACGGCCTTTATTTTCCCTTCGGGCGTCCGCTCCGCTCTCGCGCCCAGCGCGGCCACGTCCTGCCAGGGGTGGGGGTTCGAGTTGAAGTAGAAGGTGCCGTCGAATTCTTCCACCAGTTTCTTCTGCGCGCCCTCGACGATGGTGCGGAGTTCCTTCGCCGCGTCCTCGAACGCCTTCACGGCCTCCCGGTGCACCCAGGGGATCGAGGTGCCCGGCAGCACGTCGTGGAACTGGTTGAGCAGCACCGATTTCCAGATCCGGTCGAGGGCCGCGTACGGGTACGGGTGGTTCTTCCTGATCTTGGCGGTGGCGCACCACAGCTCCGCCTCGCGCAGCAGGGCCTCGCACTCCCGGTTGCCGCCCTTGATCTCCGCCTGGCTGGTGTAGGTGCCCCGGTGCCGCTCCAGGTATTGCTCGCCGTACCACACCGGGGGGCTCTGGTACTCGGCCTCGGCCTTCTCGAAGAAGTTCCGCGGGCTGTCCAGGGTGACCTTCGGCGAGCCCTCCAGGTCGGCCAGGCGTCGAGCCCGCCCCAAGTGCTCGCGGGTCGGCCCGCCGCCGCCGTCGCTGTAGCCGTAGGCGAGCAGGGACCTGGTGGCTGAACCCTTCTCGGCGAAGTTGCGCACGGCGCGGTGCAGCTCACGGCCGGTGATCTTGGCCTCGTACATGTTGGCGGGCGTGGCGTGGGTGAAGACGCGCGTGCCGTCGATGCCCTCCCAGAGGAACGTGTGGTGCGGGAAGACGTTCGTGTCGTTCCAGCACATCTTCTGGGTGAACAGCCACTTCGACCCGGACAGATCGATGATCTGGGGCAGTGCTGCCGAGTAGCCGAAGGAGTCCGGCAGCCACACCTCCTCGGTGTTCAGGTCGAACTCGCTGTCGTAGAAGTGTTTGCCGTAGGTGAACTGCCGCACCAGCGACTCGCCGCTGGGCATGTTGGTGTCCGCTTCCACCCACATGCCGCCAATGGGGAAGAACTGCTTCGCCGTGACCTTGTCCTTGACCCGCTTGTACAGCTCGGGGCTGTCCGTCTTCAGCCATTCGAGCTGCTGCGCCTGGGACATCACGAAGGTGTAGTCGGGGTGCTCGTCCATCAACGACACCGCATTCGCCACCGTGCGGAGGATCTTGCGGTGAGTCTCCTGGTAGGGCCACATCCACGCCGTGTCCAGGTGGGAGTGGCCGACAGCGGAGATCAGGTGCGCGCTCGCGTGCGCGGGCCGCGACAGCATGGTGCCGAGCTGGTTGCGCGCGTTCTGGGCGGTGCCGGACACGTTCTGAGGGTCGAGGGCGTCGGCGGATCGTTGCAGGGCGCGCAGGATCTCCCAGCGTCGCGGGGAGTCCAGGCCGAGTTGCAGCATCAGTTCCAGCAGGACCTCCACGTCGTGGGCCAGTTCCCACACCTGCTGGTCGAAGACGCGCAGCTGGGCTTTCTGGAACAGGTAGAGCGGCTTGTCGTACGGGGCCGGCACGGCATGGTCCCCGAAGGGGGACAGCGGTGGGTAGATCAGCGGGTTGGCGGCCGCCTCGACGTAGAACTGCACGGCTTCGCCACCCTTGGCTTCCCTCGCGATCAGGACCCACGCGGTGCGGCGGTTCAACCCCTTGATCGGAATGCCTTTACCGGTATAGGCGAGGCCCTCGGCGCCGAACCCGGTGTGCTCCGGCAGGTAGCCCGGGTCGAAGTGCACCTCGACGCGCTTGCCCTGCCAGTCCGGGGTCTTGGGAACGCCGAGCCCGTCCTTCGTCTCGACCTTGAACCAGCCGGTGCGCCACGGCTTGCCCCACGCCGTGCCCGGATCGATCCCCTGGAAGGTCTTGGTGATCGCGTCCTTGAAGAGGACCTGGTTGTGATCCGGCGTCTCCCACAGGGAAACCTTGAGGTCCACGGACTTCCGGTACTGGGCGGGCCAGATGCGTTGCAGCAGCGTCCGCTCGATGTGCTGCTCGATGGTCACTCGGTCGTCGTGCACGGTTCCTCCCCGATCCCGGCACGGAGTGTGCCCTCACACCAGTTTCAGCCCCGGGAAGGGGTGATTTCCATTACCTGATGGGGTATTCCTGGCACGACACGTTCGAGTTCACTTGTCGGAGAAGGTGTTCCCTGTGGTATCGCCGGGGAGGACGAGCCCCGTCTCGTAGGCGAGGACCACGGCCTGCGCGCGGTCGCGGAGGTCGAGCTTCGCGAAGATGCGGGCCACGTGCGTCTTCACCGTCGCCTCGCTCAACCCCAGTCCCGCGGCCAGTTCGGCGTTGGAACGACCACGTCCCAGCAGGGACAACACCTCCAGTTCCCGCGGTGTCAGGGCGGTGAGGTCGCGGTGGACCGCGGGCGGCCGCGCGTCGCGGTCCACCGCGGCGAAGCGCTGGACGAGCCGGCGCGTGATCGACGGCGCGAGCAGGGCGTCGCCGGTGTCCACCAGGCGCACCGCGGCGACCAGGTGCTCCGGGGTGACGTCCTTGAGCAGGAAGCCACTTGCGCCCGCGGCGAGCGCGGCGTACACGTAGCGGTCCAGGTCGAAGGTGGTCAGCATGACCACGCGGCAGCCGGGGTGGCGCGCCAGGACCTGGCGGGTGGCCTCCAGCCCGTCCACGTTGGGCATGCGGATGTCCATGAGCACCACGTCCGGCCGCTGCTCGCGCACGACCGCGACCGCCTCCGCGCCGTCGGCCGCCTCGCCCACGACGTCGATGCCGCCCGAGGCGAGGATCATGCGGAAGCCGGTGCGCACGAGGGCCTGGTCGTCGGCGATGACGACGCGCGGCTCGGCTCGCCCGGTGTTCGCGGTGGGCCCGGTGTTCACGGTCGCTCCAGCGGGATGCGCGCCCGGACCCGGAAGCCGCCGCCCAGCCTGCGCCGGGCGTCCAGGTCGCCGCCGAAGACCGCGACCCGCTGCCTGAGCCCCAGCAGCCCGCGCCCCTCGTCGGCACCGTCGTCGTGCCGCGCGGGCGCGGTCCGGTCGCCGGACAGCACGCTGGGGCCGGTGTTGAGCACCTCCACCCGCAGGTAGTGGTCCGCGTACCGCACGGTCACCTCCGCCTTCACCCCGTCGCCGTGCTTGAGCGCGTTGGTCAGCGCCTCCTGGATGACCCGGTAGGCGGTCAGGTCGACACCGGACGGCAGCGGCCGGGGATCGCCGGAGATGCGGACCTCCACCGGCAGCCCGGCGAACGCGATGCGGTCGACCAGCCGGCCGAGCCTGCTCAGGCTGGGTTGTGGCGACAGGTCGGGGTTGTCCTCGCCGTCGGCGGGCGGCGCGAGCACGCCGAGCAGGTGGCGCAGCTCGGTCATGGTGTCCCGGCCGGCCGCCTCGACCGCCAGCAGCGCGGCCGAGGCCTGGTCGGGCTCCGAGTCGACGACCCGGCGGGCCGCGCCGGCCTGCACCACCATGACGCTCACGTTGTGGCTGACGATGTCGTGCAGCTCCCGGGCGATCCTGGAGCGCTCGGCGTCGACCGCGTTGCGCGCCGCGCTCTCGCGCTCCCGCTCCAGCAGCCAGCCGCGTTCCTCCAGCGCGCGGGCGAACGCGCGCCGGGCGCGGGCGAGCCGCGCGACGAGCACGGCGAACACCACCGCGGCCGCGGCCGCGACCCCCAGCCAACCCGGCCCGACGTCCCACACGGCGACCACTGTCCCAGGTCGCCGCCCGGACCCGCATCATCCCCGGGAGCCGGCGCGTACACCTCCGGGATGACCCGCCCCGGCCGGTTACCTCCCGGGACCGATGACCGCGCCCGCGCCGCCGGGCCAGGATTACCGGCGTGACCAGTGACAACAGCACGGCGCAAGTGGTGGTGGAGCTGTCCGCCGTGCGCAAGGAGTACCGCGAGTCCGCGGCCCTGGACGGGGTTTCCCTCAGCATCCGGGCGGGGGAGGCGGTGGCGGTGACGGGTCCGTCGGGCAGCGGCAAGTCGACGCTGCTCAACGTGGTGGCCGGGCTGGACCGGCCCACGTCCGGGTCGGTCGTGGTGAACGGCGACGACCTCGGCCGGATGAGCGAGACGGACCTGGCGCTGTTCCGCCGCCGCCGGATCGGCATGATCTTCCAGTTCTTCAACCTGCTCGACGACCTGCCCGCGCTGGACAACGTCGCGCTGGCCGCGCAGCTGACCGGCACCTCGGCGGGCCAGGCCCGCGCACGCGCGCTGGAGCTGCTCGACGAGTTGGGCGTCGCCGGGCGGCGCAACACCTACCCCGCCCAGCTGAGCGGCGGCGAGCGGCAGCGGGTGGCGGTCGCCAGGGCGCTGGTGAACCGGCCCGCCCTGCTGCTGGCCGACGAGCCGACCGGGGCGCTGGACAGCCGGTCCGGCGAGCAGGTGGTTGACCTGCTGCTCGACCTCAACCAGATCGGCCAGACCCTGCTGCTGGTGACGCACGACCAGGCGCTCGCGAACCGCTGCGCCAGTCGCCTGGTCGAGCTGGTCGACGGGCGGGTCGCCCGCGACAGCAGCCTGGAGCGGACCCCGTGACCGCGGTGTGGCGGGTCGCGCGGGGCGCGGTGCGCAGGCGCCGGCTCCAGACGGTCGTGATCGGCGTGGTGGTGGGGGTCTCCACGGCGACGATCGTGCTGGCGCTCGGGTTGCTGGCGGCGGCGTCGGCGCCGTTCGACCGGGCGCACGCCCAGCAGGGCGGCGCGCACCTGGTCGCGGCGTTCGACCGCACCGCGGTGTCGGCCGAGCAGCTGACCGCGGCGGCCGGCCGGGCGGGGGTCGAGGCGGTGGCCGGGCCGTTCGACCAGGTCGCACTGGACGTCTCGGCCAACCGGGGCGCGATGGTGGCGCCCACCCTGAACGCGGTGGGGCGCGCGGATCCCGGCGGCCCGGTCGACCGGGTGAACGTCTGGCGGGGGCGGTGGGTCGCCGGGCCGGGGGAGGTCGTCCTGGACGTGCCGCCCGGTTCCGACCTCGGGGTGCGACCGGGCGAGCGGTTGGACGTCCAGGGCGGTCACCGGCTCACCGTCGTCGGTCTCGCCCACTCGGTGAGCGACACCGCCGACGCGTGGGTGACCCCCGACCAGCTCGCGGTCCTGCGGCCGACCGACGTCCAGGTCCTGTACCGCCTGACCCGCGCCGCGACGCCCGCGGAGGTCGACGAGGGGCTCGCGGCGGTGACGGCCGGGCTGCCGCCCGGCGCGCTGCTCGGTTCGCGGTCCTACCTCATGTCGCGGCAGCAGGTGGCCGCCGAGTCGGGCGTCTACGTGCCGCTGCTGGTGGTGTTCGGCGTGCTCGGCGTGGCGGTGGCGGTCCTGATCGTCGCCAACGTGGTCAGCGGCGCGGTCGTGGCGGGGGTCCGGCACATCGGGGTGCTCAAGTCGATCGGCTTCACGCCGAACCAGGTGATGGCGGTCTACCTCGTGATGGTCACCGCGCCGGCCGCCGTCGGCTGCGTGCTCGGCGCGGTGCTGGGCAACGTCGCCGCGCGGCCGGTGCTGGCCGAGGCGTTCGAGGTCTTCGGCGCGACCGACATCGGTGTCGGCCCCCTGGTGAACGTCGTCGCTCTGCTCGGGATGCCGGCCGTGGTCGCCCTGGCCGCACTGCTGCCCGCGCTGCGGGCGCGCCGGCTGTCGGCCGCCGAGGCGATCAGCGCGGGCAGCGCGCCGCGCGCCGGTCGGGCGCTCGCGGTCCAGCGGCTGCTCGGCGGCGCCCTGCTGCCGCGTGCGGTCAGCCTCGGCCTCGGCCTGCCGTTCGCCCGCCCGGCGCGCAGCGCCCTGACCCTGGCCGCGGTCGCCCTGGGCGTCATGGCCGTGACCCTCGCGATCGGCCTCACCAACTCCGTGACCGCCTACGAGGAAGCGGTCAGGCCGGTCCACGACGACCGGGTCGAGCTGGTGGTCGGGAAGGTGGGCGGCGGGGAGGGGCCTGAGCTGGGCGGACCGACCCACGGCGTCCCGCCGGTGCTGGGCGACGCCGAGGACGAGGCGGTGCTGCGCGCGCTGCCCGGCGCGGTCCGGGTGGCGGCGACGTCGCGGCAGCTGGTGCGGCTGGTCGGCGGGCAGGACTCGGCCATGGTCCTGTTCTACCGCGGTGACGCGGAGGAGCTCGGCCCGCGGATCCTGAGCGGGCGCAGGCCGGACGGACCCGGCCAGCTGGCCGTCCCGTCCAGGTTCCTGAACCAGCACGGGCTCCGGCTCGGCGACACCCTCACCGTGGAGCTGGGCGGGCAGCGCGCGCGGGTGGAGGTCGTCGGCGTCGCCCTGGCCAACAGCGCCGCGCAGGTCTTCGCCGACTGGGACCTGCTCGAACTGCTCGCCCCGGGCACCAGGGCGGGCTCCTACCACGTCCAGCTCGAACCGGGTGCGGACCGGCGGGCCTACGCGGCCGCCGCCGCGGCGGCCGACCCCGGGCTGGCGCCGGCGCCCCCGCGCGGGGGCTCGTCGATGGGCGTGGTCGTCGTCGGCGCCGCGGTGCTCCTGACGCTGGTGCTGGGTGCGGTGGCGGCGCTGGGCGTCTTCAACACCGTCGCCCTCAACGCCCGCGAGCGCCGCCGCGATCTGGGGGTGCTCAAGTCGATCGGGATGACGCCGCGCCAGGTGGTGGTGATGATGGTGACGTCCATGGGCGCGCTGGGCTTGGTCGGGGGGCTGCTCGGCCTGCCGCTCGGGGTCGCCGCGCACCACGTGGTCGCGCCGGCCATGATGCGGGCGGCCCAGGCCGACGTCCTCGACGTGGTGGTCGACGTGTACCGCGTGCCGGTGCTCGTGCTGCCGGCCCTGGCGGGCGTCGCCATCGCGGTGCTGGGCGCCTTCCTGCCGGCCCTGGCGGCGGCTCGGACGACGATCGCGGAGGTCCTGCACAACGAGTGACCGGTCGGGTTCCGCCGGACGGCGGTCGGGCCGGTGTTGATCGAATTGGGTCGTTCGGGCAACGAATTCCCACTGTCGAAACAACCCTGCCGCACTGTTGGAAGTTTCTGTTCCGCCGCCTGGTCGACGATGATCGAGGGAGGAACGCGTGAGGAAGTCGCTCGGGGCCGTCGTGCCCCTGTTGGCCGGTTTGCTGGTGGCGTCGCCGGCATCGGCCGCCGCGAGCTCGTTATTCAGCGGTCTTCGGACTCCGAATCGTGAACCTCGGGCGGCTCCGTCGGCGCGAAATCATCGGGCCTGTGGCCCCTCGGCTGTGCGTTCAGTGAGGCGCGGAACTCTCGCGGTGACATCCCGACAACGCGCCGAAAAGCGGTGCTGAAAGCACTTTCGGATTGGTACCCAACGGCCCCCGCTATGGCCGTGAGGGAGTCCTCCGTGCGCAGCGCGGCGCGCGCCAGTTGCATTCGCCACTCAATGAGGTAGTCCAAAGGGGGTCTTCCTACCTTGTTCCTGAAGTTCTCGGCGAAAGCCGACCTCGACATCATCGCGATTTTAGCCAGCTCTTCGAGCGTCCAGCGGTGGTGCGGTTCGGCGTGTACAGCGCGCAACGCTGCCCCGATCCCGTCGTCGCTGACCGACGCGAGCCACCCCAAGGGCTTGTGGGACGAAAAGGCGTGCAACCTCAGCATGTGCACCAGGAGGATCTGGGCCAGGTGCTCGAGGACGAGTGACCGGCCCGCGTTGTGCGCCTCGATCTCGTGGACGAGGATTGCCGCAATGTTCCAGAGCAGCCTCCCGTCGGTATCGTCTGCTTTGATGATCACGGCTGGGGGAAGCGATGAGAACAGGGTGGATGCGTCGGAGTCCTGAAATTCGAAGTCGACGCTGCACGCGTACGTGACGGAGCGTTGCGAAATCTCGGGCCCGCTCCCGGGATCCTCCTCGCGGAGTGGCCCGTCCGAGTCGCGGGTTCGGGCCGCCTCGATCGAGCTCCCGAGGCCGTAGGGGGGCGGGTTCCCGAGGAGGTAGAAATCGCCTGTGCTCAGGAAAAGGGGGTCCAGTCCGTCGATGCACAGCCAGCACTCGCCTTCCACCACCACGCCGAGCTTGATGTGCGGAAAGGGGGAGAACCGAGCTCTCCACGGCGCCGTCGCACGGAGCGGGACGGGGGCGACGGTCCGGGGTCGCGCCAGCGCCAGGGCGTCCCGGAAGGGGTCGTGCGCATCGAGGGGGACCTCGGCGCCGGACGATCGGTAAACATTGCTGGACTCCACGTTATGGACTGTACGCCCAGCAGTGGGAACGATGGGTATCTGACGGCAGGAACTGCCAGGCGTGAGGAGCCTGCTCGTGCCGGATCGACCTGAGGAGTGAAGAGACGTATGCGATACCGATTTCTTGGCAGATCGGGTCTGCGGGTGTCGGAACTGTCACTGGGGACAGGTAATTTCGGTATGGGCTGGGGTCACGGGGCGCACGCGCCCGAGGCTCGGGCGATGTACGACATCTACAGGGAAGCGGGAGGGAACTTCATCGACACCGCTTCCAACTACCAGTCGGGGGACGCCGAGGAGTACCTCTCGGACATCATCTCCGCGGACCGCGAGGACGTGGTCCTGGCGACGAAGTACACCATGGGTACTTCGGCGAGCAGCGGCCTCCAGATGACCGGGAACAGCCGAAAAGCGATGGTCCAGTCCCTGGAGCAGAGCTTGCGCCGACTGGGCACCGACCGGGTGGACGTGTTCTGGGCCCACGTGGCCGACGCATCCACGCCCATCGAAGAGATCTTGCGGGCCTTCGACGACCTGACGCGCGCCGGCAAGATCCTGTACGCCGGTCTCTGCAATTTCCCCGCATGGCGCGTGGCCACGGGAGTCACCCTGGCGCAGCAGCGGGGTTGGGCCCCTCTCGTGGCGATCCAGGTCGAGTACAGCCTCGTCGAGCGCAGCGCCGACCGGGAGTTGGTGCCGATGGCGGAAGCCTTCGGCTTGGGCGTGCTCGGGTTCTCGCCTCTCGGCGGCGGTCTCCTGACGGGCAAGTACCGGCGAGGCGCAACAGGTCGGGCGCAGAGCTCGATCAGCCAGTTCCTCCACAAGGAGGACGACCCCGCCAAGGCGAAGGTCCTGGACGCCGTCGAGAGCGTCGCCCGGGACCTCGACACGACTCCGGAGCGGGTGGCGATCAAGTGGTCGATGTCGAAGGGGGTGATCCCCATCCTCGGACCGAGGAACGTGGATCAGCTCACGTCCAACCTCGCGGCCGGCGAGCTGGACATCCCGACGCGCCAGTTCGAGTGGCTGGACGAGGTGAGCGCGCCACGGCTGGGGTATCCCCACGAATTGTGGTCGGAGCACGAACGGGTGGAGAAGAACCAGTTCACCCAGCCGTGAGGGACGTCCGCGGGAACAGTGCCGTTCGCGCGGCTCCACGTCACCGAGCGGGCTCCAAGCTTGCAGTTTGAGCTGTTCGGCGGGGGTTGGCGCCCTTCTTGTGGTGGGCCGGTCGGGTGTATGCCTGGCCGGTGACGAGGAGCAGGCCGACGTCGGAAATTGTTCTCCGCTGCCCGGTCCGACGTCGACGAATCCGTCGACCGCGTCACCGGTGGCCGCTCTCGACGTGCCCGAGCTCATCGCCTTCCGACTCGTCCCGGGGTGGGAGCCCGGTCGCCGTCCACCACGGCACGGGGGGAAGGGCGACCCGCGTCCCGAACGGGACGCGGGGCCCGTGGTGGCGGGCGGGCGCACCCGCTCCGGACCGGGGAGAGCCGGCGTTGTTACAGCGAGGTGCGGAACGGGCCGGTGACCTCGTAGGTGATGCCGCCGCTGCTGGAACCGCTGGTGCCCCGCTGGGACGAGAAGTAGAGGCGGTTGCCGGCCGGGTTGAAGGCGACGCCGCAGATCTCGGAGGAGCTCTGGTTGGTGATGCGCAGGAAAGGCGCGACGACGTCGTTGGGCGTGATGACGCAGATCTCCATGTTGCCACCGTCCTCGGCGACGTAGAGGTCGCCGACGGTGGCACCGGTCAAGTTGTCCACTCCGGTGAGCGGCGGATTGCCGGTGAGGTTGTCGTCGTAGGCGATGGCGATGGTGTTCGCGACCGCGTTGTACGCCCACACGCGGTTGTCGCCCTTCGTGGTGAAGAAGCACGTGCCGTTGCGGTAGTAGGCGCCTTCACCACCGTTGAACACCTTGGCGCCGGAGACCTGCCTGCGGGTGCGGGTCGAGCTGCCCGCGGGGTCGGGGACGTTGACCCAGGACAGCGCGCCGCCGACCTCCTTCAGCACCTGCAAGGTGCCCCTGGACAGGTCGCCCCAGGTGGTGGGGACGAAGCGGTAGAAGCAGCCGTCGCTCTCGTCCTCGGTCAAGTAGATCACCTTGCGGTCGGGGTCGCAGGCGGCGGCCTCGTGGTTGAAGCGGCCCATCGCGGCCTGCCGGACGGCCGGGTTCACACCGTACGGGTCGGTCTCGTACACGTAGCCGCGGTCGACCTCCTCGCACGACAGCCACGTCTTCCACGGGGTGGCGCCGCCGGCGCAGTTGCGGTTGGTGCCGGAGAGGATGCGGTAGGCGCCGGTGACGTCGCCGCTGGAGTTGAACCGGATCGCGCTCGCCCCGCCCGCGGCGCTGCCCAGCTCGGCGTTGGACACGTAGATCCAACCCGTGCCGTCGGCGTAGCAGGCACCGCCGTCGGGGGCGCCGTGCCAGACGTAGCTCGTCCCGGGCACGGTCCTGGTGGAACGGGCGATCACCCGGCTGGTGAAGCCCTGCGGCAGCTGGATGCCGTTGGCGTCGGCGCTCTGGAGGCTGCCGTAAGGGCTTGGACCGGTCTTCGCAGGGTAGGCCACCGCTTCGCTCCACAGCGTGAAACCGAACGCCATCGAACCGCCACCGGCGACGGCCGCGCGCAGGAAGGTACGCCTTTCCACGGTTGCTCCTCCCCGCCGAGGGAGTGGTCCGCACCCAGTGGCGGATCGCGTCGCTCCACCCGACGTGTCGGGACAGCAGAGCGGGTGGACGTGAACTCCGGGTTCAGGTGTTCGTGAACCGATCGGCAACAGCTGTCGAACCGTGGTGACGAGGTGGAACTCCTTTCAAGGAAGAAATTCTCACGTTTCGCGCGCTGGTCGCCGTCAAGCATCCACGGTGTTTCACCGTTGACGGTTGCTTCGTGGTGACGCACGCCCGAGTCCACAGTGGCATGTCACGTCGACCGGCCGACGGACCCGCCGTCCGCCCCCCCCGCGGCCCGGACCGCCGGATCGGTTGTTGCCGGCCACCCCGGGCGAGATCTCCGGTGCCGCACAACCCCCGGACCCCTGAGCGGGTGACCGCGAAGCCACGAGGCCGGACCGCATCTGAGGGGAGCGATCACGTGATTGGGGACGCTCACCTCAACCACGTGATCCGAACCCCGAACAGCTCCTGGCCCGACTCTGTCGGTGATCTTGGAATAGCCGGCGTGCGGTGGAGGGTGACTGATCGGCAACGGCGAGGCTTCCAGGGGTCGGCGAAGTCGCAATACTCCCCGAGGTGGTCGGATGTGGTCACCGGTTGGCAAGCGGTTTGCGGTGGAGGTCCTGGAGCTCACCGCGCGGATGGCTCGTGCCGGCAATCCCGGTGGTACGACGGCGATGTGGGTGCGTGACCGCCTCGGTGGCCGGTGGAGGTCGAGGACTTCGCCCGCGACGACTTCCGCATCGACCAGCAGGACATCCCGCGCCTCGCTACCTGACGAGCCGTCGACTGACACGCCGGCGACCAAGATCACCGACAGGGTCGAGCCAGTGGTGTCGGAAGCGGTGACGCTCATCCCGCCGGGCACGGTGGGCGGTTGGGTGTCGGCCCGGCACTGCGGCACGGCGGTGCGGGAGCGCGAGGCCACCGCACCGCCGCGACCGGCCCGCCGGCTCAGGGCGCCGTGCGGGCCGAGTCCTCGGAGGGTGAACCGGGTGGGTGAGGTGTTGGTGTCGTCCCGGTCGGCGGCGAACCCGGAGCTCGCGGTCGCCGCCCGAGGATCAGGTGCGGGTCCACCTCTGGTTGGTGCCGCCGTGGCAGTCCCAGATGATGACCTTCGTCCCGTTGGCGGTGGCGCCGCCGTTGACGTCCAGGCACTTGCCCGACGCCACCGCCGTCACGCTGCCGTCGGAGTTGACGCGGAACTGCTGGTTGCCCTGGCCGTTGCAGTCCCACAACGTCACGGCGGTGCCGTTGGCCGTGCCCTGGTTGTAGATGTCCAGGCACTTCGCGCCGTCGTAGGCGCGCAGCTCACCGGCCGCGGTCGTGGTGAAGCGCTGGTTGGTCTGGCTGTTGCAGTCCCAGATCTGGGCCAGGGCGCCATTGGTCGGCGTGCTGCCGGGGATGTCCAGGCAGCGGCCGGAGCCCTGGCTCGCCAGTGAGAACGACGTGGGCGCGGGACCCCCGCCACCGCTGACGACGTACACCGCGGTGCCGTGCGCCGGGACGCTGGCCGAGATGGCGCCGGACGTGGTGGTCGTGCCGTTGCTCCAGGCGTCGCGCAGGGTGAACGAGCTGCCGGACAGGCCGACCGCGCTCGCCGTGGTCGAGACGGTGGTCGTGCCGCCGCCCTGGTTGAACAGGGCGACCGCGACGTTGCCGTTGACCAGCCGCTTGGCCAGGACGCGTCGGGTGCCGTCGTTGGAGACCTGCCTGGCCTGCAGGCCGAGGCTGTCCTGGTTGATGGCGATGAGGTTGGCGTTCTTCTGGATGGTCGACGTGGCGGCATCCATGTTGCGCAGGTCGTTGCCGGCGATCAGCGGTGAGGCCATGATCGCCCAGAGGGCGAAGTGGCTGCGCATTTCGGTGTCGGTCATCCCGCCGCGGCCCACCTCCATCATGTCCGGGTCGTTGAACGCGCCCGGCCTGGCGTAGGAGGCGAGCGGCACGGTGACGTTGACGATGTTCTGGATGCCCATCGGGTAGCCGTTGGTCTGCCCGGTGTCCCACTTGTTGGTGATGTCCTCGGTCGTGCGCCACATGTTCGCCACGTCGCCCCAGTCGCGACGCGGCCCGGTCTTGTCGTGGATGCTGTTGGAGTTGATGCTGTAGACGATCGGCCGCCCGGTGGCCCGCAGCGCGTCGCGCATCTTGGCGAACGTGCGCACCTGGTCGTCGATCGTCCCGCTGGGCGAGCACCAGTCGTACTTGAGGAAGTCCACGCCCCAGGCGGCGAACTGCCGGGCGTCCTGCACCTCGTGGTTCAGGCTGCCGGTGGCGCCGGGGTAGGAGTCGAAGTACTGGGCGCAGGTCTCGGCCAGCGGCGCCTGGTAGATGCCGAACTTCAGCCCGCGGGCGTGGATGTAGTCGCCGAGCGCCTTCATGCCGCTCGGGAACCGGCTCGGGTCGCCCTGGAGGTTGCCCGACGAGTCGCGGTTGGGGTTCATCCAGCAGTCGTCGACGACCACGTACTGGTAGCCGGCGTCGCGCATGCCGGAACTGACCATCGCGTCCGCCATCTGCCTGATCAATGCCTCGTTGATGTTGCAGCCGAACGTGTTCCACGAGTTCCACCCCATCGGCGGGGTGCGCGCCACTCCGTTCTCCAACGCCTGCGCGGACGACGCGGGCAGTACCGCCGTCACCGTGGACAGCAGCAGCATGCCTGCCGCCAACAGCGTCGCCGCCCTGCGGGGACGGGGAAGTCGAGTTGCTGTCACCTGATTTCGCTCCTCGGTGCGTACGACATTCCGGCTGCCACCCGTGCTGCCGCACGGCCGGGCAAAGCGTTGCCCATTGCTCCGGAATTCCGGGTTGGACAGATCCGCCGGCGGGCTGTGACGGGGCGGCTTCCGTCAGCGGCGCAGGCTTCGACGGAGACAGTGTCGCACCTGTTGTTCACGCTCACAAGACTGCTCAAATAAAAACGAGTGTTCGTTAGCTGGCGTGAGGTACCCATTTGAGACGTTACGCTCACGTATGTCCATAGGCTGCATCTACCTGCGACTATTCGATTTTGAGGTCAGGTGGTTCGACGATAAGCCAACGACATCGGACCTAGGTGAGCGCTAACAATTTAGCTGAGGTGGTGCGTTGACTCCCTGCCCTCTGCGTGGCTACATTGAGCCATTTTCATCGTGACGTTGCAGGTCGCGGCACAGGCTGAGCGGTGGGAGTGCGGTGGGCGAGGCTCCCGGCGAGGCGGCAGTCGACCAGGATCCGATGCCCCGACCGGGAGCCCCTGTGCCGCTCGAAAAGTCATCGCCGCTGGTAGAGCAGTGCAGACGCCGCTTGAGAGCATGCTCGGGTGATCGTGTCTCTGCTGTGCAAGGTGACCCGGAGGTTGCTGTCCGTTCCGTCGGTGCTGCTGGGCAGCGAGGCGGCGACGGACGCCGAGTTGCTCGTGCCGCAGCACGAGAACGCGGTACTTCGTCGGCACCTGGCGGATCCGATCCGCCACGAGCCTGTAGACCGGTTCTGGTTCGCAGCCCTCTCCAGGCCGGTGGATCGTCGGCGCCTGCAGGAGGTCTTCCCGGTCACGCCGGGCACCCTGCTCACCTGGCACCGCAAACTCATGGCCCGCAAGTGGGACTACTCCGCACGGCGACCTGACGGTCGCCCACCGACCCGAGCGGCGATCAAGGCGCTCGTGCTGCGGCTCGTCAGAGAGAACCCGCGGTAGGGGCACTGGCGGATCCAGGGCGAACTGGCCCATCTCGGCCACCGCGTCGCTCACTCGACGGTCTGGCAGATCCTGCACGACGCGGGCATCGAACCGGCGCCACGTCGTCACGGCCCGACCTGGCGAGAGTTCCTCACCGCCCAGGCCGAGAGCATCATCGCGCCGGACTTCCTCTACCTGGGCACCGTGTTCGGCACACGCCTCTACTGGCGGGTCTCGGGGGGTTGACCCGGTAATCGGTCCTGTGGGTTGATCGGCCAGGCTGGTCCCGCATGTCGAGTGCGGGAGGTGGTCGTGGCTCGTCGACCGAGCGTGTTCGTGAGGCCCTTGTCGATGGAGGAGGGGCGGAAGCTCCAGCGGGTCAGCAGGACCGCGAAGGATCCGGTGCGGTTGCGGCGGGCGATCGTGGTGCTGATGTCCGGTCAGGGCCAGGCGGTCCGGGACATCACCTCGTTGATGCGGGTGAGCGAGGACTACGTGCGTGACGTGATCCGCGCGTTCAACGAGCGGGGGTTCGCGGCGCTGGACCCGAAATGGAGCGGCGGGCGGAGTCGGACGATCGGTGAGGCGATCCGTGAACGGATCCGCCTGATCGCCCGCACTGCGCCCGCCGACTGGGACCTCACCGCGTTCTCCACCTGGTCACTTGCGAAGCTGCGTGACCATCTGCTCGACCGCGGCACCGTCGCTGTGATCAGCCGGGAGACCCTGCGCCGCATCCTGCGCGACGCCGGCGTGTCCCGGCAGGCCACCACCACTTGGAAGGCCTCCACCGACCCGGACTTCATCGCGAAGATGCAGCGGATCCTCGACCTCTACGACCACCCGCCCGACGACGGACGCGCGATCTGCCTGGACGAGTTCGGACCGCTGAACCTGATGCCGCGCAAGGGCAAGGCCTGGCGACCGGCGACGTCACCGCGCCGATTACGAGCCACCTACAACCGGCGTCACCGCGTGATGCACACGCTCGCCGCACTCGACCTGACCACCGGGAAGATCCACTACCGGATCCGGCGCCGCAAACGTCATCACGAGTTCCTCGACCTGCTCAAAGCCCTCCGCGCCCGGTGGCCCGACCAGCGGCTCCACCTGGTCATGGACAACTTCTCCCCGCACCGGCACCCCGACGTCCGCGAGTGGGCCGTCGACCATGACGTCGAGTTGGTCTTCCTGCCGACCTGCTCCAGCTGGTTGAACTGGATCGAATCCGAGTTCGCCGCCCCGCGCTACTTCGCCCGGGGCGGCACCGACCACCGCAGCCACGCCGAGCAGAACGCCGCCATCGCCTCGTTCATCCGCCGGCGCAACGCCCGAGCCACACCCAAGACCGGCTTCGCCACCGACTCACCCATCCGCACCTGGACCCATTAACCGGCCAAGGCTGCGTGACCAGCCACTAGCTGGGTCTTTCAGCTCAGGCTGAGGCGCGGTGACGGAGGTTTCTGCGAGGGCTTCCCATCCCGCAGAGCCTCACCGTGGGGCGGACCCGGTCGGCGCGGTGCTCATGGCTCATCCGTGCCGAGCGGTGCGTGGTCCCCCTACCCTTCCCGGTTCGACCAGGACAGGAAATCCGACCAGAACGCTGCTGTGGCGGCAACGACGTGCCGCTCCTCGTCGGCTCTGCCCTGCGGGCCGCCGAACTCCTGGTGCACGTAGTCGATGAGGTCGTACCCGTAGGGGATGATGTCGGCGCCGCGGATCGACAACACCGGGTGGGCGAATGTCGCCTGGCCCGCGGGCAGGTAGCGATGGGAGTAGACCGGAACCAGCTGCGGCACTGACGCCAAGTGCGCCCTCGCGCCGGCTACGGCGTCGGTCTGCCGGGCAGGGCGCGTGCCCCAGCTCGGGTGCCAGAAGTCCGCCTCCGTCACCGCGAACACCACGTCCTCGACCGGTCTGTCGAGCCAGGAACGAAGCTGTGCGGCGTTGCCGTGGCGCCAGTCGGGCCATGCCCCTCCCGTGGGCAGCCCCACCGCGAGAAAAGCGCGGTGGTCGTCGGCGAACGCGAACCCGAACCGCGCTTCGATACCGGTCAACTCCTGCTCCGTCAACCCTGGGCGGATCTCGGCGCGTCCGAGCCGGGCCAGCAGGCGTGCGGCCTTGGCGCCGAGACTCACCCCGAACGGATTGATCATTTGTGCAGTTTACAGCCCCATGGCGTGCAATCAGGGCCCAAGAGCTGCGAGCTCGTCGACGCGCAGAAGATGTACGACGCGCATCGGAGCGATCGTCAGCACCGCACTCGCCCCGCTCGACATGGGAGGACCAGCCTGGACCGTCAGCAGACCGAGCCGATTACCGGGTCAACGTTCCGAGATGCGGCACTACGTCCTGGCGTTCCTCGAACACGGCGCCCGACGCCTGCACATCACCGGCGTCACCGCCCGCCCGACCCGGGATGGACAGCGCAACAGGCCAGAACCTCGTCGTCGACCTCGGCACACGCATCGAGTCCTTGCGACTTCTGCTACGTGACCGCGACGGCAAGTACGGCCAGACGTTCGACACCGTCTTCCGGGCCGACGACCTGCACGTGATCACCAGTGCCGCAAGCGCCCTGGATGAACGCCCACAGCGAACGGGTCATCGGCACCATCAGACACGAAGTCCTCGACCACATCCCGATTCTGGGCGAAGCCCATGCACGGCAAGTCCTCAAGACCTACGAAGGTCACTAAAACCGACACCGATCCCACCAGATCCGTGACCAGCTACCACCCGACGTCCAGCAGCACCCCACCGCCGTGCACAACCTCGACACCCGCAGACTGCTCCGCACCCGCATCCTTGGCGGACTCGTCAACGAGTGCAGACGCTCCGCTTGACCAGCAGCGATGACTTTTCGAGCGGCACAAGGTCCACTTCTTCGCGACCAGGCGTCGGTGCTATCGCAGGACGGTGCCCGGTGTCACCAACCGGTGTTGTCGTAGCCAGTCGGGCAGGCGTCGCACCAACACGGCGAGCACAGCGCGGTCGGCCCGGTTCCACCGCGGGCGAGGGTTGGTCCGGCGCAGCACGGCGACTTCTTGCCGCAGCACCAGCAGCTCCACGTCCTTGGCCGTCGATGACCGGCCGAGCAGGACCAGCCGGCCGACGAGCCGCACGAAGATCAAGTAGAGCAGTCGTGGCGCCACATTTGAACACGCGACCACACCGGTCGGCGACCTCGTTCTGCCGCCCGCCATGCAGGACAACGCCACCGGGCTCAGGCGTTGGCGGGCGGGAGGCCACGCTCGGTTCGCTGCGCGGCCAGTGCCCGGACCTGCTCGATCGGCGCGCAGGAGTCGCAGGTCCACAGCCGCGTCACGCCGTCGGCATGTGCGCTGACCAGCCGCTGCGCGTTCCGGCCGTAGGCGACCGACGGCGCCATCGGCCCGCTCCAGCGGACGACGATCGGGGCCTGACCATTGCCGACGGGCCAGAACCTGACCGTCTTGTCGCTGCCTGTGCTGGCTATCCACCGGCCGTCCGGGCTGTAGGCCACGTCCCACACCATGCCCTCGTGACCGCGCAGGACGACCGGCGGCCCGGACCCGTCTGCGGCCCACAGCAGCACGGTTCCGTCCTGTGTCCCGGCGACGATTCCGGTTCCGTCCCGGCTGAACTCGGCGCTCCACATGATCCGGTCCTGCCCCGCCCCCAGTACGTGTAGCGGGACACCCGTACGAGTGTCCCAAACGCGCAGGGTGCCGTCGTCGGACGCGCTCACCAGCCGCCCGCCGTCCGGGCTGAAAGCTGTCCGGCGCACGGAGTGCCGGTGCCCTCGCAGCACGGTCGGCCGGGTGGGCTCGTCGACCCGCCACAGGTGCACCGACCCTTCCGGCCCGGAACTCGACACCAGCAGGCCGTCCGGGCTCAGAGCCACTCCCAGCGCGTCCGGACTCGACGGCTGGGTGAGCAGCAGCGTGCCGCTGCCGGTGTCCCAGACGCGGATGACCCAATTCTCGGCGAGCGCGGCGGCCCGTCGGCCATCGGCGCTGACGGCGACACGGAGCACCGTGGCCTGATCGCCCTGGAGGACCGTCGGTGACCCACCGGACCCGGTACGCCAGACCCGTACCGTGCCGTCGTAGCCGCCGCTGACCACGGTCGTCTCATCCGGGGTCACGGCCGTGTCCAGCGCGGGGCCCTGGTGCCCGGCGGGCAGGGCGAGCACCTCCCCGCCCGCGGGATCCCACAGGCGCAGGGTGCCATCGGTCCCGGCGCTGATCAGGCGCGTGCCATCCGGGCTGAACCGCACTCCCGCCACGCCGCCCGCATGCCCGCGCAGCTCGAACGGTTCGGTTCGCGCGGTCATGTCCCAGAGCCGGAGCACGCCATCACTGCCGCCGGTGACGACGGAACGTCCGTCCGGTCCGAACACCACCGACGTGAGTTCGCTGGTGTGACTGTCGAACACCTCTGGCGGCCGCTCGCCGCCGAGGTGCCAGACCCGCACCGCGCCGTCCCCGCCCGCACTGGCCAGTCGGCCGTCATCGTGGCTGAAGACCAGTGCCTTGACGTGGTGGGTGTGGCCGACGAGCACGTCCGGATCACCCGGCGTCCCGACCGGCCACATGCGGATAGCCCGGTCGTCCCCGCCCACCGCGAGCCGCTGCCCGCTCGGATCGAACGCCAGGCTCAGCACCCGGCCGGGCGCGGGGAGCACCCGCGGCTCGGTGGCTGCCGGATCCCAAAGACGAACAGTGCCGTCGTCACCACCGGTGGCCAACTGCCCGGCAGGGCCGAACGCCACGGCGTTCACGTTCCCGGTGTGGCCGGGGAGCGCTCGACGCGGGGCGCCCGAACCGACGTCCCACAGCGTTGCCGCGCCACCCGAACCCACAGTGGCCAGTAGCAGGCCATCGGGACTGAAGTCGACCCCGGCGACCGGGCCGCCGGTGGCCAGCACCGTCGGCTCCTTGCCGAGCACGTCCCCGGCTCGATCCCAGATCCGGACCGTGCCGTCGTATCCGGCACTCGCCAGCTTGGCGCCGCTGGAGCTCACGGCGAGTCCCGAGAGATAGCCCTGGCCGGTGTCCAGCGCGGCCCGTCCGCGGAATTCGGCCACCGCCTGGCGCAACACCGCCGCCGCTTCGGCGGACGGCGAACTGTCGAATGCCCGCACGGCCAGCGACAGCCCGAGTTCCGGCTGCCTGGCCAGTTCGGCGCGGGCGGTGGCCACCTGCTGCCGGTGCGAGGCCAGGTCGCGTTCGGTCGCCACCCGGTCCGCCTGTACGACGGCGAGCCCGGCCAGGAGGCTGACCACCACCAGCGCGCAGCTCAGGCCCATGACAACCAGGTTCCGTCGGCGCCGCGCGGCGGCGTGCTCCCGAAGAGCACCGGCTCGGCAGGCTGTGAGGAACTCCCGCTCCTGATCGTTGAGCGCGGTCTCGGGTCGGCGCTCCCAAGCGGCCAGCCGGGCACCGCGGTAGAGCAGCCCCGGATCCCGCCCATGGCTGTCCCAGTCCGCCGCGGACTCCGTCAGCCGCCGGTGCAGGTGCAACGCTTCCCGATCTTCGGTCAGCCACTCACACAGCCGCGGCCAGGACCTGATGAGCGCCTCATGAGCGATCTCGACCGTGTCGCGGTCGAGCGTGAGCAGCCTCGCGGTCGCGAGCCGTTCCAGCACCAGAGCGAGATCAGCGTCTTGGCCGTCGAGTTCGGCACGGGTGATGCGGCGCTTGGTGTCCGCAGTGCCCTCGCCCAGTGCGGTCAGCCGCAGGAACAGATCGGCCGCCACCTGCCGCTGACGGGGTTCGAAGGAGTGGTAAACCGCCTCCGCGGTCTGCCGCAGAGCACCGTCGATTCCACCGGTCGCCTGGAACCCGGCCAGTGAAAGGGAATTCCCGCGCCGCCGCCGCCAGGTTTCGAGAAGCGCGTGTGAGAGCAGCGGCAGGACGCCCACCTCACTGTCCGCGTGGGTGCACAAGGTCGCCAACAAAGCCGATTCCACCGAGCAATTCACACGAATCGCTGGTTTCGTGATTGCGTCGCGGAGATCCTGTCCCGACATCGGGCCGACCACCACCTGGTGGTCCTGCAACACATCGACCAGTCCCGGGTAGCGGCTGCAATGACCGTAGAAATCGGCCCGGACCCCCAGCACGATCCGCACCCGGCTGTTCTCCGCCGCCGCCGCGGTCACCAGCAGCTCGATGAACCGGGAGCGTTCCCGCTGGTCACCGCAGAGCGTGAAGACCTCCTCGAACTGATCCACGATGAGGATCAGTTCGGCGTCGTTGGGCCGGCTGGTGAGCGCCTGCCGCACCAGCCGGTGCAGGCCACGTCCGCCCTCGGACAGGTCGTCGAGCAACGTGGCCGGGCTGCTCCCGAGCGGCGCGGCGAACTGGATCGCGCACTCCTCGATCGGGTGCCGCCCCGGCGTCATCGTGATGACCACCGACGTCCCGGCCCGGAGTTCCGGCAGCAGCCCCGCCCGCAACAGCGAACTCTTCCCCGCGCCCGAGGCTCCGACCACCGCGACAAGACGGTTCGCACGGACCCGCGCGCTCAGCTTTGCGAGCAGATCCCCTCTGCCGAAGAACAGGTCCGCGTCACTTTCCTGGAACGCGCTCAAACCCACATAAGGAGCACGAGCGGCGGGATCGAGTGGCTCGGGTTCCGTCTGCCGTGCGAGTTCGGCGGCGACCTCGTGCCAGCGTTTCTCCCATTCTCCGGAATCCCCGTCACAGGCACGGACATAGGCCAACACGATCGTCAGACTGGGCAGTTTTCGGCCACCGGCAGCCGCCGACAACGCCGAAGCGGACACATGCGCCCGCGCGCCGAGTTCCCGATACGACGGCTGCCCCACCTCCTCCCGAAGTCGCCGGAGATCCCTGGCGAATCGCACGAGTTCGTCGTCCTCATCACCCAACGGCCGTTCGCCACGAGGCAACGCGCCACCCCCCTCCACCCCCAAGGGGATTGTGCATGATCTGTTGTCCAGTGTCCAGCGGCCGATCGTGCACAACCGATCGGTGCTACACATCAATGGTTCGCACCGATCGAGGAGGAATTCCATGGCAAAAAGATCTGCTCGGAAGATCGGGATCCTGTTCGCCGCAGCGGTGGCGATCCCGCTCATCACGATGACCTCGGCGTCCGCCGACACCGACGGCCGGTCAGGCATCGCGGGACTTTGCCACGCGTGGGAATGCGAGGGACTGTGGCCCGACGTCATGCTCTGCGACCAGGACGCGAGGACGGTGAAGACAGCGAGCGTGCAGGGCATCTCCATCCACCTCCGCTACAGCCCCTCCTGTCGATCGGCCTGGGGCCGTATCAGCGGAGGCGCACCAGGTGACCGGGTACGCGTCCACAGTTCGGACGGATCGCACTTCGGCCGGACGAATGGGCCGGGGGTCACCGGCACGTGGACCCAGATGGTGGACGACGCGAACAAGGTGGCCTGGGCGTGCGCTCACGACGTGGGCACGGGACAGGAGAACTGCACCGGGAAGTACTGAACCCACGTCCTGACATGGTTCGCCCAGGAAACCCGCGAGTGCCAACGGATAGTGGTCAACGCCGGGAAGCCGGCCACTCAGGTCGCTCAGGTCCTGTTGGAGATTCCGGGCGATGCACCCGGACCCGTTCCGGCTTCCGGCGAAGGGGACGCGGGTCCGCGAACGGTGCAGTGCACCGGTGAAGTGAGGGGAATGAAGTGAATCCAGGAAAATTGCGACCAGGAAAGACCGGGACGATGGCGAGTTTGGTGTGCCTTCTGCTGACACTTTCTTTCGCGCTTGCCCCCTCCGCGGCGCACGGGCAATCCGCGCTCGGCAACTCCGGTGAAGCGGACATCTCGCCCGAGATCTCCGCGGAGACCGTCGGCGTGCTGGCGGCTCCCATCAGTCGCGGCGAAGTGCTTTCCCGCGCAGCCAGCTGGACGGGTGTGCCCTACAGCCAGTCGGACTACCACCCGACCCCGTACGGCGAGTTCCGGCAGGACTGTTCCGGTTTTGTGTCGATGACGTGGGGGCTTCCTGGCAGACCGGCCGATCCCAACGGCGGAACCAACACCGTCGGCCTCGCAGGCATGAGCAGCTTGATCGCCAAGGACGAACTGCGACCAGGCGACGCCCTGATCGACACCGAGGGCGACTCGAACACCCGGCACGTCGCGCTCTTCGAAAGCTGGGCAAATCCGGAACGGACGCGGTACTGGGCCTACGAGCAGGCCGGCCCGACCGGGAACCTCGGCGCCGAGCACCGGATCATCGAATACCCGTATGACGGAGGGTCCACTCAGTTCAAGCCCTACCGGTACAACAACATCGTCGAAGACGGCGGGGGCCTGCACCACCGGGTGCGGTCGGCCGGCGGCGCCTGGACCCCCTTCGGCAGCCTGGGCATGCCCTCGGCGACCCAGGTGGCGAGCGCGGCCGCTCCCTCCAAGGAGGTGCACACCCTGGCGGTCAGCGGCGGTCAGGTCCACCATCGCGTCCGCAACGCGCTCGGAGTCTGGGGTCCTTGGGGGCTGGTGGGGAATCCTGGTTCCGCTTCGGCGGTGACGGCGGCGACGGATGATGGCGGGAACCTGCAGGTGGCGGCGATTCTGAATGGGCAGCCACATCATCGTATCCGTTATGCCGGAACCGGCGCTTGGAGTGCGTGGGGCGGAGTTGGTGCCGCTGGGTCTTTCACCGCGGTCGCCGGAGCGATCGACACGGCAGGCAAGGTGTTCCACCTGACGGCTGTGTTCAACGGTCAGGTCCACCACCGCGTCCGCAACGCGCTCGGAGTCTGGGGTCCTTGGGGGCTGGTGGGGAATCCTGGTTCCGCTTCGGCGGTGACGGCGGCGACGGATGATGGCGGGAACCTGCAGGTGGCGGCGATTCTGAATGGGCAGCCACATCATCGTATCCGTTATGCCGGAACCGGCGCTTGGAGTGCGTGGGGCGGAGTTGGTGCCGCTGGGTCTTTCACCGCGGTCGCCGGAGCGATCGACACGGCAGGCAAGGTGTTCCACCTGACGGCTGTGTTCAACGGTCAGATCCACCACCGCATCCGCAACGCGGACTCCACCTGGACTCCCTGGGCGCGCGCGGGCAATCCCGGCACAGCGCTCGCCATCGGCGCCACCGTCGATCCCGATCGCGCCCTTCACCTGGTCGCCACCTACTGACACCCGGCGCTGACCGAGGTGGCCTGGTTGGGAGCATCTTGACCAGGCCACCGTTCGTGCCGAGCCCGCCCTTGGGAGGACATCAGGACCGAAGGACCCGGTGCGACTGCGGCGGGCGATCGTGGTGCTGATGTCCGGCCAGGGCCAGGCGGTCCGCGACATCACCTCGTTGATGCAGGTGAGCGAGGGCTACGTCCGTGACGTGATCCACGCGTTCAACGAGCGGGGGTTCGCGGCGCTGGACCCGAAATGGAGCGGCGGGCGGAGTCGGACGATCGGTGAGGTGATCCGTGAACGGATCTGCCTGATCGCCCGCACTGCGCCCGCCGACTGGGGCATCACCGCGTTTTCCACCTGGTCGTTGGCCAAGCTGCGCGACCATCTGCTCGACCGCGGCACCGTCGCCGCGATCAGCAGGGAGACGCTGCGGCGCATCCTGCACGACGCCGGCGTCTCCTGGCAGAGCACGGTTGTGGGCAGGATGACCGAGGCTGCGATCTGGGTTCCCTCCAGTTCGGAATCCGGCCGGGGTCGATGCCGAGGGCGTCGAGGAACCCGCGCACCGCCACCGCGGGGTCCACCGAGTCCCTCGCGGGACTGAAGCCGCGCAGGTCCACGAACAGCTGCCCGTCGGGGAACCGGTCGAGGTTGCGGTGGGCCCAGGCCGGAGCGAGCCAGGTCTTGCCGATCCCGCCGGCTCCGCCCAGCGCGCAGATGACCACCGCCGCTCTGCACCCGGGCCCCTCGGCGGTGGACAGAGCTCGGTCCGGATCAGCCAGGTGCCCCTCGCGGCCGACGAAAAAAGCCGGTGACGCGGGCAGTTGCCGAGGTACGGCGGCACCGCTGTCGTCGAGCACGGCCCGGAGTCGGTCGAGCACAGCCGGGTCGGCTGGATAGGGGAGGTCGGGCAGGGGAGAGCCAGGCGGTGTCCCGGACCTCCTTCACCGCCACCGCAACCGGCCGGAACGTGGCAGGGTCGAGCACCTCCGAGTGGCGGACCACCTCGTCGAACAGCCAGCGCGACACCACCAGCGCGACCAACCCGCACGAGTCCGCGAGTGCCGTCTTCACCGACGGGGCGTCGAGCAGCCGGAAAGCCGTGGTCACCGCGGTGGAGGTGACGCCGTGGCGGTCGAAGGCCACCTCACCGGCGTGCACCACCACCCGCAACCGGACACGGCGCATGACGGCACTGGTGTCGTTGTGCCCCTGCAATGCCGCCACCAGCGCACAGGGAAACACCTCCACCAACGGCGCCTTGGCGAACTCCGGGGGCACCAGTATGAACACGCCGTCACCACGGTCCTCGTAGTAGCACGCCTCCCAGGGCACCCCCGCTGCGTTCAACGCATCGACGATCGCCCGGTACGGGGCCGCCCGGGTGCCCACCTGGTGGGGCGGAGTCCGGCGAGGATCACCGAAGCCCTCCACGTCCACCACCACGATCATGCGGTGCACGGCCTGACCGGAACTCGCCATTCCAGACCTCCAGGGCACCTGCCGGGTCTGCCGACCAAGCCCGGTCTACTGCACGACCGACCGCCGTCCTCCCCGACCCCGCCACGCATAACGCCCGTTCGGTCCCACGACTTCACCCGACCGGCAGAACCCACTCTCCCGCCTCCCTGCTCGGGGGCGACGGCGGCCCAAGGCGTGAACTGGGTGGTGGTGATGATGGCAACGTCGCGGCAGCTCGCGCGGTTGGTCGGCGGGTTTCTCGGGGTCGCCGCGCACCACGTGGTCGCGCCGGCCATGATGCGGGCGGCCCGGGCCGACGTCCTCGACGTGGTGGTCGATGTGTACCGCGCGCCGGTGCTCGTCCTGGCGGCGGCGCGGACGACGATCGAGGAGGTCCTGCACGACGAGTGACCGGTCGGGTTCCGCCGGACGGTGGTCGGGCCGGTGTTGATCGAATTGGGTCGTTCGGGCAACGAATTCCCACTGTCGAAACAACCCTGCCACACTGTCGAAAGTTTCTGTTCCGCCGCCTGGTCGACGATGATCGAGGGAGGAACGCGTGAGGAAGTCGCTCGGGGCCGTCGTGCCCCTGTTGGCCGGTTTGCTGGTGGCGTCGCCGGCATCGGCCGCCGCGAGCTCGTTGAAGGACGCCGCGGCGGCCGGTGGCCGGGTGTTCGGCGCGGTGGCCCAGGCCGCCCGGCTCGGCGATGCCGACTACACCAAGACGTTGGACCACGAGTTCGGCCAGCTCACGCCCGAGAACGAGATGAAGTGGAACGTCATCGAGCGGGTGCGGGGGAAGTTCGACTTCGCCGCCGCCGACCGACTGCTCGACCACGCCGAGAGCCGGGGCATGGAGGTGCGCGGCAGCGTGCTGGTGTGGCACAGCCAGCTGCCGTCGTGGGTCATCAACATCGACTCGGGCGCCGGGCTGCTGACCGCCGTGCGCGAGCACGTCGACGGCGTCGCGGGCCACTTCAAGGGCCGGATCGACTACTGGAACGTGGTCAACGAGGCCTTCACCGACAGCGGCGCACGGCGCAACTCGGTGTTCCAGGAGCGCATCGGCGACAGCTGGGTGGAGGAGGCGTTCCTCGCGGCCGAGGCCGCGGACCCGGGGGCGCGGCTCTGCTACAACGACTACTACACCGACGGGTACGGGCCGAAGTCCGACGCGGTGTACGAACTCGTGCGGGACTTCGTCGCGCGCGGCGTGCCGATCGACTGCGTCGGTTTCCAGGCGCACTTCAACAGCGACCACCGGGTGCCCGCCGACATGGGCAAGAACCTCCAGCGCTTCGCCGAACTCGGTGTCGACGTGCACCTCACCGAGCTGGACGTGACCGGTTCCGGTGAGGTGCAGGCGGCGGCGTACGCCCAGGCCGTCAACGCGTGCCTGTCGGTGCCGCGCTGCACCGTGATGACCGTGAGCGGCGTGTCGGACAAGTTCTCCTGGAACGTCGCCCGGACGCCGTTGCCGATCGACAGCGACTACGGCCGCAAGCCGGCGTACTACTCGGTGCTCGACGCGCTGAACGCGGCGGTCCCGGCGCCGAAGTAGGCGGGGAGGCCGGCCCGGAGTCCGGGTTCAACCGTCCACAGAGGACAGCACGACGCCGGGCCCGTCCCGCAGCACCCCGGGGAACCGCACGTGCGGCCGACCGTCCCCGCCGGTGGTGACCTCGGCCCGCACGCCGTGCACGTCGGCGATCAGCTCCTCGGTCAGCACCTCGCCCGCCGGTCCGGCGGCGACCACCCGGCCGGCGCGCAGCACCACCACCCGGTCGCAGGACATCGCGGCCGGGTTCAGGTCGTGCAGGGCGACGACGCCGGTCACCGGCAGGGCTGCGACGAGGGCTCCCGGTGAACGTCGTCCATGGTCAGCGCGGTGGAGCGGACCCCGTCGCCGTCACCGCTGTTGTCCTTGGCCCCGCAGTCGGTGGGCGACAGGTAGGTGGCCACGCCCGGCTGCTCGAACCGGTCGCGGGTCGCCACGCCGCTGACCAGGCCCAGGACCGGCATGATCTCCGCGCTGCCCTGGTTCAGCACCACCGCGGTTGCCGGTTTCACACCGGATTCCCCCGTCCGGACCCGCCCGGACGCGGGCTCGGCCGGCAGGGGAGAGCTGACACGGCGCCTGACCGGTCCCGGCACGCCGAGGCGCCGCGACGACACCCTATGGCGGTGTCACAGGCCCGTCGGCCCGGCAAAATCGGTTCCTCGGAAGGGGGGTGGCCGTGCCACGCCACGAGCGCCCGCTGCTCTCGGAGGACACTCCGGTCCTGAAGTTCGCCGGCGACCTGCGGCGGCTGCGGCAGCGGGCCGGGCTGCCGCCGTACCGCGAGCTCGGCCGACTGGCCAACTACTCGGCCGCCGCGCTGTCCGAGGCGGTGGCCGGGCGGAGGCTGCCGAGCCTGGCGGTGACGCGGGCGTTCGTCCGCGCGTGCGGCGGCGACGTGGAGGAGTGGACCGCCCGGTGGCGCTCGCTGGTCGCCGCGCCGGAGCAGCGGCCGGAGGACTGCCCGTACGTCGGCCTGGCCGCCTACCGGGTGGAGGACGCCGACCGCTTCTTCGGCCGCGAGGCCCTGGTCGACTCGCTGCTGGCGCTGGTGGACGAGCGGTGCTTCGTCGGCGTGTTCGGCCCGTCCGGGTCGGGCAAGTCGTCCCTGCTGCGCGCCGGGCTCGTCGCGCGGTCCGGGCGCACCGGCCTCGTGGTCACGCCGGGCGCGGATCCGCTGACCGCGATCGCGGCCGCGATCGCCGGACCCGTCGGCCGGTCCGCGGTCGAGGTCCGGGCCGAGCTGGCGGCCGACCCGGGTCACCTGCGCGTGCTGCTGCGGCAGGTGGCGGACGACCCGCTGGTCGTGGTCGACCAGTTCGAGGAGGCGTTCACCCTCTGCGGCGAGGCCGACCGGGCGTGGCTGGTGCGGGCGCTGACCGGGGCCGCCTCGGGCGCCACCCGGGTCGTCCTCGGCGTGCGGGCCGACTTCTACGGGCACTGCGGCCGCCACCCGGAGCTGGTGGCCGCCCTGCACCGGGCCCAGCTGCTGGTCGGGCCCATGTCGGTGGACGAGCTGCGCCGCGCCGCCACCGAGCCCGCCGCGCGCCGCGGGGTGTCGCTGGAGACCTCCCTGCTGACCCGCCTGCTCGCGGACGTCGCGGGCCGGCCGGGCGCGCTGCCGCTGGTGTCGCACGTGCTGGTCGAGACGTGGCGGCGGCGACGCGGGACGGTGCTGTCGCTGGCCGCCTACGAGGACGCGGGCGGGGTCGGGCACGCGTTGGCCCGCACCGCCGAGGAGGTCTACGGCGCGCTGACCGAGGAGGACCGGCACGCGGTGCGCCGGGTGCTCCTGCGGCTGACCGCGCCGGGCGACGGCACCGAGGACACCAAGCGGCGCGCGCACCGGCACGAGCTGGACGTCGGCGACGAGCTGCTGGGCAGGCTCTCCGCCGCGCGCCTGATCGCCCTGGACCGGGACGCCGTCGAACTCGCCCACGAGGCGTTGTTGCGCGCCTGGCCCCGGCTCGCGGCGTGGCTCGACGAGGACCGCGACGCCCTGCGGGCGCACCGGCGGCTCACCGAGGCCGCCGCGGCGTGGCGGGCGCACCACCGCGACCCCGACGCGCTCTACCGGGGCGCGCACCTGGAGCAGGCGGACCGCCTGCGGGACCGGCTCAACCCCGGCGAGCGGGAGTTCCTGGACGCGAGCCTGGCCTCGCAGCGCGAGCTGCTGGCCGACCGGCGTCGCGGCGTGCGCAGGCTGCGGCGGCTCGTGGCGGGCCTCGTCGTGCTCGCCGTGCTGCTGGCCGGGACCGCGGTCTACGCCGGGTCCGCCCAGCGCACCGCCGCCCGTGAGCGCAACGAGGCGCTGTCGCTGCGGGCCGCGGACGCCGCCGTCGCCCTGGCGCACTCGCGACCGGGCCACGCGGTGGCCCTCGCGCGGGCCGCCTACCTGGTCGCGCCGACCACCGAGGCGCGCGACGCCCTCCTGCTCGCGGCCGCCGCGGGCGGCGCCGAGACCCTGGGCGGCGGCTTCGCGTTCCCGCCCGACCGGATCGCGCTCACCCTGGACCGGCAGGGCGACCGGCTGTGGGCGCGGGACGGCGACCGGTGGCGCCGGGCGGCCGCCCTGCCGCCCGAGTCCTTCCCCTACCTCGTGAGCGCCGACCAGCGCACCCTGCTCACCAGGGCGACGACGGGCGACTCCTTCCGGCTCTGGGACGTCGGCGACCCCGACTCGCCGAGGGAGGTCGCCACCGTGAGCGGTTGGCCGCTGTTCCACGGCATGGACGCGGCGGGCGCCCTGCTGACCGCGGTGGAGGACGAGGCCGCCGTGACCTGGCGGCCGGGCGACGCGCACCGCACCCGCCTGCCCGCCACCGCCGTCGAGCACGCCGTGCCCCTGCCCGACGGCACGGGCGTCGTCCTCTCCCGCCGCGAGGGCGGCAGCCACCACGTGGAGCTGTGGTCGGCGAACGGGACGCCGCACCGCGTCGCGACCCTGCTCAGCCGCACCAACCGCCTGTACCCGCACCCGGGGCCCCGCGGCCTGGTCGCGGTCGTCGACCTCGACACCTCCGACCTGACCGTCCTGGACGCCGCCGACCCCGGCTCGCCCCGCACCCTCCTGGAGGCGGACGGCGTCCCCGAACGCCCGGAGGTCGGGTTCTCGCCGGACGGGCGGGCGCTGGCCGCCGTCCACCGCGGCGCCGTCGCCCTGTGGGACCTGGCGTCCGGCCGGTCCCTGCTGTCGCTGCGCACCCCCGGTCTGGAGTTCTCCGGACCGCGCTACGACCCGGAGAGCCGCCGGCTGCGGCTGGTGGAGGTGCGCAGCGGCGAGCTGTGGCAGTTCGACACCGACTTCGAGCGGGTGCTGCGCGAGACGTGCGCCGAACCCGCCGGCGCCGACTGGGAGACCTACTTCCCCGGTGTGCCGCACCGGTCGGTGTGCCCATGAGCGGAGATGTCGACCCGAACGCGTGTTCGATTTCGAGGAAGTGCCCACGTGCGGGCAACCTCCGGGGGCGGAACGCCGTCCTCAGGGTGTCCGGACCAGTCCGAACGGTATCCCCGTGTCCCGCCGGCGGGATGCCGGAGAGGGCGGTCCGGTCATTGCCCGCGCTTTGTTGAGCTGCCTGTTGGAATTCTTGGACAAAGCCGGGGCGCGGATCCGCGCCGCCGTGTCCGGAGCTCCTCGGCGCCATTTCTCCACGCCGTCCCGGAAGCGGTGCCCCGGTGTCCCGGACCTGGACTGCTCTTGCGCATCGCGTGAGGTGAACAGCTGCTGAACGATGCCTCGGCGGAGAGTTGCGCCGGATACGGCCGACCTCGTCCGAGGGGTGGGCGGCGTCTATCGTTCGAGAGGCTCGATCCGTTACCCGTGCAATTCTGCTTGACGGCGTGGGTGATTTCTGCGAAGGTTTCTTCGCCCGGTTCGGAGACCGGGCGCTCACCAGTGGGGGAAAGGGTATTCGTTGAAGAAGGTAATCACCCGTTCGGTCGTCGTGGCGGCCATCGGTTTCGCGGCGGTCACCGGTCTGCTCTCCTCGTCGGCCACGGCCGGCGCGCCGCAGCCCGCGACCGCCGCGAAGGGCAGCACCGTGGGGGAGGTCCTGGCGAAGGTCGGCAAGGCCAAGCCGGGCGCGGCTCAGCAGCGCTCGGCCGACGTCTCGGCCAACGCCGAGGAGCTCATCATCGAGATCGAGAACGTCAACAGCCGCAAGTGCTTCGACGTGGTCAACGGCTCCGTCGCCAACGGTGCGGACATCCAGCAGTACAACTGCGTGGGCGTCAGCCAGCAGCGGCTGCGCGTGCTGACCCCGGACGCCGAGTGGTCGCAGCTCCAGTTCGTGCACTCCGGCAAGTGCCTGGACGTGCGCGGCGGCAGCGTGGCCAACGGCGTCCAGCTCCAGCAGTGGGACTGCACCAGCAACCCGTCGGACCTCCCGTCGCAGCGGTTCCTGCTGGTCTCCCAGAGCGACGACTCGGTGGCGATCGCGCCGGAGCGCAGCTGGTTCGCCAACGTGCTGCGCCCGAAGTGCGTCGACGTGCGCGACGGCTCGGTGGCCAACGGCGCGAAGATCCAGCAGTGGGCGTGCGCCACGACCCGTGACGACAACTCCGACGTGGTCGGCGCCCAGCGCTTCCACGCCTGGATCATCTGACGCCGGTCGGCGCGGTCGAGTGACGTGAAGGCCCCCGGCGGACGCCGGGGGCCTTTCGCGTGCCGCGGCTCGTGCCGGGCGACCCCGTCAGGCGAGCGGTGCGATCACCCGTGGGCGGGCAGGACCACGATGCCGTCCTCGTCGCTGTGCAGCAGGCCGCCGGGGACGAAGGTGGCGCCGCCGAAGCTGACGGGGACGTCGCGCTCGCCCGCGCCGGTCGTGGTGCACTTGCGCGGGTTGGTGCCCAGCGCCTTGACGCCGACGTCGAGCCCGCGCAGGGCCGCGACGTCGCGGACGGCCCCGTTGACCACGATGCCGGCCCAGCCGTTGTCGACGGCGATGCCCCCGACGACCGCGCCGACGAGGGCGCGGTGGAGCGACCCGCCGGCGTCGACGACGAGCACCCGGCCGTGGCCCGGCTCGGCGAGCACCGACCTGAGCAGAACGTTGTCCTCGGGGCAGCGGACGGTCGTGATCGCGCCCCGGAAGGCGGTGCGACCGCCGAACTGCCGGAACTGCGTGTCGCAGCACTGGACCGACTCGCCGTGCTCGTCGTAGAGGTCGGCGGTGGCCACCAGGTCGGCGGGAACGGACATCGTGCTCCTCAGTGCGATCCGACGCGCGTCGGCACGAGAATCTACCCCGGCCGGCGGCCGGCGCGGGAGCTCCCGGACCGGGCCCGCGGACCCGCTGCGGCGGGTGGATCGCGCCGGGCCCGCGGACCTGCCGGGGCGGGTGGGTCGCGCCGGGTCACCGGCCCCGCCGGGGCACCCGCTGCCGACGCCGACCCCGCAGCACGGCCTCGCTGCGGTCGCCGCCGCCCGGCGCCCGGCCCTCGCCCGCCAGCGCGCCCGCCCAGCCCGCCACGGTCGGGTCCTCCAGCAGCAGGGCGATCCCCGGCACCGGCCGGTCGACGCCGTCCAGGTCGGCCAGCCTGGTGACGACCTGCGCGAGCAGCAGCGAACTGCCGCCCAGGTCGAAGAAGTTGTCGTGCGCGCCCACCTCGGACAACTGCAAGACCTCCCGCCACAGCCCGGCGACCGCGGCCTGGAGCCCCGGCCTCGGCGGCACCGCCGGCGCGGCCAGCCGAGGACGCCGCGCGACCGGGTCGGGCAGGGCCAGCCGGTCCACCTTGCCGCTGGGCGTCATCGGCAGCCCGGCCAGGGTCACGTACGTGGCGGGCACGCTGAAGTCCGGCAGCCGGGCGCTCAGGTGGTCGAACCACCGCGGCTCGAAGCGCCGCGCCACGACCTCGCCCGCCCCCTCGGGCGGGGCCTCGACCGGCACGACGTAGGCGACCAGCTGCTTCCACCCGTCGGGGTTCTCGCGCGCCACGACGACGCAGTCCCGCACCTCCGGGTGCTCGGCCAGCACCGCCTCCACCTCGCCAGGCTCGACCCGGTACCCCCGGATCTTGACCTGGTGGTCGGCTCGGGCCAGGTAGGTCAGCACGCCGCCCGGGTCGCGGCGCACCAGGTCGCCGGTGCGGTAGGTCCGGCCGCGGTCGGCGGGACCGGTCGGGAAGCGCTCCGCGGTGAGGTCGTCGCGACCCAGGTAGCCGTGGGCCAGGCAGTCCCCGCCCAGGTGCAGCTCGCCCTCGCCGACGTCCACCGGGTTCCCGGCCTCGTCGAGCACGTGGGCGCGCACGTGCGGCAGGGCGCGGCCGATCGGGGGCAGCGCGGGCCAGTCCGCGGGGTCGCCGGTCATCCGGTGCGCGGTGACCACGTGGGTCTCGGTGGGGCCGTAGTGGTTGTGCAGCACGCAGCCGGGCAGCGCGCCGAACCACTCCCTGACCGCCGGGGTGATCCGCAACTGCTCCCCGGCGCACACCACCTCGCGCAGGGCGCCCGGCGGCGGGACGTCCCGCCCCGCCACGGCCAGCGGGTGCAGCACGGCGGCCGGCAGGAAGAGCCGGTTCACCCGCTGCTCCACCAGGGTCCGCGCCAGTAGCCCCGGGTCGCGCCGCCGCCGCTCGTCGAGCAGCACCAGCGTGCCGCCCGAGCACAGCGTGGAGAAGATCTCCTGGAACGAGACGTCGAAGCTGATCGGCGCGAACTGGAGGGTGCGGTGGCCGACCAGGTCGCCGTCCTGGTCGCGGTGCCACCCGACGAGGTGCGCCAACGGCCGGTGCCCCATCAGCACGCCCTTCGGCCGCCCCGTCGACCCCGACGTGTAGAGCACGTACGCCGGCGCATCCGGGTCCGCGGAGTCCGGGTCCGCCGCGTCCGGTGCCGTCCCCCCGCCGCGACCGGCCGCGGCCAGGTCGTCGAGGGTCAGGCCCCGCACCGGGTCGGGGAGGTCGACGCCCGGTCGGGCGCCGGTCACCACGAGCCGGGCCCCGCTGTCCGCGAGCATGAACGACAGCCGCGCGTCCGGGTAGGCCGGGTCCAGGGCCAGGTAGGCCCCGCCGGCCCGGAGGACGGCCAGGACGCCGACCACCAGCTCCGGCGAGCGGTCCACGCAGAGCCCCACCACCGATTCCGGCCCCACCCCGAGCGAGCGCAGGCCCGCCGCCGCGGCGGCGCTGCGCCCGTCCAGCTCGCGGTAGGTCAGCCCGACCCCGTCGTGGAGCACGGCGACCGCCTCGGGGGTGCGGGCCGCCTGCTCGGCGAAGACCTCGTGCACCGCGCGCGGACCGGGTGTCATCGGCGACGCCTCCGTTGCTTCATGGCCTGGGTCCTCGCCCGCGCCCGGTCCTGCCCGGCGGTCCGGGACTCCTGCTCACCGGACAGGAACGCGGCGAACGAGCGGACGGTGGGGAAGCGGAGCAGGTCCACCATCCGGAGCTCCCGCGCCAGGTCCCGCTGGAGGCCCTCGTGGACGCGGGCGAGCAGCAGCGAGGTGCCGCCGACGTCGAAGAAGTTGGTGTGCACGTCCACCAGGCCGACGTCGAGGGCCTCGCGCCACCGGGCGGCGACCAGCTCCTCCAGCTCGGTGCGCGGCTCGCCGCCCGGCAGGTCGGCGGCCACCGCGCGCGGCGGCTCCGGGGCCGCGGGTTCGGCGGGAGCCGGCAGGTCGGCCTCCGGCAGGAGCTCGCCCAGCGGCAGGTCGGCGTCCCGCGTCGCGACCTCCAGCACCTGCCGCAGGTGCGCGGACATCCGCTCGACGGTGGTGGTGTCGAACAGGTCGGCGGCGAACACGAACAGCCCGCGGAAGTGGTCGGGGTGCTCCCAGAAGTGCAGTTCCAGGTCGAACCGCGTCCACCACCGGTCGACCCGGATCGGCGCCACCCGCAGGCCCGGCAGGGGGATGTCGGTGTTCGGGGGCGCCTGCATCGCGAACATCACCTGGAACAGCGGGTTGCGGCTCGGGTCGCGGTGCGGGTGCAGGTCCTCGACCAGCTTCTCGAACGGCGTCTCCTGGTGCGCGTACACCTCGACGCACACGTCCCGGACGCGGTCGAGGAAAGCGCCGAACGAGGGGTCGCCGGACAGGTCGGCCCGGAACACCAGCGTGTTGACGAACAGGCCGATCAGCGGTTCGACCTTCGCCTGGTGCCGGTTCGCCACGGGCGACCCGACGACGATGTCGTCCTGGCGCGAGTAGCGGTGCAGCAGCACCAGGAACGACGCCAGCAGGACCATGAACGGCGTGGCGCCGCACCGCCTGCCGAGGTCCTTGACGGCGTCGGACAGCGCGGGGCTCAGCGCCAGCTCCACCCGCCCGCCGCGGAAGGACTGGACCTCCGGTCGCGGCCGGTCGAGCGGCAGCCCCAGCACCGGCAGCTCCCCGCCGAGCCGGCCGCGCCAGTACGCGAGCTGCGACTCCAGCACCTCGCCGGACAGCCAGTCGCGCTGCCACTCGGCGAAGTCGCCGTACTGGACCTCCAGCGGCGGCAGCGGTCCGGGCGTGCCCGTCACCCTGGCGCGGTAGGCGGCCGACAGCTCCCCGCCCAGCACGCCCAGCGACCAGCCGTCGTGGATGATGTGGTGCAGCACGAACAGCAGCAGGTGGTCCGCCGGCCCCAGCCGGAACAGCGTCGCCCGCAGCAGCGGGCCGCGCTCCAGGTCGAACGGCGGCCGGACCCGCTCCACGAGCAGCCGGCGGACCTCCTCCCGCTCCTCGACGGGCAGCTCCGGGTCGGCCGCGGGCGGCACCTCGACCACGGGCAGCTCCACGTCCGCGCGGGAGGCGACCACCTGCACCAGTTCCGACTCGACGGTCCCGAACGTGGTGCGCAGGATCTCGTGCCGGTCCGCGATGTCGTTCAGCGCGCCCCGCAGCGCCGCCACGTCCAGCTCACCGGTCAGCCGCAGCCCGAGCGGGACCGTGTAGAACGGGTTGCCGGGGTCGAGCCGGTAGAAGTACCACATCCTCTCCTGGGCGTAGGAGGGCCGGAACAGCACGACGTCGTCGCCGTCGTCGACGAGCACGTCGTCACGTCCTGGTTCAGTCGGTCCCACGCGCGTCCCCCACCTCGGTCGGCGCCGCGGCGCCGGCGACCAGGAGGCCGCCGTCCGCGGTCCGCCGCGCCGCCCGGCCGCGCCGGTTCCCGCCGGTGACGGTCGGCGCGGACGTCCCGCCCGCCGCGCGCAGGAGCGCGGTGAGCCGGGCGACGGTCGGCGCGTCGAACAGCTGCCGCATGGACAGGTCGGCCCCGTGCCGGTCGCGCAACCTGGCCACCAGCTGCATGGCCAGCAGCGACTCGCCGCCCAGGTCGAAGAAGTCGTCGTGCGCGCCGACCCGGTCGAGCCCCAGCACCTCGGCCCACAGCTTCGCCACCGCGTCCTCCAACTCGTCCCGGGGCACGACGTACTCGGTGCCCAGCGCCGGCCGCTCGTTGAACGCCGACCCGCCGCCGGGGTCCCGTGGCGCGCCCCGCTCCCGCCCGTCACCGGACACGTCGGGCCGCACCACGACCGACGGCGCCCGCGCCGTGGTCAGCAGCGCGCGCAGCGCGTCCGCCTCCAGCCCGTCCGCGTCACCGCCCTCGGCCGAGCGCCACGCCACGTAGGTCCAGGCGTCGTCGCCGTCGAGGTGGTGGCGGGCCACCAGGCCCTCGGCGTAGCGGGACAGCCTCGGGTCGGTGGGCGCGGCGCCGTCGAGCAGCAGGACCCGCGCCGCGCCGCCGACCCGGGTCGCGCGGCGCAGCTCGTCCAGGTCGGCGGCCGTCGTGCCCGGCGTGAGCACGAGGACGACCCCGTCGAGGCCGACCGGCAGCCAGGAGGTCGAGGGCACGACCGACACCGCCGCGCCGGACGCCTCCAGCAGCCCGATCCGGCGCCGCTGCTCGGTGGCGAGGTCGTGGTCGGCGGTCGGGCGCCGCCCGATGACCAGCGCGTGGTCGACCGGCTCGGGAGGGCCGTCGCCGCCCGGGTGGGCGGTGACGGCCTCCAGGCCCGCCGCGCCCAGCACCTCGACCCACCGGTCCGGGCCGATCAGCGGCGAGTCCACGCGCACGTCGTCGTCGAAGTACCACCAGCCCTCGGCCAGGCCGGCGCGCAGCGTCGACCACCGGCGCGGGCGCGTCGCCTCCAGCACGAGGGCCACCCCGCCCGGGGCCAGCAGGGTCCGGGCGTTGCCCGCGGACACCCGCACGTCCGGCGTCGCGTGCAGCACGTTGAACGCCAGCACGACGTCGAAGCCGCCCGGCGGGTAGTCGTCGCCGGTGGGCTCGCGCGAGATGTCCAGCACGCCGAACCGCATGAAGTCGATGCCCGCCTCGCGGGCCCGGCGCTGCCCGGCGAGCACGAACGACCGGCCCAGGTCGGTGAAGTGGTACTCGACGTTGCCCAGGCCGCGCACCGCCTCGGCCACCAGCCAGCTCAGGTGCCCGCTGCCGGCGCCCACCTCCAGCACCCGCAGCGTCCGCCCGGCCGCCTGCCGGGCCAGCTTCGCGACCAGCTCGGCGATCAGCGGCCCGTAGACCGACACGTCGCTGGTCTTGATCCGGTCGTCGAGCAGGGTGGTGAACGCGTCGACGTCGCCGCCGGGGATGAACGCCTCGTTGCCGTCGATCTCGCCGCGCAGCGCGGGGCCGAACCGGGAGACGGTGTGCGCCAGCAGCTCCAGGTCGCGCCGGTAGTCCGGGTGCCGGGCGGCCAGCTCGGCGCTCAGCTCCGCCGCCTCGCCGGGGCGCGACCCCTCGCGCAGGACCGCGACGGCGTCGCCGTCGAGCTCCACCAGGCCGTCCTCGGCCAGCATCCGCAGGAACGCGTCGAGGAACCGCTCGTACTTGGGCAGCAGCCCCAGCGCCGCCGCGATCTCCTGCCTGCGGTGCGCCGACCCCGGCTCCAGCCGGATGCCGTGCTCGCGGAGGTAGTCGCACACGTGGTGGACGCTCAGGCGGTCCAGCTCCGCGGCGAGCCCGGCGGGCATCCGGTCGACCGGGTTCCGCTCGCGCAGGCGCCGCTCGGCGGCGCGCACCGCGTCCGGCGCCACGACGGCGGGCGCGATGGGTGAGCGGGCGCGCGGCGGGTCGGTCACCACGAGCCGCCGCGCGCCGAGCGCGGCGAGGTGCCGGGCGAACCGGAAGCCCGGGTCGGCCAGCCCGTCCACCACCAGGTAGGCGTCGCCGAGCCCGGTCGGCTCCCCGGTGGGTTCCGCCCCGGCGGTCGACCACGGCGCGGCGGAGAGCCGGGTGGTCGGCTCGACCGCGCCGGACCGGCCGGCCGGCGGCTCCAGCCAGTACCGGCGGCGCTGGAAGGCGTAGCCGGGCAGGGGCACCCGGCGGCGCGAGCGGCCGGCGTGGTGCGCGCGCCAGTCCACCGGGACGCCGTGCCGCCAGAGCTGCCCGACCGCGTCGAGCAGCACCGCGACGTCGGACCGCCCGGCGCTGGGGTGGCGCATGGTGGCCACCACCGGCCCCGACAGCTCGGGCAGGCCCGCGGCGAGCCGGGACAGGCTCCGGCCGGGCCCGACCTCCAGCAGGACCGGTCGCCGGTCGCGGCACAGGGTGCGCAGCCCGTCGGCGAAGCGGACCGCGGAGCGGGTGTGCCGCACCCAGTACGCGGGGTCCGCCGCCTCACCGGGCGCGATCCAGTCGCCGCTGACGTTGGACGCGAACGGGATGGTCGGCTCGCTCAGCCCGATCGCGGCGAGCCGGTCGGCGTACTCGCCGAGGACCGGTTCCAGCAACGCCGAGTGGACCGCCGCCGGGATGCGCATCCGGTGGTGCTCCACGCCGTCCGCGGCGAGCCGGCGCTCCAGCGCGGCGACGTCCTCCACCGCGCCGGACACCGTGCACGAGACCGGGCCGTTCACCGCGGCGACGGACAGCGTGCCGGTCAGCAGGCCCGCGACCTCCTCCGCGCCCAGCGCGACGCCGAGCGTCGCGCCACCGGCCCGGACGAACAGCCGCTCCCGCGCCACCACCAGCGGCAGCACGTCCTCCAGCGACAGCACGCCGGCCACGCAGGCGGCGGCGTACTCGCCGAGGCTGTGCCCGATCATCGCCGCCGGCCGCACCCCGCGCGAGATCAGCCACGTGGCCATGGCGTACTCGGTGGCCAGCAGCGCCGGGAAGGTGGCGTGCGCGGCGGAGAGCCGGTCACCGCCCGGGGCGCCCACCGGGTACAGCAGTTCGCGCAGGTCCCGGCCGAGGACGGGGCGCAGGACCTCCGCGCAGCGGTCGATCGCGTCGCGGAACACCGGCTCGGCCCCGTACAGCTCGCGGCCCATGCCGTCGTACTGCGCGCCGCCGCCGGGGAACATGAACACCACGGGCGGCGCGGACTCGTCGGCGACGTGGACCGCGCCGACGGGGTCGTCGGCGAGCGCGCGGGCGGCCTCCGCGGTGTCCCGGCAGACCAGCGAGCGCCGGTGCCGGTGGGCCTTCCGGCCGACCTGGAGCGTGTGCGCGACGTCGGCGAGGTCGAGTTCCGGGTGGGCCGCCAGGTGGGCGCCCAGCTCGGCGGAGGCGGCGCGCAGGGCCTCGGGCGTCTTGGCCGACAGCACCAGCGCGGACCACGGTTCGGCGGCGCCCGGACCCGGGGCGGGCGGCGGCTGCTCCAGCACGGCGTGCGCGTTGGTGCCGCCGATGCCGAACGAGCTGACCCCGGCCCGCAGCGGCCCGTCGCCCTCCCAGGCGGCGCGCCGGTCGTTGACGTAGAACGGCCCCCGGTCCAGCTCCAGCAGCGGGTTGGGCGCCCGGAAGTTCGGGCTCGGCGGCAGCACGCGGTGCTCCAGCGCCAACGCGGCCTTGATCAGCCCGGCGACGCCCGCCGCCGCGTCGGTGTGCCCGATGTTGGCCTTCGCCGCGCCCAGGGCGCACCGGTGGCGTTCCGAGGTGCCGGCGAACGCCCGCTTCAGCGCGCTCACCTCGATCGGGTCGCCGACCGCGGTGCCCGTGCCGTGCGCCTCCACGTAGGTGATCGACTCCGGGTCCACGCCGGCCAGCGCGTGCGCGGTCGCGATCACCTCCGCCTGGCCCACGACGCTCGGCGCGGCGTACCCGACCTTGCGCCGGCCGTCGTTGTTGATCGCGGTGGCCCTGATGACGGCGTGCACGTGGTCGCCGTCGGCGAGGGCGTCGGACAGCCGCCGCAGCACCACGACACCGACCCCGTCGCCCGGCACCATCCCGTCGGCCTCGGCGTCGAACGCGCGGCAGCGCCCGCTCGGCGACAGGTGGCCGTCGCGCACGTACCGGTAGCCGCGCCGGGGCGCGGGGTTGAGCGAGGCGCCACCCGCCAGGGCCATGTCGCAGCGGTACCCCAGCAGGTCCTGGCACGCCAGGTGGACCGCCGTCAGCGAGGTCGAGCAGCTCGTCTGCACCGCGACGCTGGGACCGGTGAGGTCCAGCTCGTAGGAGGTGCGGGTGGCCAGCGAGCTGTGCGCGTTGCCGAACAGGGCGGGCAGCAGCCCGATCGCGTCACCGGACGACAGGTTCGGCAGCACGTTGAACAGCAGGTACTTGTTCAGCCCCGTGCCCGCGTACACCCCGATGGCGCCGTCGAACGCGCCGGGGTCGTGACCGGCGCGTTCGAGCGCGTGGTGCGCGCACTCCAGGAACAGGCGCTGCTGCGGGTCGAGCAGTTGCGCCTCGGCGGGCTGGTAGCCGAAGAAGGCGGCGTCGAAGGAGTCGATCCCGTCGACCGCGGCCTCGGCCTTGACCAGGTAGGGGTCGTCGAGCCCGCCGGGGTCGCCGCCCGCGGCGAGGTACTCCTCGTCGGTGAAGGTCGAGACCGACTCGACCCCGGTGGAGACGTTGCGCCAGAACGCGTCCACGTCGGGCGCGCCGGGGAACCGCCCCTGCATCCCCACGATCGCGATGCTCAGGGACATCGCCAGTTCGTCGTCAGCGTCGGTCATCGCCGGCCCTCCGCGTCGCCTGAGCCACTCGTCCCGCGGTCATCGCCAACCGTTGGCGCGCCGCCCGTTCCCTCGCCTTGTCCAGCCCGTCGTCGGCCCGCGCCGACCCGTTCCCGCCACCGGCCCGCGCCGACCCGTCCTCGTCGCCGGCGGCCCGCGTCGCGTCGAGGTGCGCGGCGAGCGCCCGCACCGTCGGGTGGGTGTAGAGCTCCACCACGGGCAGGTCCCGGCCCAGTTCGGCGCGCAACCGGGTCTGCACGCGCACCAGCAGCAGGGAGTGCCCGCCGAGGTCGAAGAAGTTGTCGTCCAACCCCACCGCCGGCGCGCCCAGCACCTCCGACCACACGGCCGCGACCAGGCGCTCGGTCGCCGCGCGCGGCTCCAGGTGCGGCACGGCCGGTTCGCCCGCGGCGGCCCTCGGGGCCAGCGCCCGCAGCGCGGCCCGGTCGACCTTCCCGGAGTCCAGCGCCGGGAAGGCGGGCAGCGCGGTGAACGCGGTGGGCACCATGTAGTCGGGCACCTGCCGGGCCAGCCAGCCGCGCAGGTCGGCGGCAGGCAGGGCGCGGCCCTCCTCGTGGACGTAGTACGCGGCCAGCGCCGCCGCGCCCGGGGTGTCCTCGCGCAGCAGCACGACCGCCTGGCGGACGTCCGGGTGCCGCCGGAGGACGGCCTCGATCTCCTCCAGCTCCACCCGGGAACCGCGGATCTTGACCTGGTTGTCGGTCCGGCCCAGGAAGACGATGCTGCCGTCCGGCCGGTACCGGCCGAGGTCGCCGGTGCGGTAGAGCCGGTCGCCCGAGCCGAACGGGTTGGCCACGAACCTGCTCGCGGTCAGACCGGGCTGGTTGAGGTAGCCGCGCCCCAGGGGTTCGCCACCGACGTAGATCTCCCCGGTGACGCCGACGGGCACCGGCGCCAGCCGGTCGTCGAGCAGGTGGATCGCGGTGTTCGGGTTCGGCCGGCCGATGGAGATGCCGCGCGGGTCGTCGTCCTCGGCGTAGACCTGGCAGGTCACGCCGATCGTCGTCTCGGCGGGGCCGTAGCCGTGGTACATGGTCACGCCGATCCGCTCGCGGAAGCGGCGGTGCAGCTCCGGGCTCACCGTCTCCCCGCCGCACCAGACGTGCCGCAGCGAGCGGGTCGCCTCGGCGACGTCCGGCCGCTCCAGCACCAGGTCGAGCATCGACGCCACCAGGTACACGAAGGTGACCCGCTGCTCGGCGACCACCTCCAGCAGGTGGCCGACGTCGGCGTGCCCGCCGGGTTCGGCGACCACCAGCCGGGCGCCCGCGTACAGCGGGAGGAACACCTCGTTCATCGAGATGTCGAAGCTCAGCGGCGCCTTGAACAGCACGGCGTCGTCCCGGCCGAGCCCGAGCAGGCCGCGCTGCCACGGCAGCCGGTTGGCCAGGCCGCGGTGCCGGATCATGGCGCCCTTGGGCGTGCCCGTCGAGCCCGAGGTGTAGATGACGTAGGCGCACGACTCGCCGCCCACGTCCGGGCAGTCCACCCCGGCCACCAGGTCGGTGTCCCCGAACCCGGCCAGCGCCTCGCCGACCAGGTCGAGGCGCACGACCGGGAGGTCCGGCGCCTCCGCCGGGTCGGCGGGCGCCGAGCGGCTCACCACCAGCGACAGGCCGGCGTCCTCGGCGATGGTCCGGACCCGCGCCGCGGGCCAGGACGTCTCCAGCGGCACGAACGTGCCGCCCGCCTTCAGCACCGCCAGCAGCGCCACCACGAGGTCCACCGACCGCTCCAGGTGGACGCCGACCAGCGACTCGGCCGTCACGCCGAGGGAGACGAGGTAGCGGGCCAGGCGGTTCGCCGAGGCGTTGAGCCCGGCGCGGGTGACCTGCTCGGTGCCGCCGCCGGGCAGGTACGCCACCACGGCCACGTCGTCGGGCGCGGCGGCCGCCCGGTCCTCCAGCAGCCGGTGCAGCGGGCGGTCCAGCGGGAAGTCGGCGTCGGTCCGGTTCCACTCCTCGACCACCCGGGTCCGCTCCGGCCCGCTCATCAGCCGCAGCCGCCCGACCGGGAGGTCCGGGTCGGCCAGCGCGCTGCCGAGCAGCTCCCGCAGGTGGCCCAGCAGGCGGTCGGCGGTCTCCGCGGTGAACAGGTCGAGCCGGTAGGTCAGGGTGCAGGTCAGGCCGGCCGGGGCGCCGTCCGGCGCCGTCTCCGGGCGCGTGCCCAGCACCAGGTCGAACCGGGTCACGCCGTTGTACAGCTCGCGCTCGCGCAGCACCAGGCCGGGCAGCTCGACGTCCCTGGGCGCCTCCACCCGCTGGGAGAACACGACGTCGAACAGCGCGGAGCGGTTGATGGCCCGCGCGGGTTTCAGCTCCTCGACCATGGTGTCGAAGGGGAGGTCCTGGTGCGCGAACGACTCGGCGCACACCTCCCGCACCCGGCGCAGCAGCCCGCGGAAGGTCGGGTCGCCGGAGAGGTCGGTCCGCAGCACCAGGGTGTTGCCGAAGTTGCCGATCAGGTCCTCCAGCTCCGGGCGGTCGCGGTTGATCACCGGCGAGCCGACCGCGATGTCGGTGCTGCCCGTGTAGCGGAACAGCAGCGCCTGGAACGCCGCCAGCACCACCATGAACGGCGTGGCGCCCTCGCCCCGGCCCAGCTCGGTGATCTCCGACCACACCTCGGCCGGCAGGGTGACCGACCGCCTCCCGCCGTCCAGCGCGGGCGTCGGCGGCCGGGCGGAGTCGGTGGGCAGGTCCAGCGCCGGCGGCGCCGGGTCGAGCCGGTCGCGCCAGAACCGGCGCTGCGCGTCGAGCCGGTCGCCGGCGAGGAAGTCGCGCTGCCAGGCCGCGAAGTCGCCGTACTGCAACGCCGGTCGCGGCGGGGCGTCCACCGGCCGGCCGGTGGCGGACGCCGCGTAGCCGGCGGCCAGCTCCGTGATCAGCGGGCGCCAGGAGACGTCGTCGAAGGCGATGTGGTGCGCGGTGAGGACGAGCAGGTGCTCGTCGTCGGCGAGCCGGACCAGCAGCACGCGCAGCGGCAGGTCCTCGGCCAGGTCGAACGGGCGGCGCCCCTCCGCGCGGGTGACCGCCTCCACCTCCTCGGCCCTGTCCCGCTCCGGGAGGCCGCTCAGGTCGAGGACTTCCAGCGGGAGTTCGGCCTCCTCGCGGACGACCTGGACCGGCAGGCCCCCGTCGGGCACCCGGTAGGTGGTCCGCAGGACCTCGTGCCGGGACACGACCTCGGCCAGGGCGCGGCGCAGCGCCCCCACGTCGAGCCGGCCGCGCAGCTCGGCCCCGCCGCACAGGTTGTACGCCGGGCTCGCCGGGTCCAGCTGCTGGAGGAACCACATCCGGCGCTGCGTGGCGGACAGCGGCGGGTCGACGCCCTCCTCGCGCGCGGGTATCCGGTCGGCGGCCTCGGCCGCCGGGCGGAGCAGGCCTTCCTCGGCCAGCCGCAGCCGCAGCAGTTCGCGCTTCTTCGCGGCCAGGGCGTCCCCGGCCGTGCGGTGCTCGGTCATCGGCGGGCACCGCCCTCGCTGTCGCGCTGCCTGGCGAGCTCGGCCTCGACCTCGTCCGGCGACAGCCGGGCCACCTCCAGGTGGAGCTGCGCGATCCGCTCCAGCCTGCCGGGCACCGTCTCGCCCGCGGTGAGCGCCGCCGCCATCGCCGCGACGGTCGACGTGGTGAACAGCGTCCGCAGCGTCACGTCGCCGCCCTCGAAGACCTGCCGCAGCCTGCCGATGATCCTGGTGGCGGTCAGCGAGTCACCTCCCAGTTCGAAGAAGTCGTCGTGCACGCCGACCTCGCCCACGCCGAGCACGTCGGCCCACGCCTCGACCAGGACCTCCTCCAGCGCCGTGCGCGGCGCGGTCCGGTCCGCGCGATCGGCGTCCACATCCCCGCTTGGTGCGGGTAGGGCGTTTTTGTTGATTTTTCCGTTGGGGGTGAGGGGTATTTGGTGGAGGGGGATGAGGTGGGTGGGGATCATGTGGG